>NZ_JACYMG010000009.1:0-276157 GCF_020858035.1 Janthinobacterium sp. EB271-G4-3-2 | reverse complement strand
ACCACAAATCTGATCGATTACCTCGTACGTTCGATCCCTTCCGACATCAAGAGCGCGGTAGCCTTTTTTAAAATGGATTTCTCCCGCTCTAACCGCTCGATGCGCGCCTCAAGTTCCTGTATACGCTGCTGGTCCGGCGTGATTGCCTTGCCCTGTGGTGTGATCCCTTGTCGCTCCATCTGCAGTTGCTGCACCCAGCGGCGCAGCACCGATTCGCCGATGCCAACGGATCGGCTTGCCTCCACATGGCTGTATCCTTGATCCAGCACCAAGCTTGCTGCTTGCTGTTTGAATTCAGGGGAAAACGTACGTCTTTGCTTGCTCATCAAACACCTCTCCATGGCGAGCATTCTCGCCTAAATTGGTGTCCGGGTACATTAAACCACTACATCCCGATTATTTCGCACTGAGCAGAGAGCAAGGAAGGTATGCCTCATCATTTGTCCGTGGCGATGCGGTATCTAACCCGGAACTCTTTGCCGACGACAAAATCAGGACCGATATTTCTCAGAAGGGGGGCGCGTTGAGGTTAGTAAAATCGGTAGTGAGACAGATCGCACACGAGACTCTTCTATCGTTACTTCCAGATGATGAGAAAGCTAAGTATCAGGCAACCATACCTAGACCTGTAGATACCGGACACCCCATTATAATCGTAAAAATCCGTTACCTTGATGATATTTATGCATGATGCCGGGCTAGGTGCTGCCCACGGCAGAGTATCTCCTGAATTCCGTTTTTGAGGCGACCAGAGACCGACCAGAAACAAAAAAGCCCACGAACGCGAATTCGTGGGCTTCTCTGAAGTATTTGGTAGGCCGTGCGGGATTCGAACCTGCGACCAACGGATTAAAAGTCCGCTGCTCTACCAGCTGAGCTAACGACCCAAAAACTTTACAACTGAACTGCGGTAACGCTATGCCGTATCAACATGCTTGCCATGATGACGACTGAATCTTGGTAGGCCGTGCGGGATTCGAACCTGCGACCAACGGATTAAAAGTCCGCTGCTCTACCAGCTGAGCTAACGACCCAAGGGCGGCTATTATGACGGCCAATGGCGGTTTTGGGAAGGGCCGGGGCGGAAAAAAGCCTTGCATGACCCTCATGCACGGTCTAATATAGGTAGATAGTCTACCTATTTATATATTCCCATGCCCATTACCGAAGACCTTCCCATCCCCGAACGCGCGCTGGCGCTGTCCGATGACTTGCGCGTGGCGTTCAAGCGCCTGTTGCGCTCCATGCAGCGCGAAGGGGGCGAGCTGGAGGGTAACGTATCGATGATGCAATACATGCTGCTGGCCCTGATCCACGAGCAGCCGGGCATCGGCGTGGCCGCGCTGGCGCGTCTGCAGAATGTGCGCGGACCGACCGTCAGCGCCCAGGTCAAGGCGCTCGAAGAGGCGGGGCTGGTCGAGCGCGGCGCGCCCGATCCGCAGGACCGGCGCCGTTCGGGCCTGCAGGTGTCCGCGCAAGGCCTGGCCATCCTCGAAACCCTGCGTGCGCGCCGCCGCGATGCGCTGGCGCGGCGCATCGCCCGCTTGTCACCGCAGCAGATCGATGCACTGGAAGCGGCCATGCAGCCGCTGCTTGAGATCGGACAAGCATGAGCGGCCACGATCACGCCGCAGGCGCAGACAAAGGCGCTGCGAAACCCGTCACCGAACGCGAAGTGCGCGCCATTTACCTGGGCCTGATGGCCGTGCTGGGCCTGGGCGCGCTGGACCAGAGCATCGTCGCCACGGCCCTGCCGCGCATCGTCGACGACCTGGGCGGCATGGCGCATTTGTCGTGGGTGGTGACGGCCTACGTGCTGGCCTCGACGGCCACCATGCCCCTGTACGGAAAGCTGGCCGACCAGTACGGCCGCCGTCCCATGATCATTACGGCCCTGCTGACCTTCTTGCTCGGATCCGTGCTGTGCGGGTTGGCGCAGAACATGACGGAACTGATCATCTTCCGCGCCATCCAGGGCTTCGGGGCGGGCGGCTTCATGCCGCTGGCGCAAATCATTATCGGCGACATCGTGCCGCCGGCCGAGCGGGGCAAGCGGCAAGGCATGGTGCCCATCGTGTATGCCGTCACCAGCGTGCTCGGTCCCGTGCTGGGCGGCGTCATCACGGATGCCTTGTCGTGGCACTGGATTTTCTACGTCAACCTGCCCATCGGCGCGGCCGCTTTTGTCATCATCGCGCGCGCCATGCGCAAGCCGGCGCGCACGCATGCGCACAAGATCGACTATCTGGGCTCGGCCTTGCTGACGGGCGCCGTCACGGCGGCCCTGCTGGTGCTGGCGCTGGGCGGCACGGAGTGGCCGTGGGATGCGCTGGCCATCAAGGTATGCGGCGGCGTCGCGCTGCTGCTTGGTATCTGGCTGGCGGTGCACGTGGGCACGGTGGATGAACCCGTGCTGCCGCCCGACCTGTTCGAGAACCGCACTTTCAATATCGCCAGCCTGGTGATGGCCGTGACCTTCATGGGCCTGATGGGCGCCAGCGTCTTCTTCCCCCTGTTCTTCCAGCTGGTGATGGGCACCAGTCCGGCGGAGTCCGGCGTGATGACGGTGCCGATGATGGTGGGGCTGGTGGCGTCTTCGATGTTCAACGGCCGGGTGCTGTCGCGCTCGGGCAAGTACAAGATGGTGCAGGTGGCGGGGCTGGCTGTGGCGCTGCTGGCGTTTGCCGTGCTGGCCTGGGCCATGGAAACGTCGCGCGGTTACTGGGTCATCGAGCCGGCCATCTTCCTGCTCGGCACGGGACTGGGATTGGTGATGCCGAACATGACGATCGCCGTGCAAAATGCCTTGCCCCTGGCGCGGCGCGGCGTGGGCACGGCCATGCTGGCCTTTTTCCGCTCGCTGGGCGGCTTGCTGGGCGTGACGGCATCCGGCGCCATCCTCGCGCACCAGTTGCACCAACATGGTGTGGAAGCCGTGTCGGCGCTGGGCGCGCATGCGGCGGTGCAGACGGTGGAGGTGTACCGCCATGCGATCGCCAGCGTGTTTGGCGCCGGCGCCGTGCTGCTGCTGGCGGGACTGGTCTTCCTGTTGTTCTTGCCGGAACTGCCCCTGGAGGGGCATCCGGCAACGTTAAAGCCCAAGACCGATCAGTAGCGCTCGAGCCAATGCGCGTACGGTGCCGGCAGGGTCCACGAGGCGCGTTCGACGCCGAGTTCTTTGGCGGCAAAGTATGCCCAGTGCGGATTGGCCAGGTGCGCCTTGCCGACCATCACCACGTCGAGCTGTTCTTCCTTGACGACGCGCTCGGCGATGGCCGGCGTGCCGAAGCCCCAGGCGGACGAGACGGGCACGCCAGCTTCGCGGCGCACGCGCTCGGCGATCGGTCCCATGAAGGCCGGGCCCCACGGAATCGATACGTCGGGAATGGTAAAGCCCATGCTGACGCTGATCATGTCCATGCCAGCATCCTTGAACTGGCGCACGAGGCCGATGGATTCGAGCAGGGTTTGCTCGTCGCGGCCGTCGAATTCCAGCACGCCGAAGCGGATCGTCAGCGGCAGGTGCTCGGGCCATACTTCACGCACGGCTTTCAATGTTTCCAGCAGGAAGCGGCTGCGGTTTTCCACGCTGCCGCCATAGATATCGTTGCGCTGGTTCGAGTGGGCGGAAAAGAAGCTTTGCGCCAGGTAGCCGTGGGCGAAGTGCAGTTCCAGCCACTCGAAGCCCACTTCACGGGCGCGAATGGCCGCGTCGACGAAGTTCTGTGTCACGCGGGCGATATCGTCGAGGTCCATGGCGCGCGGCACCTTGCCCAGGCCGCCGCCGAAGGCGATGGCGGACGGGGCGATGGTTTGCCAGCCGCGCGCGTCGCCTTCAGGAATGTGGTCGTCGCCTTCCCATGGACGGTTGGCGCTGGCCTTGCGGCCCGCGTGGGCGATCTGGATGCCGGGCACGGAGCCGGCCATCTTGATGGCTTTGACGATGGGCACGAAGGCTTGCGCCAGGTCATCGTTCCAGATGCCCGTGCAGCCGGGCGTGATGCGCCCTTCGGGCGCCACGGCCGTCGCTTCGACGATCACCAGTCCCGCGCCGCCACGGGCCATGCCCGCGTAGTGCGACAGATGCCAGTCGTTGGCCTGGCCATCGACGGCCATGTACTGGCACATGGGCGGCACGGCGATGCGGTTGCGCAAGGTGATGTCTTTGAGGGTGTAGGGCTGGAAGAGGGCGGACATGGTGGCCTTTGTGTGTGTGGATGAAAAAGTAGGGGGAGATGCTGATTCGGTAGTTCGTAAATATTCGAAGAATGGAATTAGTATAGCGCATGCTGTATGATTCTGCACATGCGTCCACACAAACATCCTGCCGCCAGCGAATTCGTCCTCGAACGCGTGCTCTACGCCTTGAGCGATTCCATTCGCCTCGACATCGTGCGCCACTTGGCCAGGGTCGACGCGGCCGCTTGCGGCGACCTGGACGGCGGACGGCCGAAATCGACCGTTTCCCACCATTTCAAGGTCTTGCGCGAATCGGGCCTCGTCTACACGGAAAACGCGGGCACGACGCACATGAACACCCTGCGCCGCGCCGATATCGAGAGCCGTTTTCCCGGCTTGCTCGGCGCCATCCTCGCGCAGCAGCCGCAAGCGAATCAGCCCTGAATCAGCCCTGAATCTGCCGTAGAATGCCTGCAAGATTGCCGAATTTGCAGCATGGGCGGGCAGTCCTGACCTGAAGGGCTGAAGACGCATGAAAAATTTCGCACGGTATCGCTGGTGGTGCGCCGCCGCTTTCGTATTGCTGACTGGCTGCTGGCCTTATACGGAGCCGGCCACGGGCGAATATGCCGCCGTGCTGCGGCGCGGCGAAAAGGTGACCAAGGCCGACACGTACGGGCGGTTTGCCGCCTTGTCGGTCGAGTACCGCCAAGGCGGCGGCTCCCTGATGTCCACGCACAACAATTCCATGCGGCTGATCCATAGCGATAAAGTCGTCGTCAAGGCCACCGATGGCATCGAACGCTGGACCGACTTCGCCCAGCCCGTGTATTTCGTCAGATTGCCTGACGATGACAGCGTGCTGGCGCTGGTCCACGAGCAAGCGGGCAAGGCCGTGGTCGAGAAGATCGCGGCGTCGAAAGACGGCTACCGGGGCACCGAGACGTACACGCATGGTTTTCCATTGTCCCCAGGCGTGCGCTATTTTCCCGGCGACCAGCGCCCCGGTTTCCTGTTGCGTGGCTTGCCGCTGAAAACCACTGTGTTGCCCAGTCCGAGCGAAGGCGACGGCCAGCTGCAAGCCTATGTTCTGGCGGCCATCTCGCCCGACGGGACATCGTTTGCCTATGTCGACAGCGAATATGCGCCGTCCGTGGTGCTCGTCGTCGATGCGGACGGCAAGCGGCGCGACCCGATCCCGCTGCCGAGAATTTACCTGGCGGACGCGCCCACCTACCAATTCCACCCTTACGAGCGGCTATGGGCCTGGTCGCGCACGGCGCTGCCATGGCACAAGAACGGCGCGGGCAGCTGGGAAGTGCGGCCGGACGGCACCGCGCCCGAGGCTGCCGGCGCGCGTAATGCGGTCGAGCAATTGTTTATCAGCGATCAGACGGGTTACCGTAGCTGTTTTGCCGCCGCCAATGCCGCCTGTTTGCCGGGCTGGCGCGCCGCGAACGCCGCCGAGCAGGCCATCACTTTTGTGCGCGATGGCGACGCGCCGCCGTTTGCCTACGCGCCGTCGGCCCCTGCAAGCGCTTTCGGCGCCGGGGTCGGCTTGCTGTTGTTGTCCGGGGGATGCTGCCGTGTGCCGTCTTATCATTTGTATCTCGATGGCGCGCCGGCGGCGGCGGCCGCGCAATTGTCCGCACGCTTGCGCGAGAGCAAGACGCCTTTCGTGCGCGTCGACGAGTGTCCGCGCCGCGCCGGCAATGAGGGCAAGTGCGCGGCGCAGCTGGCCCGGCAGATCGGGCGGCCCGAATCGCTCGGGCGCGAACTGGAGCAGTTGCTCGATACCTGGGAAGAGCGGGATGGCGTGCTGTTCGTCATGCCGTCCATGGCGGTCGCCGTGCGCGCAAACGCGCAGGGCGGCAGCGTGATCCAGACCCTGTTGCGTGCCGATTTGTCGCGCAAGGATTGATATCGGTCGCCTGCCGCGCGTCACCGAAGTGCCAGGCTCGGCTATGATGTCGGCCTTTCGGTAAATCCCCGGCCGCGCGCCCGTTGCGCGCATGGCTGGCGAGACTACCTGGCACGGCAAGGATAGGGAATGACGGCAGCAGCAGTGGTATCACAGGCGGACCTGGCACATCGTCCGCAGTTTGGCTGGATCAATGGTTTGAAGGCGGGCGCGGCGCAGTTGATCGTGTTGCACCATCTGGCGTTTTACGGGCCCATGTCCGACTACGTGCAACCGCTGTGGCCCGAGTTGCTGGACTGGCTCGGTGGCAGCGCGCGCATCGCCGTGCAAGTGTTCCTCGTCATCGGCGGCTTTCTCGTCGCCAAATCGCTCTCGCCCGCAGGCCGCCCCGGCATCGCCAACCCTCTACAAGCGGTCTGGCGCCGCTATGCCAAGCTGGCGCCACCTTTCCTGGCCGCCACCCTGCTTGCCGCCGTGATCACCCCTGTGGCCGGCATCTGGATGATGCACGACTCCATGTCGGCCGCCGTCACCCTGGGCCAGCTGAGCGCCCATGCCTTGCTGCTGCATGGCGTACTGGGCTATGAGTCGCTGTCGGCCGGCGCCTGGTACGTGGCCATCGATTTCCAGCTGTACCTGCTGACCGTATCGCTGCTGTGGCTGAGCGGCCGCGTGGCGGGACAGCGGCGCCGGCACTGGCTGATGCCGCTGGCCGTTACCGTCGGCATCGCCTTTTCCCTGCTGTATTTCAATCTGGACGCGGACTGGGACAATTGGGCGCCGTATTTCTTCGGCAGTTATGGTCTGGGCATGCTGGCCTGGTGGGCCAGCGATCCGGCCCGTAAACCTGGCGCCATGACCGTGCTCATGGCCATGGCCGCCGTGCCCGTCCTGCTGGCCCTGGCCGTCGACTACCGCAGCCGCATCGTTCTGGCCCTGATCGTCGCCTGCGCCCTGTTCCTGTTCGGCCGCGCCCGCACGCCCGCGCAAGGCCGCGCTTGGGGCATCGTCAACGCGCTGGGCCGCATCTCGTATGCCGTGTTCCTCGTGCACTTTCCCGTCAGCCTGCTGGTGAATGCCTTGTTTATCACGTATGTGCCGCTCGAACCGGAGTGGCAGGCCTTGGGCATGCTGACGGCCTGGGGCGCCAGCCTGGCGGCGGGCGCCGCGTTTTACCGCTGGGTGGAGGTGCCGCTGGGGCGGGTGATGGGGACGGTGGTCGCGCATCTGGCTGGAAGGCCGGCGTTGGCGTCGCGTTGAGACCAGAGATGTAGCTTCTCTGATGGTGCCCTTGCTTCGAAAACAGGGCTGGATTTTCCCATTATTTGTTACTACAATAAATAATGAGAATCACTTTTGATGCTGTCAAACGTGAAAAGACGCTCAGGGAGCGGGGTCTCGACTTTGCGCGTGCGCGCGAGGTGTTTGACGGACTCACCATGACGCTGCAGGACCAGCGCCAGGACTATGGCGAACCCCGCTTCATCACTGCCGGCTGGCTCGACGAGCGCCTGGTCGTACTGGTCTGGACGCCGCGTGGACTGGCGCGCAGAATCATCAGCATGAGGAAAGCAAATGAACGCGAAATCGCAAAATACTGGCAAAGCCTGGGTTGATCCCGACGATGCGCCCGAATTGACGGACGGTTTTTTCGAGCAGGGCGTCTGGCAAGTGGGCGACAAGCCCGTTTCCCGTCCCGAGGCGCAACAGGAAGTGGCGCGCCGCCGCGGCAGGCCCGCCGGCACTGGCGGCAAAGTCAGCACGACCATACGCTTCGACGCCGAGATCCTTGATGCCTTCAAGGCCACCGGTGATGGCTGGCAAACGCGCATGAATGATGCGCTGAAGGAGTGGTTGCGATCCAGGCAAGCCTAGAAAATAAAAAAGCCAACCACGAACGGTTGGCTTTTCTGTAATATTTAGTCAGTGTGGGATTTTAACCTGCGACCAATCCACTAAAATTCTAATAGAGGTCAGGATTGTAGTTATTTAAATTTAGCCAGATGTTTATCAAAAGATTTTTAAGAGTTTTTGATTTTTACTCATCTAATTGGGCAGGTAGATCCTTGCCGTTTTTGAGGGGGGCTATATCCTGTCGAACAATTCATCAAGTGTACCTTGGCGGCGCATTCGATCATTGGATATCTCACCTAGCTCAGCTATCAATGCTTCTGCGCGTGTCAGCGTGTCGTTGATTTTATCATTTTGAACCTGGAAGACTTTAATAATCTTCTGTGCAAAGGTATCTATTTTTTTGCTATTGAGTTGTGGAACTGATTTTCCAGAAATCATGGCACCCACTAAAGCTAAGATATGCCATTTGTACTTTCGAACTGCACCAGCAATTCCACCATTGGAACTTAGTAAGTGAATTCTGTATAAAACTAAAGCACTGGAATAGTAAATAATTTCACGGTTCTGTTCATCAAAAATTTGTTGTCCTAAAACTTCATACATTTGTTTTGGATATTTGAATGCCAAATCAGGACGTTGCAAATACATTGCGCATACAGCGCGCGCAGCGGCATCTAGATCCACGATGCGCAATGTAGGTACGCCTTTGCCAACATATTGTCGGTCTCTTCTTTCAAAATATAGGCGCCCTTCCTGCCCTTCAAATGTATTGAAATATGCCTCAACCTTCCTTGCTATTGGACTTAGGGATAGAAATTGTGATTCGGGAATTGCACTCTGGCTATTTGTTGCGCGAACTAATTCACCAAATATATCTTCGTCATCTGTTTCTACTACTTTTAGTGTTACCATTACGTCATCTCCAATTTTATCCTTGTTGTCGAAGAGAACATGTGAGGTCTGGCAGCCATTAACAATTTGAAAGTTCTTTATGAAGAGACGATTGGTTTGAACCACAATATCTGGACTAACGAGCGTTACCCCATTATTCAATACTGGAAATCGTGAACTTGTCTCGGCTTGCTCTAATGTATCACCTATTGAACGGTTGACAGGATTTTCTGAGCCTAGATAGTGTCTAACATTGTCTTCAAATATTTGACCTCGAATTGTTCCGTCTGGGCCTGATAAAATTTGCTGGATAAAGTCTTTGGCCTTTACTACTGCTAAGTAAGACTCTGCAATTCCTGAAAGTTGAGGAAGGCCAGCGTGCGAATGCATTAATAACGTTGCTTCTACGCCGCTATAGCTGTCGACCCAAGATTTGACTAATTCGTCACGTCCAAATATTTTGATATCAATTTTCGAAAAGAGCCCCATGGACTCAATTTGAGAAAGCATTTCTCTTTTTGCTACTTCAAATGCTGACTGAGAAGTGTATACCCCAGTAGTCACGAAGTGAGCAAATAATGAGGGTTTCCCACCGCGAATTTTTGGAGCATTATCGATAGCCACGTCAAATGCAGCTCGTACATCTTTTTGTAGAGAGCTGATAGCCAAGTATGGGGCCTGACTTAGGAATCTTAATATCGAGTCTTTAAATTTTAGAAAATCTCCAAGATCGAAGCTGTCAGATCGTTTGGCCTGAACAAAACAAATGTCTACGTCATTATTTCGTCTATCTTTGCCAAAAATAACATCCGCATCTTCTTTGCTTTGTACTAAATCCTCGTTTACAACCAGCGCGACGCCATCCATGCCATCATCATCAGTTAGTGTTGTAATATCATCCAGATCAAGCTTGCTTGAAATGCGTTGATGTAAAAAGCAGTAGTTACAGAATTTCTCAAACTGCGTGGCTTCATCGTCGCTTAAGAATCCATGTTCTTTTATGAAGCTATCCAAATGACTTTTTACAATTCTATGCATGAAATTTCAATTCAAAGTGAGTTGAGCCAAGATATAGATACTGTAACACTATTTTTGTTTGCGGGATCGGGAGTTGAGTTGAAAAACAAAAAAGCCAACCGCGAACGGTTGGCTTCTTCATAGTATTTGGTAGGCCGTGCGGGATTCGAACCTGCGACCAACGGATTAAAAGTCCGCTGCTCTACCAGCTGAGCTAACGACCCAAAAACTTTTTACAACAACTTCGGTAACACTGTGCCGTAAAAAAATGCTTGCTATAACAACTCGCAAGCAGATCAGTACTGCGTATTCGTGGTAGGCCGTGCGGGATTCGAACCTGCGACCAACGGATTAAAAGTCCGCTGCTCTACCAGCTGAGCTAACGACCCGAAGAAGGAAGATTATAGGGGGTGCCCGGGATTCTGTCAAACCTAACGGGCAACTTTTTCCCTGCTTTTACTTTTTGCCGGCCCGTTCCTTGGCCGCTTGCGCCGCGCTCGATTCCGGGTAGCGCGAGATCAGGGCGTTCAGGGTCTTGGTGGCGTTCGGCTTGTCTTTCAGCTCCGTGTAGCAGCTGGCGATGTTGAGCATGGCGTCGGGCGCCTTCGGGCTGTCCGGGTAGTGTTTCAGCACTGCCTGCTGGGCCGTGATGGCGTTCTTGCAGTCGCGCTGGGCGTAATAGGCGTTGCCCAGCCAGTATTGCGCGTTGGCCGCGTAGGCCGATTCCGGATAGCGTTTCACGAAGGCGTCCAGGGCCGTGACGGCGCCCTTGTAGTCGCCCGACTTGAACAGGCCGAACGCGGATTCGTACGCGCTTTGCTCGGACACGCCCACGGCCGCTTCCTGGCCGTCGATGGTGACCTGGCGCGGCTCGAGCTTGCGCAGGCGCGCGTCGATGTCGGTATAGAAATCCTTCTGGCGCTTTTGCACATTCGCCAGGTCGTTGCCCAGCACTTCGATCTGGCCGCGCAGGCGGGCGATCTCTTGCATGGTCTGGTCGTGCTGGTTGATCAGGCTCAAGGTGCTGGTCTTGTCCGCCTTGCTGTCAACGCGGCTGTTCAGGTCGCGCGCCATGGCGTCGACCTTGGCGCGCAGCTCGAGGATGGCCTTGCGCGCTTCGTCGTCATCGAACAGGGCGGCGTTGGCGTGCAGGGGCAGGTAGGCAAACGCGGCCATCAAGGCGGCGGCGACGCCGGCTTTCGAGAATGTCATCATGGGTCGGGCTTTCTAAGGTTACGCAAACATGCAAACGGGGCGCCGGGCGGTGAATCACCGCGCTGCGCCCCATTATTATGCCTATGACTGGCCAGTTAGGTAAGCGCCAATGCTGGCGCGCTCACCTATCAACATCAATAAACGATGTCAGCGCGGCGGTTTTCTGCCCATGCCGCTTCGTTGCTGCCTTGTGCTTTAGGCTTTTCTTTGCCCAGCGACACGGCTTCCATTTGGCCTTCTGGCACGCCCAGGGCTGCCATCGACTTGCGCACGGCTTCAGCACGTTTCTGGCCCAGGGCCAGGTTGTACTCAGCGCCACCGCGTTCATCGGTGTTACCTTGGATCAGGATCTTGCGGCTAGGCGTTTTTACCAGGTAAGCAGCGTGGTTTTGCACGACTGGGGTGTCCGCTTCGCGCACGACGTACTTGTCGAAGTCGAAGTAGATGCTGCGGTTAGCCAGCACGCCTTTTGGATCGTCCAGTGGATCGACCGATGCGGTCGTTACTGGCTGAACTTGACGGGTGTCAACTGGAGCCGCGACTTTTTCAGGGGCGCGCTCAACCACTGGGGTTTCTGCTACTTTGACTGGGGTGCTGCAGGCGGACAGCAGGGCTGCGGTAGCGGCGATGAAAGCCAAACTTTTAAAGTTACTCATTTTTATTCTCCGGGTCATGGTTAAAGGTGAAACTGTACAGCATTTACTTCATAAAAGGACCCCAGGTGGGCTCCTTGATATTGCCAGCTTGCGTAGTCAAACGCTGTTTGACGCGGCCATCCACCGATACCACTGCCAGCGACTTGCGTCGTCCGGATTCGGTCGCGTACATGATATATTTCCCGTTGGGCGAAAAGCTCGGTGATTCGTCGTTGGCGGTGTCCGACAGACGCAGTTCCTGGCCACTAGCCAGGTCGAGCGCGTAGAGCTGGAAATTGCCGTCGCGACGGGAAATATAAGCAAGGGTCTTCCCGTCGGACGAAATCCGCGGGCTGATGTTGTAGGAGCCGCCAAACGTCACGCGCTTGGCTTCGCCACCGCTGACCGACATGCGGTAGATTTGTGGTCCGCCGCTGCGATCGCTGGTGAAGTAAATGCTTTGGCCATCGGCCGAGAATTGAGGTTCCGTGTCGATGCCGCTGCTGGTGCTTGCGCGGCGCAAGCCGCTGCCGTCGGCATTGACGGTGTAGATCTGGGTATGGCCGTCGCGCGACAGGGCCACGGCCAGGCGCGAGCCGTCCGGGCTCCAGCTCGGCGCGGAATTGCTGCCTTTTTCATTCGACACGATGGTGCGCTGGCGGGTGACCAGGTTTTGCACGTAGACGATGGGCTTTTTCTTTTCAAACGACACATACGCGACCTTGGTGCCGTCCGGCGACCAGGCAGGTGAAATGATCGGCTCGTTCGAGCGCAGGGCGACCTGGATGCCTTCGCCATCGGCGTCGGCCACTTCCAGGCGGTATTCGCGGCCCGATTGCGTGACGTAGGCGATGCGCGTGGCGAACGCGCCTTTGACACCCGTCAGCTTTTCATAAATATCGTCGGCGATCTTGTGCGCCAGCAAGCGGTTGAACTGCGGCGCGGCCGCATTGTTCATGCTGGAAATCTGCGCACCCTTGATGGTGTCGAACAGCTTGTAGCGCACGTCCATGCGGCCATCGGCCATGCTTTGCACGGTGCCGGCCGCCAGCGCGTCGGCGCCGCGCGACTTCCACTGTTCGTAGCTGACGGGCGCCGTTTCCGATACGGGCGCATCGGCGTCGATCAGCTTGAACACGCCGCTGCGTGCCAGGTCGGCCTTGATAATGCCCGACAGCGATTGCGGCGCCGCCGATTCATTGACGAAGCTGGCGACAGCCACCGGAATCTGGTTGCTGCCGATCCCCGTAATCTCCACGCGCAGCTGCGCCTGGGCGCTGGACGCTCCCAGCATCAGGCTGGCGCAGAGCACGACATAGCTCATTTTTTTCATGGTCATCATTTAGGCAAATCCTTCATCTCGAATATGAGTTCAATCTCGCGTTCCACGGTGCCGTCTTTTTTCTTCGGCAGTGGCGACGATTTATTAATGGCGTTTTCCACCGAGCTGTCATACGCCGGCAGGCCGCTACTTTTAATCTTTCGGACCGAAATAATTTCCCCAGTTGGCAGTTGCTCGATCTTGAACACGGCGCGCGGGTTGCCCGGCACGTCCGTGCTACCGCTGTACGCGATATTGCTCTTGATCTTGCTCGTCAGGGCAGCGACATAGCCGCTGTCCTTGCGTGGCGCGGTCGATTTCTCGGCCGTGCCCGTCGTGCCGGCGCCCGCCGCACCCGTGATGCGGCTCATTTCCGCAGCGCGCGCCTTGTCGGCGGCCTTTTTCTCTTCCGCCGCTTTTTTCGCCTTGGCAGCTTTTTCCGCCGCCGCTTTTTTATCGGACAGTTCTTTCTCGGCTTTTTCTTCCGCCGCTTTTTCTTTCTCTTTGGCCTGCTTGGCTTTCTCCAGCTTGTCGGCCTTTTCTTTTTCCAGCTTGTCAGCCTTGTCTTTTTCTTTCTGCTTCTGTTTTTCCAGTTCGCGCTTTTCTTCCTCGCGTTCCTTCTGTTCCTGCTTGCGGCGTTCTTCGGCTGCCGCTTTCTCTTTGTCTTCCTTCAGCTTGGCCTTCTTGCGCTCGAGGGCGATCTCCGCCTCGCGCAGGTCGACCTTCGGCTCGGGCGCGGCCACCGGCGGCGGTGGCGGCGGGGCCGGCTGTTCCACTTCCGGTTCCGGCGGCGGCGTTGGTGTCGGCTCCGGTTCCGTCGCCACTTCGGGCGGCGGCGCGGCCGTCTGCACTTTCATGTCCCACACTTCCGCTTCGACGGCGACAGGTTCCGTATTTTGCCAGTGTACGCCCACCCACAGGAAAAACAGCAGCCCAAGGTGCATCGCCAGCGCCAGGCCCAGCGAGGGCCAGCGGCTGCGTTCGCGCGGCACGCTGTAGGGCTTGCCGAGTACATGGTCGATTTGTTTGTTCTGCAAAGTCTAGTCTATCTAAAAACGGTCAAGTCTGGAAACAGGATGCTGCGCTTACTTGGTGGCCAGGCCAACGCGGGTAATGCCCATCTTTTTCGCTTCCGAAATGAGCTGGATCACATCGTCGTACTTGCTTTCCTTGTCGCCCGCGATCATCACGGGATAGTCTGGATTGCTCTCGTGCAAACCGCGCAGCTTGCGCAGCAGGGCGTCGCGGTTCGGTTCCGTTTCCGGCGACAACTGCTCCTTGCCGATGACGCCGATCGACAGCGAACCATTCGGTTTCAGCACGATCTGAATATAGTCATCGGGTGGTTTCGCCGACTTTTCCGCGTTGGGCAAGTTCACCACGCTGGGATTGTTCGACGACGGCATCACCATGAAAATGATCAGCAGCACCAGCATCACGTCGATGTACGGCACGACGTTGATCTCGGACTTGAACTTGCGGCCACGGCCGCCGCGCATGCCGCCGCTATTGAATGAGGAACCCATGGACGCTGCCCCCTCTTAGCGCGACTGGCGCTGCAAGATGTTGGAGAATTCCTCGACGAAGCTCTCGAAGCGGATCGCCAGGCGGTCGATGTCATGCGAAAAACGGTTGTAGGCGACGACGGCGGGAATCGCGGCGAACAGGCCGATGGCCGTGGCGATCAGCGCTTCGGCAATGCCGGGCGCGACGGCGGCCAGGGTGGCTTGCTGCACGTTGGCCAGGCCGCGGAAGGCGTTCATGATGCCCCAGACGGTGCCGAGCAGGCCGATGTACGGCGAGACGGAGCCGACGGAAGCGAGGAAGGCCAGGTGCGATTCGAGCACGTCCATTTCACGCTGGAAGGCGGCGCGCATGGCGCGGCGTGCGCCGTCGAGCACGGCACCGACGTCCAGCGCGTCGCGCGAACCGTAGGAAGCCTTGCCCTTGATGAATTCACCCATGCCGGCGTCGAAGATGCGGGCCAGCGCGCCGCTCTGGTCGCGGTTGCCGCTGGCGTTCTGGTGCAGCGCATGCAGGTTGCCGCCCGCCCAGAAGCTGCGTTCGAATTCGATGGTTTGCTTGCGCGCCTGGCGCACGGCAAACATCTTGCGGAAAATGTAGGTCCAGCTGGTCAGGGAAATCAGCAGCAGCAGTGCCATGATCAGTTGCACGATCAGGTGGGCATTGGAGATGAGCGCGAGGAAAGAAAGATCTTGTGTAACGTTCATTGGCTGGCAGTCTGTTGGGTGAATTATCCGGAGTGGCGGGTGGGGTTCAGGCGGCGCGCATGCGGGCCGCTACCGCATCGGGCACGGCGCGCGGGCGCAGTGCCGAATCGACGCAGCCGATCTTGACGCGTGCCGTGTTGAGCAGGCTGTCGCCGCACCAGGCTTGTTGCAGGAAAACGATGGAGGCGCGCCCCATTTTCTCTATGCTTAATGTCAATCTTACCGTGTCATCGAGCCTGGCTGGCGCATGATAGTCGGCGTTAACGCTTTTGACAACGAACATCGCGTCATGCTGCTCCAGCAATTCCTGCTGGCCCACGTCGATGGCGCGCAGCCATTCGGTGCGCGCGCGCTCGAAGAATTTCAGGTAGTTAGCGTAATAGACGATGCCGCCGGCGTCGGTGTCTTCATAGTAGACACGTACGTTCCAGGTAAAGACTGAAGGCATGTTTATTGCGCCAGTAGTGAGATTGAGCAACATTTTACGCGATTTTTCTTCTTGTGACTGTGGGCGCTTGCTGGAAAGCCATGCAAAAGCTGCATATAAGTTGCACCGCAGCATTGTAAATCCGGCGTGTGCAATGGCAAGCTTCGTAACATACGCTTACAAGCCATGACCAGGTTTAAGTCCAGCTTAAGAGCCGCAGGCATGCTCCGGGCGGCCTGTGGCCGTGTCCGGGCTGCGGTGGCGCGCGGCGATTATAGCCGCACGGTTGCATTCCTTGCTCAATTTCGGCACTTAACTTACAATTTGCATTCCATTACGTCTCACGTGACTGGCGAAAAGTCGGGCGATCTCCATGGATGGCGGTCGGCAAACCGGCGAAAGGTGGGCACCCACCGGGAAACGTGAGATTTTTCATCAGCCGTTCGCCTGGGTAGCCACTATGGAAAAGCACGAAGAGGCTGCCTGTCCAATGTTGTTATTCACTTAACGCCGGCTCCCCTCATTCGATCCAATCTGCCAGTACAAGCACCCTCATACTTGGAGTTTTTACATGTTTGCAAAAGATCACACCCTCGCCAACGTCGATCCTGAATTGTTCGCCGTCATTCAAAAAGAGAACACGCGCCAGCACGATCACATCGAACTGATCGCGTCGGAGAACTACACGTCGCCAGCCGTAATGGAAGCGCAAGGCTCGCAGCTGACGAACAAGTACGCCGAAGGTTATCCAGGCAAGCGCTACTACGGTGGCTGCGAATACGTCGACGTGGCCGAGCAACTGGCCATCGACCGTGTCAAGCAGCTGTTCGGCGCCGAATGCGCGAACGTGCAGCCGAACTCCGGCTCGCAAGCGAACCAGGGCGTGTTCTTTGCCATGTTGAAACCAGGCGACCTGATCATGGGTATGTCGCTGGCCGAAGGCGGCCACCTGACCCACGGCATGCCGCTGAACATGTCCGGCAAATGGTTTGATGTCGTGTCCTACGGTTTGACGGCGGAAGAAGACATCGACTACGAGGCAATGGAGCGCCTGGCGCGCGAACGCAAGCCGAAATTGATCATCGCCGGCGCGTCCGCATTCTCGAAAAAGATCGACTTCGAACGCTTCGGCAAGATCGCCAAGGAAGTTGGCGCCTACTTCATGGTCGACATGGCCCACTACGCCGGCCTGATCGCCGCCGGCCTGTACCCGAACCCGGTGCCGTTCGCCGACTTCGTCACATCGACCACGCACAAATCGTTGCGCGGCCCGCGCGGCGGCATCATCCTGATGAAGGCCGAACACGAAAAAGCCATCAATTCGGCCATCTTCCCTGGTATCCAGGGCGGCCCGCTGATGCACGTGATCGCCGGCAAGGCCGTCGCCTTCAAGGAAGCACTGAGCCCTGAATTCGTCGAATACCAGAAGCAAGTGATCAAGAACGCCGACGTGCTGGCGAAAACCCTGATCAAGCGCGGCCTGCGCATCGTGTCCGGTGGCACCGAATCGCACGTCATGCTGGTCGACCTGCGCGCCAAGAACCTGACGGGCAAGGAAGCCGAAGCCATCCTCGGTTCCGCGCACATCACCTGCAACAAGAACGGCATCCCGAACGACCCGCAAAAACCATTCGTCACCTCGGGCATCCGCCTGGGCAGCCCGGCGATGACGACGCGCGGTTTCAAGGAAGCGCAAGCGGAAGAAGTGGGCAACCTGATCGCCGACGTGCTGGACAATCCGCATGACGCCGCCATCATCGAGCGCGTGAAAGCGGCCGTGAAAGTACTGGCCGACGCGCACCCTGTGTACGCCGCATAATAATTTGTCCAGAATGTGTCATACGGAGTAAGATTCTGTATGACACATTCCTTCGTGCCCAAGGGCGCCCGGAGTGATTCGGGCGCCCTTTGTACAAGGGCGGCGATTTCCCGTAATTATTACTATAAAGTTGTAGCCAGCCCATGAAATGTCCATTTTGCCAGCACGGCGACACCCAGGTTCTCGATACGCGCGTATCGGAGGAAGGGGATGCCATTCGGCGCCGCCGCCGCTGCGGCAAATGCGACAAGCGTTTTACCACGTACGAACGGATTGAACTTATCATGCCGGCCGTCGTCAAAAAGAATGGCAGCCGGACGGAGTTCGCTGCGGATAAGTTGCGCGGCAGTCTGATGCTGGCCTTGCGCAAGCGTCCCGTTGCGGCCGCCTCGGTGGATACGGCCATCGCGTCCATCCAGGAAAAGCTGCTGACCAGCGGCTTGCGTGAAGTCGATTCCGGCTATATCGGCGAACTCGTCATGCAAGAATTGAAGCGCCTCGACAAGATCGCCTACATCCGCTTCGCTTCCGTCTACAAGAATTTCGAAGATCTGGCCGAATTCCAGGATGCGATCGCCGAAGTGGGGCAGGCGCGCAAGCCCTGACGTCCACCTTGTTGAAGGCGGGGCTGGTCATGCGCCCCATGTTCACCACACCAGCGTTCGCCTGGCAAGCGGCCTGATCAATCCCACCGCTGTTCTTCCCATCTTATTGCCGTGTTGTTTGCGCCAGCGCAGACCCGGCTTTTTGCGCGCGCCTATCTTGTAGCTGGGCCGCCTGTTCCTGCGACTCTTTCTGCGGAAGGGAGTAGCGCATGCGCAAGGGCGGTCACACTATGTTTTCTGCCGGTGGCAGCAGCCTCGTCGAGGTGCTCGTGTCGCTGCTGCTGTTGGCGCTGGGTCTGCTGGGCGCCAGCATCCTGCAATTGCACTCGCTGCGCGCCCGCCACGAGTCGGCGCTGTTGTCGGCGGGCGTGCAACTGGCTGCCGGCATGGCCGAACGCATGCGCGCGAACAGCGTGCTCATGAATGGCCCCGATACGGGCAATCCCTACCTGAACGTGGCCTACGCGGCGGCGGACGACGCCGAAGCAGGCGGCGGTGCGCCTGACTGCTTCGGCGCCACTGTCTGCAGCGCGGCCGACCTGGCGCAATTCGATATCGCCGAATGGAAGCAGCGGCTGCATGCGGCCTTGCCCGGCGCGCGCCTGCATATCTGCCGCGACACTTCCGCATGGGATGCCGCCGCCCAAGGCTTGCAGTGGGCGTGCAGCGGCGGCAAGGGCGCACCCATCGTCATCAAGCTGGGCTGGCGCGCCCGCTTGCCCGATGGCTCGCCCGCCGTGGATGCGGCAGGCGAGTCGCTGCCCAGGCTGGCATTCCAGCTGGGCGGAGGCGGTGCATGAGCGAGGTCCTGTATCGGCATCGCGGCATGAGCCTGGTCGAATTGCTGGTGGCCCTGTCGCTGGGTGCGCTGTTGATGCTGGCCGCCGGTAGCGTATTGCTGGCGGCCAGCGGCGGTTATGGCGACCAGTCCGCCAGTGCGCGGCTCGATGACAACGGCCGCTATGCGCTCGACACCGTCGCCCGCGCCGTGCGCCAGACGGCGTACGTGAACTGGGACAGCAGCGCCGCGCCCGTCGCCCATGCCGATGACGACAGCGCGAATGTGGCCGGGCTCGATGCGCGCAGCCTGGGCAAGAACAGCGAGGGCATCAGCCAGGCTTTGCCCGGCGCCCTGCATGGCAGCGACGTGCTGGCCCTGCGCTATTACGGCGCCGGCAAGGAAGAGGGCGGCGACGGCTCCGTGCTCAATTGCGCGGGCTTCGGCGTGGGTGCCGCGCAAACGGAGGCGCAGCGGGGCTGGAGCATTTTCTATGTGGCGCAAGGTGCCGATGGCGAGGGCGAGTTGCGCTGCAAATACCGTGGCGAGAACGGCTGGGGCGCGGACGCCATCATCCGTGGCGTCGACGCTTTCCAGGTCCTGTATGGCCTCGACACGGATACGCCGCCCGATGGCGTGGCGAACCAGTATGTCAACGCCAGCGCGCTTGAGGCCTACGATGCGGCGCTGGTGCTGGAGGGGGCGGATGCGGCCGCGCGCCAGCGCGATCTGCACCGGCGCACGCACTGGAAGCGCGTGGCCAGCGTGCGCGTGGCCCTGTTGCTGCATGGCGAGGCGGGCCAGGCGGACAAGATGACGGAACTGGGGCCGGCGCAGTTCGACCTGTTCGGCAAGGCATATGCCGAGGCGCACGGCGCCGGCGACACGGGCGTGCGCATCGCGCGCGCCTCCTTGCCCGCCGCGACGCGCTCGCGGCCGCGGCAACTGGTGCAGACGAGCATCATGCTGCGCAACGGGCCGGCCTAGGCGGGCGGCGCGATGGCAGGCAGGGGCATCCGCCGTTGCGAACCGTGGTGCCCAACTTGCGTACGCCACGGTGGCGCCACCCTCGTGTATGTGCTGTGCCTGCTGGTGATTATCTTGTTGCTGGGCATATCGGCGGCGCAGATGGCCTTGCAGGGCGAGAAGGCGGCACGCGGCGAGCGCGACCGGCAGATCGCGTTTCAGGCGGCGGAGGAGGCATTGGTGGATGCGCAGAACGATATCGAAGGTTTACCTGGTGCGCCGGGACGCAGCAGCCTCTTCGCGCCAGGCAGTGCGGCCGGCTTCGCGGACGGCTGCGGCGAGGGAGGCGCACTGGGCCTGTGCCTGCCCGCAGCGCCGGACGCGCCGGCCCTCTGGCTAAGCACGGACCTCGATGGTGCCGACGCTGGCAGCCGCGCGGTGCCGTATGGCCAGTTTACGGGTGCCGTCATGCAGACAGGACAGGGTTTTCTGCCGTCGCGCCGGCCCCGCTACCTGATCGAACTGCTGCCGTTTCACCCGCCCGGGGCGCAGGCTACGGCAATGGCCGGCGGCATGGCCACGGAAAGCTATGTGTACCGCATCACGGCCATCGGTTTTGGGGCGCAGGAAAGCACGCAAGTCGTGCTGCAAAGTTATTACCGCAAGCAGGCGGTGGGAGCGGGGCCATGAGGGCGCTTTGGTGCGGCTGGCGGCTGCTGGTCGGCCTCGTTTGCCTGGCTTGCGGCGCCGCCATCGCGGCTGCTCCTCCCGTGGTGCTGGCGCGGGACGACGCGGGTTTGTACGGCGCCAGGGTGCCGCCGAATCTGCTGCTCAACCTGTCCCTCACGCACGCTGCCGCCGCTGCCGCGCATGGCGGCGACTATGCGCCGCAGCGCGAATACGCAGGGTACTTCCATGCGCGCATGTGCTACAGCTATCCGTACCGCAGCAAGGACGGCGTCATGCTGCCGGACTTGCGCATAGCGACCGCTTACTTCTCCGTGCTGAAACCGGCCGATGCCTTGCATGGCTGCGGCGGCGACAGTTTCAGCGGCAACTTTCTCAACTGGGCCGGCGCCAGCATGCTCGACATCGTCCGTTATGCCTTGACGGGCGGCGACCGCGTCATCGACGAAGTGCGCAAGACGGTGCTGCAGCGCGCCTATTTGCCCGATGCGGACAGCCCCATCGACTTCTTTGCCCACCCCGTCTTTTTCCCGCGCAAGGTCTTGCAGGCGGGCGTGGCGGCGGCGACGCCGTTTGCGCTGGCG
Source organism: Janthinobacterium sp. EB271-G4-3-2 (assembly GCF_020858035.1). Taxonomy (NCBI): domain Bacteria; kingdom Pseudomonadati; phylum Pseudomonadota; class Betaproteobacteria; order Burkholderiales; family Oxalobacteraceae; genus Janthinobacterium; species Janthinobacterium sp. EB271-G4-3-2. The sequence continues at coordinate 255,027 of NZ_JACYMG010000009.1, read as the reverse complement.
CAACTGGCCATCGTTTCCTGCCGTAATCGCCTGCTGTTCGGCGACGCCAGCTTGCCCCCGGGCGGCAGTTGCGACGTACCTGGCGCTGCGGCCACGCACGGTGTGTTCCTCGCGCGCGTGCGCGTTTGCGATGCCGATGAAGGGCCGCTGCGCGACGACTTGTGCCTCGCGTATGGCAAGAACTACAAGCCGGTGGGCGCCGTGCAGCGCCATGGCGGCAGGGTGCGCGTGGGCGTGTTTGGCCACTTGAACGGCGTGTCCGGCAATGCCGGCCCCGTGTATGGCGGCGTGCTGCGTGCGCCATTGGCTCACGTGGGCAGGCAACGCTGGGCGGCGCCCGACTTTATGCCGCAAGACAATGCCGACGCCGAGTGGAATCCCGCCAACGGCGTGTATGCGACTCAATCTACGTCTCAGGCTGCGGGCCCTGGCGGCGGGGTGACCGCTTACATCAATGGCCTCGGCCGCGGCAATGCCGGGCATCCGGGCGCGTACGCGAAGGCGGCGCCGCTGGCTGAATTGCTGTACGAATCGCTGCGCTACCTGCAAGGACGGCAGGCAAGCCCTGTCGTGCCGCCCGCCACGGCCCCGTCTGCCATTGACGACGGCTTGCCGGTCGTGACGCCCTGGAGCGACCCGCAAACGGCCGGTTGCCAGCGCCACATCGTCGTCAGCCTGGGCGATGCGGGCATGGCGGGCGACCGCTATGTGCCCGGTAATGTCCCTGTGGCTCCCGCATCCAACGGCGACCGCGCACGCGCTGCCGATGGCTTCTCGCCGCCGCCGTTCGACGCGATGGCCTGGACGCATGCGGTGGCCAGCCTGGAAAGCGGCGGCGCGCAGGGCAATCCCGCGCCACGGCCGGACCTGGCGGCACTGGAATTGCTGGCCGACGGGGCGGGCGGCGCCAGCTACCATGCGGCAGGGCTGGCCTATTGGTCGCATGTGCAAGCCTTGCGTCCTGGCGGCAAGAACGACGGCGTTGCAAAGGTCGAGCACTACGCGGGCGACTTGCGCCAGGGCGACCCGGCCGGCGTGCCCACCACCACACCACTGTTGCTGGCGGCAAAATATGGCGGCTTTCTCGATGCGAACGGCGACGCCAATCCGTTCAAGAGCGCGACGGGCAGCGCGTTCGATGAATGGAGCCTGGATGGCCGCTGGCCCGCCCATTATTTGTCCGGCAGCGATCCGGCCGCCCTGATCGCGGGACTGCGCGCAGCCTTTGTCTCCGCCGACAAGGGCACGCTGGCGGCGACGCTGGCGGGGCCAGCCCTGATGGCGCTGGCCAGCGGTACGGAAGAAGCGTACTGGTTCCAGACGCAGCTGCGCCTGGCCGATGGCGGCATGACCGTGTCGCGCACCGCGTTTGCCGTGGGCGCCGATGGCGCAGTGCTTCCCGGCAAGCCATGGTGGCGCGCCGGCGGCCAGGATAAGCCCGCGCCGGATGGAGCGCCGGCGGCCTTGCGTCCCGTCTATACGATCGACGCCAAGGGCGCCCTGATGCCGCTGGCCTGGAAGGGGCTCGACGCGGAACAGCGCGGCGCATTCGACGGTGGCGATGGACGGGGAGAAGCGCGCCTGGCGTATCTGCTGGGACAGCGCACGCACGAGACGGGCCAGCCGGGTGGCTTCCTGCGGCGCCGCTCAGGCAGCCTGGGTACCGCGCCGCATGGCAATCTGCTGTACGTGGGCGCGCCGGGGCTGGGCATGCCGGGCGCCAGCTATGGCGTGCACCGCAAGGCGCTGCTGCAGCGGCGCAAAATGCTGTACCTGGGCGCCAACGATGGTTTGCTGCATGCGTTCGATGCGCGTACGGGCAGTGAAGTGTTTGCCTATCTGCCGCAAGCGCTGCTGCGCCTTGCTGTCGCCGCTGCGAGCACTCACTACAGCCCCGGCCCACTGCTCGACGGCGCGGCGGCCACGGCGGAAGTGCAAGCGTCGGGACATTGGAAGACGGTGCTGGTGTCGGGCATGGGTGGCGGAGCGCAAGGCGTGTTTGCGCTCGATATCACGGATCCGGCCCGCTTCGCGCAAGATGGGGCGCTGTGGGAGTTTACGGACCGCGACGACAGGCTCATGGGCAACGTGCGCGCACTGCCCGCCTTCGCCCGCATCAACATGGGCGGCAAGGAGGGGGCGCCGGCCTACCGTGATTTTGCCATCGTCGCCAGCGGCTACAACAACCATGTCAATGACGGCAAGGACACGACGGCGCCCGCATCGGCCGCCGCCATCTTCCTGCTGGCGCTGGACAAGGCGCCCGGCACACCATGGAAGTTGGGAAGTAATTACTTCCGGCTCAAGGTGCCTGTGGCCAGCGGCGGCGGTGATGGTGGCCATGGCAGCGAGGCCGATACGGGCGCCGATGCCGCCCCCCACGCGCTGGGTCCGCCCTCCGTGGTGCCGGGCAGCGACGGCGCGCTGGCTTTCCAGTATGCGGGCGATTTACAGGGCAATATCTGGCGCCTCGACATGGCTGGCGGGCCGCCATGGAAAGAGGGGCAGGGACGCAAGCTCGTCTTTGTCGCGCGCGATGCGCAGGGCCGGCGCCAGCCCGTGACGCAGCAACTGAGCGTGGCGTATGCGCCCGGTGGCGGCTATCTGCTGCTGTTCGGCACGGGCAAGCTGGTCGAGGCGGCCGATACCTGGCCCGCCGCTTTCCTGTCGCAGTCGTTTTACGCCGTGCACGACGATGTGCGGAAGTCGTCTCCCACGCGCAGCCGGGCCGACCTGGAACAGCGCAGCCTGAGCGAGGCGACGGGCGGCGTGCGCGTCGATGGCGCCGAACTGCGCTACACGGGCAGCGATGCCATGCGCGGTTGGTACCTCGATTTTCTCGATACCGCGCAGACGGGCGAACGCAGCATCAACAGTGCCGTGCTGGCCGCCGGCAAGGTGCTGTTCAATACCGTCCTGCCGGGGCGCGATCCTTGCGCCAGGCCGGCCACCCGCCTGTACGTGCTCGATGTGCTGAGCGGCTTTGCCGCCGATGGCGACGGGGTCGTGCAGGCGGGCGCGCAGACAGGGCGCTTGTACGATGGCCTGGCGCGCGCGCCGCCGCTGGCGCTGGAACTGAACAGCACGGTGGGCGCCGCGACGGCGGCAGGGCGGGCCGAGGGGCGCAAGGAACTGGCCGTGCTGCAGCCTGGCTTGCCCGGCGCGGCCAGCGTGGCGGGCGTCAAGGTCGTCAGCGCGCCGTTGCCGGCCCGGCGCCTCAGTTGGCGCGAAGTGGCGAACTGGCGCGAATTGCACGAGGCGGCCAAGAAAAAATAGGCCCCGGCAAGGCGGTTGCAGCGTATCGGCAGGCGCTTTTTGGAAAGGAAGATCGCATGGGAACGTTGGCAAGGCAGAACCGGGCCGCTGCAAACGGTGGCGCTCTTGCTGCCCGCCCGCCGGGCTTCAGCCTGATCGAACTGCTGTCCGCGCTGGCGATCATGAGCCTGCTGTTGGCGCTGGCCGTGCCCGCTTATCAAGGCCATCTCGTGCGCGCCAAGCGGGTGCAGGGGCAGGCGGCCCTGCTGCGCCTGATGCAACAGCAGGAGCGCTATTACTCGCAAAACAATCACTATCTGGCGTTTTCCTCGGCGTCGCCGGCTTCGCAAGCGCAGCAATTCCCGTGGTGGTCGGGCGAAGGGGGCGCGGTCGGCAGCGCGTATGAAATCGAGGCGCTGGCTTGTCCCGGCCTGGCGATCGGGCAATGCGTGCTGTTGCGCGCGATGCCGGGCACGTCCAAGGTCGATGCGCAGTTCCAGGATGCCGATTGCGGTGTCCTGTCCTTGAGCAGCACGGGCCAGCGCGGCAGCAGCGGCCCGGCCAGCCATTGCTGGCGCTAAGTAACCCCCAATAAATTATTGTGATTTCTGACTTCCATAACCGGCCCTCTGCGACGTTGCCCGCTGCTAACAGTGCTCGCACTGCGTCGCAGCGGGCGCCTTGCATGGCATCCGGTTCTGTTCGTCATAAATTCACAATAATTTCCTGAGGATTACTTAGGCCATGGCCACGCGCAAGCGACCACCGCGGAGCAGGCACACATTCGGGCGCACCCTCGGGCACACCATGCTCGAATTGCTGGCCGTGCTGGCGATTGCCGCGCTGTTGGTCGCGGCTGCCATGCCCAGCTTGCAGCAGGTGCTGGCGCGACAGCAGGTGCGCGCGGCGGCCACGGACTTGTTCTCGGCCATCGAATTGACGCGGGCGCAGGCGATGGCGCGCGGACAGCGCGTGCTGCTGATGCCGGCCGGGCCCGGTGGCACGGATTGGCGCACGGGCTGGCTGATCTTCATCGACCGCAATGCCAGCCTGGCGTTCGACGGTAATGACGAATTGCTGTTCCGCCAGGGACCGCTGCCGGAGGGCATCACGGCCCAGTTCGCGTTTTCGTCGGCCACGGCGCCGTTTTATATCGCCTACAATGGCGCAGGACGCAGTTGCAGCGCGACCAATAGCCTGGCGGCGCGCTGGGGTACCTTGTCCCTGGCTTTGGGAAAGCAGGTGCGCCATATTAAAATCAATATGCTGGGCAGGGTGCGCGTGTGCGATCCGCAGCAGCAAGCGGTCAATTGCAGCGGCGTGGCCGACAGTTCGTAGCAAGACTGATCAATTACTCACCTTCAAGCAAAGTAGCCCGTGGAAATACTCAACGATATCGATGGCATGCGCCTGGCGCTGGAATGGGCGGCGCGCGGTCTGTACACGACCTCGCCCAATCCCCGCATCGGCTGCGTGATTGTCAGGGATGGCCAGGTGATCGGCGCCGGCGTGACGCAGGCGGCCGGGCAGGATCATGCCGAGGTGCAAGCGCTGGCCAATGCGGCGGCGCGCGGCAATGACGTGCGCGGCGCCACCGCCTATGTCACCCTGGAACCGTGCAACCACCATGGCCGCACGCCGCCATGCTCCGATGCGCTCGTGCGCGCGGGGCTGGGCCGCGTCGTGGCCGCCATGACGGACCCGAACCCGCTGGTGGCGGGGCAGGGACTGGCCAAGCTGGAAGCGGCCGGCATCGCCGTGACCACGGACGTGCTGGCCGATGAGGCCTATGAAATGAATATCGGCTTCTTTTCGCGCATGCAGCGCGGCAAGCCGTGGGTGCGCATGAAAACGGCGGCCAGCCTGGACGGCATGACGGCCTTGCACAATGGGCAAAGCCAGTGGATCACGGGGCCGCTGGCGCGCGCCGACGGCCACGCGTGGCGCGCGCGCGCTTGCGCCATCCTGACGGGCATCGGCACGGTCAAGGCGGATGACCCGCAACTGAACGTGCGCGCCGTCGAGACGCTGCGCCAGCCGCGCCGCATCGTCATCGACAGCCGGCTCGACATCAGCCTCGACGCGCGCATCCTGCAAGGTGGCGGCACGTGGATCGTGGCGGCCGTCGCCAACCCGGAAAAGGAAGCACAGTTGCGTGCCCTGGGCGCGGAAGTCATCGTGCTGCCGAACGGGGACGGCAAGGTCGACTTGCCCGCGCTGATGCTGGAACTGGGGCGCCGGCAAATCAATGAAGTCCACGTCGAGGCCGGCGCCAAGCTGAACGGTTCGCTGATCCGCGAAGGCTGCGTCGATGAGTTGCTGGTCTACCTGGCGCCCACCTTGCTGGGAGACGCGCAAGGCATGTTTGCCTTGCCCGCATTGACGGATATCAAGCAGCAGCGCACTTTGCAATTTCACCAGGTTCAGCAAGTGGGCGAAGATGTGCGTATCCTTGCAAGATTCGCTCAGCGCAATTAATACTTTTACACTTTATAGGGTTAGTTCATGTTTACAGGAATTGTTGCCGCCATCGGCAAGATTGAAACCGTGCAGCCACTCGACGGCGGCCTCGATGCAGGCGTGCGCCTGAACATCCACGCGGGCGGCTTGCCGCTGGCCGACGTGGCCCTGGGCGATTCGATCGCCATCAATGGCGCCTGCATGACGGTGGTGGAAAAATCGGATACGGGCTTTGCCGTCGATGTCTCGCGCGAAAGCCTCAATTGCACCGTGGGCCTCGATACCACGACGGAAGTGAACCTGGAAAAAGCCCTGACCCTGGCCGAGCGCCTGGGCGGCCATCTGGTGTCCGGCCACGTCGACGGCCTGGGCATCGTGCGCAAGTTCGAAGCCGTGGGCGAATCGTGGGAACTGGTGATCGAAGCACCCCATGAACTGGCGAAATACCTGGCCTTCAAGGGTTCCGTCGTCGTCAATGGCGTGTCGCTGACCGTCAACCGTGTGGAAGACTTGGGCGCGGGCGCCGTCAACGGTTGCCGCTTCTCGATCAACCTGATCCCGCATACGATCGCCATGACGACCCTGAAACACTTGACGGTCGATGGCAAGGTCAACCTGGAAATCGATTTGATCGCCCGCTATGTCGAGCGCATGCTGTCGCTGGACAAGGCTGCCGCTTAACACCGCAGCTTGAAGCAACACAGCTGCCGCCTTGCCAAGCGTGTGTTGCTTTTCCTTCAGACGCGCATACTATGAAGCTTTCCGCAGTGGAGGCTAGCCATGGACCCGATTTCGCGCGCAACCGTGCCCAACACCATTCCGGCCACGTCCCGCGTGGGCGCGACGGTACCGCTGGCGCCTGCGCTGCCCGTGCCGCCGTCCAGCGCGGTGGCGGCCCTTGCCATCCAGTCCTCGACCCAGGTCGACATTTCCCCGCTGGGGCAGTTCCTGTCCGGCGTGGCCTTGTCGCGCCGGCAACTGCTGGCCTTGCAGGGCGCCACGGAAGAGGCCAGGGCGGCAAATACCCCCGTGAATGTCAATGACGACTTGCTGGCGCTGGCGCGGCAGTTGACGGAATCGTTCGCCCAGCTGCAAACGAGCGGCATCGACGCCAGCCAGCTGGCGACGGCCGGCGACACCCCGGGCAGCCTGGCGCAGCGTTACGATTTGCTGTCGGGCGACGGCACGACGGATGCGGCCGCCGCGCTGGCGCAGGACGGCAGCTTGCTCACGCAAGCGCAGCTGGCCCGCATCGGCATCGACTTGCGCAATGAAGATGTCGATGCGCCAATGTTGCAAGCCGCCTATGCGGCCGACAGCAACGCCACCCTGGATGCCCTGCAACAGGGAACGGATGTGCTGGCGCAGGTGGGCGCCGTGCTGGCCCGGCAGCAGGGCGCGCCGCTGGCGACCAATGTCGAAGCGGATTTAACGGGCGAAACATTGCCGTCCGGCGCCGCGCAGGCGTCGCAAGCCACGCAGCCGCAGCCGCAGCCCATCGACGGGGCGCCGCCGCAAACGGCTGCCATCGCGCAGCGGCAGCTGGAACTGCAGCGGCAACTGGAAGCGGAAGAGCTGAATCTGGACTTGCAGGAGCTGCGGCCGCCACCGGCGACAGCCGGGCAGGACTTGCAGCAGGCGCAGAGGGCCGGCCAGCGGCGTTTTGACGCCCAGGATATCGACACGCAGCGCCTGGACGCCGAACGCCAGGCCCTGCGGCAGGAAGACGCGCGCCTGGACGCGTTGCGCCAGGATCAATTGCAGCAGACGCAGCGCGAAGAGCAGGCACAGGCGGCAGCCGATGCGATGGAGCGTGCACGGCTGACCTCGGCACAGCTGGCCGACAGCGATGCCCAGCTGCTGGCGCAGGCAGAGGCCGCGCGCGCGCAGACCCGGGCGCGCGATACCCAGTTACAGGCACAAGCAGGACTGGAGGCGACGGCCCAGGCCCGGCTGGCCCAGCAAAATGCCCAGGCGCAAGAGCTGGCTGCGCAAAACGCGGGCCAGGCCGTGCCCTTGCCGTCATCGCAAGACCCATCCGTGGCGGCAGCCATCGCCGCCTATAACCTGAACAATGCAGCCCTGAATCCCGGCCTGATGAACCGGCCATTGCCGGCCGGCGACTCGCGCCTGCCGCTGGTGGCACCGGTGGCCCCCGTGGAACCCGTCAAGCCCGTGCCTAAAATCTAGGGCAGCAGGGTGGCGTCCAGGGTAATGTTGGCTTTCAGCAGCTTCGACACGGGGCAGCCGGCCTTGGCTTTGCCCGTCAATTCCTCGAACTTGGCCTGGTCGGCGCCCGGTATCTTCGCTTTGAGGATCAGGTGGACGGCCGTGATGGCGAAGCCGTCGTCCACCTTGTCGAGGGTCACTTCGGCCGTCGTCTCCATCTTTTCCGCCGTCAGGCCCGCTTCGCCGAGGATCAGCGACAGGGCCATGGTGAAGCAGCCCGCGTGGGCGGCGCCGATCAATTCCTCGGGATTGGTTCCGGGCTTGCCTTCGAAGCGGCTGGCAAAGCCGTAGGGATATTCCTGCAAGGCGCCGCTGCGCGTGCTGATGGCGCCCTTGCCATCCTTGATGCCGCCTGACCAGATGGCCGATCCGTTGGTTTTCATATTGCCGCTCCTGTGTGGGGTATCGCTGCGAGTGGGGTATCAGCGCCGTGGCGGTGACGGGCTGATCTTATGCTCTTTGCAAGGCCGGCGGCGCGCGTCTTGCCGCCGCCGTGTGCGCTGGAACGGGGAATCGGCGCTTTGTGATGCAGGCTGCGGCATCCGTGCCGTAAAGCTGTCTTATTTCAGGTCTGCAAGCGCTAAATCCTTTAAAATAGCAGGTTATAAGAAAATTCCCGGAAATTCGCGGAATATTCTCGCTTGATGTTTCAGGTTTAGGTTCAGTTTTTAGTTACATTAACAACGCCTGGCAAAACCGTCGCGAGCGGAAGGGAGAGGTGGCTGAGAAGCGCAACCGTACGAAGGTACGGTGAGCATCGCAGGCCGCCTATACCGATGCGCAGCAGGTTTTGACCGGCGTCATACGAGGATGAACAATGTCTATATCCAGCACCGAAGAGATCGTCGCTGAATTGCGCGCCGGCCGCATGGTGATACTGGTCGATGAAGAAGACCGGGAAAATGAAGGCGATCTGGTGCTTGCCGCCGATTTCGTGACGCCTGAAGCCATCAATTTCATGATCACGCATGCGCGTGGCCTGGTCTGCCTGACCCTGACGGAAGAGCGTTGCGACGAGCTGAACCTGTCGATGATGACCTCGCGCAACGGCACCGCCTACGGTACCAACTTTACTGTTTCCATCGAAGCGGCAGAAGGCGTGACGACGGGTATTTCCGCCGCCGACCGCGCCAAGACCATCCAGGTGGCCGTAGCCAAGGGCACGCAGCCCAGCGATATCGTCCAGCCTGGCCATATTTTCCCGCTGAAAGCGCAAAAAGGCGGCGTGCTGATGCGCGCAGGCCATACGGAAGCCGGTTGCGACCTGACGGCCATGGCCGGCTTGACCCCTGCGTCCGTGATTTGCGAAATCATGAAGGACGACGGCACCATGGCGCGTCTGCCGGACTTGCTGGTGTTTGCCGAGCAACATGGCCTGAAAATCGGCACGATTGCCGACCTGATCCATTACCGCAGCCAGACAGAATCGTTGGTCGAACGCGTTGCCGAGCGCACCCTGCACACGGCGCACGGCGAATTCCGCCTGATCGCCTTCCGCGACAAGCCCAGCGCGTCGGCCCATCTGGCCCTCGTGCATGGCGACCTGGCTCCCGGCCTGGAAGCGCTGGTGCGCGTGCACCAGCCCGTTTCCCTGCTGGACGTGCTGGAAAGCGAAGCGACCACCCACTCGTGGACGGTGGCCGCCTCGATGGCCGCCATCAAGCAGGCCGAGCGTGGCGTGATGGTCTTGCTGAACTGCGGCGAGACGTCGAGCGAGCTGTTTGCCCAGTTCGCCGCCCTGGACACGCCGCAAGCCAAGCCGAAAGGCCGCGCGGCCAGCATGGATCTGCGCAGCTATGGCATCGGCGCGCAAATCCTGCGCGACCTGGGCGTGAGCAAGATGCAATTGCTGGCCAGCCCCCGCAAGATGCCGTCGATGGTCGGTTTCGACCTGGAAGTCACAGGTTTTCAGTGCCATCCAGGCCAGGACGCCTAACCAAATCTACTGCGCGTCGCGATTTGCGGCCTGCGATGCTCACTGTACTATTCGTACAGTTGCGCTTCTTGACCACAACTCGCTGCCGCTCGCTACGATTTTGTCAGGCGTCGATGTAAGAGTAAACGATGGCGGCATGTGCATGCCGCCCTGAACCACCAGATTAAAGAGGCATATGATGACCGTAGGAGCATACGAAACCAATTTTGCCGGCGAAGGTTTGCGCGTCGGTATCGTCCAGGCACGATTCAATGAAATCGTCGGTGGTGGCTTGCTGTCGGCATGCCTGGAAGAGTTGAGCAAGCTGGGCGTGGCCGATGAAGATATCCTGCACGTGACCGTGCCGGGCGCCCTGGAAATCCCACTGATTCTGCAAAAAATGGCGGAAACCGAGCAATTCGACGCCCTGATCGCACTGGGCGCCGTGATTCGCGGTGAAACCTACCACTTCGAGCTGGTATCGAACGAATCGGGCGCGGGCATCACGCGCGTCGGTCTCGATTACGGCATCCCGATCGCCAACGCAGTGTTGACGACCGAAAACGACGAGCAGGCGGAAGTGCGCATGCTGGTCAAGGGAGCCGAAGCGGCACGCGTGGCGGTGGAAATGGCCAATCTGGCGCAAGCGCTGGAAGAGTTGCAAGACACAGACGAGGATTAATCGTGCTTGCGCCGCGGAGTGCTGCCTGGCAGCGCACCGCGGTATTCGTCACTATCTGCAGTAAATACGTATTTAAGAACAGGTAACAATCATGACTGAGAAAAATTTGCTCGCCAATCCCAGCAAAAACCGCACGCCGCGTCACCGCGCGCGCGAGTTTGCGCTGCAGGGCTTGTACCAGTGGCTGCTGAACAATGAAGACGCGACCACCGTCGTGAACAATATTCGCGCCGCGCATGGTTTCGACAAGGCCGATGGCGATCATTTCACGGTGCTGCTGTACGGCGCCATCAAGGATTCGCTGGCGCTGCGCGAAAGCATGGCACCATTGATCGACCGCAATATCGCGGAACTGTCGCCGATCGAACACGGCATCCTGCTGATCGGCGCTTTCGAGCTGAAGAACAACATGGAAATCCCGTACCGCGTCGTTATCAACGAAGCGGTCGAGCTGGCCAAGTCGTTTGGCGGTATCGACGGTCACAAGTATGTGAACGGCGTGCTGGACAAACTGGCAGTGAAATTCCGCGAGGAAGAAGTTAACGCCAACAAGCGCAAGTAATATACAGCGTAGTTCCTGCGGCGGCTGCCGCAGGGCAACAAAAAAGCCACCGGCACTTGCGTGAACGGTGGCTTTTTTGTTGGGTGCTGCTTTTTGGATGCCCCTGTGAGGGCTTTTAAAGGGTCACAGGCCGGCGATCTCGTTATGTGGGGCAATCTTGATGGTGATGCTGCCGCTTTCCGCTGCCGGTGCCTTGGCTGGCGCTGGCGTGTTCGATGCCATCACCGGCGTCGTGGTCGGTACGCGCTGGCCAGCCGACACTTGTTTCAGGCGGCGGTATTCGGCCAGCACGCGCGAGCCGTAGCCCGAGTCGGTGGCGAAGTTGGCGGCGCCGACATAGGTTTTCAGGCCCGCTTCGACGGAACCGCCACGCGTGACGTAGTCTTTCAGAATCAGGGAGCCGACGCGGATGTTGGCGACGGGATTCAGGGCTGCTTGCACGCCGCCCATTTCCTGGAAGCGCTCATGGTGCACTTTCGACATGACTTGCATCAAGCCTTGTGCGCCGACGGGGCTTTCCGCAAACGGGTTCAAGCCCGATTCGATGGCCATCACGGCCAGGATCAGCAGCGGGTCCAGCTTGATTTCGCGGGCCGTCAGGTACGCCGTCGACACGAGCATATTGGTCGCATCGTTGGCCACGCGGTAGCGCTTGGAGAGCCAGTTGGTGACCCATTGCTGCTGCTTTTGCGTGCCCAGCAAGGCTTTTTCTTCCTTGGTCAAAGGTGCGTCGCTGGCGGCGGCCGTTTGCACGGACGCGGGCGCTTCCATCAGTGCCGACAGGGCCGGCGCTTCAACGGCTTGCGCTTCCGCCATCGGCAGCGGGAACAGGCTGTGCGTCAGTTGCTTGCCCAGGTCAGGGCGGAACATCAGCAGGGCGATCAGTGCCAGGGCGGAAATGCCGAAGACTGTCAGTGTGTGTTGCGCAGTGGTTAAAACGCCACGGGCCGAAATGGCTTGTGCGCGGGCGCGCAAACGCGCCAACGCTGGCTGACCAGCCACGGTTGAAGCAGGCAAGGCTGCTTCAGTGCTACGATGAGTCATAGAGTTCCCCGAAATGTCGCGTCAACAGGCGGTCCCTCCGCGGTGTCGCGGTGTTGTGGGTACTGCCAATGCCGTGCATCAGAAATATCATCGTTTCCGCCGCGTATGGATGCGTGCGAGAAACGCCGTCATTGCTTGCTTGAGCTGATCGGTCCCATGCTGGTATTGGATCAGTCGCAATACAACTTTTACCGGGGGTAAGGCAGACGCCTTTTGAAAACACTCCTTAAAATGTCATGTGGAGCCCCGACTCCGTGAATGAAAGAGAAACGCTAAAATCAAGCTCTGGGCCGGCGTGCTCTTTCAAGTTGGGCGAATTGTAGAAGCCGTTTTATATCAAGTCAATACTAACGAATCGTTTCTTTATTACTTTTATGTCTTACTTTTTGACTTGCATTGTGCCAAAAGCCAATAAAATCAATTACTTGGCATAGATCCTTCAGCAACGGCGTCCGACGTCAAAAAAAATTAAAAACACATGAAATATTCAGATTTACGAGATTTTATTTCTCAACTGCAACAAATGGGTGAACTTAAGCCCATTTCGACCCCTATTTCGCCGATTTTGGAGATGACGGAAGTGTGCGACCGCACCTTGCGCGCGGGCGGACCGGCCTTGCTGTTCAATCATCCGACGGGATACGCCATGCCGGTGCTGGGCAACCTGTTCGGCACCACGCGCCGCGTGGCCTTGGGCATGGGCGCGGAAGACGTCAGCGAATTGCGCAAGATCGGCCATGTGCTGGCGCGCCTGAAGGAACCGGAACCGCCGAAGGATTTCAAGGATCTGCTGGGCCTGGGCTCGCTGGTGAAATCCGTGTGGGACATGTCGCCGAAGGAGTTGCGCGGCGCGAAGTGCCAGGAAATCGTCTGGGAAGGCAACGACGTCGACCTGGCGCGCCTGCCGATCCAGCATTGCTGGCCCGGCGACGTCGCACCGCTGATCACCTGGGGCCTGGTGATTACCAAGGGACCGAACAAGAAGCGGCAAAACCTCGGCATCTACCGCCAGCAGGTATTGGGACGCAACAAGGTCATCATGCGCTGGCTGGCGCACCGGGGCGGGGCGCTGGACTTCCGCGAGCACGCGATTCAAAGCAAGGGCAAGCCGTATCCGATCGCCGTCGCGCTCGGTGCCGATCCCGCTACTATATTAGGGGCCGTCACGCCGGTGCCGGACAGCCTGTCCGAATACCAGTTCGCCGGCTTGCTGCGCGGCAGCCGCACGGAGCTGGTGAAAGCCATCGGCAGCGAGCTGCGTGTGCCGGCGTCCGCCGAAATCGTGCTCGAAGGCCATATCTATCCGGACGAAAACCATCCGAGCGGCTACGAGCATGCGCTGGAAGGGCCGTACGGCGACCACACGGGCTACTATAATGAGCAGGACAGTTTCCCTGTGTTTACCATCGACCGCATCACCATGCGCCGCGATCCGATCTACCACTCCACCTATACAGGCAAACCGCCGGACGAGCCGGCCGTGCTGGGCCTGGCGCTGAACGAAGTGTTCGTGCCGCTGCTGCAAAAGCAGTTCAGCGAAATCACCGACTTCTATCTGCCGCCCGAAGGTTGCAGCTACCGCATGGCCGTGGTGCAGATCAAGAAACAGTACGCGGGCCACGCCAAGCGCGTGATGTTCGGCGTGTGGAGCTTCCTGCGCCAGTTCATGTATACCAAGTTCATCGTCGTCGTCGACGAAGACGTGAATATCCGCGACTGGAAAGAAGTCATCTGGGCCATCACCACGCGGGTCGACCCGATTCGCGACACGACCCTGGTCGACAATACGCCGATCGACTACCTGGACTTCGCCTCGCCGGTCAGCGGCCTGGGCAGCAAGATGGGTATCGATGCGACGAATAAATGGCCGGGCGAAACGACGCGCGAGTGGGGCACGACGATTGCCATGACGCCGGAAGTGAAGGCCAAGGTGGATGGCATCTGGCAGGAGCTGGGGCTGTAGAACGGCTGGGGTCAGACCCTCAACACCGCTGACGCAAAGGTCATTGCCAACGCGACCGGGGGTCTGACCCCGGATTTCAGCTTGCTTTCCCAATCCGCCCCAAGTCGGTTATAATTGTCCCCGGCGGGCCCCTGCGCATCGTGGCATGGCTAACCTGGTCAGGTCGGGAACGAAGCAGCCACGGCTATTAACCATGAGTGCCGCAGATCAGGCTCGCCTCCTTCGGGAATGTTTTATCAGAATTAACAATCAAGCTGCCATGGGCAGCTTTTTTGCTTTTACGGCCCCGTTTTCTTGCCGATCCGCAGCATTGCCGGGCTTGCCGTGTTTTCACTGTTTCTAGCTGGCCATGTTATACAATTGCTGCTTTGCCGCGTTTGCCAGATTTGTCCTGGCCCGGCCATGAGGCTTGCGCCCGCCGCGCAGGATCACCCGCAAAATCGCATGGTAAAATCTCAGCATGTCCTATCAAGTCCTCGCCCGTAAATACCGCCCCAAGAATTTCGAGACGCTCGTCGGCCAGGAGCACGTCGTGCGCGCGCTCACGCATGCCCTGCACAGCGGCCGATTGCATCACGCCTACCTGTTCACGGGCACGCGCGGCGTCGGCAAGACGACGCTGTCGCGCATCCTGGCCAAGTCGCTCAATTGCATCGGCCCCGATGGCACGGGCGGCATCACGGCCCAGCCTTGCGGCCAGTGCGAAGCGTGCACGGCGATCGACGCGGGACGCTTTGTCGACTATATAGAGATGGATGCGGCGTCGAACCGCGGCGTCGATGAAATGGCGCAGCTGCTCGAGCAAGCCGTGTATGCGCCAAGCAATGCGCGCTTCAAGGTCTATATGATCGATGAGGTGCACATGCTGACGAACCACGCGTTCAATTCCATGCTGAAAACCCTGGAAGAGCCGCCCGAGCACGTCAAGTTCATCCTGGCCACGACGGACCCGCAAAAGATACCCGTGACCGTGCTGTCACGCTGCCTGCAGTTCAATCTCAAGCAGATGCCACCCGGCCACATCATCAGCCACCTGGACAATATCCTGGGGCAAGAGGGCATCACCTTCGAACAGCCGGCCTTGCGCCTGCTGGCCCAGGGCGCCCACGGTTCCATGCGCGATGCGCTGTCCCTGACGGACCAGGCCATCGCCTACGCGGCCGGCGCGGTCACCCTGGACGCCGTGCAAGGCATGCTGGGTGCGCTCGACCAGTCGTATCTGGTGCGCCTGCTCGACGCGCTGGCGCAGCAGGATGGCGCAGATCTCTTGGCCGTGGCCGACGAGATGGCGTCGCGCAGCCTGTCGTACAACGGCGCCCTGCAAGACCTGGGCACCTTGCTGCACCGCATTGCGCTGGCGCAAACCGTGCCCGCCGCCTTGCCGCAGGATCTGCCTGAGTACGCGGACATCGTCCGTCTGGCTGCCGCGTTTGACGCGGAAGAAGTCCAGCTGTTTTACCAGATCGCCGTGCATGGCCGCAATGAACTGGGCCTGGCGCCCGACGAATACGCGGGCTTTACCATGACCTTGCTGCGCATGCTGGCCTTTCGGCCCGGCATAGGCGGCGCCGAAGGCGTGCCTGCCGCCGCGCCAGCTTCTGTATCGGGCAATCGTCCCGCCGCCGTGGCCGCCGCGCGCGCCGCCGCCGGCGCGTCCGCACCGGCCGCCCGCGCCGCCACGAACAGCGTGGCCAGCCATGCAGCCGTGACCCCGCCCGCCGTGGTCGCAGCCGCCGCCGCCAGCATGGCCCGCAGCGAAGCGCCGCCGCCGCGCGCGGCGGCACCGGCACCTGTAGCTGTAGCCGTAGCCGCCCCGGCGCCAGCACCAGCGGCGCCGCCGCCTGCCGCCGCTCCGGCTGCGGCTGCCCCTGCGGCATCGGGCGCCCCGATCAGTTCCGCCCGCGCCGCCATCAATGCGGCGCTGGAAGCGGCCCGCGCCGCCTCGAAAGGCCGTCCGGGCAGCGCGCCGTCGGCGCCATCGTCGGCGCCCAAGCCGGCGGCTCCGGCACCGGCCGCTGCCGTAGCGGCGCCAGCCCCGGCCGCGGCCGTCCAGGTGGCACCGCCGCCACCGGCCGCCGCGCAAGCGCCTGCGCCGTGGGACGATGCGCCGCCCGTGGCCGTGATGGAAGCTCCGGCGCCGGTGCAGCCGGCGCGTCCCGCCGCGCCGCCGCCACTGCGGCAAGCAGATGACGACTTGCCGCCGTGGGTCACCGAATTTTCCGACGACAGCGCCTCGGCCGCCGTGTCCGCGCCCGCCGCGCAGAGCAGCGAGCAGCCGGCTGTCGTCATGCCGCAGCGTGCCGCCAAGCAAGCCGCGCCCAGCGGGCCATATGTGATCACGCCCGTGCCGGGCCTGGACTGGGACGGCAACTGGCCAGCCGTCGCCGCCGTGCTGCCCCTGCGCGGCATAGCCCAGCAGCTGGCCGTGCAGGCCGAGCTGATCGAATGCCTGCACGACGGCCACAGCACGACTTTCCGCCTGCGCGTGCCGATCGACACGTGGCGCAGTCCGGCCAACGTGGAAAAACTGGCGGCCGTGCTCACCGAGCGTTTCGGCCGCAAGGTCAATGTCGACACGGAACTGGGCGCCGTCTGGTACACGGCCAGCGCGGAAGCGCAGGCCCACCGCGAGGCGTGCCAGCTTGCCGCGGAAGCAACCATCGCCAGCGATCCCTTCGTGCTCGACATGAAGCGTGCATTCGACGCTTTTGTTGTGCCGGGAACGATTACCCCTGCACCGGCCGGCTCCGCCGCGCCGACCCTGCATTAATGATTAATAAAACTCATAAACTGAATTGAACGGAGCATTCTCATGATGAAAAATCAACTGGCTGGCCTGATGAAGCAGGCGCAAGCAATGCAAGACAACATGAAAAAAGCCCAGGAGCAACTGGCGCTGGTGGAAGTGGAAGGCCAGTCCGGCGCCGGCCTCGTCAAGATCGTCATGACGTGCAAGAACGACGTCAAGCGCGTGTCGATCGACCCGTCGCTGTTGGCCGACGACAAGGACATGCTGGAAGACCTGGTGGCTGCCGCCTTCAACGACGCCGTGCGCAAAGCGGAAGCGACGTCCGCTGAAAAAATGGCAGGCTTGACTGGCGGCATGAACTTGCCAGCCGGCTTCAAAATGCCATTCTGATGCACTGCCGCATGCGCTCGATCTATGGCACGGGGCAAGGTTGATCCATGTCCAAGTCGCTTGAATTCTTGACCGAGGCGCTGCGGCGCCTGCCCGGCGTCGGCCCCAAGTCGGCGCAGCGGATGGCGTTTCATTTGTTGCAGCACGATAGGGAAGGCGCGGCCATGCTGTCGCGCGCCCTGTTCCAGGCCGTCGATGCCGTGCATCACTGCGGCCTGTGCAATACCTTTACCGAACATGAAGTGTGCGAGACCTGTCTCGACGAAGAGCGCGACAAGCGCTTGCTGTGCGTGGTGGAAACGCCCGCCGACCAGCTGATGATCGAGCAGACGCTGACCTACAAGGGCCTGTATTTCGTCCTCATGGGCAGATTGTCTCCGCTGGACGGCATCGGCCCGAAAGATATCCACCTCGAAAAACTATTAAACCGCGCCAACGATGGCGTGGTCGGCGAAGTGGTGCTGGCCACCAACTTTACCAATGAAGGCGAAGCGACTGCCCACTACATCAGCGAAATGCTGAAGGCGCGGGGCTTGCGCGTGAGCCGCCTGGCCCGCGGCGTGCCCGTGGGCGGCGAACTGGAATACGTCGACGCGGGCACGATTGCCCGCGCGATGCTCGACCGCAGGGCAACCTGACCACAACATGACAGAATCCTCCGCGACCACTGGTCCATTGCAAGGCATTAAAGTGCTGGAACTGGGCACCCTGATCGCGGGGCCGTTCTGCGCCCGCATGCTGGCCGAATTCGGCGCCGACGTGATCAAGATCGAGTCGCCCGATGGCGGCGATCCCATCCGTACCTGGCGCGTACTGAAGGATGGCACTTCCCTGTGGTGGTCGGTGCAGGCGCGCAACAAGAAAAGCGTCACCCTGAACCTGAAGTCGCCCGAGGGCCGCGCCATCGCGCGCCAGCTGGCCCTGGAAGCGGACATCATCATCGAGAACTACCGCCCCGGGGTGCTGGAAAAGTGGGATCTCGGCTACGAACAGCTCAAGCAAATCAAACCGTCCATCATCATGGTGCGCCTGTCCGGCTTTGGCCAGACGGGGCCGATGAAGGATTTGCCCGGTTTCGGCGCCATCGGCGAATCGATGGGCGGCTTGCGCTATGTGTCCGGCTTTGCCGACCGTCCGCCCGTGCGCGTCGGCGTGTCGATCGGCGACTCCGTGGCGGCCCTGCACGGCGTGATCGGCGCCATGATGGCCTTGCGCCACCGCGACGTGACGGGTGGTGCGGCCGCTGGCGAAGGCCAGATGGTCGACGTGGCCCTGTACGAATCCGTGTTCAACCTGATGGAATCCTTGGTGCCCGAATATGACCAGGCGGGCGTGGTGCGCGAGCGCACGGGCGGCTCGCTGCCCGGCATCGTGCCCTCGAATACCTACACGACGGGCGATGGCGAAAACATCGTGATTGCCGGCAACGGCGACGCCATCTTCAAGCGTTTGATGCTGGCCATGGGCCGCATCGACATGGCGGGCGACCCGCAACTGGCGCGTAACGACGGCCGGGTCGCGCGCACGCAGGAAATCGACGATGCCATCGGCGCCTGGTGCGCCACGCACACGATAGACAGCGCGCTGGCCGTGCTGAAGGCTGCTGACGTACCGGCTGGCAAAATCTACTCCGTGCGCGACATGATGAGCGACCCGCAATTTCTCGCCCGCGAGATGTTCGAACAGCACCAGTTCCCCGACGGCACGCCCGTCAAATTGCCCGCCATCAGCCCGAAACTGTCGGCCACGCCGGGCAAGACGCAGTGGCTGGGGCCGACTTTGGGCCAGCACAATGACGAGGTGCTGGCGTCGCTCGGCTACGATGCGGCGGCCATTGCGCGGCTCAAGGTCGATGGGGTGGTGTGATTCATTCTTAGCCGACAGAATTAAAGCTGGGGTCAGACCCGGCGGGTCTGACCCCTGAATTTCGAAGCCAACAATGTTGTCGGCTTACGCGCTTCGCGCTAAGCCGACCTACGCAACTCATCTGATATCTATCATGCATCGTTTTTTTCACCGTGCGCTTGTCCTGGCATCCAGCACTATCCTCCTCTCCGCCTGCGCCAGCTTCCCCCACGACGCGCCGATTGCTGGCCTGCGCCTGATCGGCGAGCAGCGCATCGCGCTCAAACACGCGTTCGAGGGCACCTCGGTGGGCGGCTTGTCCGGCATCGATTACGATGCGGCCAACAAGAGCTGGGTGATGGAAAGCGATGACCGCTCGGAAATCAATCCGGCCCGCTTCTACCGCGCTGCCTTGAATTACGACAGCAAGGCATTTGTGGGCGTGACCTTGAGCAGCGTGCACTTCTTCACGCAGCCCGATGGCAGCCGCTATCCGAACCTGGCGCATGCAAAGCTGGACCGGGGCGACCAGGTGGCCGACATCGAAACCATCCGCGTCGATCCGCAGGATGGCAGCCTGTGGTACGGCAGCGAAGGCAATCGCAAGGTGGGCCTGCACCCGTTCGTGCGCCACGCCGATAGCGGCGGCCGTTACCTGGCCACCTTGCCGACACCGGCCATGTTCAATGTTTCGAAGGACGAGGTTGGCTCGCGCAACAACATGACGTTTGAAGCGCTGTCGTTTGCCAGCGATGGCAAGAGCCTGTGGCTGGGCATGGAAGCGGCCCTGTACCAGGATGGCCCGCTTGCCACGCCCGATAACGGCTCCGTCGTGCGCATCACGCGCCTGGACCGCGTGGGCAAGGTGCTGGGCCAGTATGCGTATCCGGTCGAGCCGGTGGCGTCGCGGCCCGGGCCCGGACGCGAGGCGGACAATGGCGTGTCGGAAATCCTCGCCGTGAACGACCACCAGTTGCTGGTGGTGGAGCGGGCCGGCGTGGCCAACGCGGACGGCGTCTATGCGAACCACGTGCGCATCTACGAAATGGAAACGGAGGGCGCCACCGATGTGCAGGCGCTGCCGGCCCTGGCGGGCGCGACCTATGTGCCGGCGCGCAAGCGTTTGCTGCTGGACCTGGAAAAGATCGGCCTGGCACGGGTCGACAATATCGAAGGCATCAGCTGGGGCCCGCGTCTGGAAAACGGCCGCCGCAGCCTCGTGTTGATTTCCGACGACAATTTTAATCCGCAGCAAGTCACGCAAATCCTTGCCTTCGAAGTGCTCTAGTTTCCACGCTGGCCAGCTGCTTCGCCTGCCTGGCCAGCATGGCCGTGATCGTGTCGTGCGGCGACGGGTGGCCCAGGAAATAGCCTTGCGCCATGTCGCAGCCGTATTCTTCCAGCATCACCAGCTGCTCGTCCGTTTCCACGCCTTCGGCCACCACCACCATCTTCAAGCCATGCGCCATGGCGATGATGGCGCGCGTGATGGCCGCGTTTTCCGCATCCTGCGGCAAGCCGGCGATAAAACTCTTGTCGATCTTCAAGGCCCGCACGTCGAAGCGTTTCAGGTAATTCATTGACGAATAGCCCGTGCCGAAATCGTCGATCGACAGGTACACGCCGATGCCGCGCAATTGCTCCAGGGTCACCATGGTGGCGCGCGCATCGTCCATCAAGGTTCCTTCCGTCAATTCCAGTTCCAGCAGGCGGGCATCGAGGCCCGTGTCGGCCAGGGCCGAGAGCACGATCTGCATCAGGTTTTCATCCTTGAATTGCTTGGCCGACAAGTTCACGGCCATGCGGATGGCGCGCCCGCTACCGTTTTGCCACGCCTTGGCCTGGTTGCACGCCGTGCGCAGCACCCATTCGCCGATGGGCACGATCAGCCCCGTCTCCTCGGCCAGCGGGATGAATTCCGTGGGCGAAATGATGCCCCGTTCCGGATGGCGCCAGCGCACCAGCGCTTCCACGCCGACGATCTGCGTGCTGGGCACGTCGATCTGCGGCTGGTACAGCAAGTACAGTTCGTTGTTCTGCAAGGCTTTGCGCAGACCCACTTCCATCTTGACGTGGCTCATGATTTCCATCGTCAGCGAAGAGCTGTACAGCTTGGCGTTATTCTTGCCGCAATTCTTCGCGTGGTACATGGCCGTGTCCGCATATTTGAGCAGCGAATTGCAATCCTCGCCATCTTCCGGATACAGCGAGATGCCGATGCTGGCCGTGACGAAAATTTCGTGCGCCTCGATCATGAACGGGCGGCGCATGGCTTCCTTGACCCGGTGCGCCACGTTCAGCGCGTCTTCCACGCGCTCCAGGTCGGGTATCAATATCGTGAATTCATCGCCGCCCAGGCGCGCCAGGTTGCTGCCGCCGAAGGTGGCTTCAAACTCGTGTTCGGCGCGCAGCACCAGGTCGCTGGGGCGGATGGTTTCGCGCAGGCGCTCGGACACCACCTTGAGCAAATGGTCGCCCACGTCGTGGCCCAGGGTGTCGTTGATGCGCTTGAAGGCGTCGAGGTCCATGAACAGCACGGCGAATTTCTTGTCGTGCTCTTTCGAACGCAGCAGTTCGCGTTCCAGCGTTTCCAGGAACGCCTGCCGGTTGGGGATGCCCGTCAGGCTGTCGCAATAGGCGAGGCGGCGGATCTGCTCTTCCGTACGCTTGCGTTCGCTGATGTCGCGCACCAGGCCCAGCACTTCATCGGCCCCCGTCGCCACCAGGCGCGCTTCGAAATGGCGCGTGCTGTCTTCGTGCGTGAGCGTGTAGTCGACCGAGCCGATGTGCTGCGTGGCCAGCACGGCGTGCGCCTGGTCGAGCAGGCGCACGGCGATTTCGGGCGGCAACACGTCGCGGATATGGCTGCCCACGCAGTCGGTGATGGAAAAGCCGGCGCTGGCGTCGTGGCCCTGTTCGTAGTCGAGATAAAAACCTTCGCTGTTGAGGCGAAAGAAAGTGTCGGGGATGGCGGCCAGCACGGCGCGGTTGTGCGCGTCGGCGATGCGCAGGCGGGCGATGGCGTCGCTGGCGCGCAGCACGTACAGCACGCGGTGCCCGAGGATGGGCCAATTGATGGGCTTGGAAATGAAGTCGGTGGCGCCCACCTCGTAGGCGCGCGTGACGGCTTCCAGCTCGTCGCCGCCCGTGACCATGATGATGGGCACCGTGCCGCCCACTTCCTGGTGGCGGATTTCGCGGCACACGGCAAAGCCGTCCATGGCCGGCATGTCGACATCGAGCATGACGAGGTCCGGGCCGCTGTGCTTGTAGCTGGCCAGCGCCTGCACGCCGTCTTCGGCCTCGATCACGTCCAGGCCCACCTGCGTGAGCATTTGCCGCATCAGCAAGCGCATCACGGGATCGTCGTCGGCCACCAGCACCAGGCCGCGGGGAGGGGAGAGGGGCGCTGTCATGTCAGTGTTCCTTCACGAGGATGGCGTTCAGCGATTCGCGTACGGTCAGGAAGGCTTGCTGCATCTGCTGCAGCAGGGCAGCCGCGCCCTCGGTGCTGCTGGCGCGGCCCAGTTTTTCCATCTCCTTGCACAGCTGCGCCAGACTGTCGGCGCCCACGTTGGCGCTGCCCGACTTGAGGCTGTGCGCCACCTTGCGCAGCGCTTCCGCATCGGCGCCGGCAATCGCTGCGCGCATGGCGCTCAACTGGCGCGGCGTCTCGCTGGTAAAGGCGAGGATGACCCGCTCGAGCAGCGCATCGCCATCCATGCCGGACAGGGCGCGGATGTTTTCCAGCGCCTGCCGGTTCAGCGGCTGGGCCGATGTCGGCGTTTGCTCGGGCGGCGGCGCGGGCGGCACCTCCACAGGCGCTTGCGGCTCCGGCGCTTCGCTGTGGTGCACGGTGGCGGCGCGCGGCAGGGTGATCCAGCGCGCGATCGTGTGGCCCAGGTCCAGCTGCGTGAACGGTTTGCTCAGGTAATCGTCCATGCCGGCCGCCAGGCACGCTTCGCGGTCGCCCTGCAGCGCATTGGCCGTGATGGCGACGATGGGCAGCACGCGCGCGTGGCCGCACTGCTGTTCGTGGCGGCGGATTTCCGCCGTGGCGGCAAAGCCGTCCATCACGGGCATCTGGCAATCCATCAGGATCAAATCGAAATCCTCGGCCTGCGCCGCCTGCATGGCTTGTTCGCCGTTGCGCGCGCAGACCACGTCCAGGCCCAGGCTGTCGAGCATGGCCAGCGCCACTTCCACGTTGACGGGATTGTCCTCGGCCAGCAGCACGCGGCGCCGCTGGCGCCGGCCCACTTGTCTCGCCGCATGCGGCGGATGGATGCGCATGCCCTCGCTGGCGCGCGGCGGCGTGACGATGCAGTCGAACAGGTCGCATTCACGGGCCGGCTTGATCAGCTGGAAGGCCACGCCCGCCTCGCGCCGCTGCACCGGGTCGGCCGCCGCCTGTTCCGTGCTCAGCAGTAGAAGCTTGAGCTCGGCCAGCAGCGGGTCGCTCTTGATGGTGGCGGCCAGGGCCAGGCCGCTGGTGCGCGGCAATTCCATGTCGAGCAGCGCCACGCCATACGGCGTGCCCGCCTGCGCGGCCGCGCGCAGCTTGGCCAGGCAGTCGCTGGCCGTGCCGGCGCTGTCGCTGACGATGTGCCAGCTGGCCAGTTGCCGCTCCAGCACGGCGCGCGTGGCCGGTGTGTGGTCAACGATCAAGGCGCGTAACCCTCGCGTGGTTTTCAGGTTGAAGGACGGGTCGTCGCTGTCGACTCGCCGTTTATCGAAATTTACTTCGAACCAGAAGATCGATCCTTGCGTTAAAGCATTATCAACGCCGATAGTGCCGCCCATCAGTTCCACCAGCTGTTTCGAGATCGTCAGTCCCAGGCCCGTGCCGCCGTGCTTGCGCGTGGTCGAACCGTCCGCCTGCGAGAACGATTCGAAGATGCGCGTCTGCGCCTCGCTCGATACGCCGATGCCCGTGTCGTGCACCTCGAAACGCAAGCCCACGCTGGGCGCGTCTTCGCTGCAGACGGTCACTTTCACGGTGACCTTGCCCGTTTCCGTAAACTTGATGGCGTTGCCCAGCAGATTGACGATGATCTGGCGCAAACGGTTCGGGTCGCCGCAGATGGCGATCGGAATGTCGTAGGCGATGTCGAATTCCAGGCTGATGTTTTTCGCTTGCGCCTGCGGCGCGAACACGTGTTCTATGTCGTCGAGCAATTCGCGGAAATTGAAGCGGATGTATTCCACGCTCAGCTTGCCCGCCTCGATCTTGGAAAAGTCGAGGATGTCGTTGATGATCACCAGCAAATTCTGTCCCGAGCGCTGCACCATGCTCGTGTAGTGGCGCTGCTGCGGGCTCAAAGGGCTGGCCAGCAGCAGCTCCGTCATGCCCAGCACGCCATTCATCGGCGTGCGGATTTCATGGCTCATGGTGGCAAGAAACGCGCTCTTCGCCTGGCTGGCCGCCTCGGCCGCATCCTTGGCCTTTTCCAGCTGCGCCGTGCGCACGCCCACCTGGCGTTCGAGCTGGTCGCGGTAATTGGCCAGGGTGCTGTCGCGGCTGTCGATCTGCGCCAGCATGTCGTTGAAACTGTCGATCAGCACGCCCAGCTCGTCGCTGCGCTGGTGCGCGATGCGGTGGCTGTAGGTTTGGCTGCTCGACACTTTTTGCGCCGTGTCGATCAGCTTGGTGATCGGTTCGGCGATCACGCTCTTGAAACGCCGCGCGAGGAACACGGCGATCAGGAAGGACAGCACGGTGGCGCCGCCGATGGCGCCCACGTGGCGGCCGATGTCGCGCCACATGTGGTTCAGGTCGGCCTCGATCAGCACGGCGCCGATGATCTGCTGCGGTTCGCCTGGCCGGTAGACGGGGCGGTACAGGCGCATGGCGGGCGCCAGGGCCGTGCCCGTGCCTTGCGTGACGGGCTGCACGGCGATATCGGCCAGCAGGGCCGGGTCCATGTCTTCCGGCGCCGCCAGGCCGTCCGCATGCTGCGGCGCGCGGTACAGGGCGAACAGGCGGCCGCCCTTGTCGAACAGGGCCGCCTGGGCGACCTCGTCGCGTGCCGCCAGCGCCGCCAGCACCTGTTCCGCCTGCGGCTGTGCCGATTTCCCCGCCAGCAAGGGCACCGCGCCGGCCGCGCCGATCACGCCCGCCAGCGACAGCAGCTGCTTGCCTTCATCGTTCTTGTGGCTGAGCACGGACGTCAGCGCAAACGCCACGAACACCAGCAGCAGCGCGCAGCCCGACGACAATACCGAAATCATGGTCAGCTTCTGGCTGATGCTGGAGCGTTGGAAATTGAACATGGTTGCGGCGCTTCTCCCGTCGGTCTATTGACTGATTTTTAATTTCCTGTTGGAAAAATATAGACGCAAAGACACATCCCGATATTGATGTGGGTCTAATGGAGGAGAGGGGAGGGGAACTTATACGAGATGAAACAACGGAGGGCAGCACGGAGGTCGGATTAGCGCGGCAAAGCCGCGCGTAATCCGACGTATTGGGGCCAACAATGTTGTCGGATTACGGCCTTCGGCCTAATCCGACCTACGCAACTGACCCCGGTATTTGCTTTTGGGGATGCAATTAAACCCCTGAAAGGCCGGGGTCAGACCCAGGAGGGGGAATGTGTCCCAATGGGGCACATGCCGATCCCGAAGGGACTGACCATACTATTAGGCTCTGTCATCGGCAAGTAGGGGAATGCCGGAATTTTCCCTTGGCCGTGCTGTCTGACTCTGCATATCAATCACGCAGGGAGCAGATCATGCGGCCAGCCGAATGGATCACCTTGATTGCGCAGTTTGCTCACCTGAGCAGACGCCAGCGGCAGGCAGGCATTGCCCTGCTGCATGGCAACGCGCCACACGACGCGACCGTCGCGCTGCTGGAAAATGTGGCGCAGCCGCGATTGGCCTGTCCCGCCTGCCACTCGCCTCACCTGCACCGGCATGGTCACGCGCATGGACTGCAGCGCTACCGCTGCGTGCCGTGCGGACGCACCTTCAATGCGCTCACCGGCACGCCGCTGGCGCGCTTGCGTCATAAATCGCTGTGGCTCGACTACGCCGATTGCCTGCTGGCATCGGATTCCGTGCGCAAGGCGGCGTTACAGCTGGGCGTACACCGCAACACCACGTTTCGCTGGCGTCACCGGTTTTTATCGCTGGCCAAGACGGACCGGCCGCATGGCCTGCATGGCATTGCCGAAGCGGACGAACTGTATGTACTGGAATCGGAAAAGGGAGCGCGGCAGATGACGCGTCCGCCCCGCCGCCGGGGCGGCCATGCCCACAAGCGCGGCATATCGAACGAACAGGTCTGCATCCTGGTGGCGCGCGACCGCACGGGACAGACCCTCGATTTCGTCACAGGAAAAGGAGCGCTGACGAAGGCGCAGCTGCACCATTGTTTGTTGCCTGTCATCGACAAGGATGTCTTGCTGGTCACCGACGGCCATCGCGCCTACCGCGCCTTCGCCCGGGAAGCGGGGATCAGCCACCAGGCCGTCAACTTGCGTGCCGGCATCCGCGTGCGGGGCGCCGCCCACGTGCAGAATGTCAACGCCTATCACAGCCGTTTGCGACAATGGATGGGGCCGTTTCACGGCGTGGCGACGCGCTACCTGCCGAACTACCTGGGATGGCGCTGGATACTCGACGCCGGGCGCATCCGTTCACCGGAAACGTTATTGAAAGCAACGCTGGGCGCATTCCCACATCTGATGGTGACATAGCCTACTATTAACAACAACCCCCACGTTTTCCCGCCCCGCCGTAGCGGGCTTCCTGCCGCTCGCGGAAGAACTCTTCATACGTCATCATCGGCTCGCCGGGATGGGTGACTTCCCGGTGGGCCACATAGGTGTCGTACTCGGGCAAGCCGCACATGAGCCGCATGCTTTGCCCCAGATACCGTCCGGCCTTGATGATTTCGTCGATCATCATTGCACCGTGGGCAAGGCCTGGAACGGCGTTTCCTTGGTGCTTGGCTTGCTGTCGGCGCGCGCCTTCAGGATGGTGCGGATGCCGAAGAACAGCACGCTGACGACGACCACCACGAAGAAGGCGGCCAGGCCCGCGTCCAGGTAATCGTTGAAGATGATCTGCTGCATCTGTGCCACCGACTTGGCCGGCGCCAGCAGGGTGCCTTCATCGAGTGCCGCCGAGTATTTCCTGGCGTGCGCGAGGAAGCCGACGCGCGGGTTGGCGTCGAAAATCTTTTGCCAGCCCGCCGTCAGGGTGCACAGCAGCAGCCAGATGGTCGGCGTGATGGTGACCCACGCATACTGGCCACGTTTCATCTTGAACAGCACGCACGTGCCGAGGATCAGCGCGATGGCCGCCAGCATCTGGTTGGCGATGCCGAACAGCGGCCACAGGGTGTTGATGCCGCCCAATGGATCGACGACGCCCTGATACAGGAAGTAGCCCCAGGCCGCCACGCACAGGCCCGTGGCCAGCAGGTTGGCGATGACGTTTTCCGTCTGTTTCAGCGCCGGCACGAAGCTGCCCAGCAAATCCTGCAGCATGAAGCGGCCCGCGCGCGTGCCCGCATCGACGGCCGTCAGGATGAACAGCGCTTCGAACAGGATGGCGAAGTGGTACCAGAAGGCCATCATGGCCTTGCCGCCGATGGCGCCGGACAGGATCTGCGCCATGCCGACGGCCAGGGTCGGTGCGCCGCCCGCGCGCGAAATGATGCTGTGCTCGCCCACGTCCTTGGCCGTCTGCGTCAGCATCTCCGGCGTCACATAGAAGCCCCACTGCGAGATCGCCTGTGCGGCGGACTCCGCCGTGGTGCCGATCAGGGCGGCCGGGCTGTTCATGGCGAAATAGATGCCCGGCTCGATGGTCGAGGCGGCCACCAGGGCCATGATGGCGACGAACGATTCCATCAGCATGGCGCCATAGCCGATGAAGCGGGCGTGGCTTTCGTTTTCAATCATCTTCGGCGTGGTGCCCGAGGAAATCAGCGCGTGGAAGCCGGAAACGGCGCCGCAGGCGATGGTGATGAACAGGAAGGGGAACAGATTGCCCGACCAGACGGGGCCGGAGCCGTCGATGAACTTGGTCATGGCCGGCATTTTCAGGTAAGGCGCGACGACGATGATGCCGATGGCCAGGCCCAGGATGGTGCCGATCTTCAGGAAGGTCGACAGGTAGTCGCGTGGCGCCAGCAGCAGCCACACGGGCAGGACGGAAGCGATGAAGCCGTAGCCGATCAGCATCCACGTCAGTTCCGTGCCGGTAAACGTGAACATCGGGCCCAGCACCGCGTGTTCCTGCACGTACTGGCCGCCGATGATGGCCAGCATCAGCAAGACGAAGCCGATGATGGAAATCTCGCCGATGCGGCCCACGCGGATGAAGCGCGAATACACGCCCATGAACAGGGCGATGGGAATCGTCGCCATCACGGTGAAGCTGCCCCAAGGCGAGCCCGTCAGCGCCTTGACGACGATCAGTGCCAGCACGGCCAGGATGATGACCATGATCATGAAGCAGCCGAGCAGGGCGATCATGCCGGGAATTTCGCCCAGTTCAGCCTTGATCAGGTCGCCCAGCGAGCGGCCGTCGCGGCGCATGGAAATGAACAGCACGATGAAATCCTGCACGGCGCCCGCGAACACGACGCCGGCGAGTATCCACAGCATGCCGGGCAGATAGCCCATCTGCGCGGCCAGCACGGGGCCGACCAGGGGGCCGGCGCCGGCGATCGCCGCGAAATGGTGGCCGAACAGCACATATTTGTTGGTCGGCACGTGGTCGAGGCCATCGTTGTGCTTGAAGGCCGGCGTCATGCGACGCGAGTCCAGGCCCAGCACCTTGTCGGCGATGAACAGGCTGTAGAAACGGTAGGCGATCAGGTAGACGCAGACGGCGGCGATGACGATCCAGATCGCGCTGATCGGTTCGCCACGTTGCAGGGCGACGACGCCCAGGGACCCGGCGCCGGCCAGCGCAAGCGCTGCCCAGCCGAGCTGTTTGAAAATGCGGTTCATGCTTCCTCCAGAGATGTGACGGGCGCTGTGCCGTGCGATGATGTGTGCTGCCGAGCCTGGTCGTCGCCAGTTTGGATGTTACTTTTGGTGTATTTGCAGCTTATGGCGAGTATTCAGGAATCGTATAATTGCCGCAAGCGCACGACTACGCAGTAACGCTCAGTATTACTACGCAGACCGATCGCCGCGCCGCGACGTAAAATCACGCCTTCCCACCAGCATCGACGCCGCCGGAGCGCCAGGCCATGAAACTCAGACAGAAAGTCATCTTCCTGGCCATCACGCCGCTCATCCTCGCCCTGTGCGCCATCGCGTTTGCCGTGCGGCACCAGGCGATCACCCTGGCCGAGCAGCAGCGCGCCACCATCCAGCAGGCGTATCTGGCCAGCAAGGAAGCCGAACTCAAGCATTACGTGACCCTGGCCAGCCATTCCATCGCTTCCCTGTACCAGTCCGGGCGCAAGGATGCCGCCACGCAAGAGGAGGCCAAGCGTATCCTGTCCGCCCTCAGCTATGGCGACGACGGCTATTTCTTTATCTACGATTTGCAGGGCAAGTCGCTGATGCATCCGCGCCAGCCCGAGCTGGTGGGGCAGAATCTGTGGGAGTTGCGCGACGCCGAGGGCAATCTGACCATCCAGCGCCTGATGCAGCGGGCGAAGAGCGGCGGCGGCTTCGAGCGCTACAACTGGATCAAGCCGTCGACGAACAAGTCCGCGCCCAAGCTCGGTTATGTGATCCTGATGCCGGAATGGGGCTGGATGATGGGTACCGGCATTTATATGGATGACGTGGACCAGGCGCTGGCCAAGGTCGACGCCCAGCAGTCGCGCAATATCCGCTCGACCATGGAGTTGATCGCCGCCATCGCCATCCTCGGCTCCCTGCTGGTGGCCGCCTGCGGCCTCGTGCTGAACCTGCGCGAACTGCGCGTGGCCGACGCCAAGCTGAAAGTGCTGGCGCAGCGGGTGGTCGAATCGCAGGAGGAAGAGCGGGCCCGGCTGTCGCGCGATTTGCATGACGGCATCAGCCAGTGGCTGGTGTCGATCAAGCTGCAGATCGAGGCGGGCATCGCGCGTCTGGCCGGCAATGCGGAACAGAAAGACAAGGCGCCGGCCACGTTCGAGCGGGCCGCCGAGCAGCTGAACAAGGTGCTGGGCGAGGTGCGGCGCATTTCGCATAACCTGCGCCCGGCCATCCTCGACGACCTGGGCCTGGCCGCCGCGCTCGACCACCTGGTGCATGAATTTAACGACAGCAGCAGCGCGCAAGCGAGTTTCACGGCCAGTCCGGCGGCGGCGGGAGAGGGCTTGCCCGACATGGTCAATACCGTGCTGTTCCGCATCGCCCAGGAAGCGCTGACCAATTGCGAGCGCCATGCCCACGCCCGCGGCGTGGAAGTGAGTCTGCGCGAGGCAGGCAAGGCCGTGGAATTGCGCATCCAGGATAATGGCGGCGGCTTCGATTTCGACGGCATCGCCCTGCATCCTCAGCGCGGCATTGGCCTGCGCAACATGACGGAACGCATGGAAGCCATCGGTGGCAGCCTGCACATCACCTCGTCTCCTGCCGGCACCGTGGTGCTGGCGCGGCTCGAGCTTTCCTCCACATTAAAATAGAGAACCATGACCGAGAAGATCAATATCCTGCTGGTGGACGACCACCCCCTCGTGCGCGACGGCTTGCGCGCGCGTCTGGAAGCGGTGGCGCATTTCGACGTGGTGGCCGAGGCGGGCGGCGCTGATGAAGCGCTGGCCCAGGCGCGCGCGCACCAGGTGGACCTCGTGCTGATGGATATCAATATGCGCGGCACGAACGGCATTGAGGCAACGGCGCTGTTCAAGCAGGCGTTTCCGCAGATTGCCGTGCTGATCCTGTCCATGCACGACAAGCTCGAATATGTGTCGCAAGCCATCGCCGCCGGCGCGCGCGGCTATGTGCTTAAAGATGCTCCTGGTAAAGATATTGTGTTTGCCATCGAGACCGTGATGTCAGGCGGCATTTATTACAGCGCCGCTCTGGCGCGGCAACTGTCTCGGCCGCAAGTCCACGATTCTTTCCTCACCACGCGCGAGCAGCAGGTGCTGCAGCACATCGCGGGAGGCCAGTCGAACAAGCAGATCGCCCGCGCGCTGGACCTGAGTGTGCGCACGGTGGAGACGCACCGGCTGAACATCAAGCGCAAGCTCGGCATCGAAGGGCAGGCTGAATTGATCAAATACGCGGTCGAGCACGCGCATGGCGGTAGCGCCTGAGCAAGCGTGCGCGGTGCCGGGTTTTTGTCGCACCCGCATGACAGGCGGGTCTCGCAGGGGAATGTTCTTTTTGAACATCTATTGCCAAAATTAAACTGTTTCGTGGGTGAGATTCGGATAGAATGATTCTCGCTGTCGAGGGCATCCCCTGTCGGGCCAGGGTTGCCAATGCTGGTCAGTTTATTTACTATGGCGCCCTACCCACACTGAGATACCGATGTCAGCGTCTGAATCAAACCTGTTTCCGTTGGTGGGATTACAAGCAGTGGCCAATGCTCATAACGAGTGGGTCGCTGTCACCGTGCATATACCGCAGGCCTTGACGGCGCCGCTGCTGGCGGCGCTGGTCGCCGCCGATGCGTATGCCTTCCTGGCGCCGCTCGATTGCATCATTCCCCTGGCCGACCCGCATGGCGTGGACGAGGCCGTGCTGGCGCAACTGGCGCCGCAACGCACCATCTTCCGTTTGCCGGCCCAGCTTGCCGGCGACAAGCAACTCCAGAAAAAATGCCGGCAATGGCGCGACGCCGGCTACCGCATCCTGCTCGATGGCGCCGATGCCGGCCCCGTGGCGGCGGCGCAAGTCGACGCGCGCGCCCTGAGCTTTGACGCTGCCGGCGCACGCCCGGCCCTGCATCAGCTGCTGCCCTTGCCGGGGCCGCACCTGGCCTACAACATCGCCGATGGGGGGCAGATTGCCGCATTGCAAGAACTTGGTGTCAGCTGGTTTGCCGGCGATTACGCTTTGCAACATGCGCGCCAGCAAGGCGAGCCGGAAGATGCCACGTCGCGGCGCCGGCTGATGTCGCTGCTGGGCCTGCTGGCCCGCGATGCCGACGCGCACGAGCTGGAAGTGCCGCTCAAGCAAGACCCGGCCCTCAGCTATCATTTATTGAAACTGGTCAATTCAGCCGCCTTCGGGTTCACGGCGCCGATTACCGGCTTCAGCCAGGCCATCACCCTGCTGGGCCGGCGCCAGCTGCAGCGCTGGCTGCAACTGCTGCTGTATGCGCGGCAACAGGACGATGGCAAGATCCACGCGCTGCTGCCGCTGGCGGCCGTGCGCGCGGCGCAGATGGAAGCGCTGTGCCAGCTGCGCGGCGGCGACCGCGAGGCGCAGGATCTGGCCTTCATGGCGGGCGTGTTTTCGCTGCTCGACGTCCTGCTGGGCATGCCGATGGAAGAGATCATCGCCACCCTGAACCTGGCGCCCGAAGTCAGCGCCGCCTTGCTCGAGCGCAATGGCGAGCTGGGCACCTTGCTGGCGCTGGTCGAAAGCGCCACGCCGCCGCCGGACGGCTTGCGCCGCGCCGGCATCGATGGAGAAACCTATTGGCGCAGCCTGCTGCAGGCCTACCAATGGGCCATCCAGGTCAGCCGGAATCTCTAGCATGACCCTGTTTCCGGTGTCGGATTTCCTCGGTGACAGCGCCGCCCTGTGCGACGCCGTCGTGCGTTTGCGCGGCCCCGCGCTGGTCGCTGAGCTGGGCCGTATCGCCAGCACCGTGATGGCCAGCCCGCATGGCCAGTTCCTGCCCGCGGCCAGTACGGACGCCGCTGCGCCGGCCGCACCGTTTCCCCGCGATACGCCCGCCTTGCTGCAGGAAGTCAGTTTCGACGGCCACTGTTTCGGCCATTACAGCGTGGCCGGCCGTCCGCTGTATAACGACGCCGACCGCCGCCACCTGGCCAGCCTGGCATCGTTGACGGCCGGCGTCTTGCAAGTGCATTCGCTGGCGCAACGCTCGACTCATGCCTACGCGCAAGTCGAAGCCTTGCTGGCGCAGCAGACGCAAATCCTCGACCAGTTGCACGAATCCGTGCTGACGATGGACTTGACGGGCTACATTACCAGCTGGAACAAGGGCGCCGAACGCCTGTTCGGCTACACCTCGGTGGAAGCCGTGGGGCGCAACATCCTGTTCCTGTACGACGACGAAGACACGGGCTTCCACGACGCCTTCCTGGAGCAGGGAGGGCGCCTGATGGAGGTGCGCCGCCGAAAGAAGTCGGGCGAGATCTTCTGGGCCAGCCTGTCCTTGTCGCCGCTGCAAGACCTGGACGACAAGCCCATCGGACTCATCGCCTACCTGACGGACATCACGGAACGCAAGCTGGCCGAAGAGCGCTTGCACCACCTGGCCTATTACGATTCGCTGACCAGCCTGCCGAACCGCACCCTGCTGGCCAAGCTGGTCGACCAGGCCCTGAGCGTGGCGCAGCGCAGCAAGATGCTTGGCTGCGTGCTGTTCATCGACCTGAACCGTTTTAAGCTGATCAACGACACCCTGGGCCGGCGCATCGGCGACGAACTGCTGCGCCAGGTCTCCTTGCGTTTCCGCCAGGCATTGCGCGACCAGGACCTGGTGGCGCGCCTGGGCGGCGACGAGTTCGCCGTCGGCCTGTTCGATATCGGCCAGCATTTCGAAGCGAGCATGGTGGCGCAAAAGCTGCTGGCCTCGCTGGTGGAGCCGTTCCTGATCGAAGGCCACGACTTGCGCGTGGGCGCCAGCATCGGCATCAGCGTCTATCCGCAGGACGCGCAGGACGCGGAAACCCTGCTGCGCCTGGCCGACATCGCCATGTACCGCGCCAAGCAGGACAGCGGCGGCGAAGCGGAAAGCGTGGCTTTCTACAGCCAGGACATGAACCTGGGCATGCAGGCGCGCATGCGCCTCGAAACAGGCTTGCGCCAGGCTTTGTCCGAACAGCAACTGCTGCTGCACTACCAGCCTAAATACGCGCTGGGCAGCGGTCGCATCATCGGCGCCGAAGCGCTGGTGCGCTGGCACCACCCGCAGCACGGCATGATCCCGCCCGCCGAGTTCATCCCCCTGGCCGAATCGACGGGCCTGGTGGTGCAGGTGGGCGAATGGGTGCTGGAGGCGGCCTGCGCCCAGGCGCAAGCGTGGAAGCTGGCGGGCCTGCCGCCCATCCGCCTGGCCGTCAACGTCTCCGCGCGCGAATTCACGGCGGCCTTGCCCGCGAGGGTGGCGGCGACCCTGGCCCGCTACGGCCTGGAAGCGGCCTGGCTGGAACTGGAAATCACGGAAAGCACCCTGATGCACAACATCGAGAGGGTCATCGGTATCATGGACCGCATCACGGCGCTGGGCGTGGCCCTGTCGCTGGACGACTTCGGCACCGGCTACTCAAGTCTGTCCTATTTAAAACGCTTCCCCATCGACACGTTAAAAATCGACAGGTCCTTCACCACCGGCATCCCGACCGACGCCAGCGACTGCGCCATCGCCAGCACCATCATCAGCATCGCCCAGCAGCTGCACCACAAAGTAATCGCGGAAGGCGTGGAAACGGCCGAGCAACTGGCCTTCCTGAAGAGTTCCGGCTGCGACGAAGTACAAGGCTACCTGTTCTCGCGCCCGCTGCCGGCGGCGGAGTTCGAGCGGGCGCTGCGGGAAAACTGGGGCGTGTAAGGCTGGCGTGTCCGCTCTTTCCTGTCAGGCAAACGGTGCTAGCCATTGGTAAGCCACGGACCTTTATGTATAATGCTGCCATCTGGAAGCGTGGCCGAGTGGTTGAAGGCACTAGTCTTGAAAACTAGCGACGGGTTAAACTGTTCGTGAGTTCGAATCTCACCGCTTCCGCCAGGAAATAAAGAAACCGCCTTTGGGCGGTTTTTTATTGCCTGTCGGAAGCGAGCAGGGCGCCTTCGCGCCCTGCGTGTGAGATTCGAAGGGCTGGGCCTACCGGCCCAGCCCGCCCCGAATCCTCCAACCGCTGCCGCTGCGCGGCAGCTTCGCGCGCCGAGGGCGCGCGTTCGTGGTTCTAATCAGGTTTTCGGCTGCGCCAGCTTTCACAGCATCCAACGCATCAGTTCGTGTACGAATAGCGGACCCTTACGCCCTGCAGCAACAACGCCTCAGTCCGAGTCCGAATGGCAGACCAGACATTAGTGCATTTCGTGTTTATTTAAATAACATCAACCCACCAGCATGGTATATAACTAATAGATGTCACGTCATGTGTGACGCATGGGATTGGCGAGCCTTGTGCTTGCCCGAAAAACTCAAAGGAGAGCGCTATGCCAAAGTACGTTATTGAGCGTGATATTCCAGGGGCTGGAAAGTTGTCAGAGCAAGAACTTCAAGCCATTTCGCAGAAGTCATGCGGTGTACTAAGCAAGATGGGACCACAAATTCAATGGCTCCAAAGTTACGTTACCGGCGATAAAATCTACTGTGTTTACATCGCTGCAAATGAAGAGCTGGTTCGCGAGCATGCCCAGCAAGGTGGCTTCCCTGCAAACCGCGTGTCAGAAGTCATGTCAGTCATTGACCCGACTACGGCAGAGTAGTGCCGCCCAACAATGTACTGTAGTCTCATCCCTGGCAGAGCTTTCCTTTGATGGGAGTGGGGTTGATCTTGTGCGTTAAATGACCGTTTCAGAAGAGGTTGAGCGAACGACATTGGCGAGAGGTCGCTACGGCAGAAGGGGAAGACAGGCCATCGTGCGAGGCAACGGCAGAGGGCTACATGAAGAGGGCCCGTAAACTGTCGTTGAGTTGCGTGCAGCAATTAACGGTAGCTCAATACAATACATTCACAAAAGATGATAGATGCAGCCAAGGCGCTGATTTAAAACAATAGGAAAACTATCCGATCTGTAGAAAAGGACCAGTTTCTATATGAAACTGGTCCTTCTTTTATCCGCTGCATGGAAAATCGATGTCTGGCTTATACCGCGCTACTGTTCAGATGTTGTGCAATAAATTAGACAGATAAAATATCTTGCTTATGCAAGGACTTAATTTAGTTCCCCCACGGATCGGTATAGGGATCGCCTGAACGGCAAGACTCGCGCGTTTGCTCCACTTTGTAAGAGGTCGATTGCCCCCAGAGGACGGTGGTTCCACCATTGCAGTGGAATTGCCCTTCGCCCACTTGCTCGCTATAGCTGGCATCGGAATAGTATGCGTATGAAATGGAGTATGCCGCTGCCGCGTAAGCATAGGCTGAAAAAGCTAATAAACCTACGGAAAACGTTGCAAAAATCGACTTTTTAAATGGCATTATCAAATCCTTTTAAATTACTACGGTCAATGTTCTAGCGTGAAACGAAGTCGTGATAAATTATATGACTTTTCAAAAGTGTAAATCGATACTATCCTGTGATGAAACTCTTGTCAATAATTATTTTTTAGTTATTCTCTTTGCGCCCACTGCTCAAAATGAAGGGGCGCTCTCAGGAATTTACTGGAACAGCTACGGCGCGTTATGGCCTCTTGTCGACAGGCACAAACACGTCCCATTTATGTTGTGGCGCGGGCTTTACAGTCCTGGCGCAACTCACAGCAACATTCGCTCCAGACAGGCCATGGCTCTTCGGCACCCATGTCACACGCAAAGGTAGCGCGCATTTCGCCACCAGAATTTTCCGGTTCGGCTCCAATACCTGCCACCGGGTTCCGTTTTTGGCATTTTCTGCGGCCATGAATTTTACCGCGGCCTCCCTGATCTCAAACAAGCCATGTATGTCACCGCGGGTTCTATCTTCGTCAAGCGTGGCAGCGAGTGCCGAGGCGATACCCGCAGCAAGAAAAAAAGAGCCGGCAAGGGCGGCGCACATGCGTTGATTCCATCGTGACGGTAGCTGCATATTTACAATTCTTGCCAAGTCTGTTTGATATCCTCCTTCATCACAAACTTACGCCGCTTCATCGCGCCTGAACACGAATTGTTGACGGCTGATGCCTTGCGTGACGAAATCCGCATCCGGCGGTATCGTCTCCCAGAAATACACATGTTTAAAAATGGGGATTTTGTTGAATTTTTTCGAACGAAATATCCATCTGTTTTTCGTGAAATCGCTGTAACGGTCGCCCTTGAACTGTTTATGTACAGTTGTAAAAGGAAGCAACTTTTCCGCAATATCCGGGAAAGAATAATCTGGGTGCTTATCCTTGAATTTCTCAAAAATCGCAAATTGATCTCTGCAGATAACTTGAATGGCCGTTTCTGGCATGCGATAGCGCGGGGACCACAGGACGTTCCAGCCTGATTCGATCTCGTTGATGAAATTAACCAGGCGCGGCGTCATGATATAGGCGTCCGATTCGATATGGATTATTTTATCCACGCCTAATTCATTGGCCACATTAACCGAGTGAAGAAAACTGCGCCACCAGCCCGGGTAGTCAGCCCCGCTTTGTCGTCCCAGATTGTTGTCGAAGCGAATGATGAGGTTTTTGTCGCCATTTTCAGCCAGCGGAGCGCTATGGGAAACTGTATTGATGATTTCGGCAGGAGGAAGAAAAGGCGACCCATCGTCAATCATTATCTTCTTTACTGCATCGATTGGAATGTTTTCATAGTAATCGAGCCACCGTTGATACCGGCTTTCCCATGATGGTGCATCTTTTATGAAGCTGGTGCAGAATATAATGGCTTTCATTTGCTAAACACATTCCTTGTGTCTGAAAAATACAGGTTATTTATGAGGCATTAAAATTTGAACTATTTTAACAGATGGGAGGCGGTTTAATCACTGAACGGGCATGCCGGCGATGTCGCCGCAAGGAGCGCATCGCCAGCAGATTCGTGTGCATCGACGACCTTCCCGACGCCAGCCCACTTTCGCCAGGCACGCCAGGAGAGTGTCTGCAATCCTGCCATTTTCAACGTATAAGCTATGCTGACTGCTTTCAAAAAATCCTGTGCCATCATGAAACCCGTCTACACCCTCGCCGAAGCCCTGGCACAAGACCCGGTTCGCACCGCCAAGACCCAGGCCCTTACCCTCGACCCCAGTAAGCCGTACATGGGCCTGAAAGGCAGGCACGGCCTGTTCGCCTCCGACGAGTGGTGGGAAAGCATCAAAGCCGGTCGTCTCCAGACGCAAACGTTGACGGGCTGCATCGAACGCACGTATTTCGCGGGCCAGGATAGCCGGCGCGGCGATCAGGTTAATAGTTTCACTTTGCGCCTGGCCGATGGCTCGACAGTCGACGAGAGCATCTACACGCATCGCAAGCACGACATCAAGCTGTTCGTGCCCGGCGCCACGGTGACGATGGTGTATGCGCTGGACGAACTCAAGGCACAGCCAGCCGCCGATGGCGGTGTCAATGTGGCGCGGACCGTGCTGGAAGTGTACTGCGTCTTGCCGCCACACCAGCCATCTGCATAGAATTGATTCCGGACAAATTCCTCGCCGAAATTCGTTTGACCATCCCCCGCACCAGGTCTAGAGTCGTCAAAGAGACCTCAACCGACTGCATCCCCACGCCATGGCCAAGCCCTTTCCCTTGAACCCCAAGAACCCCGAACGCATCTGCTGGGGCTGCGACAAGTATTGTCCGCCGGACGCCATGCGCTGCGGTAATGGTTCCGAGCGCACGCAGCATCCGGTCGAGCTGTTTGGCGAAGGCTGGAATGACTGGGGGCTGGCGGCGGCGGATAAAGAAGAGGCGGAGAAAAAACCTTAGCGGTGACAGCGCCCCGATCCGCTACAATTTCCTATCGCACTCGCGCTGAGGAAATACCCATGCAAGAGATCCTGTCCCGCTGGCTGGCTAGCAGCGCCGGCGATTATCAACAGCTTGAACATCCTGCCGTGCACACCATCGATGAAGCGCTGATTCACGTGCCGGCCATGCCCGGCCTGATGGTGAAAAACCTGTTCGTGCGCGATGAAAAAGGGCGGCGGCATTTTCTCGTCATCGTTCCGTTCGACAAGCGCATCGACCTGGCGGCGCTGGGGCGCTTGCTGCCCGCCAGCAAACTGAGCATGGCGTCGCCCGAGCGCCTGCTGCAGCACCTGGGCATCATGCCGGGGTCCGTCAGCCTGTTTGCGCTGATCCATGACGAAGCACAATCGGTGGAGCTGGTGCTGGACCAGGCCGTGTGGGATGCTGAGCATATACAAGCCCATCCGCTGCGCAACACGGCCACGGTGGCGCTGTCGCATGCCATCCTGGTCCGTTTCCTCGCGCATACGGGACACGTGCCCCGCATCGTGACGGTGCCGGCAACACAATAAGACAAGCTCAATGCCCGGTCACGGGCGCGCCGCCGCTGCGCCGTCCGGGCCGAAAGCCATGTTCGCGGGCCGACCAGGCGATCCCGAATGCCAACAGCAGCAAGCTGACCATCGCCCACGGGAAAGCGTCCGCGCCCCAGGTTTCCAGCAGGGCGCCGCCCACCACGCCCGCTGCCGCAATCGCCCCATTCCACGCCACCACATTCATCGACAAGGCCACGTCGGCGCCGCTGCCGGCCGTGTCCGCCAGCGCTGTTTGTAAAAGCGTTGCCGCGCCGCCAAAGCTCAGTCCCCAGATGGCCATGCCCAGGTAGATCACGGCGGGGATGTGCGACGCGAGGCCCAGCACGAGGGCCGTCACGGCGAACACGGCCAGGCTGGCCAGCACGGTGGCGCGCAGGTGGCGCTCGACCAGTTTGCCCGTGATCCAGATGCCGGCCATGGCGGCGGCGCCGAAGACGAGCAGCACCAGGTCGATGCGCTCTGTCAATCCTGCCGGGGCCACGAAAGGGGCGATGTAGGTGTAGAGAATGTTGTGCGCCAGCATCCAGGCGATGACGATGGCCAGCACGGGGCGCACGCCCGGCGTCGTGAAGACGCGGCGCAGGGGCAGGCGCTCATGGACGGACTGGCCCGGGTAGTCGGGCACCTTTGCCAGCACCCACCCGATCAGGATCAATGTCAGCGCGGAAATGATCCAGAACGCGGCGCGCCAGCCGACGAGCGAGCCGAGCAAGGTGCCCAGCGGTACGCCCAAGGATAGGGCGACAGGCGCGCCCACCATGGCCAGCGCCAGGGCGCGGCCTTGCTGGTGCGGCGCCACCATCCGGCGCGCGTAGCCGGCGAGCAAGCTCCACGCCAGCCCGGCCGCCATGCCGGCAAAGAAACGGGCCGCCAGGGTCAGCCAGTAGTGGGATGACAGCGCCGTGACGGTATTGAACACGAGAAAGCCGATGATGGTCAGCAGCAGCACGTTGCGGCGGCGCCAGCCGCGCGTGGCGATGGTCAGCGGAATAGCCGCCAGCAACGAGCCGAGCGCGTAGGCCGTGACCATTTGCCCGGCCAGCGCGGCGCTGACGCCGAGCCCCGCGCTGATCTGCGGCAGCAGGCCGGCGGGCAAGGTTTCCGTGACGATGCAGATAAAACCCGTCATGGCCAGGGCCAGCAGGCCGGCGACGGGGAGGCGGTCGGCCAGCGCTGGGCTGGTTCCGGTGGTGAGTGTGGCGTGATTCACGGCAAACATCCTTGTAAAGTAATCGGGCGCAGGAATCCTCCGACCGTTATAGCGGTATATATGTATCGATCGGTATAAATATAGGCGATGGCGCGCCGCGTTGTCAACGACTTCTGTATCGAGTAGTATGTAAGTAGATGAAAGGGAGCGATCGATGGCGCAAATGGGACGGCCGCGCACGTTCGACCGGCAGGCAGCGGTGGAACAGGCCATGTATTTATTCTGGCAGCAGGGGTATGAATCGACGTCCTTGAGCCAGCTCAAGGCGAGCCTGGGCGGCGGCATTTCCGCGCCCAGCTTTTATGCGGCATTCGGTTCGAAGGACGCGCTGTTTCGCGAAGCGGCGCAATGCTATCTGGGCACGTTTGCGCGCGTGACGGAATGCCTGTGGGACGATGGACTGGCGCCGCGCGCGGCCATTGAGCAGGCCTTGCGCCAGTCGGCCCGCATGCAGTCCGAGCCGGGCCACCCGCCCGGCTGCATGGTGGCGCTCGGCTGCATGAGCGCGCCGACGGCCGAACACGCGGCCGTGGCCGCGCCCCTCACGCAAT
Source organism: Janthinobacterium sp. EB271-G4-3-2 (assembly GCF_020858035.1). NCBI lineage: Bacteria > Pseudomonadati > Pseudomonadota > Betaproteobacteria > Burkholderiales > Oxalobacteraceae > Janthinobacterium > Janthinobacterium sp. EB271-G4-3-2. The sequence goes on along the minus strand of NZ_JACYMG010000009.1, from coordinate 213,920 downwards.
CGCGTGCCCGCACCCGCGCGGGCTTCGTGCGCTGCGTGGAGCGGGGCATGGCCAGCGGCGAATTGCCCGCAGATACGCATGCAGCGGCGCTGGCATCCGTCTTCGACAGCTTTTTATCGGGCGTGGCGATCCAGGCCCGCGATGGCGTTGGCTACGCCGTGTTTGACTCCGCCATTACGCAGATACTGCGTGTGTGGGATGCCAACCGCTTGACCGCTTAGGCCGTAAAGCGAAACTCCAGCACATCGTCGCCATACTTGTCCGTGTCGCCCGTCGCCGTCCAGCCCAGGTAACGGTAAAAGCCGTAGGAGCGCGACGCGGGATCGCTGGAGCAGCCGAGGAACAGCCGTTGATGGCCTTGCGCGCGCAGTTCCGTCATCACCAGTTCCAGCAAGGTCTTGCCTAACCCTAAACCTTCGAATTGCGGCAGCAGCGCCAGGACGATGATTTCGCCCGTGTCGCGTTCGCCAAAGCAGTAGCCGGCCAGCTGGCCGTCGTGATGGCAGACCTGGCCGGGCAGGCTGCCCGAGCGCATCATGTCGGCCCAGGTGTCGGCCGTGATGCCCACTTCCGCCAGGCGTTCCTTGGAAATGGCGTTTTGCCGCGTCTTGCCGCGCAATGCGATGAAGGCCGGGGTATCTTCCGCCCTGGCGGCATGGAAAGTAATCGATGCGGGATGTGTCGTCATGTGTGCGTGAATTGTTGTGAATTGTTGGATGGTAGTGAAGGATTTACTCCCACGGTTTGCGCATGATGTGCGCGTGGCGCTGCCAGTCAACGACTTTGGTATGTTCGATGGCTTGCTGGCCGGGATTGGCGCTATCGATGATTTCATCCTTGACGATGACCAGGTCGTTTTTATCATTGAGGCGGTATTCCCGGTAGCGCTCGCAATCCTGTGCGCGCCGGGCGGTGGCGATTAATGTATTTGCCCGCCACGCATAACTGTCTTCATAAAAGCATTGCGCCGCGCAGCCGCAATTGGCGATGCCGCCTTCGATTTTTTGATCGCTTATGCTGATATCCAGATTCGGAATGGCGGACAAGGGTTTATTGAAACGGTATTGCTGTGCTGGCGCATCCCACAGCCACACATCGGAACAGCGGATGCGCCCCTGGCTATCCGTGTAGCCGGTCACCCACAGGTCGGCATGGCCGTCGAAATTCATGTCCAGCAGTAGCGCGTGCAAATTGCCCGTGCCGCTGCTGCTGCAACTGCCAGCCATCCACCGCTTGCCGGTTTTTATCTGATACGTCTGTTTTTCATCGTGATTGACATAGCGGATATCGGCCGCTTGCCGCACTTTGCCTGTCGCGGCTTTGTCCAGGTGCAAGGTGCCGCCATAAGCCGTGGTGGAAAACAGGGATAAAAGCAGAGCAATCAGTTTCATGGCGTTATTCTTGGGGCACAATACCCCGATTGCATCAGGCGGAGAATGATCATAACGCAGGATTTGGACAATGCGCCACACGGTTTCTATCGTGCATTCTATGCGTAACAGTGCTGTGTACAATGCCAAAAAATCCCCGAACAAGGAATTCTGATGACATCTTCGCCTGAAACTTTGAATGAAGCCGGCATCCTCGCTTATAACGACGGCAATTACGCCGAGGCCTTTAAACAATTCGACGCCGCGGCGCGCACCGGCGATCCGGCCGGCCAGCATTTATTGGCCAGCCTGTATTACCAGGGCCATGGCGTGACGCAAGACTTGCCGAAAGCGGTGGAGCTGTTCACGGCCGCCGCGCAGGCGGGCTTTCCGCCGTCGCTGGCCAACCTGGCCCTGATGTATGCGAGCGGTGATGGCGTCGCGCAAGACATGGCGCAATCGCTGGCTTACGGACGCCAGGCGGCCGAGGCGGGCGATGGCCAGTCGCAATTCAACCTGGCGCAGGCTTACCGCAAGGGCGATGGCGTACCGCAAGACTATGCCGAGGCGGCGTTCTGGTACAAGCAGGCGGCCGAGGCCGGCTCCCTGTCGGCGCAGAATGAATACGGCTTGCTGTACGCGCAAGGGCAGGGCGTGGAGCTCGATTACGTGCAGGCGTATGCGTGGATCGCCATGCCGGCCGAGGCGGGCAGTACGCAATCGATCAAGAACCGCGACCAGTTGCTGGAAATCCTCACGCCCTCACAGCAGCAAGCGGCGCGCGCGCTGGCGGCCGAGTATGCGGCGCAGTATGGCGTCAATCCCCACTAGACTTCCCCGGCAGCTTGCTGAGCACGCCCGCCGCATCGAGTTCATAGCTGTCGAAATCGCGCGCCAGGAACAGCTGGCCTGAATAATGCAGCCGCGCTTCCGCTTCCAGCTCGGCCATGCCGTCCGCATGGTGATAGCGGGCGCTGAAGTGGGTGAGGATCAGGTTCGGCAGACGCACCGCTTCGGCGAACTGCGCCACGCGCTGCACGGAGCTGTGCGTGGGGCCGGGGCCCACTTTCTGCAGCATCGCTTCCGTGTAAGTGGCTTCATGCACGAGCAGTTGCGCACCGGCACAGGCGTCCGCCAGCAACGACGGCGTGTCGTTGTCGCCGCCGATCACCACCGTGGCGCGCTGCGTTTCCGTCTGGCGGAAAGCGGCGGAGGTCAATACCGTGCCGTCGTCTAACGTCGCGTCCTGGCCCGCCTGCAAGAGTCCCCAGGCGGGGCCAGGGGGCACGCCGGCCGCCAGCAGGGCCGTCTTGTCCAGCTTCCATCTGCTCGTTTCCAGCGCAAAACGATAGCCCACGCTCGGTGCGCGGTGCGACAGCGCGTGGCGCGAGATGGTCAAGCCCGCTTCTTCATGCACGACTGGCGCGCTGTCCACGTCGATGTGGATCAGCGGATACGTCAAAAACAGCTCCGTGTGCAGCAAGGTCGCGTCGACCCACGCCTTGATGGCGGCCGGGGCGATCAGCAGCAGGGGCTTCTTGCGCCCCGTCATCGAGGCGCTGGCCAGCAAGCCCGGCAGACCATAGCTGTGGTCGCCATGCACGTGGGTGATGCAGATGCCCACCAGGTCGTGCACGGACAGGGGCAGGCGCTGCAGCCGGTGCTGCGTCGCTTCGCCGCAATCGATCATCCACCAGTCGCGGTTGTGCGTGGTTTGCAGGGCCAGCGACGTGACGTTGCGGTAGCGCGTGGGCACGCCGGAAGACGTGCCGAGAAAAGTCAGTTTGAACATGCCCGCATTATGCGGCATGCCACCGTCGTTGCCAACGCGCCCGCCTTCAGCTTGCCAGCGGCGCGCTCAATTTGTCTTTGTAGATGCGCCCGTTCTTCATGATCAGCAGCAATTTTTCTTCAGGCTGGGCGAGGAAATCGAGGTTCTTCGTGGGGTCGCCGTCGGCCACCAGCAAGTCGGCCAGGGCGCCTGCCGCCAGCTTGCCCAGGGCGCCAGGGTAGGGCGCGCGCTGGCCGGACAGGGCCAGCAAGTCGCCGTTCTGGCCCGTCGCCTGCGCCAGCAAGGTCAGGGGATCGTAAAAGCGCGTGAGCTTGGCCAGCTGGCGGCCCTGCGTGGGCGTGTTTTTCGCGTTGAACAGGATATCCGTGCCCCAGCCCGTCTTGATGCCGTACTTTTGCGCCAGCGCATACGCCTTCACCGTGCCTTCCGAGACGATGGCCTGGCTGGCCTTGCGCGCCGCGTCAGGATACACATTCGCATCCGCGTCTTGCAGGAAAGGCTGCAGGCTCCACCACGTGCCCGTGTCGCGCATCATGCGCGCTGATTCGTCGTCCGCCAGCTGGCCGTGCTCGATGCTGCGCACGCCCGCGCGGATGGCGCGCTGTATGCCTTTTGGCGTGTAGACGTGGGTCATCACATACGTGCCCCAGTCGGCGGCCGCTTCCACGCCGGCGCGCAGTTCGCGTTCCGAATACTGCGTGCTGTCGAGCGGATCGTACATCGATGCGACGCCGCCGCCGGCCATCATCTTGATTTGCGTCGCGCCCAGCATCAGCTGCTCGCGCACGCGGCGCAGCACTTCCGCCTCGCCGTCGGCGATCATGGCCATGCCGGCCGTTTCCGCCATGCCCAGCGGCGCGTTGGCCGCGCGGGGAATCTCCGAGCGCAGGCGGAAGTCGCCATGGCCCGAGGTCTGCGAAATCATGGCGCCGGACGGGAAGATGCGCGGGCCGTCGACGATGCCTTCATCGATGGCGCGTTGTAATGCAAACGCGGGGCCGCCGGGATCGCGCACGGACGTAAATCCCCGCAGCAGGGTGCGCCGCGCTTCCTGCGCCGCCACCAGGTACAGATAGCCGACGTCGGACGTCATGGCCGTCACCTGGTTGATGGCGGCCAGCATGGTGTGCCAGTGGGCGTCGATCAGGCCCGGCATCACCAGCTTGCCCTGGCAATCGATCACGTGCGCGCCCTCGACTTTCTCGCCGGCCGGCAGCAGGGCGGTAATCGTCGCCCCCGTCACCAGCACGTGGATGCCTGCGCGGGGCGCCTTGCCCGTGCCGTCGAACAGGCGCAGATTGGTCAGCAACAGGGGACGGTCGGATGCTTGCGGTTGCTGGCCAATGGCGTTGCCGCTGGACAGGCCGAGGCCGATGAATGGCGCCAGCATGGCGGCCGTGCCGCCGAGAAATTGCCGGCGTCGCATGTCCGCCATCACCCGCTGGTGCAGGATGGTGAAGACGGTGCCGCCGCAGTCGCAGGCGCGCGGCTTCAAGCCGCCCGTCTGCCAGGTGTCCGCCAGATGCTGCTCTTGTGCCAGGGCCATTGCCGCCATCCTTTCATCGCTGCCGCGCCGTGCACTGGCACGCGGACAAAGTTAATAAGTGGTAACAATGGCCATTGAATGCCCGCAGCGGCGGCAAGTCAAGCGTGCACTTGCTTTACGGCAGAGAATCTAGCATCGGCTATTCACCGTGCATGCTGGCCGCTATTTTCCCCTTCGCCCGCCGTGTAATCGACAAAGCCGTCGCGGCGGCAAAAGCTGGCCAGCTGCATGCCGGCCTGGCGCGCGATGCGGATGGCCAGCGAGGTGGGCGCCGAGATGGTGGCGACGAGCCCGATATGCATGCGCGCCGACTTGCGCACCAGTTCATAGCTGGCGCGGCTGGACAGGAAGACGAAGCCGTCGTGCATGGCGATGCGGTGCAGCGCCAGGTAGCCGATCAGTTTGTCCAGGCCGTTATGCCGGCCCACGTCCTCGAACACTTTTACCACCGCGCCCTCGGCCGTGCACCAGGCGGCCGCATGCACGCCGCCCGTCTTGTGCATCAACTCCTGGTACGGCAGCAGTTCGCGCGCGGCCCGGCCGAGGATGGCGCTGCTGGCGACCAGCGGCGGCAGCGGCCGCGTGATCTTTTCCGGCACCAGGTCCAGCAGGGCCAGGCTTTCGATGCCGCAGACGCCGCAGCCCGTGCGCCCCGTCAGCGCGCGGCGGCGGGCCTTGAGCTTGATCAAATCGGGCTGCGCGATGGTCAGCCGCACTTCCGCGCTGTCCTCGCCGCAACACACATCGAGGTCGTAGATGTCGCGCACGCTGCCGACGATGCCCTCCGTCAAGGTAAAGCCGACGGCGAACTCCTCGAGGTCGTGCGGCGTGGCCATCATCACGGCGTGGGCGATGCCGTTGTAGACGAGGGCCACCGGATATTCCTCGGCCACCATGTCGCGGCCCGCCGTGGCCACGCCCCCCTGGTGGCGCACCATGGGCACTTCCAGAAATCCATCGCGTTCGATGGTGGTGATGTCGCATTCCATGATGTGTGTTCTCCCTTTAATTGATCTGATAGCGCGGGCAAGGCCGGATCGACGGCGGCAGCGGGTCGCCATGCAATTCCAGCAGCGAGCGTTCCGTTTCGCGCGTCATGGCGTTCAAGGCCAGGCAGTTGGGCGCCAGGCCGAACGGTTCGGCGATCTGCTGCGCGATGGCTTCCAGCGCGAACAGGGTGTAGGCGACAAAGACGGAAATGAGGGGCGTGGCCACGCCGATGGCGTCCACCAGGCCCAGCGGCAGCAAGAAACAGTACATATAGACGGTGCGGTGCACCAGCACGCCGTACGGGTACGGAATCGGCGTGTTCTTGATGCGCTCGCAGCCGGCCACCGTGGCGGCCAGATCGTTGAGCTGCGTGTCGAGCATCCACAGCAGCTGCATCTGGCCCGGCTGGCGCTGCACGGCCTCGTGCAGCATGGCGCGCACCGCGTGCAGCACGGCGACGGGCTTGAAGTGGACGCCCTGCAAGCGCTGCATGTCGTCGGCCGGCAGGTAGCGCGCCAGGTCTTGCCGCGGGTCCGTCTGGCGCAGCTGGTGCTTGAGCGCGTAGACGAAGGCGATCAGGCGGCGCAGCAGCAACTGGTGGTCCAGGCCGCTCGTTTCCCGCGGCAGATACGTGAGCGCCTGCGAAGCGAGGGCCCGCGCGGCGATCAGCAATTGCCCCCAGATATGCCGCGCCTCGACAAAGCGCGCATAGCTGGCGTTGTTGCGAAAGCCGAGGAAGATCGCCAGGCTGATGCCGACCATGGGAAACGGCGCCGTATCGAGCGGAATCTTGACGCCGAAGATGCGGCCGTCCGTCAGCAGGGCCAGCGAACTGACGACCAGCATCAGCAGCAGTTGCGGGATGATGGCTTGCAGCACCGAGCCATCCCAGACAAACAGCATGCGGAACCAGTTGGTGGTGGGGCGGACAATCATGATGGAATGCGCATGCCGTGCTGCCGGTTAATGTTTCCGGGGCACGACTTTGCCCTCGAAGACGTAGTATTGGAACAGGTTGTAGCCGATCATGATCGGCAGCATGGAACCCATGCCGATGAGCATGAAGATCAATGTCGGCTCATCCGATGCCGCCGCCGCGATGCTCAGCTTGCCCGGCACGAGGTCGGGGAAGAAGCTGATGGCCAGGCCAGCGAACGAGGCCAGGAACAGCACGATGGCGCCGCGGAACGGTCCGCGCACGCCGTTCACGTGCACGGCCCACAGGATGTAAATAAAAGCGCTGGCGGCGATGGCGGCCAGGGCCAGCAGCACGCCGAACACGCCCGGCTGCGCCCAGCGGTCGTGGCCGATGGCGCTGAAGACCATGGTGCCGGCCGACAGCACGATGGCGGCCGCGACCGTCGCCAGCACGCTGGCCGTCGCATAGCGGCGCGCCGCCGCTTCCAGCTGGCCGCCCGTCTTCTTGATCAGGTAGGTGCTGCCCAGCAGGCAATAGCCGGCCACCACGCCCAGTGCCGTGCAGGCCGTGAAAATGCCGCTCAGCCAGCCCGGCTGCAAGCCCGTGATGACCTCGCCCAGCACCACGCCCTGCGCCACGGCGGCCAGCAGGCTGCCCACGCCGAAGACCAGGTCCCACAGGCGCTTGTTGCCGGCCGCATGGCGGAACTCGATCGAGGCGCCGCGCATGATCAGGCTGGCGATCAGCAGCATGATGGGGATGTACAGCCCTTCCAGCAAGGTGGCGTAGGCGCTGGGAAAGGCGCCGAACAGGGCGCCGCCCACCACCACCAGCCACGTTTCATTGGCGTCCCACACGTGTTCGATGGACTGGAAGATCAGGTTGCGTTCCTGCTCGCGGCGGGTGAACAGGCTGAGGATGCCCACGCCCAGGTCGAAGCCGTCCGTGACCACGTAAAACACCAGCATCAGGCCGATCAGCCCGAACCAGGCGTTGCCCAGCATGGCGTGCGAATTGATATCCATTACAAACTCCTTGATTGATGGGGGCGCATCTCAATACCCCACGGCATGGGCGGCGTCCGGCAGCGGCAGCGCCACGTCCGGGCCTTGTTGCAGCCATTTCCTGGCGAACACAAAGAAAGTGACGAACAGCACGATGTAAAACACGAAGAACATCAGCATGCTGCCGGCCACGGCATGGGCCGCCACGTCGGAGACGGCGTCGCGCGTGCGCAGCAAGCCGTACACGACCCATGGCTGGCGTCCCACTTCGCGCACGATCCAGCCGCACTCGACGGCGATATAGGGCAGCGGTATCGTCAGCACCCAGGCCAGCAGCAGCTTGCGCTGGCGCACGAACTCTTCCACCCGGCCGCCCACCTTGCGCCAGGCCACGAAGGTCCAGAACGCCAGCAGCACGAACCACATGCCGATGCCGGCCATGGCGCGAAACGCGTAGTACAGCAGGGGCAGCATGGGCGGCTGGTCTGCGCGGGCGATGTCGGCCAGGCCCGTGATCTTGCCCGTGGCGCTATGCGTGGCGATCACGCTGAGCATGCCGGGCACTTCGAGCGACCAGTCATTCTTTTGTTCCGCCTGGTTGGGCCAGGCCAGCAGGGACCAGGCCGCCCCTTCGCCATCGCGGTTCGTGTGCCAGTGGCCTTCGATGGCCGCGCCCTTGGCGGGCTGGGTCTTGAAGACGTCGACGCCGCTCGAATCACCGAGCCACACTTGCAACGGAGCGATGACCAGCAGCAGCATCAGGGCCAGCTTGAACGAGCGGGCGAAGAAGGCCGGTTCGCGGCGCTTGAACATATACCAGGCGGAAATGCCGGCAATGACGATCAAGCCCGTTTCCACGGCGGCCACCCACATGTGGCCCACGGCCCAGGCCATGTCGGGGTTGAAGATGGCGGCCACGTAATCGGTGACGATGATCTTGCCATCAAGCACGCGCACGCCGGCCGGCGTCTGCATCCAGGAATTGGCGACCATGATCCAGAACGAGGAAATGCTGGAGCCGAGCGCCACCATGCCGGTGGCAAACAGGTGCACGCCCTTCGGTACGCGGCCCCAGCCGAACATCATGACGCCGATGAAGCCCGCTTCCAGCATGAAGGCCATGGCGCCCTCGAAACCGAGGATGTTGCCGATGAACTGGCCCGAATGGTGCGAGAACGGCGCCCAGTTGGTGCCGAACTGGAATTCCAGGGGAATCCCGCTGACGACGCCGACGGCAAAATTCAGTACCAGCAGCTTGCTCCAGAAGCGCGCGTGGCGGTAGTAGACGGGGTCGCTGGTGCGCAGCCACAGCGCCTCGACGACGAACAGGAACAGCGACAGGCTGATCGTCAATATGGGCCACAGGATGTGGAAGATGGCCGTCATCGCAAATTGCGCGCGCGACAGGTCCAGGGTATCGAAACCGAACATGGCGTTCTCCTGTTCAGCTGGCGGCGGCCGAAGGCGCCAGCAGCACGGGGATGGATTTGAAGGTCGGCGTGCGCGAACCTTCGCCCACGCTGCCCAGCGGCACCAGCGGATTGGTTTCCGGGTAGTAGGCGCCGATACAGCCGCGCGGAATGTCGTACTCGACCAGCAGGAAGCGGTCGGCGCGGCGTGCTATGCCGTCATGCCATACGCCGATCAGGTCGACCCAGTCGCCGGCCGTAAAGCCCAGCATGGCCAGGTCGTCCTTGTTGATGAAGACGACCCTGCGCTGGCCGAACACGCCACGGTAGCGGTCGTCCATGGCGTAGATCGTCGTGTTGTACTGGTCGTGCGAACGCGTGGTCATCAGTACCATCAATCGTTCGCCATATTGCTGGCGCGCGCGGTGGATGGGCGTGTCCAGTTCGACGGCGTTGACGAGGAATTGCGCCTTGCCGCTTGCCGTCTTCCACACCCTTTCGCGCGAGGCGATTTTCAGGTGGAAACCGCCCGGCTTGGCTATGCGCAAGTTGTAGTCGAAAAAGTCATCGAATACTTGCTCGATGGAGTCGCGCAACAGCGCATAGTTGCCGGAATAGCGCAGCCAGTCGATCTTCTCGCTGCCCACGGTCGCCTGCGCCATGCCGGCCACGATGGCGATTTCCGAACGCAGGTTCGACGAGGCGGGCTGGTTCATGCCGAACGAGATGTGCACCATGCTCATCGAGTCTTCCACCGTCACGCCTTGCGCCACGCCTTGCTGCACGTCGATTTCCGTGCGGCCCAGGGTGGGCAGGATCAGCGCATCCTTGCCGTGCACCAGATGGCTGCGGTTGAGCTTGGTGGCGATATGCACGGTCAGGTCGCACGAGCGCAGCGCATCCCAGGTGCGCGGCGTGTCCGGCGTGGCCATCGAGAAATTGCCGCCCAGGGCGACAAACACTTTCACCTTTTTTTCCAGCATGGCTTCGATCGTGCCGACGGCGTCGTAGCCGTGGTGGCGCGGCGGCTCGAAGTTGAAGACCAGGCCCAGGCGGTCGAGGAATTCCTTGGTCGGCTGTTCTTCGATGCCCATGGTGCGGTCGCCCTGCACGTTCGAGTGGCCGCGCACGGGGCACAGGCCCGCGCCGCGCTTGCCGATATTGCCGCGCATCATCATCAAGTTCGACAGGATTTGCACGGTGGCCAGCGAATTCTTGTGCTGCGTCACGCCCATGCCCCAGGTGGCGATGACGGCCTTGCCCTTCACGTAAATTTGCGTGAGCTCTTCGATCTTGTCGCGCGCCACGCCCGATTCGGCCAGCAGCAAGTCCCAGCTTTCCGCGCGCAGGTCGGCGGCGAAGGCGTCGAAGCCGCTCGTGTGTTCGGCGATGAAGGCGCAGTCGAGCACGCGCTCCTGGCCGTGGGCGATGGCGTCGTCATCGAGCTCGACGACGCGCTTGGCCATGGCCTTGATCAGCGCAAAGTCGCCGCCCAATGTCGGGCAGATGAACAGCGAGCAAATGTTCGTGCTGCCGCCCGTCAGCATTTCCAGCGGATGCTGGGGGCTTGTGAAACGCTCCAGGCCCCGTTCGTGCAACGGGTTGATGGAGACGATGACGGCGCCGCGGCGCGATGCTTCGCGCAATTCGCCCAGCATGCGCGGGTGGTTGGTGGCCGGGTTCTGGCCGAACAGCAGCAGGGTGTCCGCATGCTCGAAGTCGTCCAGCAGCACCGTGCCCTTGCCGATGCCCACCGTTTCCGGCAAGCCGCGGCTGGTGGCTTCGTGGCACAGGTTGGAACAGTCGGGGAAGTTGTTGGTGCCGTAGGCGCGCACGAACAGCTGGTACAGGAAAGCCGCCTCGTTGCTGGCGCGGCCCGAAGTGTAGAAGGCGGCCTGGTTCGGGTCGTCCAGCGCGTGCAGGTGGTGTGCCACGAGGGCGAACGCATCGTCCCAGGAAATGGCCTGGTATTTGTCGCTGGCGGCGTCGTACACCATGGGGTCCGTCAGGCGGCCATGTTGTTCCAGATCATAGTCCGACTGTTCCATCAATTCCGTGACCGTGTGTTCCTGGAAAAACTCGGGACGCACGCGCTTGCTCGTCGATTCGGCGGCCACGGCCTTGACGCCGTTTTCGCAGAATTCAAACGTCGACGCGTGTTCGCGGTCGGGCCAGGCGCAGCCGGGACAGTCGAAGCCGTCGGGCTGGTTTTGCTCGAACAGCGAACGGTAATTGCCCGCGCTGACTTTTTCCTTGAACAGATTGATGGCCACGTACTTGAGTGCTCCCCAGCCGGCCGCGGCATGGGTGTAGGGCGCGATGCGCGCGTCGGACTTTGGCTTGCTCATGATGACTCTCCTGGTGATATGCGATGGGACAATCACATGGTAGGGGCGGCGGACTGTCCCGTAGGCGCACAGTTCCGGCTAAAAAAACAGAGTACAGATGGCAAGACGACGATGCCGGTCGCGCCGGCGCCGGCCCTGATTTATGATGTGGACAAGGAGAAAAACATGCACAAGGAAGAGACGGAAGACGGAGTCGACGCGGCGCTGATAGCGCTGCTGGCGCTGCTGTGGGAAGCACGGCAGGACGCGCCCGGGAAACCGTGGTCGCTGGCCAAGCTGGCCAAGCGGGCAGGGGTACAGATGAGCACCTTGCTGCGCCAGCTCAATGCGCTGTCCAGCGCGGGACTGGTGACAGTCGCCACGGCGGAGAGCGGCGGCGGCAGCGCGCTACTCAGCGCGGCGGGCGCCGAGCTGTGCGCCGGCATGTTCGCGCCGCCGCCGGCAGAGTAAAGCCGCATCTGTACTCTATCGGCTGGCGCCGGACTGTACCTCTTTGCCTGCCCCCTTTCGTCCTATGCTGGACCCTGACGAATGCACATCAAGGGGGAAGCACAATGAACACCATCATGTATCCGCAGCCGGCGCTCCGGCCGCCAGACCATAGTGAACCATGCGTGGACATGCTGGGCCGCTCCCTGACGGACTTGCGCATTTCCGTCATCGACCAGTGCAACTTCCGCTGCACCTATTGCATGCCGGCCGAGCTGTACCCCAGCGACTATCCGTTCCTGCCATCGAGCGAGCGCCTGTCCTTTGACCAGATCGAAACGATGGCGCGCGCCTTCGTGCGCCTCGGCGTCGACAAGATCCGCATCACGGGTGGGGAACCGCTGCTGCGCAAGAATCTGGAACAGCTGATCGAGCGCCTGGCGCGGCTCACCACGCCGGACGGGCGCGCCGTGAGCATCGCGCTGACGACGAATGGCAGCTTGCTGGCGGCCAAGGCGCGCTCGCTGAAGGATGCGGGCCTGGACCGGGTCACGGTCAGCCTCGACAGTCTTGATAACGGTATTTTCCAGCGCATGAATGGCGTCGATTTTCCCGTCGAGAAAGTGCTGCACGGCATAGAGGTGGCGCAAGCCGTCGGGTTGAACCCCGTGAAGGTCAACATGGTTGTGCAGAAAGGCGTCAATGATAGCCAGATCGTGCCGCTGGCGCGCCATTTCCGCCATACGGGCGTGACCCTGCGCCTGATCGAATTCATGGATGTGGGCGGCATCGGCGCCTGGTCGCGCACGCATGTCGTCCCGTCGGACGAAGCGCGCGCGCTGATCGCGGCCGAATTTCCCCTCGTGTCGCTGGGCGAAGGCAAGCCGATCCTGCACGAGACGGCCAGCCGCTATGGCTATCTCGATGGCGGCGGCGAAGTGGGCTTCATTTCCAGCGTATCGCAGCCTTTCTGCGGCGACTGCAGCAGGGTGCGCGTCTCGTCGGACGGCAGGCTGTTTACTTGTTTGTTCGCCCACGACGGCCTCGACCTGCGGCCCCTGCTGGATTCCGAACAAGGTCTGGAAACCCTGTTGCGCCGGCACTGGCAGCGCCGTGGCGACCGCTATTCGGAAGTGCGCGGCGCCTTGGCCCAGGCTGGCGGCGCCCAGCGCAAGCAGTACCCCACCGTGCGCATGTCGCTGGTGGGCGGATAACTGGTTTGCAACGCCTAGCAAAACCGTAGCGAGCGGAAGTAAGTTGTGGTTGAGAAGCGCAACTGTACGAAGGTACAGTGAGCATCGCAGACCGCAAATTACGACGCGCAGTAGGTTTTGATCGGTGTTATTACAAGAATTCGGTGATGAGCTTACCGAGCAGAATGATCGCTTGCTCGACCTCCACGCTCCACGGATAGCTGTAGTTGAGGCGGATGCAATGCTTGTAGGCCTGGCTGACGGAAAACATGCGTCCCGGGCCCACCGTGATCTTGCATTCCAGCGCGCGCCGGTACAGCTGCATGGAGTCTATGTCGCCGGGCAATTCCACCCACAACACGTAGCCGCCCTGCGGCTGCGAGATTTTCGTGCCAGCAGGAAAGAAGCGCAGCACGACGGCGGCCATGATGCGCGCCTGCTGAGCGTAGGCCTTGCGGGTGCGGCGCAGATGCTGTTCGTAGCCATCGTTTTGCAGGTATTCGGCAATCGCCAGTTGCGGAAACGAGGACGTGGCCAGGGTGTTGAGGAATTTGAGTTCCTCCACCTTGCCCCGGTAGCGTCCTGCCAGGGCCCAGCCCACGCGCTGCGCGGAACTGAGGCTCTTGGAAAACGAGGAACAGTGCAGCACCATGCCCTTGCGGTCCCAGGACTTGAGCGAGGACGGGTGGGCGTCGCCGTAATACAGTTCGTTGTAGACGCCGTTTTCGATGGCGGGCACGTCGTGCTGTTCCAGCAGCTGATACAGCGCGCGCTTGCGCTGGTCGGACATCTGGAAGCCCAGGGGATTCTGGAAGTTCGGCATCACCATGACGGCGGCGATCGGTTGCCGGGCCATGATGTCGGCCAGCGCTTCGATGCTGATGCCGTCGTACGGATCGGTGGACACTTCCACCACCTTCATGCCCAGCCGTTCGACGGCCATCAGCATGGCATAGAAGGTGGGCGACTCGACGGCGATGGTGTCGCCCGGCTTGGCCACGGCTTGCAGGCACAGGTTGATCGCTTCCGTGGCGCCCACGGTGACGATGATTTCGTCGGGATCGACGGCCAGGCCGTTTTCCATGTAGCGGCGGGCGATTTCGCGGATCAGCTGCGGGTTGCCCGGCGGCAGATCGTCCGTCATGTTCCACACGCGGTTGCGGCGCGCCACGGCACCCGCATACTGGTTGATGCGTTCCCAGGGAAACAGCGAGGGGTCGGGGTAGGGCGAGCCCAGCGGGATCGCGTCGTGCAAGCCGATCGAGCGCAGGGTCGACAGCACCAGGCGGCTGACGTGCACTTCGGCCGGCACGGTGCTCGGCTGGGAGGCCTGCATGCACAGGTCGGCCGGCTGTGCATCGCCGTCGGCGCGGGGCCGCACGAAGTAGCCGGACTGGGGGCGGCTTTCGATCACGCCCATGCTTTCCAGCTTGACGTAGGCGCGCAGCACCGTGGTGATGCTCAGCTTGTGCTGCTGGCTGGTCTGGCGCACGGAGGGAATGCGCTCGCCGGGCAAGAGCACGCCCTGGGCCACCAGTTGCTCGATGTCGCCGACGAGCTTTTCATACAATTTCATTGGTATCCATTCTTGATTCTTGCTCTACGTCATTGCATTATCGTCCAATTCATGAACACCTATAGTTACAAATATCGCATGTTGTCGAAATGAAACTGCCATCCGGCACTTCTGGTTTAAGATTCACCTGGAAAACGAAAAAAGGAACATCGCTCATGGCAATTCCACAAAGCATGCTGTCTGTCGTCGCGCGCGACGAAGTGCATTTGCAGTTCAATGTGAAGGCCGGCGTCGACATGCGGCAGTTGTTCAAACTGCTGGGCAAGCTGTGGGAGTCCGAAGTCACGGGTATCCTCGATCCCACCCTGAACCGGCACCATCAGCTGACGGGCGGCACGGCCAACGTGGTGCTGGGATTCAAGCCCGAGCTGTGGCGCGCCGCTTGCCCCGGCTGCGTGCCGGACAACATGGCATCGTTCGCGCAAGACCTGGTGGGCGCCAACGGCAAGACGGTGCCAGCCACCCAGCACGATTTCTGGGTCTGGATCACGCAGTCGAACGCGGCCACCCTGTACGACAGCATGCGCACGGCGCTCACCTTGCTGAGCCCGTTCGCCGAGCTGGCCAGCGAGCAGGTGTGTTTTCCGTATCACAACAACGTGACCTTCGACGGCTTTGCCGACGGCGTCGCCAATCCGAATCCGTTTCGCGCCAACGGCGTGGCCATCATTCCGGACGGCGAGGCGGGCGCGGGCGGCTCCACCGTGCTGCTGCAGAAATGGCGCATGGACGTGGAACGCCTGCGCGCCTTGCCCGTGCACGCGGCGGAGCAGGTGTGGGGCCGTACCAAGGCCGGCAGCCATGAATTGTCGCCGCTGCCCGTCGATTCCCACGTGGGCCGCAACCAGTTCATCCGCGATGGCGAGGAAGTCGATATCGTGCGCCGCAATGCCAATTACGCCAATGCCGGCGAAGCGGGCGTCATGTTTGTCGGTTTTTGCAAGGACATCACGGTGACCATGGGCATGCTGCGGCAAATGTACGGCGTAGGCTATGATGGCGTCACCCAGACGGACAGGCTGCTGGATTTTTCCACGGCGCTGTCGTCGGCGATCTATTTTGTGCCCAGCATCGATGCCTTGCTGGCCGTGGGTATTTCGCCGGCCGATCCCGGCTAAGGGCCGCCCCGGCGGTTCCCGGTCCTGTCCCTATTCTTTACTTTACAAGGAGTTTTCCATGCGTATTCGTCCCGCCACATTATTGTCTGCCCTGATCTTCGGCAGCGTCGTCTTCAGCGCTTCCGCTTCCGCCGTCGGCCTGGGTTTCCTGGCCGATACGCCGATGGCTTACCTGAACAAAAACGACAAGCCCGTCTTCGTCAAGGCCGTCACCGACGTGCTTAACGACAAGAAGGATGGCGAAACCGTGCAATGGAGCAATGAAGGCTTGCGCAATTCCGTGCGCATCGCCGCCGACATCACGGCCAGCGACACGGAAAAGACGGATGCGCAAACGTGCCGCAAGGTGCAGGTGGGCTTGAACGCCAAGGGCCAGGAACAGACCCTCAAGCTGAAGGTCTGCAAGGCCGGCACGGCCGCGTGGAAAGTGGCGAAGAGCTGATCGTCCGTGTTGTTCCCTTGCCGGTCCTGCGCCGGCAAGGTGCGACTTTCCTCTAGGTAAGTCTGGCAGCGGTTAGAATCACGCTTTACCCTCACTTTTCTCACCTGCATGCAGCAAAGTCGCCTCCTGTTTTTCCGCCTGGCCGGGCAGTTTCGCCGCTATGGCGCCATCGTTGCCGCCACCTTGCTGGCCGTGGGCGTGGCGTCCGCCACCGATGTGTTGTTAATCCGCCAGTTGCAAAACGTCGTCGACGCCATGCGCATGACGGCCAGCACGCAGGTCGCGCCCGCATCGGGCGTGATGGGCATGCTGCAGGGCTGGGTCGACCGTTTCTTGCCGGCACAGGCGGGGCAGGTGGACTTGTGGGTGATTCCCGCCACCATCCTGGGCCTGGCAGTGCTGCGCATGGTGTCGAGTTTTGCCGGCGATTACGGTTCCGTTTGGCTATCGAGCCGCGTGCAGGCCGATTTGCGCGAAAAAATGTTCGCCACCATCATGCGCCTGCCCAGCCGCTTCTTCGATACCACCACCACCAGTCTGACGCAGTCGCGCGTGGCCTTCGACGCGAGCCAGGTGTCGCAGGCGGGCTTGAACGTGCTCAACGTGATGGTGCGCGATTCCGTCGCCACCATCGGCTACCTGGTTCTGCTGTTCAGCATCGACGTGAAACTGGCCCTGTTCTGCATGGCGTCCATGCCCATCGTGGCCATCGTCGTGACCCTGGCGGGCCGCCGCATGCGCCACCTGAGCAAGAGTTCGCAGCAAGCCGTGGGCGAGCTGACGTCCGTGCTCGACGAAAGCATCGCCGGCCAGCGCGTGGTGAAAATCTTCGGCGGGCAGGATTACGAGCAGGCGCGCTTTGTCGACGTCGTCAAGCGCAACCGCCAGCTGGCCGTCAAGCACGCGGCCACGTCGGCCATGAATTCCGGCTTTATCATGATGCTCGTCGGTATCACCTTGTCGTCCGTGATCTATTTCGCCATGCTGCGCGCGCAAAGCGGCGCCATCACGCCGGGCGCCTTCGTTGCGTTCATGGGCGCCTTGATGGCCATGCAGTCGCCGATCAAGAATTTGACCAAGATCAACGAGCCGCTGCAACGGGGTTTGGCGGCGGCCGAGTCCGTCTTCGGCCTGATCGACACGCCGCTGGAACCGGACCCGGGCACCATCGCCCCGGCCACCGTGCAGGGCAATTTGTCGCTGCAAAATGTGCAGTTCCGCTACAACAGCGACGACCCCGATGCGCCCACGGCCTTGAGCGATATCACGCTCGACATCCGCGCCGGCGAAACGGTGGCCCTGGTGGGCGGCTCCGGCGGCGGCAAGACGACCTTGCTCGGCTTGCTGCCGCGCTTCTATGACGTCAGCGGCGGCCAGATCCTGCTCGACGGCGTCGACGTGCGTGACTACGCCTTGCTGGCCCTGCGGCGCCAGTTCGCCCTCGTCAGCCAGGACGTGATCTTGTTCAACGACACGATGGCGGCGAATATCGCGTACGGCGACCCGGCGCCGGACATGGCCCGCATCGAAGCGTCGGCGCGCGCCGCCTACGCCCACGATTTCATCATGCAGTTGCCGCAAGGCTATGCCACGCAGGCGGGCCAGAACGGCTCGCGCCTGTCGGGCGGACAACGCCAGCGCCTGGCCATCGCGCGCGCCCTGTACAAGGACGCGCCGATTTTGCTGCTGGACGAAGCGACCAGCGCGCTGGACACGGAGTCCGAGCGCTCCGTGCAGGCGGCGCTGGAAGTGCTGATGCGCAACCGCACCACCATCGTCATCGCCCACCGTTTGTCCACCATCGAAAGCGCCGACCGCATCGTCGTCATGCAGGGCGGGCGCCTGGTGGAATCGGGCAGTCACACGGACTTGCTGCAACAGGGCGGCGCGTATGCGCGCCTGCATGCGAGCCAGTTGTCGCCAGTCAAGGATAGCGTGGGCTGAGGTGTGGCGCGTCTGGCGCGCCAGCGCATCCGCCGGGCCGGAGCCGGACCAAGCAGGTCCGTCCCGGCCTTTTTTCATGGGGCGGCAATCGTGCCCATGGCGCAGGGCGCTTGCCTTTATGATGGTGGCCGAAAAGCAACATGAACAATGGAACAACATGAAAAATCAACAAACGATGCGCTGGCTGCTGGCCGCCGCGCTGGGCGCGGCCTTGCCGCTGGCGGCGCAGGAGCCGCCGGCGGCGCCAACGCCAACGCTACAGGAGGAAGACCGGACCATGTATCTGGATGAAAATTTCATGCCGAGCAACCAGCGCCGCGCCGCCTATGCACTGCGCACGGCGCCCGTGCGCGACGAGGCGCTGGGCGCCTGGCATGTGCGCCTCGAATTTCCCGACACGCCGGGCGTGCTGGCCTTCGAAACCTATGCCACCGACCTGGACTTGAGCCAGGTCAAGTTCGTGCGTTTTCGCAAGTACTACTACGAGAATGGGCAGCTGCTACGCGAAACCTATTTCAATGACCAGGGCGAGGAGCTGCTGGGCGGCTGCGTGTACTTTGAAAACGGCCAGGTCAAGCAAAAAGTGACGGCGCTGCCGAACGGGCGCGACAGCATCTCGGAGACGTATCACGAGAATGGCCAGCTGATGAGCCGCACCTTGTATCACGGCGCCGAGATGGCCGATGGCGAGCACGTGTCGTATGGCGCGAACGGGGCCGTCAGCAGCCGGTCTTATCAACGCAATGGCCAGATGGATGGCGTGGAGGAATCGTTTTATGCCGATGGCAAGCTGCACCGGCGGGGACAGTATGTCAAGGGCCAGCGCGAGGGCGAGTTTGTCATGCTTGCCCAGGACGGCAAGGTGCTGGCCAAGACCGTCTGGGTGCACGGCCAGCCCGATGGCTGGTCGTTTGAAAGCCATGGCAATGGCAAACTGTCGAACAAAACGCTGTACCGGAAAGGTAGCGTGCTCAGCTTGGAAAAGTGGGGGGCGAATGGCCATCCCATTTTTGCGTGGCAGAAAGATGCACAGGGTCGTGACCACGGCGATACGACGGAATGGCATGCCAACGGCGTGCGCGCCAGCGTGACGCCGTTTGTCGCAGGCCAGCGCCACGGCTTGCTGCAAACCTGGTACAGCGACGGCGGCCTGCGGCAGATCGTGCCGTATGAACACGGCAAGAAGCACGGCATCGAGCGCCACTGGGACAAGGCCGGCAAGCTGGTACTGGAACAGGCATGGCAGGATGGCCAGCCAGTGACAGGCAGTTAGTTCCGCGCCGCCATTGCAGGTATCATGTATGCATTCCGGCCCGCCAGCAGGCGCGAAGCCGGCGGGATAACTGGAGGCAATGGTGGCGGAAGCGGAAGTATCGGCGATAGCCAAGGCGCAGGGCATGGCCTTGCAAAACATGCGCGTCGTCATGCGCGCGGCGCAGCGGCATTCGGCGCAGATCGAGAAGCAATGCGGTGTGTCGGGCGCGCAATTGTGGGTGATGCAGGAATTGCTGGAGCGGCCGGGCCTGCGCATGGGCGAGCTGGCCGGCAAGATGTCGCTGCACCAGACGACGGCCAGCAACCTGGTCGACGCGCTGGTGAAAAAATCCTATGTGCGCAAGGCGCGCGACCAGCCCGACCAGCGCGTCGTCACCCTGACCCTGACGGCGGAAGGGCAGGCCGTGATCGCCGGCGCGCCGCAGCCGGCGCGCGGCTTGCTGCCCAGCGCGCTGGCCCAGCTGGACCCCGACAGCCTGGCGCACCTGAACCAGGGCTTGAACGCCTTGCTGGCCGTCGTCGCCCCCGATGACAGGCAGGCGGGCATGCAGCCGTTTCCGTTTACGATGTAGTTTCCCGGCCCGCTTGCTGCAGCTGCAGTTGCAGCGGCAGCCGTTGCAATTGCAGCTGCGCCAGCGCCCCGTACAGCGGCTCGCTCAGCACGCGCGAGACCGTGCTGGCCACCACGGCGCAGGCCATCAGGCTCAGCACCATGCCGTGGCCATCGACCATTTCCATGACAATGATAAACGCCGTCAGCGGCGCCTGCGTGGCGGCGGCCAGGAAACCCACCATGCCCAGCGCGATCAGGGCCGGCGCGTGCGGGTAGTGCAGCAGCACGGCGATATCGTGGCCGATGCCGGCGCCGATGGCCAAGGAGGGCGCGAAAATGCCGGCCGGCACGCCCGACCACACGGTCAGCCACGTCGGACGAGCCTTCCAGCATGGCGCGCGTGGCCACGGTGCCGCTGCCGAACGTGGCGCCGTGGCTGGCGATGCCGATGGCCGCCACCAGCACACCGCAGACGGCGGCGAACAGCACGGGCCGGCCTTTTCTCCACGCAGACAATTTGCCCAGTGGATTGCCGCGGGCGGACGCCAGCAGCAGCCGCGCAAACAGGCCGCCCGCCACGCCCGCCACCAGGGTGACGAGCAAGCCCGGCAAGGCCAGCGCCAGGCCGATGGGACCCGGGTGGATGATGCCGAAGTGGGTGGCGTTGCCGTGGATGGACACGGCCATCATGCCGGCCAGCACGATGCCGGCGACGATGAGGCCGCTGTTGCGCTGCTCGGGCGAGCGCGACAGTTCCTCGATGGCGAACATGACGCCGGCCAGCGGCGTGTTGAAGGCGGCCGCGATGCCGGCCGCGCCGCCGGCCACCAGCAGCGAATGGGCGCTCACTTGCGAGTGACGGGGCAGCCAGCGGCGCGCGGCCAGCATCACGCCGGCGGCGATCTGCACGGACGGTCCTTCGCGCCCCAGCGACAAGCCGCCCAGCAAGCCGCCCGCCGTCAGGACGATTTTCGCGGCACTGAGTTTCAGCGACACGAACAGCGAGCGCTGCCCGGGCGCCACGGCCGGGTCCAGTGTCGCCATCACTTGCGGGATGCCGGAACCGGCCGCGCCCATCGCGTAGCGGCGCGTCAGCCAGACCAGCAGGGCGGCGCAAACGGGCGTCCACAGCAGGGCGAACCACCAGGCCTTGCCGTTAAAAAAAAGAAACAGGTCGAGCGCTTCCTCCGCCAGCCACGTAAAGCCCACGACGACGAGCCCCGCGATGGCGGCCATGCCGACGACGACGGCGCGCGACCACCACAGGTGCGGGTTGGCAAATTCATGCTTGAAGGCAGAGGGAATATCGTGCAAGTGCTTCATTGCGGCAAGTCCAGGAAGGGGCGCGCAGGGCGTCGGGGAGACTTGCCATTATAGAGATATATTTGTACAAATGTATTTCACTTGACTTATCTGTGGGCGGCTGGCAACAGAAGCTCCCGCCAGCACCTAGACCAGGCTGCCGTCATCGCGTGCCGAGTGCACATGAAAGTCGGGCAGCCGGGCAAGGTGGTAGTAAGCGCCGAGTAGGGCTGGCGCTTAGACGAACAGCTCGCGCCGCGCGCTCTGGCTGATGGCGATGGTGGCCGGGTGGCGCAAGCGCCGTTCCGTGGTGATCGCATACACTTGCTCGACGAGGCTGTCGACCCGGCCCAGCGCCACGACCGCGTATTGTTCGCACACCTGGGGCGCGATGACGGTGGGGGCGAAGAACAGACCGGCGCCGGACTGGCCGAACGCCTTCATCATGGCGCTGTCGTCGAACTCGCCGACGATGCGCGGGTGCAGGTTGTTGTCGCCGAGCCATTGCAGCAAGCGCCCGTAAATGGCGAAGTCTTCGCCGGGCAGCAGCAGCGGCGCGCCGTCCAGGCATTGCGGGAAGCCGCCGTTCAGCGTGGCGGCCAGAGCTGGCGTGCCGAACAGGGTCATGCCGCTTTCACCGAGCAAATGGTTAAAGCCGCGCACGCTCAAGTGGGCCGGCATGGGGCGGTCCGCCATGATCAGGTCGAGCCGGTGCACGGCCAGGTCCGCCAGCAGGCTGGCCAGCCGTCCTTCGCGGCAAATGATGCGCAGCGGTTCGGCCAGGCCCAGCGCCGGCTCCACGAGGCGGCAGGCGATCAGTTTCGACACGGAATCGGCGCAGCCTACGCGGAAGGTCGTCGTTGTCGTACGCGACTGGTCGCGCACGATTTCCAGCAATTCATCGCCCGTGCTGAAAATGCTTTCGGCATGGCTGAGGATGCGCCGGCCCGTGTCCGTCAATTCCAGCTGGCGCCCGCTGCGGCGGAACAGTTCCACGCCCAGGGTGTCGGCAAACTCGCTGAGCTGGCCGGAGATCGATTGCGGCGTCAGGTGCAGCTGCTCGGCCGCGCGCGCGATGCTGCCCGTCTTGGCCACCATCCAGAAATAGCGCAAGTGCTTGAAGTTGAGTGTCGACATGGTTTTTCCCGGCAGATTAATGCATCGAGTTTTTCGATGTATTCTTAAATTATATTCGATTTGTTCGATGTTTATATTCGGACTATGATGGCTGCTCAATTCATGCAAGGAGAGTGCCATGGACTTCAGGATACAAACAGACAGTTGCGGAGGCCGCCGATGAACGGCCTGGAAAGTATTGCGACGGCACCCATGTGGGCCGGCTTCATCGCCTTTGTCCTGGTGATGCTGGCGCTGGACTTGTTCGTCTTCGGCGGCAACAAGGCGCACAAGGTCAGCGTCAAGGAAGCGGCGACGTGGTCGCTCGTGTGGGTCAGCCTGGCCCTGCTGTTCAACGGCGGGCTGTGGTGGTACCTGAACGGCACGGCCGGTCCCGAGATCGCCAACCAGAAGGCGCTGGAATTTTTCTCCGGCTACCTGATCGAGAAAGCGCTGTCGGTCGATAACGTGTTCGTCTTCCTGCTGATCTTCAGCGCCTTCCAGGTGCCGATCCAGTACCAGCGCCGCGTGTTGATCTATGGCGTGCTGGGCGCGATCGTCATGCGTGCCGTGATGATCATGGCCGGTGCGTGGGTGGTGAGCGAGTTCAGCTGGGTGCTGTACCTGTTCGGCGCCTTCCTGCTGGTGACCGGCATGCGCATGCTGGTGGCTGCCGATGCGGAACCGGACGTGGCGAACAACCCCGTGCTGCGCTTTGCCCGCCGCCACTTGCGGGTGGCCGATGGCGACCACGGCGAACGTTTCTTCGTGGCAAAGGGTGGCTTGCGCTATGTCACGCCGCTGTTCCTCGTGCTGATCCTGATCGAGGTGACTGACCTGGTATTCGCGGTCGATTCGATTCCGGCGATTTTCGCCATCACGACGGACCCGTTCATCGTCTTTACGTCGAACCTGTTCGCCATCATGGGATTGCGTGCCCTGTACTTCCTGCTGGTGGACGTGGCTGACCGCTTCCACATGCTCAAGTATGGCCTGGCGATGGTACTGGTGTTCATCGGCGCCAAGATGCTGATCATGCCGTGGTACCACGTGCCGGTGGAAGCATCGTTGCTGGTGGTGGCGGTCCTGATCGTGTCGAGCTGCGTGGCCAGCGTGTTCATCACCCGCAGCGACAAGAAGTAAATGCCGTACCGCGCGCCCTGCAATGGCGGGGCGCGCTTTTTAAACTGACAATGGAAAGTGAACTATGCGTACGTATGCAATGAACAGTCCCCAGGCAGCGGGACGTATCCTGGCCCTGATGATGGTGGTCGATGGCAACCTGGCCAGTGCCGAGCTGCAAGCGATGCACCGCAGCAAGATTCTCGAACATATCGACCTGGAGCCGGCCGCCTTCCAGCAATTGCTGCAAGACCTGTGCGACGACATGCTGACGTCGACCGTGCATGGCGCCGTGCAACTGGCCAATGGCGTGATCGACAGCCTGCTCGATGAAATCACCGAGCCGGACTTGCGCCGCCAGCTGCTGCAAGCCATGTGGAAGATCGCCGATGCGGACGACTGGCTGGCCGATGGCGAAGCCGTCTTGCTGGCCCGCGCCAGCGCGGCGTGGTCGGCGGAAACGAACTTCCGCCGGCATGCCGCCTGATGCACATCAAGCCGTCTTGTGCCCCATGGCAATGACGGCGGCGCCGGCCAGGGCCAGGCCCACGCCGGCGGCGTCGGTCCAGGCCGGCGTGACGCCGTCCACCAGCCACAGCCAGCCCAGCGCCGTGGCGATGTAGATGGCGCCATACGTGGCATACACGCGGCCGCTGGCGGCCGGATGCAAGGTCAGCAGCCACACGAAGACCAGCAGGCTGAGGGCGGCCGGCACCAGCAGCCAGGCGCTGCCCTTGTTGCTCAGCCATAGCATGGGCAGGTAGCAGCCCAGCAGTTCGGCCACGGCCGTGACGGTAAACAGCCCGAAAGTGCGGGCAAGACTGGTCCATTCGATGGCGTCGTTCATGCTATTCCTGTTGTGCGGTCAGCCGCCATTGTAGACGGGCGTCTGTCAATTCAGTTGCAGGGCGACATACAGCAGCAGGCGGTCATCCGTGTCGTCCAGGTCCAGCCCCGTCAGTTCGGCGATCTTCTGCAGCCGGTAATCGAGTGTGTTGCGGTGGATGTGCAGGGCCCTGGCCGTGGCCATCGGGTGGCTGTGGTGGCGGAACCAGGCGGCCAGGGTGCGCATCAGGGTGCCCGACTTGCGGTCGTGCGCCAGCAGACGCGCCAGGGTCTGGCGCAATTGCTCGGCCTGCCAACCCGCTTGCAGGCCGGACAGCAGCACGGGCAGGCTCAGTTCCAGATAGGAAAAAGTAGCTTGCCCGCCATCGCGGGCGCGCCCCACGCGCGTCGTCTGCTTCGCCGATTCATACGAAGCCGTGGCGCCATCGAGGCCCGGCAAGGCCACGCCCATGGCCAGGGTGGCGGGCGGCGTGAGCGCCTGCTGCGCCACCTGATGCAGTTCGAGCAGGCGCTGCCTGGCTTGCGCCGCGCGCGCCTGCTGCGGGCCGCTGGCGGGAAAGGCGTCGAGCAGCACCAGTTCGCCCGGCGAGACGACGGCCATCAGCAGCGAGGGCCAGCGGGCCGACAGGTCGGACTGCACTTGCTGCAACTGCGTCAGCACCTGGTCGAGCCGCTCGCCCGGGCCTTCTCCCGCATCGGGTATTTCCAGCACGAACATGGCGCGCGGCACGCGTAAATCGACCGCCAGGCGCGCCGCCCACGCCTGCATGCTGGCGTCCGAAATCCCCGTGCGGTAGACGAGTTGGAACACGAATTCCTCGCGGTAGCGCTTTTCGTGCTGCAACTCGCTGACCAGGCGCGCCTGCTCCAGCATCATTTCCGCCATGGCCCGCACCAGTTCGCCGAACTGGCGCACGGCATCGGGCTCGCCCGTCAAGCCCAGCACGCCGCAAATCTCGCCGCGCACCGTCAGGGGCAGGTTGATGCCGGCCCGCGTGCCGGGCAGCCGAGCCATGTCGGCCGCGCCGATTTCCACGCTGGCGCGCCGGGCCAGCGCCAGTTGCGCACCCGGATGCAGGTCGCCCACGCGCTGCGGGTCGCCGCTGGCCAGGATCACGCCGCGCGCATCGATGACGTTCACGCTGAAGGGAATGATGTGCATGGTGCGCCGGACGATGTCCTGCGCCAGGGGAAGGTCAATATTCGGCATGGGGTGGTCCGTCTTGTGCATCTGCATGGAATCATCGTATAAAGCACCATATTTCTTCATGCATTCGCACGATGACTGTTTCTGTCGGCGATTGTACGATGGGCTGGCCGTATCCCATAAAAAATAGTCAGGAGACACCCATGATCACCCATCCAGGCGCCAGCCTGTCCGCCGGCGCGTCCGCGCAGAACCGCTTGCGCGAAGACGCCTACCGCAAGGTCACCTTGCATCTGATCCCCTTCATCTTCATCTGCTACCTGTTCAATTACCTGGACCGTGTCAATGTCGGCTTTGCCAAGCTGCAAATGCTCGATGCGCTGCAATGGAGCGAAAGCGTGTACGGCCTGGGCGCCGGTATTTTCTTCATCGGCTACGTGGCCAGTGGCGTGCCCAGCAATCTGCTGCTGCACCGCCTGGGCGCGCGCAAGGTCATCGGCACCCTGATGATCGCCTGGGGCATTGCCTCGGCCTGCCTGATGTTCGTCACCACGCCGGCCGCGTTCTATTCGCTGCGCTTCATCACGGGCGTGTTCGAGGCGGGCTTCTTCCCCGGCATCGTCCTGTACTTTACGAACTGGTATCCCGCGTCGCGCCGGGGCCGCATCATGGGCCTGTTCATGTCGGCCATTCCTATTTCCGGCTTGCTGGGCAGCCCCTTGTCGGGCTGGATGATGCAATCGTTCGCGGGCCACGGCGGCCTGGCTGGCTGGCAATGGATGTTCCTGCTGCAAGGCATCCCTACCGTGCTGCTGGGCTTTCTCGTCTACGTGCTGCTGAACGATGGCATCGCCCAGGCGAAGTGGCTGAATGCGGAAGAAAAGCAGCTGCTGCGCGCCGATCTCGACGAGGACGAACGCCAGCGCCGCAACAGCGCGAATACGGCCGACACCTTCGCCAGCGTGCTGCGCAACAAGCATGTGTGGATGCTGGGCCTCGTGTATTTCTGCATCCAGATGGGCGTGTACGCGATCAACTTCTGGCTGCCCACCATCGTCAAGTCGCTGGGTTTCGCCAGCCCCGTGGCCGTGGGCTGGGTCAGCGCCATTCCCTACCTGTGCGCCAGCATCTTCATGATCTGGGTGGGCCGTTCGGCCGACAGGCACAAGGAACGCCGCTGGCACCTGAGCGGCCCCCTGCTGATGGCCCTGTGCGGCCTGCTGCTGGCGACCCAGGCGCACGGCAACGTGGTTGTCGCCCTCATCGGCCTGTCGCTGGCGACCATGGGCGCGCTGTCCGGCCTGCCCATGTTCTGGCCCCTGCCGACGGCATTTCTCGGCAGCGCGGCGGCGGCCGGCGGCCTGGCGCTGATCAATTCGCTGGGCCAGGTGGCGGGCTTCGTCAGCCCCTTCCTCGTCGGCTGGATCAAGGATGCGACGGGCGGCACCGACGTGGCCCTGTATATTCTTTCCGCAGTCATGCTGCTGGGCGCCATACTGGTGCTGCGCGTTCCCGCGCGCATCGTTAATCGCTAAGTGAACCGTTGAACGAACCTGCCATCGAACCGGAGGAATAGACCATGACGACGACCCCGCCGCCGCGCGCCTTGCTGCAGGCCATGTTCCAGGCCGCCATCGCCGCGGCCCAGCCATCGCACTGCATACCGCCCCATCTGCCGCCCGCGCCCAAGGGCCGGCTGATCGTCATCGGCGCCGGCAAGGCGTCGGCCGCCATGGCGCAGGCCGTGGAGCGGCACTGGCCGGGGCCGCTGTCCGGGCTGGTCGTCACGCGCTACGGCTATGCCGTGCCGTGCGAACGCATCGAGATCGTCGAAGCGTCGCACCCCGTGCCGGACCAGGCCGGCATGGACGCGGCGCGGCGCATGCTGGACCTGGTGGGCAACTTGCAGGCGGACGACACGGTGCTGTGCCTGATCTCGGGCGGCGGCTCGTCGCTGCTGGCCTTGCCGCTGGACGGCATCAGCCTGGAAGACAAGCAGGCGTTGAACCGCGCATTGCTGGCGTCGGGTGCCACCATCGGCGAAATGAATTGCGTGCGCCGCCATTTGTCCGCCATCAAGGGCGGCCGGCTGGCGGCTGCCTGCCATCCGGCCCAAGTGGTGACCCTGGCGATTTCCGACGTGCCTGGGGACAAGCTGGGCGACATCGCGTCCGGCCCCACGGTGGGCGACGCCACGACGTGCGATGACGCGCTGGCCATCGTGCGCCGCTATGGCATGGACTTGCCGGACAGCATACGAAAGACCTTGGAAAGCGGGCGCGGCGAATCCGTGAAACCCGATGACCCACGGCTGGCGCGCACGCGCACGACCTTGATCGCCACGCCGCAGATGGCCCTGGAAGCGGCGGCCGACGTGGCGCGCGCGGCCGGCGTCACGCCGTATATCCTGGGCGACAGCCTGGAAGGCGAGGCGCGCGACGTGGGCAAGGTGATGGCCGGCATCGCGCTGCAAACGGCCTCGCGGGGCCAGCCGTTTCCCGCCCCGTGCGTGCTGCTGTCGGGCGGCGAAACGACGGTCACCGTGCGCGGCAATGGCCGCGGCGGGCGCAACGTGGAATTCCTGCTGGCGCTGGGCATCGCGCTGGACGGGCACGGGGGCATTTACGCGCTGGCCGGCGACACGGATGGCGTCGACGGCCAGGAAGACATCGCCGGCGCGGTCCTGGCGCCCGACACCCTGCAACGGGCCTGGGCGCAAGACATCAAGCCCCGCGACAGCCTGGACAACAACGATGGCCACGGCTTCTTCCAGGCGCTGGGAGATGCCGTGATCACGGGCCCGACATTAACCAACGTCAATGATTTCCGGGCCATTTTGATTACCTGATTAATTAAAACTTTCCAGGACGATTTTCCCTTTCGCGGTATTGCTTTCCAGCAGGGCATGCGCGCGTTTCAAATTTGCCGCGTTGATCGTGCCGAAGCGCTCGGCCAGGGTGGTCTTGATGACGCCCGCATCGACCAGCTGCGCCAGTTCCTCGAGCAATTCATGTTGTTTGACCATATCTGGCGTCTGGAACAGCGAGCGGGTAAACATCAGTTCCCAGTGCAGCGACACGCTCTTGCCCTTGAACTTGCGCACGTCGATGTGCTCGGGGTCGTCGATCAGGGCGAACTTGCCCTGCGGCGCGATCAGTTCGACGATGTGCTCGAAATGCTTGTCGGTCTGGTTCAGGCTGATCACGTAATCGACGGGCGGTAAACCGAGGCGCGTGATTTCCTGCGCCAGCGGCAGGCTGTGGTCGATCACGTGGTGGGCGCCCAGTTCCTTGACCCAGTCGGCCGTTTCCGCGCGCGAGGCCGTCCCGATGATGGTCACACCCGTCAACTGCCGCGCCAGTTGCACGAGCACGGAACCGACGCCGCCGGCCGCGCCGATCACCAGCAGGGACTTGCCCGTATGACTCTTGTCGCGGCTGATCTGCAGGCGGTCGAACAGCAGCTCCCAGGCCGTAATGGCGGTCAAGGGCAGGGCGGCGGCCGGGGCGAAATCGAGGCTGGCCGGCATGTGGCCGACGATGCGCTCGTCAGCCAGCTGGAATTCGCTGTTGCTGCCGGGGCGGTTGATGGCGCCTGCGTACCAGACTTTATCTCCCACCTGGAACAGGGTGACGTCGGGGCCGATGGCCGTGACGACGCCGGCCGCATCCCAGCCCAGCACTTCCGGCTGGCCGTCTTTCGGCGCGCGGTTTTTGCGCACCTTGGTGTCGACGGGGTTGACGGAAATGGCCTTGACGGCGACGAGCAGGTCGCGCCCCGTGGCGACGGGCACGGGCAGCTCGATATCGAGCAGGGCGTCGGCATCGGTGATGGGCAGGCTGTGGCGGTAGGCGATGGCTTTCATGGGTGTTCCTTCGGTAAACAGTGATGGAGTAGGCGTAGGTCGGATCAGGTCCGAAGGACCGTAATCCGACACCATTGTTGGCGTGGCCATACGGGCTTGACGTATCATGGCCATTTTCTCGCCCTGGAAACAGGGGGAGCGTACCGAAACACTTTCAAAGGAATGCTGAAAATTGCTGCGACTCGATGACTTGCAGGTGTTTGTACGCACGGCCGACCGCGGCAGTTTGTCGGCGGCCGCGCGCGAGATCGGCATTTCGCCCGCGCTAGCCAGCGCCGCCGTCAAGCGCCTGGAGGGAGAGCTGGGCTTGCGCCTGCTGGCCCGTACGACCCGTTCGCTGAGCCTGACGGCGGAAGGCACGCAATACCTGGAACATGCGCGCGAAGCCTTGCGCCTGCTGCGCGCCGGCCATGATGCGCTGCTGGCTGGCAAGGACAGTTTCGGCGGAACCTTGAAAATTGCCATGCCCTCGGACCTGGGCCGCAATCTGATGCTGGGCTGGCTCGATGAATTCCAGTCGCGCCATCCGAAGCTGCATTACCAGCTCAGCGTCAGCGACCGGGTGGCCGACATGGTGCGCCAGCAAGTCGACGTGGCCATCCGCTATGGCCAGCAAGACGATTCGAGCATGGTCGCCATGCCCGTCGCGCCCGCCAACGACCGGGTCTTGGTGGCGTCGCCCGCCTACCTGCGCGAACATGGCCCCCTGCTGGCGCTGGAAGACTTGTCGCAGCGCAATTGCCTGCGCTTCGCGCTGGAAGACGGCTTGCATGACCGCTGGACCTTTTACCGCCTGCCGCAGCGCGAGCAGGTGACGGTCGCCGTGAGCGGCAACCGTAGCGCCGACGATGCCGACCTGGTGCGCCGCTGGGCCGTGGCGGGTCTGGGCATCGCCTACAAATCGCGGCTCGACGTGTCCGGCGACGTGGCCGCCGGCCGTCTGCACGTGCTGTTGCCCGAGGTGGCGGGCGAGGCCGCTCCCCTGCAACTGCTGTGCATGCACCGGGCACAGGTGACGCCGCTGGTGCTGCAGCTGCGCGATTTCCTGCGCGACAAGTGCGTGGGGTTGCAAAAATAGCATTATTGATTACAACTCGTTGCAAATGGCAATCATGCGCAGGTCAACCTGGGCGTACCCTCAGGCATTCTGGTTGAAACCGCTTGAAGGACCGCCATGCCCCCTCACCGACTGTTGCCGACGACCTTGATTTCCCTGCTGTTGCTGGCCGGCTGCGCCGCCACCGGACCTGCCGTCCAGGCCGACCATCGCGCGCAGACCAGTTCCGCGCAGGACATTGCCCTGCTGGAAAGGGTCAGCTGGGGCGTGAACGCGAGCAGCGCGCGCCAGATGCAGGCGCAAGGCTGGCAGCGCTATCTGCAGGCGCAATTGCATCCCGGCAAAGCCAGCCTGCCGCCCACCGTGCAGGCGCAGATCGACGCGATGACGATCAGCCAGGTGCCGCTCGATCAGCTCGTCATGTCCGTTGAGAAAAAGCGCAAGGAGTCGGCTGCCGTCATGGACGACATGGCCAAGCAGCAGGCGCAAAAAGATTACCAGCAGGAACTTAACCGCCTGGCACGCGAAGCGGCCACGCGTTCGCTGTTGCTGGATGTGTATTCGCCGAATCAGCTGCAGCAGCAGCTGAGCTGGTTCTGGCTCAACCATTTCAGCGTGCACCAAGGCAAGCACAACTTGCGCGCCATGGTCGGCGATTACGAGGCGAACGCCATCGCGCCGCACGCGCTGGGAAAATTCCGCGACTTGCTGGGCGCGACCGTCCACCATCCGGCCATGCTGCGCTACCTGGACAATGAAGCCAATGCCGCCAAGCGCATCAATGAAAACTATGCGCGCGAACTGATGGAGCTGCACACCCTGGGCGTGAACGGCGGCTACAGCCAGACGGACGTGCAGGAGCTGGCGCGCATCCTGACGGGTGTGGGCGTGAATCTGGGACCGGATACGCCAAAGGTGAAACCGGCGCTGCAGTCGCAATACGTGCGCCGGGGCTTGTTCGAGTTCAACCCGAACCGCCACGATTACGGCGACAAGCAATTCCTCGGACAAACGGTGAAGGGCCGGGGACTGGCCGAGCTCGATGAAGCGCTGGATCGCCTGAGCCGCAGTCCCGCCACCGCGCATTTCATCAGCGGCAAGCTGGCCCAGTATTTCGTCGGCGACAATCCGCCCGCGCCCCTGGTGGCGCGCATGGCGGCCACCTTCCAGCAGAGCGACGGCATGATCGCCGACGTGCTGCAAACCATGTTCAATAGTCCGGAGTTCAAACAGTCGCTGGGCAAGAAATTCAAGGACCCCATGCATTACGTGGTGTCGGCCGTGCGCCTCAGCTATGACGACAAGCCCATCCTGAATGCGGGTCCCATGCTGAGCTGGCTTTCGCGCATGGGCCAGCCTCTGTACGGCCGCCAGACGCCGGATGGCTATCCTCTGACGGATGCCTCCTGGGCCAGCCCCGGCCAGATGACGACGCGCTTCGATATCGCCCGCACGATCGGCTCGGGCAGTGCCGGCCTGTTCAAGACGGATGGTCCGCAGCCGCAGGAAAAGGTGGCGTTTCCCCAGCTGGCCAGCGCCCTGTATTACCAGTCGCTGCAGCCGACCTTGAGCCCGGCCACGCGCCAGGCCCTGGAGCAGGCCGCTTCGCCGCAGGAGTGGAACACCTTCCTGCTCTCGTCGCCCGAAATGATGCACCGCTGAAAGGAATTGTCATGAACCGTCGTGACTTGTTGAAAGCCCTGGCCGCCGCGCCCCTGTTGTCGCACGCGGGCAGTTTGCTGGCCGCACCGGCCACGAATGCGAAGCTGCTGTTCGTCTTTTTGCGCGGAGGCTATGACGCGAACAACCTGCTGGTGCCCGTCGGCAGCGATTTTTACTATGCCTCGCGGCCGAATATCGCCATCGCGAAACCGGGCGAGGAAAACGGCGCGCTGGCCTTGAATGCCGACTGGGCCCTGCATCCGGCCTTGCGCGAAACCATTTATCCCATGTTTACTGGTGGCGAGGCGGCCTTCATTCCGTTTGCCGGCACGACGGATCTGACACGCAGCCATTTCGAGACGCAGGACAGTATCGAATTGGGACAGGAACTGGGCGGGCGCCGCGATTTCCGCTCGGGCTTTTTGAACCGGCTGGCGCAAAGCCTCAATGCCAAGCAAGGCAACCACGCCATTTCCTTCACGGACCAGCTGCCGCTGATCTTCCAGGGCGGCGTGCAGGTGCCGAACATGGGATTGCGCTCGGTGGGCAAGTCCGGTATCGATGCGCGTCAAAGCCAGGTCATCGCCGCCATGTACCGGGGCACGCCTCTGCAGCAACCGGTCAGCGCGGGCTTTGCCGTGCGCGACGATGTGACGAAGGAATTGACGGGCGAGATGCAGGCGGCCAACCGCAACGCCATCAGTACCAAGGGCTTTGAACTGGAGGCGCAGCGCATCGCCCGCCTGATGAAGGACAAATACAACTTGGGTTTCGTCGATGTGGGCGGCTGGGATACGCACGTGGGGCAAGGCGGCGCGAATGGCTATCTGGCGGGGCGTTTCGATGAGCTGGGGCGTGGCCTGGCCGCGTTTTCGCAGGAAATGGGCAGTGAGTGGCGCAATACCGTCGTCGTCGTGGTCAGCGAATTTGGCCGCACCTTCCGCGAAAACGGCAACCGCGGCACGGACCATGGCCACGGCAGCGTGTTCTGGGTGCTGGGCGGCGGCATCAAAGGCAAGCAGGTGGCGGGCGAACAGGTGGCGATTTCGCAGGCGACGCTGTTCCAGAACCGCGACATGCCCGTGCTGAATGAATACCGGGCCGTGCTGGGCGGCTTGCTGCGCCGCACCTTCGGCTTGACCCCGGCGCAGCTTGACCACGTGTTTGCCGGCGTCAAGCCGGTGGAGCTGGGTCTCGTATAAATCGCCATGGCTCCGTGTTACGCTACGCCTGCGCAACTGGCGCGTAGCCTAGCACCTATCAAAACCTACTGCGCGTCGTAATTTGCGGCCTGCGATGCTCACTGGCTCGGCGCCCCCGTACCTTCGTACAGTTGCGCTTCTCAGGCCAACGGGGGCGCCGAGCCTTCCTTCCGCTCGCTACGGTTTGGTTAGGCGCTATAAGCCCGTACACCTTTAAAGTGTGCGGGGCACGAATGGAGTGGCATGAACGATACCCAGCGCGACATCGTCAGCGCAGGCTTTTCCCTGGCCCTGATCGCCGTGACGGCGTTCGTCATGCAGCGTTTCTTTTTGCCGCTCGTGTGGGCCGG
The DNA here is from genome assembly GCF_020858035.1 of Janthinobacterium sp. EB271-G4-3-2. Classification (NCBI taxonomy): domain Bacteria; kingdom Pseudomonadati; phylum Pseudomonadota; class Betaproteobacteria; order Burkholderiales; family Oxalobacteraceae; genus Janthinobacterium; species Janthinobacterium sp. EB271-G4-3-2. The sequence goes on along the minus strand of NZ_JACYMG010000009.1, from coordinate 180,343 downwards.
CATCCTGTGCGTGGCGACCTGGCCCCTGTACCTGCGCGTGCGCGCGGCCCTGGGCCAGCGCCCCATCGTGGCGGCGGGCGCGCTGACCCTGGCGTTCGCCTGCATCTTCATCATTCCCGTGCTGTTCGGCGTGGCGCAGGCGGCGCGCGAAGTGCCCGTGCTGGCCAATTTCGTCGTGCATGCAAATACGGACGGCTTGCCCGTGCCGGACTGGGTGGCGCATATTCCCCTGGCCGGCAGCGCCATCGGCGACTGGTGGCAAGCGACCTTGAGCCAGCCCCACGGCCTCGGTCACTTCTTTGCGGGCAGCGCCGTGGGCGGCTTCCATTCCGCGCGCGACATGCTCAAGGTGCTGGGCGCGGACGTGTTCCACCGCCTGGTGGATTTTGGCCTGGCCTTTTTGTGCCTGTTTTTCTTCTACAAGGATGGCGAAGCGCTGACGCGCCAGATCACAGCCGTCGGCAGCCATTTCCTGCGCCCCGAACGGTGGGGCCGCTATGCGCAAAAAATCCCCACGGCCATACGCGCGACCGTCAACGGCCTGGTGCTGGTGGGCCTGGCCGAAGGCGTGCTGATCGGCATTGCCTACGCCATCGCCGGCTTGCCGTCGCCGGCCCTGTGGGCGTTCGCCACAGGCATCCTGGCCATCATTCCGTTCGGCGCGCCGTTCGCTTACCTGTGCGCGGCCGCCTTGCTGGTCTTCCAGGGCAGTGTGGGCGCCGCCATCGGCGTGGCCGCGTGGGGCACCGTGGTGCTGTTTGTGGCCGACCATTTCGTGCGCCCCGGCATGATCGGCAACGCCACCCGCTTGCCCTTCCTGGCCGTGCTATTCGGCATTCTGGGCGGCGTGGAAACCCTGGGCCTCGTGGGCCTGTTCATCGGCCCCGTCGTGATGGTGCTGTTCGTCACGCTTTGGTACGAAGCGAACGTGTTTGACAAGGCGCTGCCAGTGCAAACACCTGCCAGCCCGGCCGCGCCGGAACGCACACAGTAATGAGGGGGTGGCCAGCGTTGCCGCTGGCCAGTACTGGCGCACTCCCGGCGTGGCCGGACGGAGCTGACTTTAAAACAGGGTACGAGTACCTTGTTTTAAAGTCATTCTTAATGTGCCTTGGATAGAATGAGCAACCAACGGCGCATCAGCAGCACTTCAACATAGCCCGGCTCGATGCCCGTACCGCACTCGATCAGGGGATTGACGGTGTAGTAGCGCTTGCGGAAGTCGCGGCAGACGAGGATTTCGCGCTTGCCCATGCGGACGAGGAAAGAGCTTGGGGCGTATTCCAGGCCGAACCGTGAGCCAAAACCGCTATTCAATGTTGCCATGACAATTCCTTTGAGGGAGATGTGTTGAACGAGTCATCAGAATAGCATAACTACTGTATGAATACACAGCTACTGTATGAATAAACAGTATTTTTTTACTGGTGTGGTTTTTTTGATCATCACCGGGAACAGGAAAGAGAGATGAGTTTGCAAGAGAAAAATGACATGGGCATGACCACGGGCTGGACCACGAAACTGCGCCGCTTCGTCGAGGCGCGCCTGTCGCCCGAGGGCGAGCTGGGCCTGCACATGACGGTGGGCGTGGTCCTGATGCTGGTGGCCATCGTCGTCTTCCACGAGATCGCCGAAGCCGTGATGGGCATGGAGCAAATTACCGTGATCGACTTGCAGGTGGCGCAGTGGTTCAACCAGCATGCCGTGCCGTGGATCACCACTTGCCTGCTGGTCGTCACGCACATGCATGGCGTGATCGGCGCCATCATCCTGGCCACCTTGCTGGGCTGGTATCTGCACCGCAAGGGTGCAGATTACTGGCTGTTTACCCTCGTCATCACCATGCCGGGCGTCATGTTTTTGAACCTGCTGCTAAAGTACATTTTTGTCCGCGCGCGGCCCAGCTTTGATGAGCCGCTCTTGCAGACGGCCCTGAGCACCTACAGCTTTCCGAGTGGCCATACTGCCACCTCGACAGCCCTGTACGGCTTGCTGGCCGCCTATCTGATTTGCCAGACGGCGCCGGGCGCCTGGGGCAAGCGCATCGCCATCGCACTGGGCGCTTTCCTGATGGCGGCGCTGGTGGGCTTCAGCCGCATCTACCTGGGCGCGCATTACCTGAGCGATGTGCTGGCGGCCATGGCGGAAAGCTATGGCTGGCTGGCCATCTGCATCGCCGGCGTGTCGACCCTGCGCCGGCGCCGGCATATCCGGCAAACCAAATAAGGGGAAACTGTCCTGAGCAAAATTGCAGTCATCATCAACGGGGGCGCCGGCTGCGGCTATGCGCCCGACTGGGCGCAGCAGCTCGAAGCGAAATTCGCCGCCGTGGGGCTTGACGCCGACATCACCCTGGCGCAAAGCGGCGCCGAGATGATCGCCACGGCTGAACGGGCCCTGCGCGATGGCGCGCCCATCGTCGTGGCCGGCGGCGGCGACGGCACCATCAATGCCGTGGCCTCTGTCGTTGTCGGCAGCGGTACGCCGTTCGGCGTCTTGCCGCTGGGTACCTTGAACCATTTCGCCAAGGACTTGAATATCCCGCTCGAGCTCGATGCGGCGATTGCCAACGTGGCGCAGGGCGTGCCGCACCAGGTCGACGTGGGCGAAGTCAATGGCCGTATCTTCCTGAACAATTCCAGCCTGGGCCTGTATCCCGATATCGTGCGCGACCGCGAAAAGCAGCAGCGCCGGCTGGGGCGGGGCAAGTGGCTGGCCTTCAGCTGGGCCCTGGTGGCGGCCCTGCGCCGCTATCCCTTCCTCAGCGTGCAACTGACACTCAACGACGCCGTGCATGCGCGGCGCACGCCATTCGTCTTCATCGGTAATAATGAATACATGATGGAAGGCTTGAATATCGGCGAGCGCGAACGGCTCGATGGCGGCCAGCTGAGCTTGTACGTGGCGCAGCGTCCGGGCCGCCTGGGCTTGTTGAAGCTGGCCTTGCACGCGCTGTTCGGCAAGTTGTCGCAGGCCAAGGATTTTGATGTGCTGACGGCCACCGACCTGGAGGTCGCCACGCACCACCGCCGCCTGCGCGTGGCGACCGATGGCGAAGTGACGATCATGAATACGCCGCTGCGGTACCGCATCCGCACGGCCGCGCTGGCCGTGCTGGTGCCTGCGCCGGCACTTTCTGGGGAGTAAGGCCATGCGTACTATCGTGCATTTGTCCGACTTGCATTTTGGCAGGGTCGATGCGGACCTGCTGGCGCCCTTGCGCGCCCTGATCGAACGCCTGGAACCCGATGTGGTCGTCGTCTCGGGCGACCTCACGCAGCGCGCCCGCAGCGCCCAGTTCCAGCAGGCGCGGCAATTTCTCGACAGCTTGCCGGGGCCGCAGATCGTGGTGCCGGGCAACCATGACGTGCCGCTGTACAACGTCGTTTCCCGCTTCCTCACGCCGCTGGTGAAGTACCGGCGCCATGTGACGGACGATTTGTCGCCCGAATATGTGGACGAGGAAATCGCCGTGCTGGGCATCAACACGGCCCGTTCCCTGACGTTCAAGGATGGCCGCATCAGCCACGAGCAGATCGATTTCCTGCGTGAACGCCTGGGCAGTTTGCCACCCGGCTTGACGCGCATCATCGTCACCCACCATCCATTCGACTTGCCGGAGCACTTCGATGAAGACGACCTGGTCGACCGCGCGCCGCAAGCCTTGCAAATGTTTTCCGAATGCGGCGTGGATTTATTGCTGGCGGGTCATTTGCATGCCAGCGTGGCGGGCAACACGGCCGAGCGCTACAAGATCGCCGGCTACGCGGCCCTGATGGTGCAGGCGGGCACGGCCACGTCCACGCGGGGCAGGGGCGAGTCGAACTCCTTCAACGTGCTGCGCGTGGAAAGCAGTTGTATTCGCGTCGAGCGCTACAGCTGGAATGAAGACAGCGCCGACTTTGAAAAAGTCAGCACGGAAGCGTTCGAGCGCCAGGGCGGCGTGTGGGCCAGTTTGCGGCCGCTGTAGGTCGGATCAGCGCGGCGAAGCCGGGCGTAATCCGACAATATTGTTGGCGGTGGTGATGGCTGTGGTGATGTCGGCTGACGCTAGCGGTGATGTTGGATTACGCTGCGCTAATCCGACCTACGCCCTTACAGCCAGTAGTTCATGAAACGCGCCGCCCATTCCTTCATGCGGTCCGAGAGCGGCCGCGTTTCCCATTTCGCCTTGGTGATCTCTTCCGAGTCGCGCAAGTCTTCCTGGAAGGCGTTTTCCATTTCCCGGCCGAAACTGTCACCGAGCACGATCACGTTCAGTTCGCTGTTGTGCAGGAAGCTGCGCATGTCGATATTCGTCGAGCCCACGGTCGACCAGGCGCCGTCGATGACGGCCGTCTTGGCGTGCAGCACGGCCAGTTTCAAATGAAAAATGCGGATGCCGCCAGCCAGCAGCTCGTCGTACAGCGAGTGTCCCGCATGGAACACGAGGCCGCTGTCGGACACGCCGGGCAGCACCACGGTCACGTCCACGCCCCGCTTGGCCGCCGCGATCAGGGCGTCAACCGTCTGCTGGTCGGGCACGAAGTAGGCGGACGTGATGTGGATCGATTTCTTTGCTTCCTGGATGGCCAGGATATATGCCTTGTAGATTTCAAAGCCGCCCTCGGGCTCGCTGGCCACCACGCGCACCAGCTTGTCGCCCACTTCCGATAAAGTCGGGAAATAATTGGCGTCAGGCAGGTCGGCCTGGTCTTGCTGGGCCCAGGTGCGGATGAACAGCCACTGGAAGGCGGCCACGGCCGGGCCTTCCACTTTCACATGGGTATCGCGCCAGCCCACGTCTTTCTTGTCCGTGGGTTTCGATTTCGAGCGGAACAGCGAGCTTTTCGCATAGGTATCGCTGATATTGATGCCGCCCGTAAACGCCATCTTGCCGTCGACGATCAGCACCTTGCGGTGGTCGCGGTTGTTGATCTTCCAGTCGTCGCCCTTGAGCTTGGCGGGATTGACGGGGTTGAAGGCCACCAGGTGGATGCCGGCCGCGCGCATGCGGTCAAAAAACGCTTGCGGCACGCCGATGGTGCCCACGCTGTCGTAGATGACGTTGACCGTCACGCCCGCCTTCTGCTTTTCGATGAGCATGTCGGCAAATTTCAGGCCCAGCGGATCCTGGTCGAAGATATACGTTTCCAGGTTGATGCTGTTCTTCGCGTCGCTGATGGCCTGGAACATGGCGGCCATGGTTTGCGGGCCGTCAAACAGCAGGGTCACCTTGTTGCCCTTGATCAAAGGCACGCCCGTGGCCGCTTCTTCCAGCGCGGCCTGGGTCTTCAAGTCCATGCCGGACTTGGCCCAGCGCTTGTTGAGCAGGGCCGCGCGGCTGTTGACGTTCAGCACGGCACCCTTGCCCGTGATCACCTGGGGCTTGGCCACCGGGGCCAAAGTGGTATTGAGATTCTTGACATCGGGCAGCGAGGCGCATGCAGCCAGGGTCCAGCACAGCAGTAGGGCGGTGAGGCAGGGTTGCATGCGCCTGGCGGTCATTTTTGAGCCTTGTTCGTCAGTGACAGGTTTGCCGATTCATCGGCCAGTGCCAGGGGTGGCGGGTTTTTCGAACCGAAGAAGAAGACGATGGGCGACCTCAGGAAGCGCTTGCCCAGAATCTTCAACAATTGCATGCCGTGCTTGAAGCGCACCTGGCGCGAACGCAGGGCCACCCACAGGGCCAGGCCGAAGCTGACCAGCAGGTTGGCCGTGCCGATGGCGAAGATGCCCGACAGCGACTTGACGGCCAGCTGCCAGCTCATGTTGTGGTCGAGGCCCACCAGGGCCGTGGCGAAGTTGGCGGCCGAGAAGGTGATGTGGCGGATATCGATCGGCAAGCCGATCAAAAAGCCCAGGGTGCCGATGGAGCCCAGCAAGATACCGAAATAGAAATTACCCATCAGCCCGCCCAGGTTGTTTTCCAGGTACAGGCCCAGCCGTTGCAAGCGTTCCTGGCCGATCACCCGTCCCAGGCCGCGCAATTGCGCGATGCGCTGGGCCCAGCGCGTGTACAGGGCCTGGTTGTCATAGTAGCCGGAAATCAGGCCCGCGACGAACAGGCACACGCCGGCGATCATCGCGTAGAAGATGGCCGGGCTGCCGATGGGGTCGATATCGTGCAGCAAGTGCATGGCCTTCTCGGGCGTCACCAGGTTGTGCCCCGTGATCGCCTTGTAGCCGAGCGCGATCAGCCAGGCCGTGGGAATGGCGGTGGCCAGGTTGCCCAGCACGGCCATGTTTTGCGTGCGGAAGACCTTGTTGATCAGTTCGGCCATGCTGTCGAGGTCGATATTCCGGCCATCCTTGCTGTGCAGGCCGGCGGCGATGCGCGAGGCCGTCATGGCCGGCTGCTTGGTCGCCACCGTGAAGTGCAGCAAGTGGATGAACATGAAGCCGATCGAGTAATTCATGCTGAACATGAACGCTTCGACCAGCGGCGCCGAGCGCAGATACGACATCAATATCTTGAACAGGGCCATGAAGCCGATGATGATGCCGGCGCCCGCGGACGAGAGGAACATGGCGCCCATTTCGCGGCGGTTTTCCGCGATGTAGTGCTCGCCCGTGCGGCTGGCGTTTTCCGTCACATTGCGCGCCAACAAGTTGATATTGTCGGAAAACAGGTCGCTGACCTTGTACTTGTGGTTATGCGCGCGTATCAGTTCCAGCGCCAGTCCAACGGCGCCCGCGCGGCGGCGGCTGACGGGTTGCGGGTGCAGCACGTCTTGCGTGGCGTCGACCGTGATGGCGGCGATGTCCACGTTGTTCGATGCGGGCAGTTCGCCGCTCGTGTCGACGAGAAACAGCAGCTTGCGCAGGCGCTCGATGCTTTGCGCCAAGGCCACCAATAAATACGTGAGGGGAATGCTGGTGCCCTGGTACAGCGCCTTCTTGCGGATCTTGGCGATGACGGCGTCGCACTGGTCCAGCATCACCAGCAAATGGCGCGCGTCCTCGATGTGCTCGATGTCGCCTTGCAGCAGGCTCGTGTAGGCGTCCAGGTAGGCGTTCACTTCCGTGTTCTGCACCATGAACGGCGACTGGAACACTTCGATTTCATTGTGGAAACGCGTCAGTTCCGGTTCCAGGCCCATGGCGCAGACGCGGTAGGACAGGGTGCGGATGGCGTCGAGCATGCCCGGCAGCATGATGTTGCCGTCGCCGACGGCCAGTTCGATGTCGTCGCTGGTCAGTACGTCGAACAGTTCCAGCCAGTCCGTGGCGGGCACGTTGCTGATCCACAAATAATCGGTCTTCAGGTACAGCACCTGGTCGAGCGCGTCGTTCAGATATTCGTCGCCGAGGGCGGGCGGCAGCATGCGGTAGGCGATGCGGCGTTTCAATTCCGTGAAAAAACCGCTGTTCGACAGCACGCCGATATCGGTGTACAGGCTGGCGTGGCGGCGCGCGGCCAGCACGCGCAGCACGTATTCGTGCAGGGCGCGCGCTTGCGCGGGGTTACCTTTGAGTAGCTGGCGCAGGGTGCGCACGTTGGCAATCGCGGTAGCGCTGTCGAGGCAGCGCTTGGGACGCAGTGAGCTGAATAATTCCACCAGCAAGTCGATATTGCTGGAGTTGGGGTCAATGCGTTCGAGGATAGCTAGCATGCAGAAAAACGGGCGAGCCGCTGTCGGTAAAACCAGTAGTGTACCGCCTGCGTCAGATCGCGCAACGTTCGCCACCGAACATTGCTTTACGGCAGGGCCTGCAATTCACGTCATTTTGCCGCTAGTGCCACAATCATGGTCAATCTTGCGTGTTGTCAGTGTACGACTCTTTTCCTGGGGCTAAGCTGAAGTTTCTGTTGTACAACGCACGGATGGCTGGACAAAAAGCGGGGATAAGGTAACACTGAGATCAGACACACAGCGCATGTCCTGATCAATACCGGGAAGTTTCAATTCACGTTACCGAGATATTTATCATGAAGACCTCGTATTTCGCGCTTGCTGTGATTGGGATGGGGCCTTTCGCGCTGGGCGCGACGGCCCAGGCTGCCGATGGCGCAGGCAGTGCCGCATCCAGTAACGTTGCCGTGTACGGCGTGCTCGACGCGGGCATCGTTGCCGAACGCGGTTGCGCCGCCAGTTGCGCCGGCGCCAAGGTGTCCGGCGGCGTCGCGTCCGGCTCGCGCCTGGGCGTGCGGGGCCGCGAAGCGCTGGGCAATGACGTCACGGCCGTGTTTACCCTGGAAGCGGGCATCCAGAACGACACGGGCCAGTCGGAAGAGGGCCGTTTGTTCGGCCGCCAGGCCTACGTGGGCCTCGACAGCCGCCTGGGCGCGCTGACCCTGGGGCGCCAGTACAACCTGCAATACCTGACCCTGACCGACGTGGCCGACCCGTTCAAGGGCGGCATGGCCGGCAGCGCCGGCAATCTGGCCGGCTACAGCGTGAAACGCTACGACAATACCGTCAAATACGTCACTCCCGCCTTGCGCGGCGTGACCGCCAGCGCCATCTACAGTTTCGGCGAGTCGCCGTACAGCAGCGCCAACAACCGCGCCTATGGCGCCACCCTCGGCTATTCGTCCGGCGCCGTGAATGTCAGCGTGTCGCACCAGCGCAAGAACAACTTCATCCTCGCCTCCGGCACCTTGCCCGCCATCGACATGTCGGCCCGCAACACCCTGATCGCGGCCAATATCGACCTGAAAGTGGCGACCGCCTTTGCCGCCGTGGGCGTGAACAAGGGCTATGGCAGTTCGCCGTGGGACCCGAACAATGCCTACAGCTCGCTGGCCTTGTCCATGTCGTCGTCGGACAGCCGCGACACCTTGCTGGGCGTGTCCGTGCCCGTGGGCGGCTTCAAGCTGCTGGCCTCGTACGTGCGCAAGGATGACCGCGACCTGGCCAACCGCGATGCCAAACAGGTGGCCGTCGGCCTCACGTACTCGCTGTCAAAACGCAGCGATTTCTACGCGTCCTACGCGAAGATCCACAACAAAAATGGCGCCCGCTACACGGTCGGCAATGCCAGCGATGCGGGCCGCGGCGATGCCGCCTTCAACATGGGCTTCCGTCACGGTTTCTGACCAGCAGCGGTTGATGGCGCAGGGCACGTTGCTCCCAGCCACTTGCCGTTGCTCGTCACACTCACCTGTTCCGGCGTGCCGCGCGCGCTGGTCGTCACCGCCAGCTGCATGTTGAACGCCTGCTCGCCGCTGAATAGCACCTTGCCTTCGCCGCTCGATTTCGGATTCGCGCACGTAAACGACACTTGCATGCCGCCGGCGATGTCCTTGTTCTTCGAGGTGCAATCGCCGGGCTGGCCCGTGGGAATCTGCTTGCGCGCGGCCATTTCCGGCGTCACGCACGCCGTCACGCGCACGGCGCCGTCGGCGCCCACGGTGGGCATGGCCATGCCGCGGCTGGCAGCCATGCTTTCCAGCTGCTTGCGTTGATCGGGAGGAAGGTTGCCCAGTTGCTGCAGCACCATGGACATGGCGTTGTCGGTGGCGGCGTCCGGCGACGCCATCTTGCTGTCGACTTGCCACAGGCCCGGCTTGATGGTGGTGGATGGCGAGGCGGCCAGGGCGCTGGCCTGGGCGCCCAGGGCGGCGCAAGCCAGCAGACTCAAGCGTAGCAAAGAATGTTTCATGTTGGCATCTCCAAAAAAAGCAGACCCCAGCATACGGCATGGCAAGCGGGGCACGCTTGCCATTGTGTTACAAACTGTGATCGGGTTCGATGCGGCGCACGTCCACGCAGGCGATGCGGCGCTCGTCCGCTTCGACGATTTCATAACGCAGACCATCGAGTTCCAGCACTTCGCCCACGGCCGGCATGTTCTCGAAATGCGCCAGCAGGAAGCCGGCCAGCGAGTTGTATTCGCCGTCTTCGCTGACCAGGGTTTCCGTCTCGAACACTTGCTCCAGGTAGTGCAGGTCCGTCGCGCCGTCGATGCGCCAGCGGCCGGGGCCCAGCACTTCCACGTCGGGCTGCTCGTCCTCGTCGGGGAATTCGCCGGCGATGGCTTCCAGGATGTCGATCGGCGTGAGCACGCCTTGCACGGTGCCGAACTCGTCAACCACCAGCACCAGCTGGCCGCGCGAGCGCTTCAGGGTTTCCATGGCTTTCAGCACGCCGGCCGCTTCCGGCACGACGACGGCTTCGCGCATGCTGGCCGGGTCAATCTTGCCGTGCGACACCAAATCTTCGATCAGGTCCTTGCTGCGCGCGATACCGATCACATTGTCAAGGTCATCATTGCAGACAGGAATCATGCTGTGCGGCGTTTCGCGCAGCAGTTGCAGCATCTTGTCGCTGCTGTCGTTCAGGTTGACCCACGATACGTCGCCGCGCGGCGTCATGACGGAGCGGATCGAGCGCTCGGCCAAGGTCAGCACGCCGCTGACCATGTTGCGCTCTTCCACGCCGAAGGCGGAGACGTCGGGCAATTCCTTGACTTCGTGCTCTTCGACGGTTTCGCGGCCCTTGCGTCCGCCCAGCAGGCTCAGCACGGCTTGCGCCGTGCGGTCGCGCAGCGGGGCGTTCGATTGCAGCTTGAGGAAGTTGCGGCGCGCCAGCTGGTTGAAGAACTCGATGACGATCGAGAAACCGATGGCGGCGTACAGATAGCCTTTCGGAATGTGGAAGCCCAGGCCTTCGGCCACCAGCGACAGGCCGATCATCAGCAGGAAGCTCAGGCACAGCACGACGACGGTGGGGTGGGCGTTGACGAAGCGCGTCAGCACCTTCGAGGCCAGCATCATGACGACGATGGAAATGACGACGGCCGCCATCATCACGTACAGGTTTTCCACCATGCCGACGGCCGTGATGACGGCGTCGAGTGAAAAGACGGCGTCGAGCACGACGATCTGCGCCACCACGAGGCCGAAGCCGGCGTAGACTTTCGGGCCCGTCTGGGCGTGCGTGACGCCTTCGAGGCGCTCGTGCAGCTCGCTGGTGGCCTTGAACAGCAGGAACAGGCCGCCGAGGAGCAGGATCAGGTCGCGCCCCGAGAACGAGAATGTCAATATGGAAAACAATGGCGTCGTCAGGGTGACCAGCCAGGAAATCAGCGAGAGCAGGCCCAGGCGCATGACGAGGGCCAGGGTCAGGCCCAGCACCCTGGCCTTGTCGCGCTGGTGCGGCGGCAGCTTCTCGGCCAGGATGGCGATGAAAATCAGGTTGTCGATACCCAGTACGATTTCCAGTACGACCAGCGTCAGCAGGCCGACCCAGATTGTCGGGTCAAATAACCATTCCATGTGTGTAACCTTGTAAAGTCAGTAAGTATCAAGCTTGCCTGGCGGCTTGTGCCCCGGGCGTGATGGGTACTGCTGTGTTCGTCTCAGTGGCGGACGCGCGGCGGCCGGGTGGCCAGCCGCACGTCCGCTTCGGAAAGTGCGCCCGGTCCCGCTTGCCAAATGATGGCGTAAAACGGCACGGCCTGGCGCGAGCTCGGGTACAGCGTGATGGGATCGTTGTCGCATTCGTCGGCGGTGCAGCTGTCGCCGGGCAATCCGGCATGGGCGCTGGGGGCAATGCAATCTGCGGCAGGCGTGGCGGCAACGCCGGCCACATCAAGGTGCTGGAATGGGGAAGGGCTGGCGTAAGCCATGCTGGCGAACGCCTGGGGTAACGCGATGAAAACAAAAAGGCAGAGCAGGACGAGAGCTCGTCTCATATACAGGCAGATAGTTCTGGAACCGTGGAGTATAACACGGGCACATAACAGCTCGATGACAGGCACTTGCGTAACTGACAAGCATGACGTAAATTGCGAGAGCAATGATTTCCCTGGGCAGCGAAGACGCAGCGCGGGTCCATGGCAATTCTTGCGTTCGTATTCCATTGCGCCCGCTTTTGCGCTTGTCTAATAACGTAGTGTTACCAGGACTCTGCCTTGAAACCCATTATCGCCTTCCTGCTTGCCGCCGGCATCCTGTCGCCGTCGTTCATCCTGGCCGCCACCCCCGTCGAAGCGGCACCGACCCAGAAAACCGGCAAGGCTGCGCCGAACCGCGCCGCCGCCGTCAAAGTCACGTCCGTCGAAGGCATTACCGAATACCGGCTGGCCAATGGCTTGCGCGTGTTGCTGTTCCCCGACGCCAGCAAGCCGACCCTGACCACCAACATCGTCTACCTGGTCGGTTCGCGCCATGAAAACTATGGCGAAACGGGCATGGCCCACTTGCTCGAGCACTTGCTGTTCAAGCCCAGCGCCAACTTCGGCATCAAGAAGGGCACCAAAACCCCGGTCGAGATCCTGAACTCGACGGGGGCCGATTTCAACGGCACCACCTGGTACGACCGCACCAATTACTACGCCACTTTCCCCGCCAACGACGACAACCTGCGCCAGATGCTGGCCATGGAAGCGGACCGCATGGTCAACGCGGCCATCGACCAGAACGACCTGTGGAATCCGAAGACGCAGAAAGGCGAAATGACCGTCGTGCGCAACGAGTTCGAGATGGGCGAGAGCGACCCGATCGGCGTGACGAGCGAGCGCATCCAGGCCATCGCCTACGACTGGCACAACTACGGCAAGTCGACCATCGGCGCCCGTTCCGACATCGAGCAGGTGAACATCCCCCGCCTGCGTGCGTTTTACCATAAATATTATCAGCCCGATAACGCCGTGCTGATGGTGGCGGGCCGCTTCGATGAAGCGAAGGTCCTGAAGCAGATCAATGAGCTGTTCGGCAAGATCCCGAAACCGACGCGCGTGATCGAACCGACCTACACGGCCGAACCGGTGCAGGATGGCGAACGCGCCGTGACGGTGCGCCGCAGCGGCGGCACGCAGTTCGTCGGCGCCGGCTACCACGTGGCGCCGTCCGGCAATCCGGACGCCGTCGCCATCGAGGTGCTCGGTCACGTGCTGACGGATGCGCCCGCCGGCCGCCTGCACAAGGCGCTGGTGGAAACCAAGCTGGCCAGCAAGATCGAATACAACTCGGTGAGCAACCTGGAGCCGGGCTACAACCTGTTCGGCGCGCTGGTGCCCGTCGATGGCAACCTCGACGCGGCGCAAGCGGCCATGCTGACAGTGCTGGAAGACTTGAAGTCGCAGCCGGTCACGGACGCGGAAGTGGCGCGCGTGAAACAGCAGCTGAACAAACAGGTCGAGCTGATCACGTCGAACACGGCGCGCATGACGATCGCCCTGACGGAGTCCCTGGCGGCCGGCGACTGGCGCTTGTTTTTCCTGCAGCGCGACCAGCTCGACAAGCTGACGACGGCGCAGGTGCAGGCGGCGGCCGAGAAATACCTGAAGAGCTCGAACCGCACCCTGGGCCGTTTCATCCCTACCGATGCGCCGGACCGCACGGTCGTGCCGGCCTACGCCGACGTGGCGCCGCAACTGGCCGGCTACACGGGCCGCGCTGTCGTGGCGCAAGGCGAAGCATTCGACCCGAGTCCCGACAATATCGAAGCGCGCACCACGCGCTTCACCTTGCCGAACGGCTTGAAGGGCGCCTTGCTGCCGAAGAAAACCAAGGGCAGCACCGTCAGCGTCGTGTTGAAATTGCAGATCGGCAGCGAAGAGAACTTGCGCGGCAAGGCGCAAGTGGGTGTCTACACGGCCAATCTGTTGTCGCGCGGCACGGATAGCCTGTCGCGCCAGGAAGTGAAGGACAAGTTCGACCAGCTGGGCACGCAAGTGGCGATTTCGGGCGGCGCCGAGGGCGTGACCGCCATGCTGATGGGCAAGCGCGAGAACTTGCCGGCCGCCATGGACCTGCTGGCGCAAGTGCTGCAAAAGCCGGCCCTGAGCGAAACGGAATTCCTGGAATTGCAGCGCGAGCGCGTCGGCCGCGCGGAGCAGGAATTGCCTGAACCGCAGCCGCTGGCCGTGAACGCCTTCCGCCGCCTGCTCGATGCCACGCCGGAAGGCCATGTGCGCCACGTGGCGACCTTGCCAGCGGAACTGACGCAATGGAAAGCCATCAAGGTTGCCGATGTAAAAGCCTTCCATGGCGCCTACTATGGCGCGTCGAACGCCGCCTTTGCCGCCGTGGGCGACTTCGATCCGGCCGCGCTGAAGGCGCAAGTGGCCAGCCTGTACGGCAGCTGGAAGGCGCAGCAGCCATATGTGCGCATTCCCGATGCCGTCAAGCCTGTCAGCGGTGAAAAAGTCACGCTGGAAACGCCGGACAAGGCCAACAGCGTGCTGTTCGCCATCCAGCCGATTCCCCTCAAGGATGACGCCGCCAGCTATCCGGCCTTGCTGATGGCCAATCACATGCTCGGTGGCGGCGCCTTGCGCAGCCGCCTGGCCGACCGCATCCGCCAGAAGGAAGGCTTGTCGTACGGCGTCGGTTCGCAAGTGAGCATCCCGTCGCGCGAACCGGCCGGCTACTGGATGGCGTATGCCATCAGCGCGCCGCAAAACACGGTCAAGGTGGAAGCGGCCCTGCGCGAGGAAATCGCCAAGGTGCTGGCCGACGGCTTCACGCAAGAGGAACTGGCCGAAGCGAAGAAAGGCTGGCTGCAATCGCAGGAAGTGGGCCGCACGCAAGACAGCGGCCTGGCGCGCGAACTGGCCGGCTACCTTGCCGAAGACCGCACCATGGCCTACGACAAGGACCTGGAAGCGAAGGTGGCAGCATTGACCCTGGCGCAAGTGAACCAGGGCCTGCGTGAATACCTGAGGCCATCGGCTGTTTCGGTCGTGACGGCAGGCGACTTTGCCAAGGTGGCGAAAGAGGGCGAAAGCGGCGCCAAGGCAACGACGTCGAAATAAGCTGTTTCAATTAAAAAAAACCGCCGGCAAGTTACCTTGCCGGCGGTTTTTTTATTGAAGCATGTCAACTTAGCGCGGAGCTAACTCCGCGACGTAGATTTCGACGCGGCGATTGCGAGCGCGTCCCGATGCATCCGCATTCGAGGCGATCGGCTCGCGGGCGCCGCGGCCTTCCGTGACGACGCGGGTCGGCGAGACGCCGCGCATGGCCAGGTAGTCGCGCGTGTGGGCGGCGCGTTCCACCGACAGCGGTTCGTTGATGGAATCGCTGCCCGTGCTGTCCGTGTGGCCGATGATGCTGACCGTCGTGTTCGGGTTTTCATTCAGGGTGGCGGCGAAGCGGTCGAGGATGGGGCGGAAGTTGCCCTTGATGTCGGCGCGGTTGGTGTCGAAGGAAATGTCGCTCGGAATTTCCATTTTCAGGCGGTTATCGGCCGTTTGCGAGACTTGCACACCAGTACCCTGTGTCGCTTGTTCCATCGCGCGCTTCTGGTTTTCCATGCGGTTCGACCAGATATTGCCGATGACGGCGCCCGCTGCCGCGCCGATCAGGGCGCCGCCGGCCGTGCGGCCGCTGCTGCCGCCACCGGTCGTGCCGCCGATCAAGGCGCCCAGGCCTGCGCCGACGCCGGCGCCCGTGGCCGTGCCACGCTGCGTTGCGGACATGTCCGCGCAGCCGCTGGCGGCCAATGCGATCACCAGCATGCCGATCAGGGATTTGGCGCCAGGGCCTTTTTTGTATGTTTCTTTCATGGATTTTCTCCTTGTTTTGTTATTGGGACATACCCAGGAATTACCTGCACACGTTACTGCAAAATGCCGCGGCGTGCCAGTGCGCACGCACTGTATGCAAAGGCGGCAAAAAGGCGGCGCCCGTTTGCACGCGCGCCGCCCTGTCCAGCCAGTGCGCCAGCCTCTATAAACCGCGCCCGCTGATCAAACGCAGCAGCACCATGATCACGGCGACCACCAGCAGAATGTGAATGAAGCCGCCAATGGTATAGGAAGTTACCAGGCCCAGCAGCCAAAGAATAATGAGTACGACGGCGATTGTATACAGCATGATGTGTCCTCCGAGAGTAATGTGTGGATGACGGCGTCTGCCTTGGCCTTGCGCTGTCATCGGTTTTTTGTCATTGCGCGGCGACTGGGTCGCTGAACGCTGATGCCATGACTTATTGTCTACTTTGTTTCTGAAATTTTCTGTACGGTGCCGTACACAAGCCTGATTTACCCAACTTATTCCTGAATTAGCCAGCTTATTTGGCCAAATTCCGCTCGCGCAGCGGCGGCCGTTCCTGTTCGCCATCCATGCCCGGTATCCAGGCCAGCATGCCGGCCATGCCGACGGCGCCGGCCAGGCAGCTGACCATGCCGCCCGTCAGCAACAGCATCACGCCGAACACGGGCGCGCTCGCTTGCACGGGCGCCAGGTCCAGCGCGCAGAAGCCCAGCGCGGTGGCCAATACGCCGCCGCCAATAAAGCCGAGCCAGATCCGGCGACTGCCTGTCTTGTCGTTTTCCATCGCATCTCCTTGAAGACATCCGTTGAACTTTCTTGAATGCATCATCTCGCGGGACGGCAAGCTCATCTGTACGCCAACGAACATTATCAAAAAGAAAACGCCCGGAGGGGCCGGGCGTGTGTCGAATTTGTAACTAATCGCGGCAGCGGTACCGTCGCGGATTGCTTAGCCCATGGCGCGCAAGCCGCCGTTGACGATGCGCACGCGGTCGCCCTGGCGCCAGTTCGGCGCGGCGCTCTGGTGCACGGTGCGCGTCTTGCCGTTATCGAGGCGCACGACGATGTTGTAGCTGCGCGTGGCGCGCACGCTGCCTTCGATCTGGTTACCGGCCACGGCGCCGCCAACGGCACCCAGCACGGTGGCCAGTTGCTTGCCGTGACCGCCGCCTACCTGGTTGCCCAGCAAGCCGCCGACGACGGCGCCGCCGGCCGCGCCCACGCCGCTGCCTTCGGCGCGCGTATTGACTTCATGGATGGCTTCGATCACGCCGCAATTGCCGCACACTTGCGGCGCCGGGGCTGCCGCGTATTGTTGCTGCGGCTGCGGCTGGCGCACGGGTTGCTGTTGCTGCTGCTGTGGCGGCAGGGCGGCAAGCGGCTGCGCACCGGCAGGCTGCAAGTTCGCTGGCGGCTGGTTCGCCTGCAGGCTGGCCATCTGCTCGGCCGAGGTGCTGGCTGCCAGCGGCTGGCTATCGCCTTGGGATGAAGGCAGCCAGCCCATCAGGGCCGCCGTGCCCACGCCGCAAAACAGCAGGACGGCGACGGCGGCGGCAAGCACCAGCGGATGGAGGGATTTGGTGGTGGTCATGGAAGGCTCCTTGTTTTTTAAAATAATGAAATGGGTAGTGCGTGTTATCCGTGCATGCGGCCAGTGTGCTGTACCGCTTGCCCCGCTTCCGTGCGTCACCGTACATACAGGGACGGTACCGCACCGTAGGCTAGGTAAAAATTATGTCGAGTTGTAACGACACCAAGGAAAAGCAATGCCACTAACGAACGCCAGCACGATCCTGTCCCGCGATACAGGCCGATCCGGCCTGGGGGCGCCTGTGGCCGCGCAGGACGCCGGTAACCGCTTGCTGGCCAGCCTGCCCGAGCACGACTTGCGGCACCTGACGGCGCTGTTCGATACCGTCACGGTCGAGGTGGGCGAGGTGCTGTACGAACCTGGCCAGCCTATCGGCCACATCTATTTCCCCGGCGACTGCCTGATCTCGCTGCTGGCTGTGGCGGAAGGGCGCATGACCCTGGAAGTGGGCTCCGTCGGCCGCGAAGGCGTCCTGGGCGCTTCCGTCGCGCTCGGTCATGAACTGGCGCAAGTACGTGCAGTCGTGCAACGTTCCGGCACGGCCAGCCGCATCGCGCGGGCCGACTTCTGCGCCGAGTTCGCCCAGCTCGAGTCCCTGCAGCGTTTGCTGTACCGCTACACGGACACCTTGCTGGCGCAAGCCATCCAGATTGCCGTGTGCAGCCGCTTCCACGTGTTAGAAGCGCGTCTGGCCCGTTCGCTGCTGATCACGCGCGACCGCCTGCAGTCCGAAAAATTTCACCTCACGCATGAATTTCTCGCCCATACCCTCGGTGTGCGGCGGGTCGGCGTGACCAAGGCGGCCAGCGCGCTGCAACAGCAAAAACTCATCACTTACAGCCGCGGCAATATCGAGATCCTCGATTCGGCTGGCCTGGAAGCCGTTTCCTGCCGCTGCTACGAGCTGGTCAAGGACAGCGGCACCATCGGCATGGCCAACGTCTTCGTCTGAGTTCCCTGCTTTCCTTCCTGGTGCCACAGACGCAAAAAAGCGGGGTGGGAGCCTGGGCACCCACCCCGCTTTCTTGATCAGCGATTACTTCGGCTTGACCTGATTACCGATCACGCCGCCGACAGCGGCGCCGCCGACTGCGCCGACAGCGCTGCCGCCCGTCAGCACGGAACCGGCGACTGCGCCGACACCGGCGCCGATGGCCGTATTTTTATCTTGGGCGGACATGTTGGCGCAAGCCGTCAGGCTCAGCAGCAGGGCGGCAACGGAAGTGGTAGCGGCGATTTTTTTAATGATTTGCATGATAGTTCTCCTATGAATTCGGACCTCGTGGCGCCGGCATGGTATGGGCCGGATGACTTCGTGACGCCGTGTGTTTCAGGCACGATCACAGAATAGAATTGTGGCAAGGCAGGGTCTGTTCGGCAACGCACATAGGCGTGTAACAATTGTAATGGCACCCACCCCGCGTTCAGCGCACCTTGCGTACGGCTTTCCCCGGCTTGGGCGCCACCGGCTTGACGCGCGCCTGGGCCAGCAGTGCCGCGCATTCGCTATCCTCGACGGGGCCGGCATTGACCAGCGGCAGCAGCGCCGCCACGGGCGCCACCACGGCCAGCGCGAGGGCGCCACCGGCGCGCAGGGCCAGCACGCCCTTGTCGACGCTCACGTCGGGCTTGCTGAAAGTGCCATGCACATACAGGGGCGAGCGCAGCGAAAAGACGCGCAAGCCCTTGCTGTCCGGCCGCAGGGTCAGGTCCAGCCGTTCATCGGCCAGGTTCACCGTGCCATCGATATTCAGGACGGCGTCATCCGTGTCGACGATGAACTGGCGCGTGCGCATCAGCCCCTTGGTGACGGCGAAATCGGCAGCCATGCAGTTCAGCTTGACCTGCTTGTCGCCAGACAGTTTGGCCAGCACGACGCTGCCGATATTCAAGCCCATCTCTTCCAGCAGCAACTTGCTGATGCTGCCCCGGTTGATCAGCGCACGCACTTCGCCGTTCGAGCTGCCCAGCAGGGTGGCGACGGAATTGCCCGTGGCCGACAGCGAAGCGTCGCCATTGATTTCGCCCACGCTAGCCTGCAGGGCAGGCAGGCGGGGGAACAGCTGCTGGATGTGCAGGTGGCGCGCGCTGGCCTTGAGTTCGGCGGCGATGCCGTTGGCGATGACCTTGCCGCTGCCGTCGAGCTTGATCTGCGACGTCAGGGTGCCGCCCGCCACGTTGAAGTTGAGCGGCGTCAAGGACAGCACGCCATCCGTCAGCACCAGATGCGTGTCGAGCTTGCTGATCGGCAGCTCGGCGTCGCGCGTGATCTTGTCGGCCGTGTAGCGCACGTCGGCGTCCAGGCTGGTCCAGCGCTCCGTCTTGAACGTCTCCACCGGCAAGACGCGGCCGGCCGGCTGCGTCGACGGCACGCCCCGTTCCTTCTTGCTGGCGCTGGAATCGGCGCCCACCAGCGGACCCAGGTCGGAAAATTGCAGCAGGCGCGAGTGGACTTCGCCCGTCAGGCGTTTGCGCGGCGTGCTGGCGGAAAAAGCCAGCTTGCCACTGATGTCGCTCGCCCCTACCTTGCCGCTGAACTTGTCGTATACCCATTCGCCGCCGCGCGGCGCCAGGGTGCCCGTCAAATGGCCTTCCGTGCTGAAGTGCGGCGTTTCCGGCAGCAGCACGCCCGTCAATGGATACAGGCGGGCCATGCTGGGTCCGGACAGCTTCAGGCGCACGTCGAGCGCGGCCAGATTCGTCGGACGCGTCAGAGTCCCTTCGATGGCCATGCTGTTGCCGCCCGCGCGCATGTCGGCCTGGATGGGGAAGGGCGTGCCTTGCTGCTGCAGCGACAGTACGCCGCCCGCCTTGCCGCCGCCCTTGACGGTTTCGCCACGGTATTTGCCCGACAGCGTCCAGGCGATGCCGTAGCGCGCGTCGCCCGTGATGGTGTCGACATCGGCGCGCATCGCCGTTTTGCTGACGCCATCGTCCAGGGTCACGGTGCCCTTGCTGAAGACCACGCTTTGCAATTCCAGCTGCCACGGCGATGGCTGTTCCTGCTTGTCGAAGGTCCAGTTGTTCTTGCCGTCCTTGTTGCGCAGCAAGCGCACCTGCGGCGTGTCGAAGCGCAATTGCGGGATGATGATTTTCTTGTCCAGCAGGGCCACAGGATTGAGCGAGAACGCCAGCTGGCTGACGGTGGCCAGCTGCGCCTCGTCGTCCGTCCCTGCCATGGCACTCGGGTTACCCAGGCGCACATCCTTGGCCTGCAGGTGCGGCCACGGCAAATAGTCGCGCCAGCTTTGTTTCCCTCCAGCCGTCGGTTGCTGCCACGTCAGCGCCAGGTCGCCCTCGATGGCAAATGGCCGTCCCAGCGCTTCGCTGGCGCGCGCGTTGAGCCAGGGCTTGGCGCGGTTCCAGTCCATATTCATCAGGACGATGGAAGCCGTGACGGGCAGGGCGATGAGTACGGCGGTGCTGGCGAGGGCGATTTTCTGACGGCGGGAGAGCGGCATGAGCGGATTCTTTCTGTACAAGTAGTCATGATGCTACAGGAATCGTCCTGAAGCCGGGGCTGTTTCAGGTTTTGCTGGCGGGCACGTGCGCTAGCGCACGTTGCCCATGCAAGTATTGTCGATTTCTTACTCTATGTGCGGCACCGAACGGATATGCGGGGAGCCGGAGCCTATAACGTCTACATCAAACGCCGTTCCTGATTCCAGATGCACCGACGTATGAACCTTAACGCTTACACATTCTCCAGGAGAAAAAAAATGACAAACCGAGATTTCAAGATGTCCCCGTTGGCCGCCTTGGCCGCCTGCGCCACGGCCGTTGTCCTGATGACGGGCTGCTCCAGCCTGAAAACGCCAGCCACGGCCGATGTCGCCGTGTCGCGCGCCGCCGTCGATAACGCCGCCAGCGCCGGCGCCGCCGACCTGGCGCCCGATGAAATGCGTTCGGCCCGCGAAAAAATGCGCATGGCCAACCAGGCGCTGAAAGACCGCGACTACAAGACGGCGCGCGACCTGGCCGACCAGGCGCAAGCCGATGCCAAGCTGGCGCAAAGCAAGGCCAACTCGGCCAAGGCCACCAGCGCCGCCGACGAGATCAACGAGAACATCCGCGTCATGCGCGAAGAGCTCGACCGCGCCAATCAGCAAGCCCCAAAACAATAACTAATAACAATAACTAGGACCCCATCATGAAAAAAGCTACCTACACCACCATTCCCGGCCTGCTGGCCATGGCCGCCTTTGTCGCCGCCTGCAGCTCCGCACCGACCACCACCAGCCTGCTCGACCAGACGCGTGGCGACTACATGGCGGCGCAATCGAACCCGATGGTATCGACCTATGCGCCACGCGAATTCCGCGAAGCGAGCGCTGCCCTGGAAGCGGCGAACGCGGCCGCCACGCGGCAGGAAGATAGCGAAAAAGTCGACAAGCTGGCCTACCTGGCCAAGCAAAAGATAGCCACGGCGCAAGAAGTCGCCAAGCAGAAAGCCGCGGAAGCCGATATCGCCAACGCCGGCAAGCAGCGCGATCAATTGCGCCTCGATGCGCGCACGCAGCAGGCTGACCAGGCCACGGCCCGCGCCCAGTCGGCGCAGGCGGATGCGGAAGCGGCCAAGGCCCAGGCGCAAGCGGCCGAAGCATCGGCCCGCGATGCGCAAGCCCGTGCCGCCGGACTCGAGGCGCAGCTGGCCGACCTGGCCGCCAAGAAAACCGAGCGCGGCATGGTCATTACCTTGGGCGACGTGCTGTTTGGCACGGACAAGGCGAACCTGACGGCCGATGGCGCGAATACGGCGCGCAAGCTGGCTGACGTGCTGAAAAACAACCCACAGCGCACCGTGCTGATCGAAGGCTTTACGGATAGCACGGGCGGCTCCGCGCACAACCTGGAATTGTCGCAACGCCGCGCCGAATCCGTGCGCAATGCGCTGCTGGAGCAAGGCATCAGCCGCGACCGCATCGCCACGAAAGGCTATGGCGCCGCCTATCCGGCCGCCGGCAATGACACGGCGGCAAACCGCCAACTGAATCGCCGGGTGGAAATCGTCTTGTCCGAGGACAACACGGCGATTCCCGCCCGCCGTTAAAACACCCGACCAAACCTACTGCGCGTCGCGATTTGCGGCCTCCGATGCTCACTGTGCTATAGCACAGCTCCGCTTCTCGGCCACAACTCACTGCCGCTCGCTACGGTTTTGTCCCGGTGTTTAATTTGTTAGAAGGCAGCATCGGCCGCAATCTGGCCGGTGGATACCCACGCAAGTATTGAAAGGAAGCATCATGACACCAACATCTGTTGAGATTCCAGCTGGCATCGATACGGCGGCCATCCGCGCTGCCGCGAAAAACCTGGACGACGGCGCCGTGACGGCCGGCTACCAGGCCGACCGCGAGGAGTTGATCACTTTGTTGAATGGCGCGCTGGCCACCGAACTGGTGTGTATCGCGCGCTACAAGCGCCATTACTACACCGTGAGCGGACGCGACAATGGCAGCATCAAGGCCGAGTTTCTCGAGCATGCGCAGCAGGAGCAGGAACATGCGGACTGGCTGGCCGAACGCATCGTGCAATTGAATGGCAAGCCAGATTTTAATCCTGCAACATTGCTTGCGCGTAGCCATGCCGAGTATGATGACTCCGAAGACGTGCAGAGCATGGTGCGTGCCAATCTGATCGCGGAACGGGTAGCGATCGAGTCGTATCGTCAGATGATCGTGAAAATCGGCGACAAAGACCCGACCACACGCCATTTGTTGATCAAAATCATGGCTGTTGAAGAAGAGCACGCCGATGATATGCGCGATCTAATGGAATAGTGTTTTTGAGTAAAGTAGGTATAGTAACTACATTCATCCACAGCTAAGGAGCTAAACCATGTTGGAAAATAATATCACCACCGTTAATAACGATGTCAAAACCCTGGTCAAGGATGCACAAGCCCTGTTCAGCGCCGCTGCCGCCCTGACCGGCGAAAAAGCCGATGAAGTGCGCATCAAGGGCATGAAAACCCTGGACGCCGCCCTGGCCAAGGCGCATGAAGCGCAAGCGTCGGCCATCGTTGCCACCAAGC
Organism: Janthinobacterium sp. EB271-G4-3-2; assembly: GCF_020858035.1. Taxonomy (NCBI): domain Bacteria; kingdom Pseudomonadati; phylum Pseudomonadota; class Betaproteobacteria; order Burkholderiales; family Oxalobacteraceae; genus Janthinobacterium; species Janthinobacterium sp. EB271-G4-3-2. Next base: position 157,288 of record NZ_JACYMG010000009.1, on the reverse strand, counting down.
AGATGGCTGCCCAGGCAGACGGCTATGTCAAGGAAAACCCATGGCGTACGGTGGCCGTTGCCGCTGGCGTCGGCGTGCTGGTCGGCTTCATCCTGGGCCGCAAGTAATCCACTGTCAGGAGCGATATGGACAAGTCTGCTTCGTCTCACCAGGGGCCGGGATTGATCGGCTCGGTCGCCGGCCTGGCCAAGAACGCCGTCGGACTGATGTTGTCGCGGCTGGAACTGGCCACCATCGAACTGTCGGAAGTGCGCAATCACATGCTGCAGCTGGTTGTCATTTTCGCGCTGGCGACGGTGGCGGGCTTGTTTGCCATCGCTTACGGCAGCGTGCTGATCGTTTTCCTCGCCTGGGATAGCCTGGGCTGGAAGATCCTGGCGATCATGACGGTCGTGTTCGTACTGCTGGCCATCGCACTGGTCATGTATGCGCGCGCCATGCTGCGTCAAGGAAAGCTGTCGATGCCGGCCACCATGGCGGAATTGAAGGCCGACCGCGACATGCTGATGTAAGCTGCCTCACGAGGAGAATTCATGTCGGAAACCGACAAACTGGCGGCGCAAGCCGCCCGCAAGCGCCTGCTGATCGCCCAGGGCGAAATGTACCGCGTGGGCATCGTGCATGCGCGCGCCAACGTGGGCTATGCATTGCGTCCCGAGTCGATGCTGCAGGGCGTGGTCGAGACGGCGGTCGGCTTTGCCGGCCACCGCGTCGAGTCCCTGCTGGCGCCGGGCGGCATGCGCTTGCAAGGCGCCATGCCCTACGTGCTGACGGCGCTATCGTTTATCGGACGCAAGAAGCTGGTCAAGCCGGCCCTGGTCCTCGTGGCTGTGGCCGCCGTTGCCGCCAGCTGGCTGCGCCGCAAGCGCTGAACGCCAGCCGTGTTGCACAGGAACGCCGTCATCGACGGCGTTTTTTTTGCCTGTACCCAAGGTTCGGCGCGCACTGACGCAATCCCTTACAATGATTCACGCCGTATTTCGCGCGGCGGACAGAGGGGCCATCTTGATGACGCATTCGAAGACACCGATCAATCAGTTAAATCCCTCGCGCCTGCGCATCGTGCTGGTGCTGCAGGGCGGCGGCGCACTGGGCGCCTACCAGGCCGGCGTCTATCACGCGCTGCACGAACATGGCCTGGCGCCCGACTGGGTGGTGGGCACTTCGATCGGCGCCATCAATGCCGCCATTCTGGCCGGCAACAAGCATGAAGACCGGCTCGTACGCCTGAAACAGTTCTGGCAGCGCGTGGCGCACCGCGACAGCATCGACATGAACCTCGTATCGGACCAGCAGCGCCGCTCGAACATCTGGCTGGCCACGCTCGATACGGTGTTGCGCGGCGTGCCCGGCTTTTTCAAGCCGCGCACCTTCAGCTTGTTTCCTGCCGGAATCGCCGTCAAACCGGAAGAGGCCAGTTTTTATGACACCAGCGAGCTGGCCAGCACCCTCGAGGAACTGGTCGATTTCGATTATCTGAACGAGCCTGGCGGCATGCGCCTGACCGTCAATGCCCTGCGCGTCAAATGCGGCAGCCTCACCAGTTTCGACAGCCAGCAGCAAGCCCTGACGGCCGATCATATCCGCGCCAGCGGCGCCTTGCCGCCCGGTTTTGCCGGCGTGCGCGTCGATGGCGATTTATATTGGGATGGCGGCCTGTACTCGAATACGCCGCTCGAAACCGTGCTCGACGACACGCCCCACGTCGATACGCTGGTCTTCATGGTGGACCTGTGGAGCTCGGAAGGGCCGGAACCGACCACCCTCGATGAAGTGCAGACGCGGCAAAAGGACGTCACCTTCGCGTCGCGCTCGAAGCGGCATATCGCCGATTATGTCAATACGCACACCTTGCAGCGCAAATTGCGCGAACTGTATGCCGGCCTGCCCGACACCAAGCACAACCGCCAGCAGACGGAAGAACTGGTGGCGCTCGGTTGCGACAGCACCATGCACATCGTGCGCCTGCCGTATGCGGGGCGCGACTGGCACATGGCGGCCAAGGATATCAATTTCTCCAAGGGCTCGATCGAATGGCGCTGGGAGCAGGGCTACCAGGATGGCTTGCGCGCGATCAAGGCGGCCGGCTGGCTGGCTTTTGTCACGGAAGATACGCCGCTCGTGGTGCACGAACTGCCACCCTACGAACGCGACGCTGCCTAGTGCCGCCTGTCAAAACCTGCTGCGCGTCGGTTTTGCCAGGCGTTGCAAGAGTACAGAGCAAGAGTGCGGCGCATTTCTGTGTCACTGCGGATGTGCCGCCTCGCGCAGTTTTTCCGCGTTCGCCATGTCTTGCCGGTACGTGTCTTGTGCATCCTTCAGGCAGGTGGCGCGCGCGGCGGACGGTTCCAAACGGCAGGCTTTTTTGGCCTCGGCCAGGGCGGCGGCGATTTCCTTGCGCAGGGTGCGCAGCTGGGCTTGCGCCGTGCTGTCTTCCTGGTACCAGCGTTGCGGGTCGCCCGGCTGCGGCGTGGCTGTCTGGGCCAGTGCCAGCGGCGCCAGGCCGCAGGCGAACAGGGTCGCCAAGAGTGTGTTGTGGATAGTCATGATATTTCCTCCTTGAAATAAAAAAGGCGCCGTAGCGCCTTTTTTTACAACCTGCCTGTCAGTAATAGCAGGATCAGTATCACTACGACCAGGCCGGCGATGCCGCTGGGGCCGTAACCCCAGTTGCGGCTATGCGGCCAGGTGGGCAGGACGCCGACCAGGGCCAGGATCAAGATGATCAGAATGATGGTGCCCATGGTATCTCCTTGTTGGTGCATGGTCCGGCGCAGGCTTGCTGGCAAGCCTGGCCAGTGGATTAATAGCGGTAGACGCGGCCGTCAACGATGCGCACGCGGTTGCCCGGGCGCAAATCATTGGCGTTGTCCTGCACCACGGTACGGTATTCGCCGTTGTCGAGACGCACGCTGATCTGGTAAGCCTGGGCCTGCTGCTTGCGGCCTTCGACCTGGTTGCCCACGACGCCGCCGGCGACGGCGCCCGCCACGGTGGCGGCCGTGCGTCCGCTGCCCGAACCGATGGTATTGCCCAGCAGGGCGCCGGCGATGCCGCCGACCACGGCGCCGGCGCCGCTGGTTTGGCCGCCACCCTGCACGATCTGGATGGAATCGACGGTGCCGTACATGGCGGATTCAGGCTGGTTGGCCGGGTAATACTGTTGTGATTGGGAAGGGCCGGTGGCGCAACCGCTGAGTACGGCTGTGGCGGCAAGCATCAGTGCGGCCAAGGTGGCGTTGGTTTTCATTTTATTCTCCTGACGAGGTGAGGGTGTAGTGCCATCTTAGTCATGCCCCCGTCCCGGGTCTGTACGCTGCCGCACGTACATATTTGCTGCCAAAAATGGTATTTTTTACCGTGGCGATTCACCAAAACGTTGTTATTTCTCCCTGTCTCCCTTTTGCTTTCAAAATAAATTACTTGTGTACGGCAGCGTACAGAAGAGTGGCGACTATCCACGTAAAACGGTAGTCATGCCAAGCAGACATGTTTGGCACCACCAGGGAGAAATACAATATGAACAAGAATAAGCTTTTCACCGCCATCGTCGTCAGCCTGGCATGCGCCGCCTGGGGCGGCCAGGCAATGGCCGCCACGCCGGAAGCAAAAGCAGCCTACAAGGCGGCCAATGAACAGGCGGCCCTGAACTACAAGCTCGCGCATGCCGAGTGCGAAAAAATCACGGGCAATCCGAAGGATGTCTGCATCGCCGAAGCAAAGGCCGTGCGTACCTACGATGAAGCCGTGGCCCAGGCGCAATACACAAATACCCTGCGCGCCTACACCAAGGCGCGCATCAAGATTGCCGATGCCAATTACGACGTCGACCTGGCGCGCTGCAATGCGGTGACGGGCAACGACAAGGATGTCTGCGTCAAGCTGGCGAAGTCCACCAAGGTGGCGGCCCTGGCCGATGCCAAGGCGGACAAGAAAGTCATCGAAGCGCGCAGCGATGCGCGTGAAGCAAAAAGAAAAGCCGAGTACAAGGTCGCGACAGAAAAATGCGATGCATTAGCCGGCGCAGCCAAGGATGACTGTATCAAGGCTGCAAAAACCCAGTTTGGCTACTGAGCTCCATCCGGCGCGCAGTCACCACACTGGTATAAGAAGCTCATTGTGAGCACGTTGATTGACCACTCCTAAGGAAAAAACCATGAAATTCACTAAATCTATCGCTACTGGCCTTTTCGTCGCTTCCCTGTTCGCTGTTGCAGGCTGCGCTTCGACCCCAACCAAGGAAGGCACGGGCGAGTACATCGACGACGCGGCCATCACCACCAAAGTGAAAGCCAGCATCTTCAACGAGCCTACCCTGAAATCGACGGAAATCAACGTTGAAACTTTCAAGGGCGTGGTTCAGCTGAGCGGCTTCGTTGCCCAGCCTGGCGATGCCGCCAAAGCGGGTGAAGTTGCCCGTGGCGTCAAGGGCGTGAAGTCGGTGAAAAACGACATCCGCGTCAAGTAATGGCCTGACCTGCCGCAGCGGCCAGCCCCACGGCTGGTGCTGCGGCCCACCACCGACCGTCGCGGGAATCGCATGCATATTCAGCCTTCAGATACCCCGCCCGAGCCGGTGGCGGCTGCCTCCACCGAGCCTGCCGGGCCACCTCCCGGCGCGCCCGTGGAGCACCTGGACGCATCCTTGCGTTTGCCGCTGCATGTCAATGCGCGTGGCATGGCGCTGGGCATCATCGCCACCGTCAGCTTCATTTATGCGCTGCAGTGGGCACAGAAATTCCTCATTCCCGTCATCTTCGGCATTTTCATTGCCTACACCCTCAATCCCGTCGTTGCCTGGCTGGAAAAGCTGCGTTTGCCGCGCGCCATCGGCACCACGGTCGTCACGGCCCTGATACTGTTCGGCTCCGTCGTCGTGATCGACCGCGTGCAGGGCGAATTCGAATCCATCGTTGAAGAGTTGCCGGCCGCCACGCACAAGCTGTCGCGGCTGATCGCCGCCAATACGGGCGGCAAGAACAGCACCTTCCAGAAAATGCAGGCCGTGGCCAATGAAATCGAGCAAGTGGCCGCCGGCGCCGAAGCGCGCCGCAACAACCGCCGCGCCGCGGCAGCGTCCGAAGGTCCCAATTTCAAGATCATGGACTGGGTCTGGGCCGGCTCGCTGGGTCTGGTGGGCTTTGTCAGCCAGGCCACCATGGTCATCTTCCTCGTGTTTTTCCTGCTGCTGTCGGGCGATACCTTCAAGCGCAAGCTCGTCAAGCTGACGGGACCGTCTTTGAGCCGCAAGAAGGTCACCGTGCATATCCTGGAAGACATCAATACCTCGATCCAGAACTATATGTTCATGCTGCTCGTCACGAATGTCCTGCTGGCCGTCCTGATGTGGATCGCCCTGCGCATGATCGGCCTGGAGAACGCGGGCGCCTGGGCCATCGTGGCCGGCTTGTTGCACATCATGCCGTATTTCGGCCCCTTGCTCATCACCATCGCCACTGGGCTGGTTGCCTTCTTGCAGTTCGAATCGCTGGAAATGGTCTTGCTGGTGACGGGCACGTCTATGGCCATCGCCACCCTGGTGGGCACCTTTGTCACCACCTGGATGACGGGGCGCATCGCCCGCATGAATCCCACGGCTGTGTTCATCAGCCTGCTGTTCTGGGGCTGGCTGTGGGGCGTCTGGGGCTTGCTGCTGGGCGTGCCCATCATTGTCATGGTGAAGGTGGTGGCCGAGCGCGTGCAAGGCATGGAAGTGGTGGCCGAACTGCTGGGCGAATAGCTTGCAGCAACGGCGCCCGCGGGCGCCGTTGCTGCATCTGCAAGGCCAGCTTAGGACTGGTGGCGTTTGAGGATCTTCACTTGCACGTCGCCGTCTTCCGTCTTCGGCATATCCTTCATGCTGCCCAGCTGCAGGGCGAACTGGCGCGTAAACTCGGCGCCCAGGAAGAAGATCTGCGCCGAGTAATACACCCACAGCAACAGGGCCACCAGCGAACCGGCCGCGCCATAGCTGCTGGCCACGCCGCTATTGCCGATATACACGCCAATCGCATACTTACCCAGGGAAAACATGAAAGCCGTGCCCACTGCGCCGATCAGCACGTCATGCCAGGACAGGCGCACGCGCGGCAGCATCTTATAGATGACGGCAAACAGGCTGGCGATCACGGCAAAGCCGATCAGGTTCGACAGGATGGTAAACAGCACGGCCGTGTCTTTCCACACGCCTTCCCAGAAGTTGGCGAGGATGGCCATGGCGGCGTTGACCACCAGCGACACCATCAGCAGGAAGGCCAGCACCAGTACCAGGCCGAACGACAGCAGGCGCGTGCGCAGCATGTCCCAGGCTCCCGCTTCCTTCAAGGGCGGCACTTGCCAGATTTCGTCGAGACTCGCTTTCAGTTCGGCAAACACGCTGGTGGCGCCAAACAGCAGCAGGGCGCTGGCGATGAGGGTGGCGATGCGGCCCTGTTCATGGTTTTTCGCGCCGGCCAGCACGAGCTGAATGGCTTCCGCGCCCTGCGTGCCCAGCAAACCTTGCAGTTGCCCCATCAGCTCGCCGCGCGCGGCGGCCGGGCCATAGAAAAAGCCGGCGATGGCGATCACCAGCACGAGGATGGGGGCGATGGAAAACAGGGTGTAGTAGGCGAGGGCGGCGCCCTTGCTCGAGGCGCGGTGTTCCAGCCATTCGGTGACGGAGCAGACGACGACACTGCGCATCTGCTTGCCAAATGGCGCCAGGCTGGCCAGTTTGGGATAGCGGGTAGAGAAATTCATAGCGGCTTTCAATGAAAAAAAGGGGCCGCAGCCCCTTTTTTAACTAGTGGCGTACCACTGGTATTGCTTACTGTACGCGGCGTTCGATGGTGATCTGTTCCACTTCAACGCGGCGGTTTGGTTCCAGGCACTTGATCAGGTCGGCACGTTTCTTGTTGTTGCAGGTGACGACAGGATTGGTGGAACCCTTGCCTTCGGCCGTCAGGCGGTTGGCGGCGACGCCATGGGCGACCAGGTATTCCTTGACTGCATCAGCACGTTGCTGCGACAGTTTCAGGTTGTACTTGGGCGAACCGATGCGGTCGGCATAACCACTGATGACGACGTTGTTGACGTCCGGCGCCGCGTTCAGCACGCGGGCGATTTCGTCGAGCTTGGTCTGTGTCGGGCCCAGCTTGGCGCTGTCGAACGCGAACAGTTCCGTTGCCGACATCGTCACTTTTTCAAAGCGGGCTGGCGGCGGTGGCGGTGGTGGCGGCGGCACGACCACGACGACTTCCTCGCGCACTGGCGGCGGTGGCGGCGGTGGCGGCGGCGCAGCCGGTTTGTCGAACGCGTAGTTCAGGCCCACGGTGACATAGTAGTTGTTGGACTTGCTGCTTGGATCGAAGGTATTGCCGCGCAGGAAACCGTGCACATTGCGCACGTCAGCCTGGAGGGACAGTTGCTCCGTGATGCTGGACTGGAAACCCAGGCCCACGCTGGCGTATGGCGAGCTCTTCGTGCGTTCACCGAAGGCGAAGCTGGTGTCCTTGTCGCGCTGCATCCCGGCACCGACCAGCAGGAAGGGACGGAAGGCCTTGCGCGAGAACATGTACAAGCCGTCTACGCCCAGCGTATTTTGCTGGTAGCGCTGACCGCCATCCTTGGAGCGGGCATACGTGGTGCCCAGCTGGATATCCCAGTCCTGGGAAACAGGCTTACCGAAACGCAAGCCTGCGCCATAACCGGTTTTATCCGTGGCGAAGTCGGAATCTGGCTTGAGGGCGTTGATGCTAGGTTGAATATACCAGGAGGGGTTGATTTCCTGGGCCTGTGCGCCGAGGGCGGAGCACAGGACGGCGGCGGCAACGGCGATTTTTTTTAGATTATTCACAAGTAACTCCCAACGTTGATAAGAGATTTTCTCTACGGCATCAAAACCACATCTTGCTACACGTGCTATTGCTAAAGATAGACAACACTTCCAGGTGCGCTTTATTGCGATAAATGCACTGCTGTTGGAGTAGAGAATACGTTTGCAGGTTCAGGTGGTCGGTGCGCTGGCGCACAAAGCATTGCGGTATATCAATGGTGTTGCAGATTCACGACAAAGACTTTGATGTTGAAAAAAACTAATTTTATTGGTGAAACTTTTACAAGCACGGCCATTTCCTGGCGCCGCAGCGACAGGCAATCGTACGACTTGTCACCAGCTTGCCACTGTATATTAGCAACAATGATGAGCTTGATAACTAATATTACATTGATGTTGTATTCCTGCCGCGTTCTGTTGCTTTTCCGGGCTTCCTCCAGGCAACTTTTGCGCGCCGCAGCCAGCTCCGCCACTTTTCATCAAGGAGTCACCCGTGCCTGACCTGCCCCGTGTTTTTTCTTCCCCGCTGCCTGGCAAACTGGGCACCTTGTGCCTGCTGCTGTCGCTGGGCCTGGCGGCGCCGGCCCGGGCCGATAGCGGCGTATCCGTGTTTTCACCGAGCGGCACGGTCAAGGCCGTGCGCCAGGTACGGGCCCAGTTCGCCACGCCGATGGTGCCGTTCGGCGACATGGGCTTGCCCGCGCCGTTCGCCATCGATTGCGGCAAGGCCGAGCCTGCCGTCGTGGCGGGCGCGGGGCGCTGGGCCGACGAGCGCAACTGGAACTTCGATTTCGAGCGCGACTTGCCGGCCGGCGTGGCCTGCAGCTTCACCTTGAAGCCGGGGCTGAAGGACCTGGCGGGCCAGGCTTTGCAGGGGACGACGTCCTACCGTTTCAGCACGGGCGGTCCGGCCATCGTCGAGGCCGTACCGTATGACGGCCAGCCCTACATCGATGAAAACCAGATATTCGTGCTGGGCCTGGACGCCACGCCGAACGAGGCCAGCGTGGCCGCCAATGCGTATTGCCGCGCCGACGGCATCAATGAAAAGATTCCCGTGCGCGTGTTCAAAGGCAAGGAACTTGAGCAAGTATTGACCCTGCGCAAGAGTTTCCTCGACCGCTACCTGACCGTGTACTTCAAACAGCGGGGCGTCGTGTGGAAAGCGGGCATGCCCGTCGCCAGCAAGGGCGCGCCGCCGTTGCCCGTCACCGTGCTGCAATGCAAGCGCAGCTTCCCCGCCAATGCCAAGGTGTCGCTCGTGTGGGGCGAAGGCATCGCCAGCGCCAGCGGTATCGCCACGAAGAAGGCGCAAACCCTGCAGTTCAAGACGCGTCCCGATTTCACGGCCAAGTTCAGCTGCGAGCGCAGCAACCCGAAGGAGCAATGCATCCCCTTCCTGCCCATGCGCGTGCAGTTCTCCGCGCCCGTGAAAGCATCGCTGGTGCGCGCCATGACCCTGAGGGGCGGCGGCAAGACGTATGTGCCGACGATTTCAAAAGAGGAAGAAAAGGCGGAATTTCTGTACAGCGCCGCCTTCAACGGCCCCTTCCCCGTGCAAGCGAGTTTTGTCTTGAGTCTGCCGCCGAAGCTGACGGATGACGCGGGCCGCGCCTTGCTCAATCGCGCGCGCTTCCCCATGACGGTGCGCACGGGCGAACAGCCGCCGCTACTGAAGTTCCCGGCCCCGTTCGGCATCATCGAAGCGAAGGGCGACGGCTTGCTGCCCGTGACGGTGCGCAATATCGAACCCGTGCTGTCGGGCAAGGAAGTCGCGCAAGCCTCCGCTGCCGCCACGGGCGCCACCTTGCGCGTGCCCGACAATGACGACAAGTTCATCATCGAGTGGATGCAGCGCCTGGCCGGCAATGGCGACGGGGGCGAATACTGGCAGCCCTACGCGCAATATGCGGGCAACATGAGCAAATCCGTGCTGGCGGGCGCCGCCGGCACGCGTCCCATCAGCCTGCCGCGCCCCGATGGCAAGAAAACCTTTGAAGTGATCGGCATTCCGCTGCAAAAACCGGGCTTTTACGTGGTCGAACTGGCCAGCCCCATCCTCGGCAAAGTGTTGTTGGGCAAACCGACGACCGCCTATATCCGCACGGCCGCGCTGGTGACGAATCTGGCGGCCCACTTCAAGCATGGCGCGCAATCGTCGCTCGTGTGGGTGACGTCGCTCGACAAGGGCGCGCCTGTTGCGAAAGCGCAAGTGGCCGTGCGCGACTGCGCCGGCAAGCTGCTGTGGCAAGGCGCCACGGGCGCGGACGGCGTGGCGCACATTCCCGGCGAGCTGGCCAATTCCAGCTGCAAGAACAATGGCCGCTACTTTATCAGCGCGCGCAGCGGCGGCGACATGACGTTCACCCTGTCGGACTGGGTGGGCGGCATCGAAGCGTGGCGTTTCAATTTGCCCACGGATGACACGCGCGCCGACAACACCCTGCTGGCCACGGTTTTTGACCGCACCTTGCTGCGCGCCGGCGAAACCGTGCACATGAAGCATTTCATACGCAAGCACACGGGCGAGGGCATGAGCCTGGTCGACAAGAACAACGGCCCCGGCAGCGCCAGCTCCGTCGTCATCACGCACCAGGGCAGCGACCAGAACTATCAATTGCCGCTGCGCTGGTCCGCCAGCGGCACGGCGGAAAGCGACTGGGTCATCCCCGCCGACGCCAAGCAGGGCGAATACAGCGTGACCATGGCGGGCCGCCCGTCCGGCAGTTTCCGCGTGGAAGCGTTCCGCGTGCCGACCATGAAAGCCGTGCTGCAGGGACCAAAGGCGCCCGCCGTGCAGGCAAAGCAGCTGGCCCTCGATGCGCAAATCACGTATCTGGCCGGCGGCGCGGCCACCAACGCGCCCGTCAAGCTGCGCACGGTGCTGCAAGACAAGAGCGTGACGTTTGCCGATTATCCCGAGTACAGCTTCAGCAATGGCGACGTGAAGGAAGGTCTGGTGAAACAGGGCACCGGCTACGACGACGATGAGGGCGGGTGGCAGGACGAGGGCAATGGCGGGCGTGCCGGCCCCGGCGCGACGGCCGCCCGCACGCAAAGCTTGACCCTGGACAAGGCGGGCGGCGCGCGCATCGTCATCGACCAGTTGCCGCAGCTGACCACGCCGCGCGACCTGGTGGCGGAAATGGCCTTCCAGGATGCGAATGGCGAGACGGCGTCCGTTGCCACGCGCGTACCGCTGTGGCCGTCGAATGTCGTTATCGGCATCAAGCCCGATGCCTGGGCCTTGAGCAAGGATGCCTTCAAGTTCACGGTGGCCGTGCTCGGCACCAATGGCAAGCCCGTGGCGAATGCCCCGGTCGCCGTCGATTTCTTCCAGCGCAACAGCTATTCGCACCGCCGGCGGCTGATCGGCGGCTTCTATGCATATGAAAACAGCAGCGAAGTGATCAAGCTGGGCCCTGCTTGCTCGGGCAAGACGGATGGCAAGGGCTTGTTGATGTGCGACGTGAAGGCGCCCGCCAGCGGCAACCTGATTCTGCGCGCCAGCACGCAGGACAGTGCCGGCAACGCGGCCGTCGCCAACCGCGAAACGTGGGTGGCCGGCAGCGGCGACTGGTGGTTCAACGCCAGCGACAATGACCGCATCGACGTGCTGCCGGAAAAGAAACGCTATGAACCGGGCCAGGAGGCGAGCTTGCAGGTACGCATGCCGTTCCGCGCGGGCACGGCCCTGATCACGGTTGAGCGCGAAGGCATTCTCGATACCTATGTGCGCCAGCTCAATGGCCGGGAACCGGTGGTGAATATTCCGGTCAAACCGAACTATGCGCCGAATGTGTATGTGTCCGTGTTTGTCGTGCGGGGCAGGGTCGATGGCGTGCAGCCGACGGCCCTGGTCGACTTGGGCAAGCCGGCCTACAAGATGGGCATCGCACCGCTGAACGTGGGGTGGCAGGCGCATGAACTGAACGTCATGGTCGTGTCCGACAAGGAAGTGTATCAAACGCGCGACAAGGCGGAGGTGTCCGTGCGCGTGCGCCGCGCCGACGGCAAGCCGCTGCCGGCGGGCGCCGAAGTGGCGCTGGCTGCCGTCGACACGGGGCTGCTGGAGCTGATGCCCAACGATAGCTGGAAGTTGCTTGACACCATGATGGCGCAGCGCAGCCTGCAGGTGGAAACGGCGACGGCGCAGATGCAGGTGATCGGCAAGCGCCATTTCGGCCGCAAGGCGTTTCCGGCCGGCGGTGGCGGCGGCAAGGGCGCGAGCCGCGAATTGTTCGACACCCTGCTGTTCTGGAAGGGCACCGTCAAGCTCGACGCCAAGGGCGAAGCGACGGTGCAAGTGCCGCTCAACGATTCGCTGACGGCGTTCCGCATCGTCGCCATCGCCAGCGCGGGCAAGGAATTGTTCGGCACGGGCAGCACGGATATCCGCAGCTCGCAAGACCTGATTTTGATGTCCGGCTTGCCGACCCTCGTGCGCGAAGGCGACCAGTTGCGCGCCGGCTTTACCGTGCGCAACACCTCGGCAGCGCCCCTGAACGTGGAACTCAACGCCAACGCGGCGGGCAAGGCCTTGCCGCGCCAGAGTTTGACCCTGGCGGCGGGAGAAGCGCGCGAAACGGGCTGGGATTACCAGGTGCCGCTCGGCGCGCAACAGATTGTGTGGGAGATCGGCGCCAAGGCGGGCAGCGGGCTTGGCAACACCTCCGACAAACTGAAAATCACGCAAAAGGTGGGGCAGGCCACGCCCGTGCGCACCTACCAGGCCACCTTGATGCAGATCGACAAACCCGTCAATATGTCCGTGCAAATGCCGGCCGGCGCCTTGCCGGGCCGGGGCGGCATCCAGACCAGCTTTGTTGGCAAGCTCGGTGGCGAGCTGCCAGGCGTGCGCGAGTACATGGCCGCGTATCCGTACACCTGCTTCGAGCAAAACACGTCGAAGGCCATCGCCTTGCAAGACCAGGACGCGTGGAACAAGCTGGCCGCCAGCCTGCCCGCCTACCTGGACAGCGACGGCTTGCTGAAATACTTCCCCATCATGGAGCAGGGCAGCGACAGCTTGACGGCGTATGTATTGTCGGCAACCCGGGAAGCGGGCTATGCGATTCCGGAACAGACGAAGAACCGCATGGAAGCAGCCTTGACGGCCTTCGTGCAGGGCCGCATCGTGCGCCGTTCCGCGCTGGCCACGACCGACTTGGCCGTGCGCAAGCTCGCTGCGCTGGAAGCGCTGTCGCGTTCGAATAAAGTGCCGCCCGATGCGCTGGAGAGCATCAGCATCAGCCCGAACCTGTGGCCGACTTCCGCCGTGATCGACTGGAGCCTGTTGCTGCAACGCACATCAGGCCTGGCGCGCCGCGATGCGCTGCTGGCCGAGGCGCAGCAGATCTTGCGTTCGCGCCTGAATTTCCAGGGCACGACCATGGGCTTTTCCACCGAGCGCAAGGATAACTGGTGGTGGCTGATGGTCTCGGGCGACGTCAACGCCAATCGCCTGCTGCTGGCCGTGCTGGACGACCCGGCGTGGAAGGACGATATCGGCCGCCTCGTGCGCGGCAGCATGGGCCGCCAGAAGAAGGGCCGCTGGGATACGACGGTAGCCAACGCCTGGGGCACCCTGGCCATCGCTAAATTCTCGGCCAAATTCGAGTCCACACAAGTGACGGGCGCCAGCGCAGTCAAGCTGGGCGGCGATACGCAAGCGCTCGTGTGGAACGGTGCGGCGAAAGTGGGCCCCGTGCTGCAGGCGTGGCCGAAGGGCACGGATACCCTGGGCCTGGCGCACAGCGGCACGGGCAAACCGTGGGCCACCGTGCAAAGCCTGGCGGCCATCCCGCTCAAGGCGCCCGTGTCCAGCGGTTACACGATCAGGAAAACCATGACGCCGGTGGAACAGAAGACGGCGGGCGCATGGTCGCGCGGCGACGTCTACCGCGTGCGCCTGGACTTGTCCGCGCAGGCGGACATGAGCTGGGTGGTGGTCGACGACCCGATTCCCGCCAGCGCCACGGTGCTGGGCAATGGTCTGGGGCGCGATTCGCAGCTGATGACGGCCGGCGAAAAATCCACAGGCTGGGTCTGGCCCACGTTCGAGGAACGCGCGTTCGACGCTTTCCGCGCGTATTACGCGTTTGTGCCGAAGGGTAACTGGAGCGTGGAATACACGGTGCGCCTGAACAATGCCGGCGACTTCAGCCTGCCGGCCACGCGCATCGAAGCCATGTATTCGCCCGAGATGTTTGGCGAGTCGCCGAACGCGAATGTGAAGGTGGGGCAGTGAAAGGCAAGGTTTTACTGATGGGCTGCCTGCTGGCCGGCCCGGTCTTCGCCGAGGCGGTCCTGACGCCGGCCCAGGTGCAGGCCGCCTACCGCAGTTCGGAAGCGCAGTTGCTCGACCGTAGCGGCGCGTCGCTGCAATCGTTACGCGTGGACATGAAGGTGCGGCGGCTGCCGTGGGTGCCGCTGGCCGATATTTCACCGGCCGTGCAGCAAGCCGTGCTGCTGGCGGAAGACCAGCGTTTCATGCAGCATGGCGGCGTGGATGTGTCCGCGCTGGCCACGGCCGCCTGGGATAACCTGTTTTCCAAGAAAGCCCGGGGCGCCTCGACCATCACCATGCAGCTGGCGGGCCAGCTGGACGCGGACTTGCAGGCGTCCTCGGGCGGACGCAGCCTGCGCCAGAAGTGGGACCAGATGCGCGCCGCGCAAGCCATCGAGGATAGCTGGAGCAAGGCGCAGATTTTTGAAGCCTATTTGAACCTCGTGTCGTTCCGCGGCGAATTGCAGGGCATCGCGTCCGCCTCGTACAGCCTGTTCGGCAAGGCGCCGTCCGGCCTGAACCAGACGGACGCCATCATCCTGGCCGGCCTCGTGCGGGCGCCGAACGCGCCGCCGGCCACCGTCACGCGGCGTGCCTGCGCGCTGGCGAAAGAGTGGCGCATGGATAGCAGCTGCCAGCTGATCGGCCAGCGCGTGCAGACGGCCTTGCAGCGCAACGCGCTGGCCGCGGAGCTGGCGCCGGCGCCGCAAGTGGCGCAACAGTTGCTGAAACAGCCCGGTGCGCAGGTCGCCAGCACCCTCGATGGCCCCTTGCAGCGCTTCGCGCAGGAAAACCTGCGCCAGCAACTGGCCTCCTTGCGCGAGCGCAATGTCAACGATGGCGCCATCATCGTGCTCGACAACCGCAGCGGCGAGATCCTCGCCTATGTCGGCAATGCGGGCGGCAGCCATGTCGATGGCGTGGCGGCCCTGCGCCAGGCCGGTTCCACATTAAAACCGTTTTTATATGAACTGGCGATCGAGCGCCGGCTGATGACGGCCGCGTCCGTCATGGACGACTCGCCGCTCGACGTCGCCACGGCGTCCGGCATGTACGCACCGCAAAACTACGACCGCAATTTCAAGGGATACGTCAGCGCCCGCACCAGCCTGGCCAGCTCCCTGAACATTCCCGCCGTGCGCACGGTGCTGCTGACGGGGCAGGACGGCTTCTACAACCGCCTGAAGGACGTGGGGCTGTCCAGCCTGACGGAGCCGGCCGAATACTACGGCCCTTCGCTGGCGCTGGGCTCGTCCGAAGTCACCTTGCTGGAACTGGCCAACGCCTACCGCGCGCTGGCGAATGGCGGGCTGTACAGCACGGCCAGCCTGCGGCCGGGGCAGGCTGGCAAGGACAAACGCCGCGTGATGGAAGCGGGCGCCGCCTTCATCACCGGCGACATCCTGGCCGACCGCGCCGCGCGCAGCATGACCTTTGGCTTGCGCAACGAGCTGGGGACGAATTTCTGGAGCGCCGTCAAGACGGGCACGAGCAAGGACATGCGCGACAACTGGTGCATGGGCTATTCGGAACGCTACACGGTGGGCGTCTGGGTGGGCAATTTCGACGGCAAGCCCATGTGGGACGTGTCGGGCGTGACGGGCGCCGCGCCCGTGTGGCGCGACGTCATGGACTACCTGCACAGGAACGTGCCCAGCCATGCCCCGAAAGCCCCGCCAGGCGTATTGCAGCAGATGGTGGCGTACCAGCCCGCGCTGGAAGCGCCGCGCCGCGAATGGTTTATCGCGGGCACGGAAAGCCCCGTCATCGCCGTGCTGGGCGACACCGTCAAGCCGCCCGCCATCGTGTATCCGGCCGAGGACAGCATCCTCGCCATCGATCCCGACATCCCGCCCGCCCTGCAGCGCGTGTTTTTTCAGGCGCAAGGCAGCCACGGCTTGCGCTGGGTGCTCGACGGCAAGGACCTGGGCGGCGCAGCGGAGAGCATCAGCTGGCGCCCCGTGCCGGGCAAGCATGCGCTGGCCCTCGTCGACGATGCCGGCAAGACGGTGGCGCGGGTGGCGTTCCAGGTGCGGGGCAATGCCTTGGCGCAGCTGGCCGCCCAGAGTAAATAATCAGTTCGATGGATAATTCGCCGGGTCGATGGCCGGCGTGACGTAATGCCGCAAGACGTCGCCGCCGTGCGGATGCTGCTGCGTGCGGCGTTTTTCGTCCGACGGCGGGCTGACCAGCACGATGCTTGCCTCGTCAGGATTGCGCAAATTCACCACGGCGCTGACGCCGCCATCGCGGTAGCTGCCCATCACGCCGATGGCCATCTGCACGAACAGGGTGGCCGCGCCCGTGTTGCCCAGCCGCTGGTCCGTGTCTATCCATTGCGCCGTATTGCCGCTGTCGAGTTCCGTGCCGCCATCTTCCGCATGTTTCAGCAAGGTCTTGTGCAGTGCCACCAGCTGCCCCTGATTGCCGCCTGTGGCCGCGACCAGGCGCGCCGGCGCGGCGGGCCGCTCGGCTGCCGGCAAGCTGAGCAAGGCTTGCTGCCAGCCCGCCTGCAAGGCTTGTTCGCGCTGGTCGCGCCGCGTGAGCGGCTTGCCGTGTTCATCCGTCAACTTGATAAAAGTGGGCCGGTGGATGAAGCCGAAGGTGGGCAGGCGGTCCAGCTGCGCCAGCTGTTCCTTGTTGAACGGCAGGGGAAACCAGGGCGTGGGCTGCCACTCTTTCGGCGGGTGATAAGTTTTGTGCTGGAGCCTGTCGAGCATGCTGAAGCTGCCCGTGCCGCGGATGTCGGGGCGCTGCGCGAATTGTGCGGCGACGGGGAGCCATTCGGCGATGCTGGGCTGGCGCTGCGTAAATGCATTCGGATCTTCTTTTTTGTCTGGATGGGGCACGGCGCGCATCAGCTGGTCGTAAGCCAAATACAGCCGCCGCGCCACGCCGTAGGTATTCAAATCATCGACGCTGTCCTCGGGCGGCGCGTCATCGTAGGCGAACTTGCGCACGGCATCGATGCGTTCGCGCCGGGCCAGCACGAACAGGGCGGAGGCGTCGGGCATTTCGGGGATGTAGCGGCCGTCTCTTGTGAGCGGTGGCGAGTTGTCCGGGCTGTACAGATCGCGCGTGGGCATGCTGTCTTCGGAATTGAGCACGATGTAAGGCACGTCGGGATGGGCATCGAAAAATGCAAATACATCTTCCAGGATGCGGTCCGGATGTTCACTGAGGCGGCGCGGACCACTGGCGAACAGATGCCAGTGCAGACCGGATGACGCGGCGCCACCGGCCAGGCCTATGGCTGGCGAGTCGGGGCTGTCCAGCATGCGCGAATTAAAGATCGGCGGTTCTGCATTGAACACAGGGACGCCAAAATACATGGGAATGTCCCTCGCCCCATTCTCCAGCGTGTCGCCGCCGCGGCCGCCTGCTATCCCAGCTCTCTGCATGGCATCCCAGGTGTATTTTTCCTTGTCCTGTTCGCGGATGCTGGCATAGGCATTCCCCTGCTGCAGCGCTTCCCACAGTTTGCCCTGCCGGTATTTGTCCAGGGTGACGCCAAGACCGATCACTTCCAGCACATATTCCCGCTTCTCCTGCTCGCTTGGCGCCGCCTGCTGTACTTGCGGCGTTGCGACGGCCACAGGCTTGGATGAATGCAGCCAGCGAGAGCCGAGCAATGTGGCGGCTACAATGGGAGGTACCAGTAACAGCCACTGCAGGTGGTGCCATATTTTGCTGCTCATCGTGGACTCCAATAAGAAAGGTGACGGGCTGATCAACAAAGACCCGAGCAGTGTCAGCACGATGAGGGCTGCACCGATTGGATAGCGTAAGCGTGGAAATGCACTTTTCATTTTGGGATATCGTCGCTTGGCTTGTGGACGACTGGCGTGACGACCGATTCGGTACGCCTGCCGTTGATTGTTTCACACACAACAGTGGATGGTAGACCCGCCTGCAAGGCAGGCACGAAGGCTGGCAACACTCCCGAGCTGTAGTAGTCGGCGTTGCCTTTGATAATGAGCTGGCGCTGCGCCGGTTCTGCCGCCAGGTAGATTGCAAATTTTTTCTTGAAGTCATTCCATCGGGGGATGGATGGTCGCACTGGATTACGGATATCGCCTTGCAATCGCCAGTCGGCAACGGCGCACAAATATGCATAAAACTTCGGATCGCTGCTCGCCTTGCCCCCGCCAATGGCCACGTCATACGCCGTCACGTTGCGGTGGTTTTCCGCGTTGCCGATGATGGCGCCGTGGAAGGATTTGGGGCTGACCTCGTTCTGCCAGCGCTTGCGCGCCTCGTTCGGGGTCTCTTCGCGGTCGACAATCAGCTTGTCGCCAGCGCCAGGATGGCGCGAAACGCGGTCTATCCTGCATTGCTCGCCCGCTTCCTTGCCCAGGTTCAGGGCTTTTTCCACCTGCTCGCGCTGGCCCGCGCCGAACATGCCGGCACCGAATTCGGGGATGCGATGCTGCTTCGGCCGCGGGTCGGCGATGATTTCCTGCTTGCGCATCCGCAAACCTTTCTTGCTGGTCACCGCGATGGCCGCATCGATGGGGTCGACTTCCTCGCACGGTCCCTGCTGGTCGCGCGGCAGCCTGGCCTGGTCGGAATCCTTGGGGAATTGCGCCGGTTTGACTTCGCCGCCGTCCAGCACGGCCGCCCTGGGCGCGCGCAGCGCTTCGCCATTGATCGTGCGCAAGCCTTCGCGCCGGCCCGCTTCCGTGGAAAAGATATTCCATTTGCCGGGTTTGATGGGTGGCCATTGCGCCTCGTCATGGTTGCCGCGGTGGCCGCGGTTGGCGCCGGCCACGTGGGCATGGTCGTCCTCGCCTTCCAGGCGCAGGGCGAAGTCGTGCGGCGGCTGGCCCACCAGTACCGCCCCGTTGTTCTTGCCAGCCGCGTCAAGGCGCTGTTTGTTGGTAAAGACACGCTGGTAAAATCCCTTGCCCAACTCCGCCAGCGGTTGCCGGCGCTGGGATTCCTTTTCCCAGCAGGTGGGGCCGTCGCCCCAGATGCTTTTGTCCGTCTGGCCCTTGGTCTTGGACAGGCGATGGCCGTCGATGTAGTCGGGTACGCCTTGCCAGCCGATGCCCTGCATATTGTCCAGCGCTACCGTCATGTCTTCGGGGCAGAAGTACAGGTAGACCTTGCCCCGGTTGTCGCGGTCCCCTTCCGCGCGCCATGCCGCGCCCGCCATGCCATGACAGACGGCGTGATCCTTGATCTGCGCAAAGGCGGGCGTGGTGTGCTTTTTTGCCACCACGCCCTGCACGATCTGCACCAGCGTTTGCAGGCGCGCATGCAGGGTCTGGCGGTTGTCGATGGCGTCGTATTGGCTTTCCATCGCCGCATCCCGGCCGCCGCCAAAGATGCGGCTGGTTTCCGCCGCGCCGAAGAACATCGTGGTGTCCTCCACCAGGCTGTAGGGCGGATGCGTGAGGATCAAGGTGTCGGCGGGCCGCTTGCCTTCGTCGAGCAGGAAGGCCTGCGCCAGCAGCGAGATCAAACAGCCCTGGCTGTGCGCGACGATGGAGACCACGTCATCGCTGTCGTAGTCGCGGATCATGGCGATGAGGGCGGCCAGGCGCTTGGCGGCCAGCACCATGTACATGCGGCCCGGCGCCGTCATCAGGGGGCGCACGGGGTCGCCGCCCACGTCGTAGGGCGAGAACAGTCCCTTGTTCCACATGTCGGGCAGGGTATTGGTGGCATTGCCGAACGGGCCGCCGTTCTTCGACATATCCTTGTCCAGGCGGTTGCCGTAGCGGTCCGTGTTCTGGCCGTTGACCATTTTGCTGGCGTTGCCTTGTTCGCGAAAGCCCCAGTAAAACGGGATCACGGGGCTGTACGTCGTGTCATCAGGCTGGCGCTTGAAAAACACGTCGTCCGGGTCGGCCAAAGCTTCCTTCTTGTCGGACGCCTGCGGCAGGCGGTAGGCGGCTGGCGTGAACACGTGGCCGCCGCCATACATGCGTGCATCGAGTCCTTGGCACAAGCCTTTTTCCACGGCGCCGAAACTGGTGCCCACGTCGTTGACGCCATGGATGACGATGATGTTGCCGGGCAGTTCAGGGCGGATGCGCACGATGGCGTCCTGCATGCGGTCGCAGTGCAGCAGGGCGGTGCTCTTGCCGCTGGTGTAGGGAAGTTTGGGATACGCCATCGCCGCTCCATGCTGACCAGACAGGACAGTGTAGAGGAGCGGAATGGCGGATTAATTGCGTTTACGCAAGTTTTGCGGGAAAGAATGCAGCCTTATGGCGCGCTGATGATCTTCGTCAGCGCAATCCGGTACGCCGGCTGCACGTCGCCATTCTTGTCAAGCTTGTCCGTCATGATTACGCCGAAACCCTGCGCGTACCACACGTATTCGCCGCTCTTGCCCTTGCTTTTGCCGCCCACGTCGTGCAGTTCGAACTTGCAGGCGTCGGGGAAGCGGCGCCCGCCCAGTTCCAGGCGTTCCCAGCCCAGGAAGGTGATCGAGAAATCGCGTTGATCGGTGCGCGTGGAGGTGGTGATCTTGTCGGACAGGCCCGCCAGCGGGTAGTGGGTGCTCGTTTGCGTGTCCGAAAATTGCACGCGCACTTCCTGGCCAGGGCGCATGTTGGCGGGGATGGCGGACTGCGGCGTGTAGACGTTCTTGCTGCGCACCGTGCCATCTTCGTTGTAGTGGACGTTGCCTGTCAGGAATACCTGGCCGTCGCGGATGTCCTGGTAGGACGTGGCCAGCAGCACGCCGCCGTCGAGGATCAGCTGGATACCCTTGAGCTTCCTGCCTTCGAAGACCTCCTCGACGTTGACTTGCGCGTCGCCATTGTTCTTGCTGAACTTGACGCCCGTCGTCAGTTCCATGCACTCGCCCACCGTGGGCGCCGCCTGTACGCTCGCGGCCGCCAA
The DNA here is from genome assembly GCF_020858035.1 of Janthinobacterium sp. EB271-G4-3-2. NCBI lineage: Bacteria > Pseudomonadati > Pseudomonadota > Betaproteobacteria > Burkholderiales > Oxalobacteraceae > Janthinobacterium > Janthinobacterium sp. EB271-G4-3-2. The sequence goes on along the minus strand of NZ_JACYMG010000009.1, from coordinate 136,328 downwards.
TACGCCCGCCGCCATCATTCCACACCATGCTGCTTTCATTGTCTTCCTGGCTATCTTGTAAAGGCGCGATGATAGCGTGCTTGAAAGCAACGTGGCGCAGCGCAGATACTATTTCGTGGGGGCGATGGGGATGCTGGGTACCGCAGGCGTGGACGCTGGCGGCTCGGTGGGCGCGCCGCTGAGCGGTTTGTCCCCATGGTTGGCCGTCGGTTTTCCGCGCCGTGTGCGCTTGTCCGTGCGGGTTTTGCTGGCCTTGCCGTCGTGGACCAGCTTGCCCTTGTTGTCGAGTTTGTCGGATTCGTCCGATTGCTGGCCCGGATCGTTGCGGTTGTTGGTGTGGTTGCCCGTCTGGTTGACGTTCGTCGTCGACTGGGCTTGCACCCAGGCGCCGCCGATGGTCATCAGGGTGGCGGCCAGCAAGAGAGCGGCGGTTTTCATGGTGCGTCTTCCTGTGCAAGAGAGTGATATGGCGGTGGATACCGCTGTCGAGACTGCATTGTCACACGCGGACCCATGCGGGCAAGTAGGATTACGCCTCATCTTTGTGTGGGCGCATTGCCAATCTTCATGCCGCTCTTGCGCCGCTCGCGCGCAGGCGCAGGCGCAGGCGCCGGGCGCTCAGGGCATCGCGCACGCTCCAGGCCAGCGCGATGGCGCCCATGGCCGCCAGCCAGCTGCCGGGGCCGTCCGCAGGCAGCGCATGCACGCCCGATGGCAGGGCGCGCCAGCCGGCCAGCGCCTGCAGCAGCAGGGTGGCGATCACGCCCAGGTTAATGAACAGCAAGACGTGCAGGATCTGCTCGGGCACGGGCAGGCGGCGCGTGCGGCTTTCCACGACCGTGTCGCGCAGCGAGACGCCGATTTCCGCCAACAGCAGCAGCGCTGGCCACCAGGCCAGCCAGCCATGCCAGGCAAACAGGCCCAGCGAGGGAAACAGCAGGCCGAAGATGGCTTCGCGCAGGCTGTGCAGGCGCTGCTCGGCCGCCGCGCCGGGACGCGACGGCAAGCGCACGAGCAGCTCATGGTTGAGCAGGACGTCAGCTCCGCCCAGCAGCCCGTGCAGAAGCAGCGTGGCTTGCAGCGCCGTCATGGCTGCGCGTGGCGGCCCGTGCCGTCGCATGCGGCCTTGCCCGGCTGCATGCATGTGCATGGTTTCATGGGGACTCCTCGTGTGGATGACGTGGAATGCCCATCCTGCCACGCGCGGGCTGGCCCGTAAATAGGAATCCGCCGCCACCCGATGTGGGGCGATGGCTGTCCGTGGCGCAGGCCTTAGCGGAACTGCTCGGTCGAGATGTCAAATCGCTTGAGCTTGTCGTACAGGGTTTTCTTCGGGATATTCAAGCTGGCGGCCGCGTCGATGACGTTGCCGTTGTGGCGGCGCAAGGCTTCCTCGATGATGGAAATCTCGAACGTGTCCACTTGCTCGGCCAGCGACGCCTCGCGGCAGCCGGCCGGGCTCAGGGTGTCGTCAAGCAGACCCAGCACGAAGCGGTCGGCCACGTTGTGCAGCTCGCGCACATTGCCGGCCCAGCGCTGCGCCATCAGGGACGCGATCAGTTCGCCGCTGACGAGGGCAGCCGGCTGGCCGTAGCGCAGCGCCGCCTGCAGCACGAAGAACTCGAACAGCAGCGGGATATCCTCGCGCCGGTTGCGCAGGGCGGGCAGGGTCAGGCTGGCCACGTTCAGGCGGTAATACAGGTCGGGCCGGAACTTGCCCTGTTCGGCCAGCACATTCAAGTCTTCCTTGGCGGCGGCGATGACGCGGAAATTGACGGAAATGAGTTTGTTTGAACCGAGCCGCTCCACCTGCCGCTCCTGCAGCACGCGCAGCAGTTTCACTTGCAGGGCAAGCGGCATGCTTTCGATTTCATCGAGAAACAGGGTGCCGCCGTTCGCGTACTCGATCTTGCCGATGCGCTGGCGCTGCGCGCCCGTAAACGCGCCTTCTTCGTGGCCGAACAGTTCCGATTCGAAGATCGATTCGGGCAGGGCGCCGCAGTTGATCGCCACGAAAGGATGGTCGCGCCGCTCGCTGAAGTCGTGCAGGCAGCGCGCGATCAGTTCTTTTCCAGTGCCCGTTTCGCCGAGGATGATGATGTCGGCCGATTTTGGCGCCAGGTTCAGCACCAGCTGGCGCACCTTGGCCATGGCGGCGCTGCGGCCCACGATGCGCGCTTCGATACCGACGCGCTGCTCGAGCTGGCGGCGCAAGTTCATGTTTTCCAGCACCAGGTGGCGCTTGTCGAGCGCGCGGCGGCACACTTCCACGAGCAAGTCGGCGGAAAACGGTTTTTCGATGAAATCGTAGGCGCCGCGACGCATGGCGCCCACGGCCATCGACACGTCGCCGTGGCCCGTGACGAGGATGACGGGCAGGCTGGCATCCTGCGCCACGGCGATATCGAGCAGTTTCAAGCCGTCGATGCCCGGCAGCTTGATATCGCTCAATAAGATGCCGGCAAATTCAGGCACCAGATAGGGCAGCGCCTCCTCGGCCGTGGCAACGGCCGTCACTTGCAGGCCCGCCAGTTCCAGCGATTGCCGGGCGCCCTTGCGCACGACGGCATCGTCCTCCACCAACAGCACTTGCATGCCTTCAAAATTATTCTCGTGCATCAGATGTTTCCTTGTCTCTCACCCCCGGGTCGCAGCTCAGGGTGATGGTAAATTGTGCGCCGCCCCCTTCCTGCGCGCTGCGGTTGCGTACGGCCAGCGCGCTGCCGGCAGCGCGCAGTATGCCTGCGCTGATCGACAATCCCAAGCCCAGCCCGTGTTCCTTGGTGGTATAGAAGGGGTCGAAGATCTTGTCGAGCGAGGCCAGCGGGATGCCGGGGCCATTATCGGTGATATGCAGCACGGCCAGGCTGCCTTCGCGGCGCACCTGGAACCAGATTTGCACGGGCTCGCTTTCCGGCACGGCATCCATGGCATTCGTGATCAGGTTGGTAAACACCTGTTCCAGGCCGATGGCGTTGCACAGCACGATGATGTCGTCCTCCAGCCAGCTTTCATGCAGGGTCAAACGCTGCGAATGCTTGCGCGTGCGGATTTGCAGCATGGTTTGCGCGAACGCCTGGCGCACGCTGACGGGTTTGCGCGCATCGTCGCTGCGCCGCGCAAAGCCTTTCAGTTGCGACGTCACATAGCCGAGCCGCTTGACGAGGTCGGAAATGGTCGACAGGTTGTCGAGCGCATCGTCGATCCGGCCGCGTGCCAAAAAGACCTTGGCATTGTCGGAAAATGTTTGCAGGGCGGCCAGCGGCTGGTTCAGCTCGTGCGTGACGCCGGCCGCCATCTGGCCGATGGCCGCCAGTTTGCCGCTTTGCACCAGTTCCGCCTGGGCATAGCGCAAGGTTTGCTCGGCCCGCTCGCGTTCCGTCACCTCGGCCTGCAGGCGGCCGTTCGCGTGGACGAGGTCGGCCGTGCGCTGCTCGACCTTGATTTCCAGCTGTTCATACGCGAGCGCCAGCGTTTGCTGTGCATTGAGCTTGTCGGCGATGCGGCGGCGGCGCTGGCGCGCGTACATCAGGGCCAGCAGCAGCAAGGCCCAGCCCAGCGCGGCGGCGATGGCCGCGTTGCGCGCCGCCTCATCGACCTGGTCGAGCTCGGCCAGCACGGTGATCTGCCATTGCAGCGGGCCCAGCGCGCGGTTCACGGCCAGATAGTCCACCTTGTCGGCGTTGCCGGACAGGGCGGGGGTGTCACCCGTCTGCGGACGTTCCAGGGTCATCACGCTGGCGCCATCGGCGAACTGGCGGCTGACGCGGTGCGGCAGGATGGGCAGATTTTCTTGCAGGAACTGGCGCTGTTCGCTGATGTCTTTCTTGGCGTCCGCCGACAGCGGGGCCAGGGTCTTGAACTTGAAGGCCGGCGTGGTGGCCAGGATGATCACGCCGTTCGCATCCTTGACCCAGATCTGCTCGCCCGCGCCCGGCGTGCGCCACGATTGCTCGATCCAGTCCAGGTTGACCTTGGCGGCGACGATGCCGATGATGCGTCCGTCGCGCTGCACGGGCTGCGAAATGAAATAGCCGGCCTCGAAGGTGGAAAAGCCGATGCCGTAGAAGCGGCCGATGCCGCCCGCGAACGCATCCTTGAAGTAGGGGCGGAAGCCGTAGTTGACGCCCACATACGAGCTGCGGTCCTGCCAGTTGCTCGACGCCAGGGTCGTACCCTGGGCATCGAGTACGTAGACGGCAAAGGCGCCCGCGCGGCGGTTCATGTCGACCAGGTAGGCGTTGATTTGCGTGACTTTGTCGGCGCTGGGCTGTTCCAGCAATTGCGCCACCGCATCGCTCTGGGCCACTGCCAGGGGCAGGAATTCGTACTTGTTGAGGGCGCCGCCGATGGACGCCGCATACAGTTCCGCGCGCGAATCGAGGGTGCGGTGCAATTCGTCGAGCTGGCGCTGCTGCACCCAGGCATACGAGGCCCACGTCAGCACGACCAGCGAGCCCACGGCCAGCAGGGGGGCGAGTAGCTGTCTCAGGGGCCATTTGCCGGATGCCATGGTGCTCCGTGTGTCGGGTTAATTACGACGGTATTGTAAGGCTGAAACCCGCAAGTCGAAGACTGGGGTCGGACCTTAAGGTCCGACCCCGGCACTTGCTTTCGGGTTAGCTTGCGCGGCGATTAATCAGCGGTGCTGGCCATGGTTTCCGCGTTATGGTGCCTTTGCTGCTCTTCCATCACCATCTCGCCCAGCATGCGCTTGAGGCGGTTGAACTCCGGGTCGCTCGGGTCGCGCGGGCGGGGCAGGTCGATGGCCACGTCGCGCTTGATGGTGCCGGGACGGTAGGTCATGACGATGGTGCGGTCGGCCAGATAGATCGATTCCTCGATCGAGTGCGTGACGAACACGATGGTGGTGCCGAAGACTTTCCAGATTTTCAGCAATTCATCTTGCAGGTTGCGCCGCGTCAAGGCATCGAGCGCGCCGAACGGTTCATCCATCAGCATGATCGGCGAATCGAGGGCCAGCACGCGGGCGATGGCCACGCGCTGGCGCATGCCGCCCGACAAGTCTTTCGGGTAGCGGGCACGGAATTCCGTCAAGCCCAGCATGCTCAGCAGCATGTCGACCCGTTCCTTGATCTCGGCCGGCGTCTTGCCGGCGATTTCCAGGCCGAAAGCGATATTGCTCTCGATGGTCATCCAGGGGAACAGCGCGTATTCCTGGAACACCATGCCGCGGTCGGGGCCGGGCTCGGTGATCAGCTTGCCGCCGGCCAGGATCTGGCCCGACGTCGGCTGCGAAAAGCCGGCGATGGCGTTCAACAGGGTCGACTTGCCGCAGCCGGACGGTCCCAGCAGGCAGATGAATTCGCCGCTGGCGATTTCCAGGTTGATGTCCTTCAGGGCGATGACGTCCGCGCCGCCCGTGGTGAAGATTTTATTGACTGCGTTGATATTGATCGTGGTCATGGCCGTTCCTCTTAGTGTTCCAGGCCGCGGTGCCACTGCAGCAAATGATTATTCAGGGCATTCATGGCGATATCGATGGCCAGGCCGAACAGGCCGATGGTAAACATGCCGGCGATAATCTTGTCGGACCAGAAGTACTCGCGCGCTTCCAGGATGCGGAAACCGAGGCCGCTGTTGACGGCGATCATTTCCGCGACGATCACGACGATGAAGGCCGTGCCCATGCCGATGCGCGCGCCGGCCAGGATGTACGGCGTGGCGGCCGGCAGGATGACGCGGCGGAACATCGTCATCTGGCTGGCGCCCAGGTTGCGCGCGGCGCGGATGTAGATGCCGTCGACCTGGCGCACGCCGGCGATGGTATTCATCAGCACGGGGAAGAAGGAACCGATGCTGATCAGGAAGAAGGCGGGCGGATTGCCCAGGCCGAACCACAAGATCGCCAGCGGAATGTAGGCGATCGGCGGAATAGGACGCAGCACCTGCACCAGCGGGTCGAACAGTTTATAGATGGTCTTGTTGGTACCCATCAGCAAGCCCAGCGGCAAAGCCAGGCCGGCGCCGATGGCAAAGCCGCCCAGCACGCGCGACAGGCTGGCCCAGGCATCGTGCGGCAATTCGCCGGAGAACATCCACACGAGGTAATTGCCCGCTTCGGGCGTGTACGCTTCCATGGGAATCAGGTATTCATACCATTTCACGACCACGGCGACGGGCGAGGGCAGGATTTGCGGGTTGATCCAGCCGAACGTGGACATGGCTTGCCACAGCAGCAGCACGGCAACGGGCACGGCGGCGCCGTGCGCGAAGCGTTTCATCATTTGAATATTCATCGTGACACTTTCAGATTAGCGAGGTGCGTAGGACTTCTTGGCTTTTTCCAGCAGATCCAGCTTGACCCAATCCTTGGCGGCAGGCGCTTTGGCCATGCGGCCTACGCCGAATTTCACCATGTAGTCGGTGGTCAGCTGCACGTGGCTTTGCGTGATGTCTTCCGTGAAGATGGCGTTGTCGATGGCGTCGCGGTAATCGTCGGAGGTGATCTGGTTCTTGAACATCGATTCGCGCACATATTTTTCCGCCAGTTTCGGGTCGGCCAGGAAGGCGCGCGTGGCGGCGACGAAGCAATCCATGAAGCGCTGGGCCACGGCCGGCTTTTCCTTGTACATTTTTTCCGTCATCACGAGCGCGCGCACGGGCTCGCCCAGCGGCGTGTCGTAGGGCTTGAGAATGGCCGCGCCGTATTTCTTGTGGATGGCCTGGGTCGAGTACGGCTCGGACTGGCTCATGACGTCGATATCCTTGGTCAGCAGCGCCTGGTTCAAGTCCGGGTAGCCCATGTACAGAATTTGCACGTCCTTGCCCGGCTTGTCGGACCAGGTCAGCTTGGCCTTGGTCAATTCGGCAAACAGCAGGATTTCCTGCGGACCGCCGCGCGTGACGCCGACTTTCTTGCCTTTCAGGTCGGCGATACCCTTGATGTTCAGGTCGGGACGGCCGACGATCTGCACGCCGCCCTTGGCGAAGCCGCCCACCAGGTACACGGGCAAGCCCGTGGCGCGGCCCGTGATGGCCGCTTCCAGCGCGCTGGCGGACACGTCGATTTCGCCGGCGATCATGGCCGGCACGATGTCGAGGCCCTTGGCGAAGATGCGCTCTTCGATCTTCAGGTCGTATTTCGGCGCGATTTCCTTCATGTAGGCGACGGCGCCGTAATGGGCGAATTTCAGGTTGCCCAGGCGTACGGTATCGGCCGCGTGGACGGCCAGCGGGAATTGCGCGGCCAGGGCGACGGCCACGGCCAGTGCCTTGGTGTTGAGGAAGGACGAGATGCGGAAGGTGCTTGCCATGCTGTTGTCTCCAAAAGGTAGATGGTTTTTATATCGTGGGTCAGGGCGCCGCTCTGGTGGCGGCTATAAAAATATAAAAGCATCTTCCGTGCCAGTGGAGCGCATTTTGGCGTTTATTGCAAGTGATTGTTTATAAAGGTTTAATTTGAATCTATTGAAATTGGGAAATGGTGAGATTCCGCCTTTCCGCACGATGAGGGGAAAGACTGTGCGGATTGCCGCATTTTGGCGGGCGGGTTCGATACCGGCTTGCGGCCTCGGAGCAGGTGAACCTAAATGGCGCGGCTGACTCCAATCGTAAAAAAACGCGTTGCAAACAGGCTGGCAACGCGTAACTCCCCCGTGGAGTAGGGGCGGCGCCGCATGGGCGCCTGATGGATGGGCTCCGTCTGCCGGGCTTACTTTGGCGTCGTGGCGGGAGGCAGGGCCGGCGCGGTGGCCGGATCCGTCAGCGGGGCAGGCGGCGTCGTGCTGCCAGGACCCGCTTCCGGCGTGGCTGGCGCGACGGGTGGCGGCATCACCTGGGGTGCGGAAGCGGGGTTGGGTGCCGTTTCGGGCAGCGGCGCGTCGGCCGGTTTTTTGCAGGCGGACAAGGTGATCAGGGCGGCGGCGGCCAGCAGACTGGGCATATTCATGATGGTTCCTTTGCAAAGTATCAAGATTGGCGCGATGCGGGCGGCGGGTGCCGCGCGCGAAGCTTTGAATTTATTGCAAGGATGCCGACGCTTCTGTTCGCTATTTCACTTTGTGCGCGTATGCGGGCGCAGCATTTTAGATGTCTTTTATAGATGCATTCAGAGAAATAATTCAACAAGGCAATATTTTTCACTTTCTTGCTTCTAATGTTCGTTAACGCACAGACCAGTGAGGAGCGGGATGGCATTCTGTGCCCAGACGCTCAGGATTCGTGGCGTTCTGGTATAAAAATTGCCAAGAACTTAACAATCCGGGCTACCGGCAATCGTTTAAAAGGAGTATTCAAATGCATGCAATGACTCAGTCTCACGTGAAGAGCGAATTAAAGGCAGCGCACCAGGAACTTCGTAGCCTCGAAAAAGGCTCGCAAATGGTAGAACGCGCAGCACCCATCCCCCCGGAACGCATGAATCCCATTTCCATGGCACCGATCGAGCGCGTGCGTTCGACGTCGGCTACCTTGCGCCGCATCGAAAACATGCAAAAGCTGATCGGCGAATTGTCGCTGCACGAGATGCTGGCCGATGAAATCGCCTGGTTCCTCAAGTTTTCGCCATCGGGCGCCCGCAAATACATCCGCGACCTGCGCGAAGCGGGCGTGATCGAATTGGCCCGCTACATCGAAGGCACCGCCACCTATCTTGGCAAGGCAGTGTACCAGCTGACGCCGGATCCTGAGCGCGTGCGCGCCTTCCTGGCCGCCATCGTCCAGCCAAAACGCGAAGGCGCGCCACCGCGCAAGGACCGTCCAGGCCTGCGCGAGCAAAGCATGGCAGGCAGCGGCCGTCACTTCCACATCCTGGCCGATGACACGCATTACGCCATCCGCGTCAACCGCGGTCCCGTGACGCGCGATCCGCTTGTCGCCGCGCTGTTCGGTGCGCCGCAGCAAAAATCTGCCGAGTAATAGCTGACGGTTTTGTCAGGCGTTGTTATGTTGTAATGAAAGCCGGGTCGCAACCCGGCTTTTGGCGTTGGGGCAGGCCGTTTCATGTCGTCTGATTGAAAAGACTGCAAGCATCCCCATGTGGGCTGGACTGCTGCCCGCAACGCGCGGGTTCACTTGAAGGAGCTTGTCCTTGTCTGCCTACGCCATATTCTCCTGCTCCATTGCCCTTATCCTGAAGCGGGACTCCGCATGAACCCGCTGCTGTGGATCGTCCTCGTCACGGCCGCCATCGTCTTTTCGCTGTGGTTTCCCCGCTGGCGCCTGAAGCGGGCCCTGGCCAGGCCTTTGCCGCCGGAAGGCCTGGCCGTGCTGGAAAAGAATATTCCCGTGTATCCGCGCATGCCGGCCCCGCTGCAGGAGCAGTTGCGCCGTCTCGTCGTGCAGTTCCTGTATCAGAAGAAATTCGTCGGTTGCGGCGGCCTGGAGATCACGGACGAGATGCGCTATACCATCGCCGGCCAGGCGTGCCTGCTGTTACTGAACCGCCAGACGCAGGTGTATCCGGAACTCGACACCATCCTCGTGTATCCCACGGAATTCATCGTCACGCGCGATGAAGTGGGGCCGGGCGGCGTGGTCACGCCATCGGCCAATGGGCTATTGGGCGAATCCTGGGGCGATGGCAGAGTGGTGCTGGCCTGGGACCACGTGCAGCGCGGTGCGGCCGACTGGACCGATGGGCACAATGTCGTGCTGCATGAATTTGCCCACCAGCTCGACAGCGAATCGGGCGCCGCGAATGGCGCGCCGTATTTGCCCAGCGTGTCGAGCTACCGCAGCTGGGCCACCGTGCTGTCGCGCGACTTCGACAATCTGCGCCACGACGCCATCTACCAGCAGCACAGCGTGATGGACCATTACGGCGCCACGAATCCCGCCGAATTCTTTGCCGTGGCCACGGAAACCTTCTTTGAAAAACCGTACCAGATGGCCGAGCACCACGAGGAGCTGTACGCGCAGTTCTTGCAATATTACAAGGTCGACCCGCGCGGCTGGATGGCGCCGCCCGTGGAACCCGAGCACATGGCCTCGCCGTTTCCCAACTACGCGCCGCACTGGTAGGCGTTCAGCCCAGCAGCCGCTGTTTCAGCGCGGGATAGCTGCTGCGCGACACGGGTATGCCCGTGCTGGTCTGCGTGTCGAGCGCGTATTTGCCGCCCGCCGCGATCTGCAGCCTTTTGAAGCCCAGGCTGTTGACGATGTAGGAGCGGTGCACGCGCAGGAAGTGGGGCGGCAGCAGGGCCATGAGCTTGTCGATGGCCAGGTCGTGAAAACACTGTTCGCCGCTGCGCAGCACGATATTGCTGTAGTGGCCATCGGCCTGCACATGGTCGATGTCGGCCATGGCGATCCATTCCAGCGCCCCGCGTTTCTTGACGGCCAGCGAGGCCGCTTCCGTATGCCGTCCCGTATAGCGCTGCAGCGCCTTGTGCAGCCGTTCACGGCTGAAAGGCTTGGCAACGAAGTCGAGCACGCCGAATTCGAAGGCGGTGATCGAGCGTTCCGCGTGGGCCGAGACGATGATGGTCTGGAAGCGCGCATCGGCTGCCAGGCGCAGCAGGTCATAGCCGTCCGCGCCATGCAGGTTCAAATCGAGCAGCAGCAAGTCGACCTGTTCCTGCGCCAGCGCGGCCAGCGCTTGCGGGACATTGTCATGCAGCACGAGATTGCTGAGGCGCGCGCCGAAATGCGCGCGCATCTCGCGGGCGAGGCCTTGCGCGATCAGCGGTTCATCTTCCAGTATCAACACATTCATGACGCCGCCGGCAAGGTAAAGGTGAGGCGCCAGCCCGCCTGCTGCTGTTCGCTGGCATATTCACGCTCATAGCGGGCCGCATCGCCGAACACGGCGTGCAGGCTGGCGCGGATGTACTGTTCGCCCACGCCGCCGCCCGCATGCTGGCGTGTCTCGCCTTCGGGCAGGATCAGGGTGAGCACGTGCGTTTGCGCATGGTGTGCGATGCGCAGGATAAAGGTTGCGCCGTGGCGGTAGCGGTTGTAGCTGAACGCATTTTCCAGCGCCGTCAGCAAGGTGGCGGGCGGCACCGTGATGCCCGCCGCCTCGCCATCGCGCTGCAGGCTGCACGGCTGCTGCAGCCGCGTGCCCATGATGCTCAGGTAGTTCTCGCACAGGGCCAGTTCCTGCGTCAGGGCGATGCTGGGCTGCTGCGCGAATTCGTTGAGCATGCGCAACTCGGCGCCCAGTGCCTCGATGAAGGTTTCGGCCGCCTCCGGCGATTGCGCGTTGAGTTCGCTGATCAGGCTCAGGGAATTCATCAGGAAATGCGGTTGCATGCTTTTACGCAAGAGCTGGTTTTCCAGCTGCCGGGCGCGTGCCGCCTTGCTGCGTTCGCGCAGCAGCTGCGCCAGCAATTGCGCGCACAGGGGCAGCAGCAAGAAGCACACGACGAGGGCGAAGCCGCCTTCGGCAAACTGGCTGCCCGTCAGCAGGAACAGGGCGCACGAGGCCAGCGCGATCAAGGTGCCGCCGCGGCTGCCCGGCAGGCGGCGCCACAGGGCGCCCAGGTTGAGCGCCAGGCTCGTTGCCAGGCCCGTCAAGAACATCGACCAGCAGCGCGAGTCGAAATGCGCGGGCAGCGCGCCGGCCAGCGCGATGCCCGCCAGCAGTGCCGCCGCCGCCAGCGGCCAGCGCGGCAGCCGGTATGCCGTATAAAAATACAGGGGCAGCAAGGCGGAAAACAGCCAGGTCAGCGCACTGACGGCGTACAGGCGCGGCAAATGCATGGGGTAGGCATAGCCGGTAACGCTGCGCCAGAGTTCCACCACCAGCAGCAGCGCCGCCACCAGGCACAGCGCGGCAAACATGGCCCAGTGCCGCTGCCGCTGGTACAGCGCCGTCAAGGCGAGAAACAGCAGGGCGACGGCGCCCAGCGCCCCGGCCAGCAGTAGTGGCGGCAGCCGGTACCAGGCCAGCGCCGCGCGGTAGTCTTGCCGGTCGGCCAGGTACAGCGCATACAGTGGCGACGCCAGGCGTTCAGGCGCCTGTAGCGTCGACAGCAGCATGCGCAGGTGGTGCGTGCCCATGGACAACTGCCGTGGCGTCAGGTGGATGGCGAAATCGATGTCGCCCGCGCGCTCCCCGCTGGCCTGGCGGGCCGGCTGGCCATTGCTGCCGATCAATATGCCATCAAGCCAGACTTCGCTGGAAGCTAGCGCCGACAGCACCAGCAGCTGCGTCGACGAGGGCGTGGCGGCCACGGTGATGTCGCGCTCGACGCACAGCAGCTGGCCCGGCTTGAGCAGCTGGTATAGCGAGGCGGCGGGCGTGGCGCGCGTTGTGCCGCAGGCGCGCCAGCCTTCGGCCAGCGACAGCCTGTCCATGCCCATGGCGAAAGAGGGCAAGGCCAGGCAGCACAGCGGCAGGTAGCGGAAGACGGAGGGCATGGCGGGCATTGTAGCTGCTCATTTGCCAACCCTTTGCAACATTTTCATCCACTTCGGTGCCGTTCATGCGGGCCACGTGCATTTCGTGCACGGCCCGCCAATGGTGTATGAAAGACACTTACCATGCATCAGCGCCGTGCTGTGGACACGGCCCTCACCATGGAATCATGACTATGCAAAGCAAGACTTGTTTCGCCGGCGCGCTGGCGCTGTTCTGCGGCGTGGCGCAGGCCGCTTCCGCTACTATTCCCACCCCGGCGCTGGCCGCGCGCCTGGCCGACTTCGACGGCTGGGTGGCGCAGCGCATGGACAAGGCACGCATCCCGGGCGTGACCGTCGGTTTCAGCCAGGGCGACGTGGAATGGGTCAAAGGCTATGGCTATGCGGACCTGGAAAACCGCGTGCCGGCCACGGCCCGGTCCAGCTACCGGCTGGCGTCCGTCACCAAGCCCATGACGGCGGTGGCCATCTTGCAACTGGTGGAACAGGGCAAGATCGACCTGGATGCGCCCGTGCAAACGTATGTGCCGTACTTCCCCGTCAAACCGTTTCCCGTGACGGTGCGCCAGTTGCTGGGCCACCTGGGCGGTATCGATGCCTACCGTAACAGCAAGGCGGAGAAGCACTTCAAGGAGCACAAGGATACGCGCCAGTCCATCGCCGTCTTCGAGCAGTTCGACCTGATCGCCGAACCGGGCACGCGTTTTCGCTACACCAGCTATGGCTACAACCTGCTGGGCGCCGTCATCGAGGGCGCCTCGGGCGAAAGCTATGGCGGCTACATGCGGCGCCACGTGTGGGGGCCGCTGGGCATGGACACCATCGTGATGGATGATCCGGACACCGTAATCGCCCATCGCGTGCGCGGCTACCGGCTGGCCGGCAAGGAGTGGAAAAATGCGGAATTCGTCGACATCAGCAGCCGTTTTTCCGCCGGCGGCACGCGCGCCAGCGTGCCCGACATGCTGGCGTTCGGCAGGGGCGTGCATGAAGGCAAAATACTGTCGGCGGCCAGCGTGGCCGCCATGGTGCAGCCGATGGCCACGCGCGCCGGCCGCTTGACGGACTATGGCATGGGCTGGGAAGTCGTCCCGACGGGCGGACGCTATGCGATTGCCCATAGCGGCCAGCAGCCGGAAACCGTCACTTATCTGTACAGCTTCCCTTCGCGCAAGCTCACCATTGCCGTCGCCGCCAATCTCGAGCGCGTCAATCCCGAAGTGTTCGTGCAGCGCCTGTTCGAGGTGGTCACGGGCGAAGCGTGGCAGCTGAACACGTATATCGCCGATGCGGGTGCGCAGCGCGCGTACCAGGTGGCGCAAGGCTTGTTCGAGGAGGGCAGGGCGTATGCCGAGCGCACGGATCAACCGTATGCCGATGCGGCCGCCACGCGCGAGGCATTTACGCAAATCAACCGGCAAGCGCTGGCGCCCGATGCCAGGGCGGCGCGCGCCTACATCGACGCGGCCCGCCATCCCGCAGGCGGCCGCGTGTTTCTCACGGCCGGCGCCAGCATGGCCGGGCAGCTGCGCCTGTCGGGCGTCGACCTGAATCAATACGCGCGTGGCGGCGCGCTGGCGTTTGCGCGCGACTATGTCCTGTTGTCGCAAGGAACAAAGGCCGGCGCCTTGCCCCGTTTCGATCCCGCTTTCGAGCAAGCTATCGTGGCCCTGGCCGGCAGCTGGGACCGCACGGCCGCCATCGCCTGGCCGGCCGCGCCCCCATCCATCGCCGCGCTCGATAACCAGTTGCGCACGGCCTTCCGCGGCCAGCGCGCCTATCCCGATTTCGTGCCCGAGCTGCAGGAACTGGCGCAAGCGTCGTCCGCGCGTGGCGAGACAGATACGGCGCTGGCGGCCAGCCGTCTGGCCGTGGAACTGTATCCGCTCAGCGACCGCGCGCATGCGCTGCAAGGCTTGACCCTGCTGCGCGCAGGCAAGACGGAAGCGGCCCTCGCCGCCCTGCGCCTGGCGCTGGAGCGTGATCCGCTCGGTGCGGCCAACCCGGCGGCGCTGAACCTGGAAGCCTACCGTTTGAAAGGCAGCGGCGCCGTGGCGCAAGGCATGGCCGTGCTGCAAGCGGCCGTCAACCTGCATCCGCGCGACGCGAATCTGCAGGATAGCCTGGCCGAGTTTTATGTGGAGCAAGGCTTGCGCCCGCAGGCTGTCGAGGCCTACCGGCAAGCGCTGCGGCTCGATCCCCGCTATCCGGGCGCCGTGGGCGCAAAAGCGGCGATCATCCGTCTCGGTGGCGAGACGAAGGCGCTGGCGCCTTAGAACACCTAATGGGCTTTGCGCGCACAACAATTCCTGTCCGATATCCGTAGCCCGTACGGCGCAGCCGCATGATTGATTGGCTGTGTGCGTAACTGTGTGCGTAAGCGAACGGTATCCTGGCGCCGTCCGGCGCACGCTATCGTAGCGGCGCACGGTGCGCCAGCAGCCGACCAGGAGGGCCGTATCATGTCACGCATCATCGCAGGTCATTTTCAATTGCAGGAGCAGATCGACGCCGCGCGCGCGGCCCTGAACCAGGCGGGGTTTCCCGACAGCCGCATCAGCGCCTTCTTTGTCAACCAGCCGGGCCAGCATGATCTGCACGCGCTCGGCGGCGACCGCGACATGTCGCCAGGGGCCAAGGAAACGCCCAAAGGCGTGGTGGAAGGCGTGGCCGTCGGGGCCGCCGTCGGCGCGGGCATCGGCGCGGCCACCACCCTGGCGACGGGGCCGCTGGGCCCGGTGGTGGGGGCGCTCGTGGGTGCCCACGTAGGCTCGCTCTACAGTTTCAATAAAATGAAGGACGCGGGCGAACCCGAAGCAAATGGCGACGGGAATGGCGACGGGAATGGCGAAAACCGCCGCCAGCCACGGCATCCAGGCATGCTGATCGCCGTCGCGCTCGGTAGCCCCGACGAGCGCGAACGGGCGCTCGAGACCTTGCACCGGCTGGGCGCCGAGCATATCGAGGAAGCGGAAGGCACGATCGCCAATGGCGACTGGCTGGATTTCGATCCCCTCAGCATACCCGTGCTGGTGGCGTGAATCGGCGCGCCAGCCGCGGAATATGCATAAATTCCGCGCTGCATGAAATTTAGGTATGATCCTTGTTAGTATTCGTAATTATTGGTAAACAATGCCGACAGGGATAGTTTCCGCGCGCCCGAAGTGACACTGGACCAAGGTGACTGCCTGTAGTACTTGCCTCGCATGCTAACGGGTATGAATAGGAGGTCGCGTCATGACACAGGCATGGTTCATTCTGACACGGGCCGATGGGCGCGACATCTGCGCGCCCTCGCCGGCACAGCTGGCCGATGCGCTGGCCGAGGTCTACCGCGGCGGCGCCGTGGCGCAGGATGGCAGCCCGGCCGCCGTCCTGTTGCGTTTTGGTTACGACGACGGCTTGATGTATCAGGTCGAGGTCGCTAGCGGAGGCGAAGTCACTTTCGAGGAATGGTCGGACCGCGATTGCGAAATCGCCCTGGCCAGCCCGCGCCACATGTCGGCCCTGCCGCAGGACGACGCGCTGCAGCTGTGGCAGTGGCTGGCGCAGCGCCAGGTGGCGAAGATCCGCAGCCAGCCCTGGCAGGGCGGCTAGCCCGCCGCTTTCAATACGCCCTAGTGCGCCATCAGCACGGGGATCGTCATGCTTTGCAGAATCGTGCGCGTGACGCCACCGAGGATGGTTTCGCGCAGGCGCGAATGGCCATACGCTCCCATCACCAGCAAGTCGGCCGACAGGTCGGCCGCCTGCGACAGCAGCGCTTCGCCGATATCGCCGCGCCGCACGCCACCGCCATCGAGCAAATGCAGCCGCGCTTCCACGCCGTGGCGCGCCAGGTATTGCGTCAGTTCCGCGCCCGGCTGTTCGCCGTGCTCGGCGGCATGCACCTGGGCGTCGAAGATGGCCACGTGGACTTGCCCGGCGCGCTGCAGCAGGGGCAGGGCGGCGGTCACGGCGCGGCTCGCTTCCTTGCTGGCGTTCCAGGAAATGAGCACATTGCGCGCGGCCGCCGGCGGCGCCAGCAGGGGCAGCGGCGGCGCATACGGCACGATCAGCACGGGCCGGCCCGAATGCAGCAGCACATAGGCGGGAAAGTCGCGCATCACGGACGGCGATTTATCCTTGGCATTGTATTGGCTGATGACGACCAGGTCCGCATAGCGGGCCAGCAGGCTGATGCCGCCCGCCGCCTCGTCGTCGAGCACGCGCTGTTCGAACGAGGCGACGCCGGCCGCGCGCACTTGCGCTTCAAAACCGTCGAGGGCGCGCGTGGCCCGGTCGCGCAGGAAGTTCAGATGCAAACTCAGGTTCGGGTCGGCATCGAGGTCGGGCTGGTTCTGGTACAGCAGGCGCGACACGCCCGTCAGCGCCACGCCCGTCAGGTGGCCGCCGCAAGCCTGGGCGATGCTGGCCGCCGCTTCGATGCGGGCGGCGCGCCCGGCGCTGTCGTCGATGTGGAGCAATACGGTCTTGTACGTCATGGCCTGTCCTCTCGCTGTGCGGTAGCGGCCATTCTGGCACAGTCCGGGGTGCCGGCCGCGCACGACTGCGGCCGGCGCTTGCCGCTTCAGCTCATGGCGATGATGATGATATCGGCATCGCAGTTGCGATAGTGAATCACGATGACGATGATGCGCCGCAATTGCGCCGCCTTTTGCGCCACCTCCAGCATGGCGCGGCTGGCACGGTTCTTCATGGTCACCTGCACTTGCGAGGCGTCGCTGACGGGAATGCCCATGGCCTTCAGCGCCGCCTTCGGGTTGGCCATCAGGGCCAGCGCATGCTGTGGATCGAGCTCCGCCTGATGCACCGATTCCACGTCGCTCATGCCGGGATTGATGTCGTTGAACAAGTCCCTCAATGCTTCTGTGTCGTCCTGGATTTCCATCGCGTTCTCCTTTGGATCATACCATCAGGCAAGGATTAGCTGCCTTGCCCGCCGAGGTGCCATCACCTCTTTGATGAGTATGATTTTGATAATTTTTAGCATATCGACACAGCGCAGACGAACGCGGCAATAAGCAGACCGGGCCTTTGATCTGGCGCAATGCCCGCTTCAAAAGCGCCACCTACACTTGATCCCACGCAGAACAACCATAACAAGCGGGGAGAGACAGCAATGAAGGAACAAAAGGTAGCGCTGGTGACGGGTGGCATGGGCGGCCTGGGCACGGCCTTGTGCCGCCGCCTGCATGGGGCGGGCTTTGCCGTCGTGGCCGCGCATACGCCGGGCAATGTGCGGGTGACAAGCTGGCTCGACGAGCAGCAGGCGCAACAGTATTATTTTCATCCGCTGGCCCTCGACGTGACGGATTTCGCTGCCTGCAGCGAGGCCGTGGCCAGCGTGCTGGCGCAGTTCGGCCGCATCGACGTGCTCGTCAACAACGCCGGCATCACGCGCGACCAGAGCATGCGCAAGATGGAGTTGCCGCACTGGTCCGAGGTCATGCGCACCAATCTCGACAGCTTGTTCAACATGAGCAAGCAGGTGCTCGAACCGATGCTGGCCAACCGTTGGGGCCGCATCATCAATATCTCGTCCGTCAATGGCCAGAAGGGCGCGTTTGGCCAGTGCAACTACGCGGCCGCCAAGGCGGGCGTGCACGGTTTCAGCAAGGCGCTGGCGCTGGAAGTGGCGCGCCACGGCATCACCGTCAATACGGTCTCGCCCGGCTACCTGCGCACGCAGATGGTGACGGCCGTGCCTGCCGATATCATGGAAACGAAGATCCTGCCGCAAATCCCCCTGGGCCGCCTGGGCGAGCCGGACGAGGTGGCGGCCCTGGTCGCTTACCTGGCGTCGGACGAGGCCGCGTTTGTGACGGGCGCGAACATCGCCATCAATGGCGGCCAGCACATGAGTTAAGCAAGCGTACAGCTTCCACAAGGCAATGGCAGTAGAGGAGACCCGTCCACCCAGCCGGCGCATAGACGCTGGCGGAGGACGTCAGGCAATGGCAGTCACGCTGGAAAACAGGGGGCAGGGCAGCGATGCCTTGCCCTTTGTTGTCGCGCAGCCTTTACGCTACCGTCATGGGCTCAGCGCTGGGCTTTTTCCAGCCGCGTCTGGCAATCGATGCACAGGCGGGCTTCCGGGCGGGCGTTCAGGCGCGACAGGCCGATGGCTTCGCCGCAGTTGTCGCACAGGCCGTAGCTGCCATCGGAAAACTTGGCCAGCGCGTGCTTGATGATGGCCAGCTGCGCCAGGTTGTGTTCGGCCGCTTCGCTGACAAGGGCGTTCAAAGTGCGCACGCTGGCGTTGTCGGCCGGCGAGGCTTCGATTTCATTGAGCAAGGAGGCGCGCGCGTCCGCTTCGGCCGCTTCGTTCTCGATCTGTTCCAGCAACGCCAGCTTGCGTTGCTCCAGCACGCCCTGCAGGCGCTGCAACTGGTCTTGCGGCAATCCATTCATGGCCATCACCCGGTAGAGGTTACTTCCATCATGGTAGTCCAAGATTGGCGGCTCTGCTTGCGCTACCACCCGCGCCGCGTTTGACGCGGCGCAGGCTGGCAGCGGCCGTTCTATGCTGGCTCTTTCAGGCAGTTGACCATCCAGGCAACGCCGAACTGGTCTTTCAGCATGCCGAAGCGCTTGGCCCAGAACGTTTCTTCCATGGGCATCTGGATGGTGCCGTCACGCGCCAGCGCGTCGAAGGCCCGTTCCGCCTCTTCCGGCGTATCGACGGTCAGGCAGATCGAGCTGCCGTGCATGCCCTTGGCGCCATCCTCGGTACAGCCGCCGTCCGAGCCCATCAGCATGGTGGGGCCCAGCTGCACGGAGCCGTGCATGATCTTGTCATACCAGTCTTCCTTGACTTGCTCCTGCATCGGCGTGCCGCGATACGGCATCAGGCACAGGTCGGTGCCATGCAGGTGCTGGCGGTAGTATTCGAGCGCTTGCGCGCAGTTTCCATTGAATTGCAAATACGGTTCGATACGCATCTTGGTCTCCTCTGGTCATCTTCCCGCAAGCACGATTGCCACGCGGGGGAGGTCCCAGTATAGGCGCTCGCCGGCCGATTTCAATCATTCCGGGGCCATCTCTTGCAGGCGCTCACGCACCTTGCCCAGCGTGCTGAGAATGCGTTCGGGATTGCCGGCAAGCACGGCGCTGCCCAGGTGCAACAAACTCGTCGCCAGGCTGATCCAGTGCCGCACGTCGTCGTTGCGGGCGATGCGCAGGCGCACCGTGTCGAGCAGGCCGCTGAGCTGGCGCTGCGCCGTTTCCAGGCCCGCCACCGTGTGCCCGGCCGCATCGGCATACAGCTGGTTGGCTTGCTGGCGCAAGGCCACTTCCAGGGCGAAGACGGCTTGCGCCTGGCTGTGGCTGATGCCGTCGGCGCCCTGGCTGGCGCGCTTGCGGATGGCGCGCATGACGGCGCCGTGCAGCGTGACGGCCGCCTGCGACAGGCTGTCGGCCAGTTGCTCGACGCGCATGGCGCTGCTGAGGGCCGCTTCGCGGCGTTCGCTGTTGCTGCTCCTGCCTACCGATCCGTCCATTGTGCCTCCGTGGTGGTGGTGAGGGCGGCGGCGAGCTGGGCGTGTTCGCGCCCCAGTGCCGCCAGTTGCCGGCGCGCCAGGGTATGGCGCAAGCCAGCCAGGCGGTATTCCTCGGTTTTGTTTTGCTGCATGTTTTTCGCCAGCACGGCCAGCAGGCGCTGCTGCGGCGTGTCCGCATACGCGATTTCCACGTCGAGCAGACCGAGCACCATGTCGCGCTCGTTGTCGCCGCTTTTGTCGTACAGCGCCAGCAAGTTGTCGAGCGCGGCCAGCAAGGCTTGCAGCGGCGCGTCGCCATCGTGCAGCACTTGCGCCAGGTGCGCCTGCTGGCTGGCACCGCCGGCCAGGCGTGACAGTTGCTGCAGCAACAGGATATAGGCGCTGACATGGCGGTCGTCGATGCCGCTGCCCGGCCAGGCGCGGATGGCGGCGCCGGCGCCGGCCAGTTCCGGTTGCACGTCATACGCATCGGCATTCGCCAGCCGGCCCAGCGCCTGCAGGTACAGGCGCACGGCTTGCGCCATGCGTGCGGCGTCCGCCTGCGTGGCGCGGCGCTGGGCATCGAGCAGGCGTTCACGCGCGTCTTCGGTGGGCGACAGATAGGGGCGGGCGCGCTGGTAGCTGTCCACGTGGCGCTGCGACAGTTCGCTGAAGGCGGTCAAGGCATCGGTGCCGGCCGCCAGGGCGCGCACTTGCGCCAGCTCGGGGCGCGCGGTGGCGCAGCCGCACAGCACGGCAGCCAGGCAGAGGTGGATGCAAAGATAAAGGGCGCGGCGATGGCGGGCGGGCAGGGCAAACACGTCACCTCTCGACAGGAAATACTGTATGGAAAGGTATTGTCGTGCCGGCCCGCGCTACCCGCCTTGTGCGGGCGCAAGCAGGCTGCGATCAGGCGCTCGTCAATTGCTCGCGCCAGCCCAGTCCGGCAACGGTGTCGCTGGCGGGACGGTATTCGCAGCCGACCCAGCCCGCGTAGCCGATCTGGTCCAGCAGCTTGAACAGGTGGCGGTAGTTGATCTCGCCCGTGCCCGGTTCGTGGCGGCCCGGCGTGTCGGCGATCTGGATGTGGCGGATCAGGGGCAGCATGGCGCGGATGGTGTTGCTCAGTTCGCCCTGCATGCGCTGCATGTGATAAATGTCGTACTGCAGGAAAATATTGCTGCGCTGGCAGTCGGCGATGATGTCGGCCGCCTGCTGGCTATGGTTCAGAAAGTAACCGGGCATGTCGTGGTGGTTGATCGGCTCGATCAGCACGTTGATGCCATGCGGACGGCAGGCGTCGGCGGCAAATTGCAGGTTGCCGATCAGGCTTTGCCGCGCCCGCTCCAGGCTCATGCCGGGCGGCACGATGCCGGACATGCAGTGCAGCTGTTTCGCCCCGAGCGCCAGCGCATAGTTGAGCGCCAGCTGCACGTTGCTGCGAAATTCCTCGCCCCGGCGCGGGTCGCAGGCAATGCCCCGTTCGCCGCGCTCCCAGTCGCCGGGCGGGAAGTTGAAGAGGGCCAGCTGCAGATGGTGGCGCTCCAGCAGCATGGCAATCTGCCGCGCCTCGACGGCATAGGGAAACAGGAATTCGACGGCATCGAAGCCCGCATCCCTGGCGGCGGCAAAGCGGTCGAGGAAGGGCAGTTCGGTAAACATCATGCTGAGGTTGGCAGCGAAGTTCGGCATGGCGGCACGCAGGTGAGGAGGATGGACACTATCCTAGCCCAAATCGGCAATTGGTGGCGGGCATGAAAAATGCGCCCGCCAACGAGGTTGGGGAGCGCATTTCAAGAAAGACAAACGCCACCTGAAAGCGTAGCGAGCGGGAGTGATATTGCGTCGAGTAGCGCAGCCGTACAGGAGTACGGCGAGCAACGCAAACGCAATAGCGCCCCGCGCAGTAGCTTTCAGGCTGCGTTTTAGCGGCCGCGGCCGCCGGAACGGTGCGAAGCTGCCGAACGCGGCGCATTGCCCGAACGGTTGCCGCCACCGCCGCCGCCCGATGGGCCGGCGCTGCGTGGCTTGGCGCCGCTGCCGCCGGTTTTCACGCGCACGACGGCGCCCGCTGGCGCGCGGCTGTTGTTGCGGTGGCCACCGGTGCCGCTGCGCAATTGCACAGGCTGGGCGCGGGCGTTCAGGTCCGGCTCGAAGCCAGGGATCACTTCACGCGGCAGGGTTTGCTTGATCAGCTTTTCGATGTCTTTCAACATTTCGTGCTCATCCACGCAAACCAGCGACACGGCTTCACCCTTGGCACCGGCACGGCCCGTGCGGCCGATACGGTGCACATAGTCTTCCGGAATGTTCGGCAAGTCGTAGTTGACGACGTGCGGCAACTGGTCGATATCGATACCGCGCGCGGCGATGTCGGTGGCGACCAGCACTTGCAGGGTGCCATCCTTGAACTCGGACAGCGCGCGCGTGCGGGCCGACTGACTCTTGTTGCCGTGGATGGCCAGGGCGCCGATGCCGTCGGCGCCCAGCTGCTCGACCAGTTTGTTGGCGCCATGCTTGGTGCGTGTAAATACCAGCACTTGCGTCCAGTTGTTCGACTTGATCAGGTAGGACAGCATCGGGTGCTTCTTGTCGCGGTCGACCGGATGGATCTTTTGCTTGATCACTTCCACGGTCGAATTGCGGCGCGCCACTTCGATCATGGCCGGCTTGTTCAGCAAGCCGTCGGCCAGGGCCTTGATCTCTTCCGAGAACGTGGCCGAGAACAGCAGGTTCTGGCGTTTTGGCGGCAGCACGGCCAGCACTTTCTTGATGTCGCGGATGAAACCCATGTCGAGCATGCGGTCGGCTTCGTCGAGGATCAGGATTTCCACTTTCGACAGGTCAACCGTGCCCTGGCCCATGTGGTCCAGCAGGCGGCCCGGCGTGGCGACGAGGATGTCGACGCCATGCTTGAGCTGCTTGATTTGCGGGTTGATGCCGACGCCGCCGAAGATCACGGTCGAGTTCAATTTGGTGTACTTGCTGTAGGCGCGCACGCTTTCCTCGACCTGCGCGGCGAGTTCGCGCGTCGGGGCCAGGATCAGGGCGCGGATCGGGCGCGTCGAGGTGTTGCTGGTGATGGATGCGCCATTGGCGTCCGTCGACAGGCGGTGCAGCACGGGCAGGGTGAAGCCGGCCGTCTTGCCGGTGCCGGTTTGTGCGCCGGCCAGCAAGTCGCCGCCAGCCAGCACGGCGGGAATCGCCTGCGACTGGATCGGGGTCGGCACGGTGTAGCCGTGTTCGGTAACGGCACGTACGATAGCGTCGGACAATCCGAGGGAGGAAAAGGACATGGTAACTTTATTGTGAGATCGGCCTGTCGCCATCGTGGGGCGCCAGTCGCAGGCAATCAGATTAGGGGTCGAAAGACAGCGGCAAGGGGACTGGTCATATGTGCCGCACACGCGAAGTATAACAGCATGGCAAAAACGCGCCTGTTTTGTTTCAGGTTTGCAATGTCGCAAGTAAAGAAAAGCGAGGCAAGGGCGCGCTGCCCTGGCGTAATTCTGGGTAAAATTCCTGCCTGCACCCCTTGCGCGGGGGATGGCCGCGCTGCCGGGGGGTCTTGTTCCTGGAGGAATATCATGCGTATCGCCGATCTCCGCATCGCCACCCGCCTGTACGGCGGTTTCGGCACTGTCGTCCTGCTGCTGGCCGCCCTGGTCACCGTCGCCACACTGAACGTCGCGCGGCTGGCCGACGCCAATGCCATCAATACCCACACCTACCAGGTCCTCGCTGAAAGCAGCGCGATCCTGGAAAGCCTGATCAATATGGAAACGGGCCAGCGCGGCTACGTGATCACGGGCGCCGAGGCCTCGCTGGAGCCGTACCAGGCGGGACAGGCCGCGTTTGGCACGCATCTGGCCAAGACGCGCGCCTTGACCAGCGATAACCCGGCCCAGCAGGAGCGCCTGGCGAAACTCTCTGCTGCCAAGCAAGCCTGGCAGGCCGGCGCGCTCGATCCCGTGATCGCCATGCGGCGCGCCGTGGCGCAGGGCACGGCAGCCATCGAACCCGTGCTGGCGCTGGAGAAGGAGGGCCGGGGCAAGCAGGGCATGGATGCCATGCGCGCGCTGCTCAAGGAGATGGACGAGGCGGAAACGGCGCTGCTGGCCCGGCGCTCGGAAGCGGCGGCGGCCTTGCAGGCGCGCACGCACTGGACCTTGCTGGGCGGCGGCGCGGCGGCGCTGATGCTGGCCGCCCTGATCGCCTGGTGGCTGGCGCGCAACATCAGCGGGCCGCTGCGTTCGGCCATCGACGTGGCCAGGCAGGTGGCGCAGGGCGACCTGACGGTGCGGGTGGACGTGCGTTCGAAGGATGAGACGGGCGAGCTGATGCAGGCATTGAAAGACATGACGGCCAGCTTGCTGCGCATCGTCACCGAAGTGCGCGGCGGCACGCAAGCCATCGCCACGGCCTCGCGCCAGATTGCCACGGGCAATCTCGACTTGTCCGCGCGCACGGAACAGCAGGCCAGCTCGCTGGAAGAGACGGCATCCTCGATGGAGGAACTGACCGGCACGGTACAGCAGAACGCGCAGAATGCCAGCGAGGCCAACGGCCTGGCGGCGTCGGCCTCCGCCGTGGCCGGCAAGGGCGGCAGCGTGGTGGCGCAGGTGGTCGATACCATGGGCTCGATCAACGATTCGTCGCGCAAGATCGTCGACATCATCGGCGTGATCGACGGCATCGCCTTCCAGACGAATATCCTGGCACTGAACGCGGCCGTCGAGGCGGCCCGTGCGGGCGAGCAGGGGCGCGGCTTTGCCGTCGTCGCCACCGAGGTGCGCAACCTGGCGCAACGTTCGGCCGGTGCCGCCAGGGAAATCAAGGCCCTCATCAACGATTCGGTGGCGCAGGTGGAGAGCGGCGCGCGCCTGGTCGACGAGGCGGGCCACACCATGCACGAGATCGTCGACAGCGTGCACAAGGTCAGCAGCATCGTCGGGCATATCTCGGCCGCCAGCGACGAGCAGCGGGCCGGCATCGAGCAAGTCAACCAGGCGATCAGCGAAATGGACCAGGTGACCCAGCAAAACGCTGCGCTGGTGGAAGAGGCCGCCGCCGCGGCGGAAGCCATGCAGGAACAGGCCGCCCGGCTGGCCGATGCGGTGAGCGTGTTCAGGACGGCGCAGGTGGACGCCATGCCGGCGCCGCGGCCCGCCGCGCGCCGTCCTGTGCCGCCCACGGTGGCGCGCGCGCCCGCCCGCCTGAGCGTCAAGCCCGTGGTGCGCCATGCGCCGCAGGTTCCGGCAGGCAAACAGCGTCCGGGGGAAGACGAGTGGGACGAGTTCTAATGCCGGCGTTTGAATGCATGCGACAGCTGTCGCAAATACCGCTTGCGTGCGTGTGACTGTTGTCGCATAATTGTGTCAATAGTCACTCAAAGGATGCACCATGAGCACGCCCTCCGTCACCGAACTGTCGTTATTGAAAGCCTTATGGAAAGACCATCCGCTGTCCGCGCGCGAATTGCATGCCCGCGTGGAAGAAGAGCTGGGCTGGTCGTTTTCCTCCACGCGCAAGACGCTCGAGCGCATGCTGGACAAGGGCATGCTGCTGCAGCGCAGCGTGCACGGCGTGCTCGTGTATGAAGCGAACCTGGACAAGGTGGCCACCCTGGCCGCGTTCGCCCACGACTTTGGCCGGCGCGTGATGGAGATCGACAGCCCCTTGCCGGTCAGTATGTTTACGGGCAGCAAACTGGTGGACCAGCAGGAACTGGCGGCGCTGGAACAGCTGCTGCACGACTGGCCTGCGGATGCGAAGGAATAGGCCATGACCCTGTTCGCCCTGACCTTGTTGCAGGCGACGGCCGCCTGCCTGTGCGCCGGCTTGCTGCTGCAAGGCTTGCTGCACCTGGCGCAGGGGCGCTGGCCCGCGCTGGCGGCCCAGCGCAGCGCGTGGCTGGCGGCCGCGCTGGTGCTGGGCGCCGTGTTCCTGCTGCCGCTGCTGCCGCAGGGCCAGCAAATCAGCGTGGTGCCCGAGTTCAGCCTGCCCGCCGCCGCGCAGGCAGCGCCCGAGGCCCTTTTGCCGATGGCCGCGCCCGCGCCGCGCTCCGCGCCCATGCCTGCGCCGCTGGTGGAAGCGCTATCGGTGACGGCCTGGCTGAGCATGCTGGCCACGCTCTGGCTGGGCGTGTATCCGCTGGGCCTGGCCGTGCTGGCGTGGCGCCGCTGGCGTAGCCGCGGCACGCTGCGGACCTTGCTCCGGGCGGCACAGCCGCTGGCGCCGGCAGCCCTGGCCGCGCATGGCGCGTTTGCGCCGGCGCAACTGCGCCAGCTGCAAGCCCAGCGCACCGCCGTGCTGGAAATCGACGCGCCCATCTCGGCCATGCTGGTGGGCGTATGGCGGCCCCGTTTGCTGTTGCCCGCGCATTTGCGGCAATTTACGGCCGAGCAGCAACAACTGGTCATCGAACACGAGCTGACGCATGCGCGCCGCCGCGATCCCGTGCTCCAGCTGCTGGCCAGCGGCGTGCAGCTGCTGTTGTGGTTCAACCCGGCAGCGCGCTGGCTGGCAGGCAAGCTGGCCTGGGCGCAGGAACTGGGCTGCGACCGCCATGTGCTGGCTGGACGTCCGCAGCAGCAGCGCCGGGAATATGCGGCCGCGCTGGTGCGCCAGCTGGGCCTGCAAACCCGTTCCCCTGCCGGCCTGGCGTTTGGCGGCCAGCCCGACAGCATGCTGGAGCGCGTGGCCCGCATGCGCGACAGCCGCGCCGTCGAGATGCACTGGTGCGCCCGGCTGGCCATGGGCCTGGCCCTGTGCGCACTGGGTGCGGCCAGCGTGGCCTTGCAGCCTGCGCTGGCCTTGCAGCCTGCGCGGGCCTGGACATCGGCCGCGTCCCTTGCCAGCACGGCCCCGCTTCCGGCCGCGGCGCCTGTGCATGCGCCGTGGCGCAATCCGCTCGCCACCATGCGCGTCACGGGCTTCTTCGGCGTGGTGCGCCCCATCACGCAGAAGGGCTTGCGCGGGATTGACCTGGCGGCGCGGCGCGGCACGCCCGTGCAGGCAGTGGCCGATGGCATCGCCACGGTAACGCAGGACGACTGGCTGGGCAAGGCCGTGCACATCGCCCATGGCGGCGGGCTGCAATCGGTGTACGTCCACCTCGACAGCGTCGCGCTGGAAGACGGCGCCATCGTCGAGGCCGGCCAGCGCATCGGCACGGTGGGCGACACGGGCCGCGCGACGGGGCCGCACCTGCACTTCCAGGTACGCCAGGACGGTCGCCTGCAAGATCCGCAGCGCTGGCTGGCCGGCCTGGATGCCAACGCCAGCGAGCGGGCCCTGCGCATGCGCAAGGAGCAGTTCGGCCGCTGACGCCGTACGGTTTTTTGTCACCCAGGAACAACAAGCGGGGTCGGACTCGGCAGGGTCTGCCCCGGCGTGATGCTCTTGGTTTTCACTGAAATATCCTTTCTTCGGGAATCCCCATGCGATTGAGTATCTTGTTGTGCAGCCTCGCGCTGCCGTTGACGGCGCACGTCCGTGCCGAAGACATTCTCCCTTCCGTGACGGTTCATGCGGGCAAGGCGGAGCAGCGCCGCAACGACACCGTCGCCGCCATCGTCGTCGGCCACGATGAATTGATACGCCAGGGCGACCGCGTGCTGTCCGACGCCCTGAAGCGCCTGCCCGGCATTTCCATCGGCGGGCCTTCCGGCGCGGCTGCGGGCGCCGCTGGCGGGCAAATCCAGATGCGCGGCCTGGGCCAGGGCTATACCTTGATCATGCTCGATGGCGTGCCCGTGGCGCCCGGCTTTTCGCTCGACTCCCTGGACCCGGAACTGGTCGAGCGCGTGGAAATCATGCGCGCCGCCACGGCGGAATTTTCCACCCAGGCGATCGCCGGTTCCATCAACATCGTGCTGAAAAAGTCGGGCGGGCGGCGCGAACGCACGTTCAAGCTGGGCGCGTCCGCCAGCCACGGCATGCCCGCCGGCAGCACCACCGTGCAGTGGTCGGACAAGGATGGACGCCGGTCGTACGCGCTGGCCGGCACGCTCAGCCATACGGGACGCGAAGCGCTGCTCGACGAGTGGAGCCGCGAATTCGACGCAGCGGGCGCGCCCACGGTGGTGCGCCACGTGCCGCTGACCGAGCGCGTGACGAGCGACGCCATCGAGCTGGCGCCCCGCGTGCAATGGGCACTGGCGGGGGAGGGCAGCCTGGCCTGGCAAAGCCTGGTCAGCGTGCGCCGCCTGGCCAGCCGCCGCCACGCGCTGGAAACGGCTTACCTGGGCGGCACGAGCGCCTATCCGGAGAACCGGGCCAATTTCAACCAGGACAGCAGCACCGTGCGCAGCGACCTGCACTGGCTGCGCAAGCTCGACCATGGCGCCAGTCTCGACGTGAAGCTGGGCGCCAGCATCAATCACCGCGCCAATGATTATCAGTTCCTGGGCCGCGGCGCGGCGCCGGGACGGGGCATCGCGCGCCTGGTCGATTCGGGCCTGGACGAGGTGGGCGTGCAGGCGAGCGGCACCTACCGCCGCGCGCTGGGCGACCACCACACGCTGGCGGCGGGCTGGGATGCGGGGTACCGGCGGCGCACGGATTTTCGCCGCGAACGCCAGCTGGAGCCGGGCGGCCCTCCCGTGCTCAGCGACGAAGACTATGCTGCCACGGTGCGGCGCCTGGCCCTGTTCGCGCAGGATGAATGGGAGCTTTCCGCGCAGTGGTCGCTGTACCTGGGCTTGCGCTGGGAAACCTGGCGCACGGCCAGCGCCACGGGCGGCGGCGAGCCGGTCGACGTGCGCGCGCAGGTATGGAGCCCCTTGCTGCAAAGCCTGTGGAAGATCGGCGGCAAGCAGCAGGTGCGCCTGGCTGTCACGCGCACCTACAAGGCGCCGCAGATTTTCGAGCTGATCCCGCGCCCGTACACGGTCGACAATGGCAACAGCCCCACGAATCCCGACAGCCAGGGCAATCCGGCGCTGCGCCCGGAGCTGGCTTGGGGCCTCGATGCCGCCTATGAATACTATCCGGGCGCGGGCGCCATGCTGGGCGCCAGCGCCTCGCTGCGGCGCATCAGCGACGTGATGCTGGAGCGCCTGTACCAGGACAACGGGCGCTGGGTGAGCACGCCCGTCAACCATGGCAATGCCGGCGTGCGCTCGATCGCGCTGGAAGCGAAGCTGCCCTTGACGGCGCTGTGGGCGGGCGCCCCCGCGCTGGACTTGCGGGCCAACGTGGCGCGCAACTGGTCGAGGCTCGATGCCGTGGCCGGCCCCGATAGCCGCCTCGACAGCCAGTTGCCGTGGAGCGCCAACGTGGGAGGGGATTACCAGCTGGCCCGCCTGCCCTTGAGCCTGGGCGCTGACCTGAACTACCAGGCGGGCGGGCGCTCGCGCGAGTCCAGCCAGCTGCTGGCCTGGCAGGGCGGCAAGCGCGAACTCGATATGTACGCGCTGTGGAAAGTCAGCGACAGGCTGCGCCTGCGCCTGTCGGGCGCCAACCTGCTGGGGCAGGATTACCGTACGCGCAGCCTGTATGCGGATGGCGCGCGCAGCCTGCTGCGCACGGTCGATACGGGCAGCTACCGCACCTGGCGGCTGATGCTGGAGGGAACCCTGTAGCCGGTCTAGTCGTCGATCTCGTCGACGGTGTAGCTGACGCCCTGCGCCTCGAGGTAGCCGCGCACGGCGTCCAGGCCATGCCACGGGTCGGGTCGCAGGTGCTGGCATATATACAGGCCGGCGTCCGTCAGCCTGGCGTCGGTGTCGGGCATGGCGCCGCCGGGCGCGCGCGGCGCCGGCGCTTCGAGCAACTGCGCGATGTGCTGGCGCTGGTCCTGCGCCAGGCTGGCCGTGATCCTGAATTCAAATCCCATGTTCTTCCCCTTTGCGTATGCCGGTGCGCTTATTTTATATTATCGAAAAAATCGAATATAGCTTGGCATTCTTTCCGTTTTTGTTTTCAAAGTATCTCGTCCATACTGCATAGCACTGGCCCGGCACACACAGCGTGACGCAAGGGCAGGAGCAGAAACGCCGTACAAGGACCTCGCTTTTTTTATATTCAATTATTTTCACTAAGGAAAACATCATGCCTATCGCCACCGCCCAAGCCGCCCAAAAACTGCTGACCTCGAACGACCATGCCCTGATCATGATCGACCACCAGTCGCAGATGGCGTTCGCCACCCGCTCGATCGACCTGGCCCTGCTGCGCAACAATGCGGCCCTGGTGGCCAAGGCGGCGGCGGAGTTCAAGGTGCCGACGATTCTGACGACGGTGGCCGCCAAATCGTTCTCCGGCCCCATCTTCGACGAGATCCAGTCCGTCTTCCCCGAGCAGACGCCGATCGACCGCACCAGCATGAACACCTGGGAAGATGCGCGCATCGCCGACAAGGTGAATGGCTACGGCAAGGGCAAGATCGTGCTGGCCGGCCTGTGGACCTCCGTCTGCATCGTGGGGCCAGCCCTGTCGGCGCTGGAGCAGGGTTTTGAAGTCTACGTGATCGCCGACGCCAGCGGCGACGTCTCCGACGAAGCCCATGCGATGGCCATGCAGCGCATGATACAGGCGGGCGCGCAGCCGATGACGTCCGTGCAATACTTGCTGGAACTACAGCGCGACTGGGCCCGCGGCGAGACTTACAATGAAACGGTGGCGACGGCCGTGGCGCACGGCGGCGGCTATGGCCTGGGCTTGATCTACGCCAAATCGATGTTCAACGCCAGCGAAGGCCATTGATTTTTCGCTGATTTTGGCTCCGCCGCCCGCCGGCGGGGCCGTGTTTTCATTTGATCCGGGAGTTCCCATGCACGCAAACACCATCTTGCTCAACGGCCGTTTCCACACGGTCGACCGGACGCAGCCGCTGGCGTCCGCCGTCGCCATCGCCGATGGCAAATTTCTCGCCGTGGGCGACGTGGAAGACGCGATGCGCCATCGCGGCCCGGCCACGCAGGTGATCGACCTGGCTGGCCGCACGGTGATTCCCGGCCTGAACGACTCGCATTTGCACCTGATCCGCGGCGGCTTGAACTACAACCTGGAATTGCGCTGGGAAGGCGTGCCGTCGCTGGCCGACGCCCTGCGCATGTTGAAGGAACAAGCCTTGCGCACGCCGAACCCGCAATGGGTGCGCGTGGTGGGCGGCTGGACGGAATTCCAGTTCGCGGAAAAGCGCATGCCCACCCTCGATGAAATCAACGCGGCCGCGCCCGATACCCCCGTCTTCATCCTGCACCTGTACGACCGCGCCTTGCTGAACCGCGCGGCCCTGCGCGCCGTCGGCTACGATAAAAATACGCCGAACCCGCCCGGCGGCGAAATCGTGCGCGACGCGGCCGGCAACCCGACCGGCCTGCTGATCGCCCGGCCGAACGCCATGATCCTGTATGCGACCCTGGCGAAAGGCCCGAAGCTGCCGCTGGAATTGCAGGTGAACTCCACGCGCCAGTTCATGCGCGAACTCAATCGCTTGGGGCTGACCAGCGCCATCGACGCGGGCGGCGGCTTCCAGAATTATCCCGAGGATTACGCCGTCGTCGACGAGCTGGCGCAAAAAGAGCAGCTGACGATCCGCATCGCCTACAACCTGTTCACGCAAAACAAGGGCGCGGAATTGCAGGACTTCCAGAAGTGGACGGGCATGATCAAGCCCGGCGACGGCACGGACTTTTACCGCCACAACGGCGCCGGCGAAATGCTCGTGTTTTCCGCCGCCGACTTCGAGGATTTCCTCGAACCGCGCCCCGAGCTGGCGGCCGGCATGGAGGATGAGCTGGAAAAGGTCGTGCGCCACCTGGTCGAGCAGCGCTGGCCGTTCCGCCTGCACGCCACGTATGACGAATCGATCAGCCGCATGCTCGACGTGTTTGAAAAGGTCAACCGCGACACGCCATTCGGCGGCTTGCACTGGTTGTTCGACCACGCGGAAACCATCAGCCCGAAAAATATCGACCGGGTCAAGGCGCTGGGCGGCGGCCTGGCCATCCAGCACCGCATGGCCTTCCAGGGCGAGTACTTTGTCGAGCGCTACGGCGCGGAAGCGGCGAAAGCCACGCCGCCCGTGCAGCGCATGCTCGACGCGGGCGTGCCCGTCGGCGGCGGCACGGATGCGACCCGGGTCGCCAGCTATAACCCGTGGACGGCGCTGTACTGGCTTGTTTCGGGGCGCACCGTGGGCGGCCTGGCGCTGACGGATGCGGCGGGCAGATTGCCGCGCGACACGGCGCTGGAACTGTGGACGGCGGGCAGTGCCTGGTTCTCCAGCGAGCAAGGCAAGAAGGGCCGCATCCGCGAGGGCATGCTGGCCGACCTGTCCGTGCTGTCGGTCGATTATTTCACGGTGCCGGAAGAATCGATCAAGTCCATCGAATCCGTGCTGACCATGGTGGGTGGAAAAATCGTCTACGCTCAGGCGGAGTTCACCAATCTGGCGCCGCCGGCTATCCCCGTGCTGCCCGAGTGGTCGCCCGTGCGCACGGTGCCCGGCCATTACCGGCCCGTGGCGAAGCAGGCGCAAGCCGCCATGCCGCACCAGTGCGCGGGCGCCTGCGGCGTGCATGCCCACGCCCACGACCGGGCGCGCAAGTCGGCCGTGCCGATCAGCGATTTTTCCGGCTTCTGGGGTACGCTCGGCTGCAGCTGCTTCGCCTTCTAGGAGCTGCCGGGCCTTATCTGGAAATACGCAGGATGGCCGAGGCGAGCCGTGTGAAACATGGGCTCAGCTCGCTTTCGGTGGCCGCATAGCAGTACAGGCCCACGGGCTCGGCCGGCTTGCGGCAACGGTTTGGTGCATCCGCCGTGTTGGCCATGCAGCGCAGCAAGTCTTCGCCGATTTCACTGTCCGGCCCGGCCTTGGCCTTCAGCGCGACGCCCATGCCCAGAGTAAATATGTAGGTATTTTCCAGGCGTGCCTTGCTGGCCATCGCCTCTGCCAAGTTGCGCGATGCACGGTGCATATTGGTCCATTGAAGTTTTCTGGTGGACATATCTTTGCTCACCGCACGCGGCGTAGTGGTCACGATGGGGAATTCGCGTGCCGTCGGATCGTCGGCCTGGGCGGGAAGATTGTGCGCGTTATACCAGGTCGGCAATTCACTGATCAGGTTTCTGGTGCAATAGGTCTCGGGCGCGAGCTTGGTGCTGCTTGCATTGATACGGTACAGTCCATCTGTCGCAAAACCGCTCGATGGTAAATCGTCGTACACGGCCAGCGCTCCCGCTTTCGTGCAATTGCCCGTGGTAGCGGGGAAAAAGTAAGAGGAAAAGGCGGACGGAGATCCATCGGAAAAGAACACGATGACGCGCAGGCTGGAGCGATTGTTCTGGCTGATGCTATTGAGCTGATCCTGAGCATTCCACATGCCTTCCGAGTAATTCGTGCCGCCTTCAAACTTGTAGCCATTGATGGCATTGCCAGCCTGCGTGCGATCGAAGCCGCGATCGCTTGTCTTGATCGGCAGATCGAGCTGCGCGCCGCTGGCAAAATGCAGCAGGCCGACCCGGTCGACCGTGGAATTGAATTTATTCAGGAAGGAAATGCCCGCCGCCCGCACGGCGTCCGCATTGTTTTTCAGCGAACCGGACGTATCCATCACCAGCACCATGTCCAGATCCTTGCGGATGGTTTGCGCGCTGGCGGCCACGTTCAGGGTCTTGAAGCCGAGTATGCCCATCAGCGAGACGGGCAGCGAGGCGGTGGCCGAGACGTCGATGGTGACGGTGCCCTTGCTGAACGTGACGCCGACGGGATTGAGGACCGGTGTCGAGAGCAGGAACTGGTCCGGATAATTGATGTCGAAAAACTCCCTGGCCGACTGGCGCGCGCTGTCCCGCTGTTCCGCTTCCGAGCTGCCCGCCGTGACGCCGCGCGCCGCCGCCAGGCTGGCCGAGTCGACGGCCGCGTTGAGCTTGGCCTTGACGAAGTAGCCGAGGGCCGAATCGACGGCCAGGCCCACCGAGGCGATCAAAACGACGGCCGACAGCGCCACCATGATCAGCACTTGCCCGTCTTGCCGCTTGTGTGGAATGCGCATCAGAATATCGTCATCGAAGTGAGGTTGGGGCCCAGCACGGGCGTCGTGCTGTTGCCAAATTTCAAAGTGCCGAACAGCATGTCGAAATCGTAGAACGTTTCCACGGCGTAGATCAGTTCGCCATCGGCCAGCTGGTCCCGCATCAACGGCACCGTGGGGGCGGACTCGTCCTTGGCGATGCCCGTGCACGCGCCATTGCTCCAGCTGCCGCACTGCCATACCTGGCTGGCGGGCAGGTAGCCGCTGGCCTTCGCGCCGGCCTCCCAGCGGTATTGTTCCAGCACGATGTTGCGCATGCCGCTTTTGGCCGTGTAGCCCATGATCTTGGTGATATAGATCATGCCGCGCTGGTTGATGTCCAGCGGCGGCGTGCTGGCCGCCAGCGCATTCATGATGGCCTGGCTAGATCCGCTCAGGTCGGACGTGGAGCGCGAAGCCAGGTTGGCGCCTTCGCGGCTGATGTTGAGCAAGATGATCTTGGCCTGGATGGCGCGCGACAGATCGACCACCATGAACAGCAGCAGCGCCAGCAGCGGCAGCACGATGGCCAGTTCCACGGCGGCGATGCCGCGCACGAGGCGCGCAGGAGGGCGGGCGCGCATCACAGGCCGCCAAAGCTTTCATTGCGCATGGTGGCGGCCACGACGAAATGCGCCTGGCCGTCGCGGAACAGGGCCCGGATCATCGGCGTGGCAAACGCCCAGCGGCAATCGACGGAAATGACGACGATATCGCCGGCCTGGCCGAACATGGCGGCGCCGACGGCATCGCTGCCGTTGACGGCGATCACGGGGCTGACCTTGTCATACATGCCCATGGAGCTGTCCCTGATCTTCTGTATCACGGCCTGGTAGCGCTGCTGGTTGGCGCTGTCGGGGTCGAGGTCTTTTGCCCCCGTGACGGCATAGCGCGCGCCTTCGCGCACCGCGTGCTGCATGGTCATATTGGCAAAATACGCCATGCTCAATTCGATGATGCCGATTATCAGCATGAGAAAGACCGGCGTTATCAGAGCAAATTCCAGCAAGGTGGCGCCGCCTTGTCCGCCGTGCTTGCGGAATATGCGGGAATCGGCCTGTTTTAAACGCATGGGAATAATCCGGTAAAGTTTCGCGATGACAAATGTCGGGCGGATGAAATTGCGCCATTTGACTGGCGATTATTCTATATCGATTTTCAAGGGCGTGGCCGCCATTTAAATTATTACAGGTCAAGATAATCGAAATTAACTGCCATATTTCAATTGTGCCGGCCCCGTCCCGATAAGGCCGGGAGTAATATGCGCGGGTATGAAAACAGGCCTGGTGTCAGGATTGTCCTGCGTGCAGGCAAGGACTTGTTTTGCAAGGTGATGCAACAAAAATGCTGCAATGTAAGCAACAGCAGCAGTGGCAGCAGCGATGGCGCGCCCGCGCCGCGTCTGCCCCGACCACGCTGCCCATCCATCGGCACACGCCCGCCATGCGGCGCCCGCTGGCCTGGGCCACGCACCGCGTTTGCGCGTGCCGGCCCGATGCCTCTTCCTTCGTGCCCCCATGACTTCTTTCCCCTGCGCGCGGCGGCAGAAGGCGCGCGCGGGCGGGGCAGGCAAGCCGATTCGGATCAACAACATTCCCCCGAAGGGGGTGGGCTTCAAGTAAAGAGGTAAAGCATGTCAACAAAAAATGTCATCCGCGTCATGCTGGTGTCGGACCACAAGACCTGGCTGTGGGGCCTGGAGCAGCTGCTCGCCAGTGCCCAGCCGGCGATGCAGGTGGTGGCCAGCTCCACCGAGATCGACAGCGCGCTGCTGCTGGCGCGAACCCTGTGTCCCGACGTCATCGTGCTGGACGCCGACCTGGGCTGCGGCGGCGCCAGCGCCTGCGCCATCGACTATTTGCCGCAGCTGCTCGGCAATGGCGTGTCGCGGGCCTTGCTGTTCAGCGGAACGCAGGACCAGGCCGCATGCGCGCGCGCCGTACGCAGCGGCGCGCGCGCCGTGGTGGGCAAGGAAACGCCCGTCAAGCAGATGGTCGACGCCATCGTCCGCCTGCATCAGGGCGAGTTGTGCCTGGATCCGGCGTTGCTCGACAGCATGCTGGGCGTACTGAACAAGCCTGAAGCGGCGCCCGACCCGGAAGAGCAGCGGATCGCCAGGCTGACGCTGAAGGAGCGCAAGATCGTTGCCATGATGGTGGAGGGAAATGGTGCGCTGAACCGCGCGATAGCCCAGCGCGCTTTTATCTCGGAGCAAACCTTGCGTAATCATCTGACATCGATCTACAGCAAGCTCGATGTCACCAACCGCCTGGAATTATATGTGTACGCCACCCGCAACCGGCTGGCCGAGTCCCTGCCTGCGGAGGGGTAGTACATATGTCCTGAGTGTAGGCAAAAAATTAAGATGGTTTGTACTGCGCACAAAATGACTTTTCTCTGATTCGATTTGATGTTTGTTTATATAAAATACACGCATCAGAAATTGGCAAATAAAAACAAGGATTATGTTTTTATTTTCAGACTGTATTTTTAGTTTTTATCATGTTTGAAACTTGACCTGAAAGGGAATAATATGAATTGCATTAAAAACTTTATCGCCGAAGAAGACGGCGTGACCGCCATCGAATATGCGCTGATCGCGGCGCTGGTGGCTGCGGCGCTGGTCACGGCCGTCGGCTATTTCACCACCGGCCTCGATGGCGCCTTCAAGGCGATCGGCACCAAGCTGACGGGCGCGGCGATCTAAGACGCCCGCCCACCGCGCTGCACCCCGTCAGGCCGGCTGCCCATGCGCACTGGCCTGCCGGCTTCCCGCCCAACGATGCGCATGCCGTCATGCGCTCGGCTTGCATCAGGTACACGATGGACCCTCATTCTTTCTGGACGTTCAGCCCCGCCATAGTCTTGTGGGGGCTGCTGGCCGCCGCTGTCTGGCATGACGTGCGCCGCCGGCGCATTCCCAACCGGCTGGTCTTTTCCGGCGCCGTGCTCGGCGTGTTGCTCAACAGCCTGGCCTTGCCCGGGGTAACGACGGCCGGACCGTGGCTGGCACTGGGCGGCCTGGCTGTCGGTCTGGGCTTGCTGCTGCCCATGTATGCGCTGAAGGCGCTGGGCGCGGGCGACGTCAAGCTGATGGCGATGGTGGGGACGTTTCTGGGCCCGCGCGCCGCCGTGTTTGCCGTGCTGTGCAGCCTGCTTGCGGGCGGCGTGCTGGCGCTGGCCGTCGCCCTGTGCCAGGGCACGCTGCGCCAGGCGCTGGCCAATGCCCGCCAATTGCTGCTGCAAGGCTGGCTGCGCGCCGCGGCGGGCGAGGCGCCGCAGCTTGATGCGCCCGCCGCGTCGGGCGGCAGCTTGCCGTACGCGATCGCCATTGCCGCCGGCACCGCCATCAGCCTGGCCCTGGCGGCCGGCGGCCATGCATGACGCGCCCGTCCGGAACCCCACGCTTGATCAAGAGGAAAAACAATGAGAAATAGCCGCGTTGTGATCGTGCTGCTGCTGGCGTTGCTGATGGCGGGGGCCGCCGTGCTGGCGGCCGCGCGCTGGATGTCGGGGCAGGGCGCGCCGGCCAGCCAGACGGTGATGGTCGCGCTGGTCGATATCGGCGTGGGCGCGAAGGTGACCCCGGCCATGCTGCGCGGCATGGACTGGCCGGCCGGCGCCTTGCCGCCGGGAGCATTTGGCGAGGCCGGCGCGCTGGACGGGCGCATCACGCGCAGCGCCGTCAGCCGAGGCGAGCCTGTGCTGGAAAGCAAGCTCGCGCCGCCCGGCGCCACCGGCGGCCTGTCGGCCATCGTGGCGGCCGGCAAGCGCGCCATGACGGTGCGCGTCAATGACGTGGTGGGCGTGGCCGGCTTCGCCTTGCCGGGCAATTTCGTCGACATTCTCGTCCATACGCAGGATGACCGCGCCAGGCCGGCGGGCGGCGCGCCGCTGGCCATTTCCAAGATCGTGCTTGAACGCATCCTCGTGCTGGCCGTGGCGCAGGAGTCGGGCCGCGACGACAACAAGCCCAAGGTGGTCAACGCCGTGACCCTGGAGCTGACGCCGGAGCAGGTGGAAAAGCTGGACCTGGCGCGCAGCGTGGGCAGCCTGTCGCTGGTGCTGCGCAACCAGGTCGATCCGGAACCCGCCGACACGGGCGGCGCCACCAAGGAGTCGTTGCTGGAACTGAAGGCGCCGGCGCCGGCGGCCGTGCCCGTGCGCGCGGCGCGGCGCGCGGCCCCGGCACGCGCCGCCGCGCGCGACAGCGTCACCGTCGTCAAGGGCATGGATACGAGCGTCCAGCAATTTTAACAATCAGCAGGCAAGCAAGGATGACCGATGAACACATTTCATAAGCACGCCGCGAGTGCGGGCATGCGCCTGGCCGTGGCGGCAGGCATGGCCTGGCCAGCCATCGCCATCGCGGCGGCGCCGGCCAGGCAGGCCGTCATCTCGCCAGTGGAGGCGCCGGCCATGTCGCTGGGCGCCGATATCGCCCGCCTGGGCGAGCCCGTGCGCATCGCCGTGGGCAAGTCCACCTTGCGCAAGCTCAGCCTGCCGGTGTCGCAGATCGCCGTCAACGATGCGCGCGTGGCCGGCGCCAGGATGCTGGGCTCGTCCAGCCAGCTGTTCGTCTGGGGCCTGGCCCCGGGCAGCACCAACCTGATCCTGTGGGACCGGCAGCAGCGCCCCGTGATCGTCGATATTGAAGTCGAGATCGATGTCGAGGGCTTGCAGGCGCAGCTGGCCTATGTCTTCCCCGGCGAGCGTGCCGTGAAAGTTGGCGCGGCCGGCGGCAGCATCGTGCTGTCGGGGCAGGTGAGCGACGGCGTCAAGGCCAGCCAGATCCTCGAGATGGCGCAAGCCTATGCGCAGCGCGGCGTGGGCGAGTCGGCAGCACCGGCTACGCCGGCCGATGGCGCTGCCAGTACGGGCGGCGCCGTCAAGGTCATCAATATGCTGTCGATCGCGGCGCCGCAACAGGTCATGCTGGAAGTGAAGATCGCCGAAGTGTCGAAGACCCTGGTCGACCAGCTGGGCGCCAGCGTGGGCATCAGCGGCACGCGCGGCAACTGGAGCTACGGCTTGCTGTCGAACCTGCTCAGCGGCAACCCCAGCCAGCTGGGTGCCGTGCACGGCAAGAATGGCAACGGCCTGACGCTCGATGCGCAAAAGCGCGACGGCCTCGTCAAGGTGCTGGCCGAACCGAACATCATGGCCATCAGCGGCCAGGAAGCCAGTTTCCTGGCGGGCGGCAAGATTTTCATTCCGGTCGCGCAAGACAGCACCACCAACAAGATCACGCTGGAGGAAAAGGAATTCGGCATCGCCGTCAAGTTCACGCCCACCGTGCTCGAAGGCGGACGCATCAACCTGAAGGTGGCGCCGGAAGTGTCGGAGTTGAACCGCGAAGGCATCGGCATCACCACGGGCGGGGGCGCCGCCGCCAATGCGGTGCTGCCGGCCTTTACCACGCGGCGTACCACCACCACGGTGCAGCTGTTCGACGGCCAGAGTTTTGCCGTCGGCGGCTTGATCAAGAACAATGTGACGACCAATATCAAGGCCTTGCCCTTCCTCGGCGAGATTCCCGTGCTGGGCGCGCTGTTCCGCAGCAGTGATTTCCAGACCGACCGTACCGAGCTCGTCTTCATCATCACGCCGCACCTGGTCAAGCCGCTCGATACCGCGGAAGGCGCCGATATCGTGTTGCCGACCGACGCCTATGTGGCACCGAGCCGCGGCGAGTTCTTCTTGCAAGGAAAAATGGAAGGCGCCGCCGCCCCACGGCCACGGCAGGAAGCGGCCACGCAGACAGCGCCGGCCGGCGCGGACATTCAATAGGAGCACACCATGCAGCATTCCCTTTCCCTCCCCGTACTGCTGGCCGCCTTGGCCGCCAGCGGCTGCGCCGCCACGCCGAACCTGGACCGCCAGTTCGGCCACAGCGTCGAGCAGCTGCGCGCGCGCCAAGTGCTGGCGCCGCAGGCGGGCGCGAACCGCGACCCCGTGGCCGGCATCGACGGCAAGGCCGCGCAGGCCGCCCACGCGGCGTACCAGAAAAGCTTTGCCGCACCCGCGCCGCAAGGGGCCGCCCTGACCATCGGCGTCGGGGCGCGCCCGTGAGCCCGGCACCGTCACCACAGAATCAGCAAGGCATATCGTGAAAATCGCCATCAATTCCAGGGATGAAAAAATACTGTCCGAACTGGGCCGGCTGCTGCGCGGCCGCAACCGGCTCGACGAGATCAGCGCGGGCGGCGAATCGCTCGAACCGCTGCAGGCGGCGCAATCGCCGCCCGACGTGCTGATCTTCGACCGTCCATCGAACGACGGCGCCGACCTGGCCGCCATCGAGCGCCTCAGCAACCTGCATCCGCGCATGGCCTTCATCGTGCTGTGCCACCAGCAGCCGCCCGAATTCCTGCTGCAGGCCATGCGCGCGGGCGTGCGCGACGTGCTGCCGTTTCCCGCCGCGCCGGCCAGCCTGCATGCGGCGCTCGAACGCATCGAGGAAAAGCTGGAGCGGCGCGAGCATGGCAACGGCAAGGTGCTGGCCTTCATTTCCTGCAAGGGCGGCAGCGGCGCCACCTTCATTGCCAGCAATCTCGGTTATGCGCTGGCCGCCGGCGGCCAGCAGCGCGTTGCCCTGATCGATATGAACCTGCATTTTGGCGACGCCTCGCTCTTCGTTTCCGAGAACAAGCCGCTGGCCACCCTGTCCGACGTCACGCGCGACATCCACCGGCTCGACTCCTCGTTCCTGGGATCGAGCATGCTGCACATCCTGCCCAACTACAGCGTGCTGGCCGCGCCCGAGGATCCGGCCCACGCCAGCGAAGTGGCGCCCGAACACATCGACGCCATCATCCGGCAAGCCAGGCGCCAGTACGATTTCATCGTGCTCGACGTGGGCCGCAACCTCGACGCCGTCAGCGTGCGCGCGCTCGACCACGCGGACATGATCTTTCCCGTCCTGCAGGCGACCTTGCCCTACATCCGCGACGGCAAGCGCCTGCTGGGCATGTTCCGCTCGCTCGAATACGCGAAGGAAAAGGTGCACATCATCGTCAACCGCCACGACAAGGGCGGCGAAATCCGCCTGCGCGACCTGGAAGCGGCGTATGGCACGGCCGTCTACCGCACCGTGCCCAATCACTACGCTTCGGCGGCCGCCTCCGTCAACCAGGGCATGCCGATTTTACAGCTCGACAAAGCCAGCCCGATCACCCGCTCGCTGCAGGAGTTCGCCGCCAGCCTGGGCGGCGGCGCGGCCAGCACGGCGCGCCAGGGCTGGCTGGGGCGCGTCCTGCGGCGAGCTTGATCCACACGCTTGATTCCCACCCTATAACCGGAGCATTTCATGGCTAGTTCCCCCACCGCCGCCTTGTCCATCCGCGAACGGCTCGGCAGCGCCAAGATCGCCACGCTCGCGCCGCAACGCGCGGCGGCCATCGACAACCACGGCTACCGCGCCCTCAAGCTGCGCATCCATGGACTGCTGCTTGAACGGGTGGACCTGGAAAGCATGCAGCGCCTGTCGCAGGAGCGCATCCGCGAAGAATTGCGCGGCCTCGTCGAGCGCTTGCTGGACGAAGAGGCGGTCGTCATCAACGACGCCGAGCGCCGGAGCCTGACGCGCGACATCCAGCACGAGATGCTGGGCTTCGGGCCGCTCGAAACGCTGCTGTCGGACGCCAGCGTGTCGGACATCCTCGTCAACGGCCACCAGCAGGTGTATGTGGAGCGCGGCGGCCGCCTGGAGCTGACCGACATCTGCTTCGACGATGATGCCCACCTGATGAAAATCATCGACAAGATCGTCTCGCGCGTGGGCCGGCGCATCGATGAATCGAGCCCCATGGTCGATGCGCGCCTGCCCGACGGTTCGCGCGTGAACGCCATCATCCCGCCGCTGGCCATCGACGGCCCCGTGATGTCGATCCGGCGTTTCTCCGTCGATCCGCTGCGCCTGGCCGACCTGGTCGCCTACCGCAGCATGACGGCCGAGATGGCCGAAGTGCTGCAGGGCCTGGGCAAGGCGAAGATGAACATCCTCATTTCCGGCGGCACGGGCAGCGGCAAGACCACCATGCTCAACGTGATTTCCGGCTTCATCGGCAATACGGAACGCATCGTCACGGTGGAAGACGCGGCCGAACTGCAATTGCAGCAGCCGCACGTGGTGCGCCTGGAAACGCGGCCCGCGAATATCGAAGGCAAGGGCGAGGTGAGCCAGCGCGCGCTGGTGCGCAATGCGCTGCGCATGCGCCCCGACCGCATCATCCTGGGCGAAGTGCGCGGCGCAGAGGCGCTCGACATGCTGGGCGCGATGAACACGGGCCACGAAGGCTCGATGGCCACCATCCACGCCAATACGCCGCGCGACGCGCTGACGCGGCTGGAAAACATGATCAGCATGGCGGCGGCGAATTTGCCCAGCAAGGCCATCCGGCAGCAGATCAGTTCTGCCGTGTCGGTGGTGGTGCAAGTGTCGCGCCTGATCGATGGCAAGCGCAAGGTGACGTCGATCCAGGAAATCACGGGCATGGAAGGGGAGGTCATCACGATGCAGGAAATCTTCAGCTTCAAGCAGACGGGCGTGGCCGAGGGCGGCGCCGTGGTCGGGCAGTTCTCGGCCAGCGGCATCCGCCCGCGCTTTCTCGAGCGTCTGAACAGTTTTGGCATCGGCGTGCCGGCCGCCCTGTTCGAGCCTGCGGCGGCGGGGCGCTGACCGCCATGCTTTCCTACCTTGTCTATCTGTTCCTCTTCCTTGCCGTCCTGCTGCTGGTGGCGGGCGCCTGGCTGGCGTGGCAAGCGGCGCGGGGGCCAAGCGCGGCGCGGGTGGCGCGGCGCCTGCAAGCCATGTACACGGCCAGCGACGGCGAACAGGCGCTGTCGATCACCAAGCAGCGCCCGCTGAGCAGCTATCCCTTCCTGCAGGGCGTGCTGGAAGTCTTGCCCGGCGCGCGGCGCATCGAGCAACTGCTGCTGCAGGCGGGCATGCGCTGGCTCGTGGCCGGCTTCCTCGGCTATTGCGCGCTTGGCGCGCTGGCCGGCCTGTTGGCGGCCAGTGTGCTGCCCTTGCCATGGTATGCGCGCCTGGGTGTGGGCGCGGGCGGCGCCGTGCTGCCGTATCTGCTGGCGCGCCGGGCCAGGAGCCGGCGGCTGGCGCGCATCGAACAGCAGCTGCCGGACGCGCTCGATCTGATGGGCCGCGCCATGCGCGCCGGCCATGCGTTTCCCACCGCGCTGAAAATGGTGGGCGAGGAGATGACGGGGCCGCTGGCCGACGAATTTCGCGCCGTGTTCGACGAAGTCAGTTTCGGCGTGGCGATGGCCGATGCGCTGGGCAACCTGGCCGCGCGCGTGCCCAGCACGGATTTGCGCTATGTCGTCATCGCCGTGCTGATCCAGCGCGAGACGGGCGGCAACCTGACTGAACTGCTGGCCAGCATCAGCGCCATCATCCGCGACCGATTGAAATTGCTGGGCCAGGTGCGCGTGCTGTCGGCCGAAGGGCGCATGTCGGCCTGGGTCCTGGGCTTGCTGCCGTTCGGCGCGGCGCTGATGATGCACGTGATGAATCCGCAGTTTCTTGCCGTGCTGTACACGGATGCGGGCGGGCGCAAGATGGTCGGCGTGGCGCTGGGTTTGCTGATGGTTGGCGTGCTCTGTATCCGAAAAATTATCCATATCCGGGTGTGACATGAAAGAGCAAACACGATGAGCGGCATGAGTGCGGCGCAGCTGGCTTTGCTGGGCCTGCTGTTCCTGATTGTTTTCGCGCTGGCCGTGCTGGTGCTGC
Organism: Janthinobacterium sp. EB271-G4-3-2; assembly: GCF_020858035.1. Lineage (NCBI taxonomy): Bacteria > Pseudomonadati > Pseudomonadota > Betaproteobacteria > Burkholderiales > Oxalobacteraceae > Janthinobacterium > Janthinobacterium sp. EB271-G4-3-2. Next base: position 92,742 of record NZ_JACYMG010000009.1, on the reverse strand, counting down.
GCCTGTTCGCCGGCAGTGCCGTGCAGGAGCGGCTGCAATCGCTCGGTGATGCCAACGCCGCCGGCGACAGGGAGCGCCATGCGAGGCGGCGCTGGCTGGCGCACGCCGTCAGCCTCACGCGCCCGCTGGCCAGGTTGTCGCTGCCCGACGAGGGCTGGGAAAGTTCGCCCATCCGCAGCCGCTTCGTCCATGCCGGCTGGCGCAGCCAGGCCGCGCCCGCGCTGTTTTACGCGGCCAAGACGGCCTTGTTCGTGGGCTTGCCGCTGCTGGCGTATTTCCTGCTGCGCCACGGCGGGCAGAATATGCTGTTGTGGCTGGTCGCGGCGGGCGCCCTCGGCTATTACCTGCCCAATGTCTGGCTGTCGCATTGCCTGAAGCAGCGCCAGCGCGAAGTGTTCGAGACCTTTCCCGATGCGCTGGACCTGATGACGGTGTGCGTCGAAGCGGGGCTGGCGATGGATGCGGCGCTGGCGCGCGTGGCGCAGGAAATCGGCTTGAAAAGTGCGATCCTGGCCGAAGAGCTGCAACTGGTGACGCTGGAACTGCGCGCCGGCAGCGCCAAGGACAAGGCCTTGCGCAATCTGGCCCTGCGCACCGGCGTGGACGACGTTGATGCGCTGGTGACCTTGCTGATCCAGGCCGAGCGCTTCGGCACCAGCATCGCCGCGTCGCTGCGCGTGCAGTCCGACCAGCTGCGCACCAAGCGGCGCCAGCGCGCCGAAGAAACGGCGGCCAGGATCGCCCTCAAGCTGCTGTTTCCGCTGATCTTTTTCATTTTTCCATCGCTGATGGTCGTGCTGATGGGACCGGCGTTCCTGCAGATTTACCGCGTGCTGCTGCCGGCCATGCGGGGCGGCTGAGGGCCGGCCGGAGGCAAAAAAAAGCTGCCGGAGTTTCCTCCGGCAGCTTTTTTACATCAGCCCTTGCCTGGCGATCAGGCGAATGGCGCCAGCAGGGGGATCATCTGGCCGAAGATCTTCGGGCTGGCGGCGATGACGTCGCCCTTGTACAGGTAGTCCGATTCGCCGGAAAATTCACCGACGATGCCGCCCGATTCCGTGATCATCAGGGCGCCGGCGGCGATATCCCAGGGCTTCAAGCCTTTTTCGTAGAAGCCGTCCAGGCGGCCGCAAGCGACGTTGGCCAGGTCCAGCGCGGCCGAGCCGGCACTGCGCACGCCCTGGCTGCGTTCGGCCATGATCTGGTACATCTTCAGGTATTCGTCGAGCGCGCGCGGGCCGGCGCCGTGGCCGGTGCCCAGCATGGCGTTCGAAATGCGGTCGAGCTTGGTGACGCGGATGCGTTTTTCGTTCAGGTAGGCGCCGGCGCCCTTGGTGGCCGTGAACAGGTCGTTGCGGACCGGGTCGTAGATGACGGCTTGCGTGACGACGCCGCGATGCGCGAGGGCGATCGAGATGCAGTATTGCGGGAAACCGTGGATGAAGTTGGTGGTGCCATCGATCGGGTCGATGATCCACTGGTATTCATTCTCGTCGTGCGAGTTGGCGGAAGCTCCCGATTCCTCAGCCAGGAACGCGTGGTCCGGGTAGGCTTTGGACAGCACCTCGATGATGGCTTGTTCGGCCGCCTGGTCGACGTCGGTGACGAAATCGTTATGTTGTTTTTCCGTGACGACGACGCGGTCGAGGTCGAAAGAGGCGCGATTGATGACGGCGGCGCCGCGGCGGGCGGCTTTGATCGCCGTATTGAGCATTGGGTGCATGTGAGCTTCCGTTAAAAGCACGCGACCGCCCATGGCCGCCTTGCGGCGCCGGTACGATAGAGTGCAAGAATGAATTAAAGAGCGGAGCGGTGCCGAAGTGGTTAAAATCCCGGCCTGGCGTCAGCGTTTTGTGACTCCGTTTCCCGAAATTTCCTGTATCGATACCGCGCAATAGCGCTATTTTAAATGAATCTGCCCGAAATCAACACGTCTCTTTTCAAACGCCTGCGATTTATTCTTGTCGAAACTAGTCGTCCTGGCAACATTGGCGCCGTCGCGCGCGCCATGAAAACGATGGGTTTTTCCGATCTGGTGCTGGTCAACCCCCGTTTTCCCGATGCCTTGACGGATGCGGAAGCGGTGGCCTTCGCCAGCGGCGCGCAGGATATTTTGTCCGGCGCGCGCATCGTCGGCTCGATCGCCGAGGCGCTCGAAGGCTGCAATTACGCGGCGGCCGTGTCGGCCCGTCTGCGCGAATTCTCGCCGCCCGTCACGGCCCCGCGCGCCATCGCGGCCCAGCTGGCGGCCGGCGCAGACTTGCACGCGGCCGTCATCTTCGGCAACGAGCGTTTCGGCTTGCCCAACGAGATCGTCGAGCAGTGCAATGTGCTGATCAACATCCCCGCCAATCCCGAGTATTCCTCGCTGAACCTGTCGCAGGCGGCGCAGGTCGTCGCCTATGAGTGCCGCGTGGCGGCGCTCGGTGATGGGCAAATGGCCAGCCCCGTCGGTTTCCATGGCGACGCGGCCAGCCTGGCGCAGGTCGACGGCATGTATGCGCATCTGGAACAGGCGCTGGTCGCCATCGATTTCCTCGACGCCGACAACCCGAAAAAGCTCATGCCCCGTTTGAAACGCCTGTTTTCGCGCACGGGACTGGAAACGGAAGAAGTCAATATCCTGCGCGGCATCGCGCGCCATATCCTGGCGGTAGCCAAAAAAGGCCCATGATAGAGACCCGGCTGCTGCGCCAGTTCATTGCCGTCGCCGAGGAGCTGAACTTTCGCCGCGCGGCCGAACGGCTGCACATGGCGCAGCCGCCCCTGTCGCAGGCGATACTGCGGCTGGAAGAGCTGCTCGGCTACCCCGTATTCGAACGCACGAACCGCAAGGTCAGCCTGACGCCGGCCGGGGATGCTTTCCTGGCCACGGCGCGCCAGGTGCTGGCCAGCCTGGAAGAGGGCGTGGCCGCGACGCGCCGCGTGGCGCAGGGTATCGAAGGGCACTTGCGCCTCAGTTTCATCCATATCACACCCTACGCCCACGTGCTCGATGCCATGCGCGCGTTTCGCGCCGCCTCGCCCGCCGTGCAGTTCACCTTGCGCGAAGCGTCGACGCAGCAGCAGGTCGAGTGGCTGGAGCGGGGCGAGGCCGATATCGCGCTGCTGCGCGCTCCCGGGCGCAGCACGCCGGGCTTGCGCTTCGAGCGCCTGTCGGGCGAAGACATCGTGATCGCGCTGCCCTTGCACCACCGCTGCGCGGGCCAGGCGAGGGTGGATCTGGCGGACCTGGCCGGCGACGATTTCGTCGCTTCGCCGCGCGACTTGGGCCAGGGTTTCCACGACCAGCTGGCCAGCCTGTGCCTGCATGCGGGTTTCGTGCCGCGCGTGGTGCAGCAGGCGCGCCGATTGCAAACGGTGCTGGGTCTGGTGGCGGCCGGTTTTGGCGTGGCCCTGCTGCCGGCCAGCCTGGCGGCGTGCAAGCCAGCGGGCGTGGTCATGCTGCCGCTGGCAAGCAGCGCGCCCGAGGCCTTGCGCCAGCTCGACCTGTACATGGCGTGGGACCCGCGGCGCACGTCCGCCGTGCGCGAGCGGCTGCTGGCGCAGCTGCGGCTGTTCGCCGCTCAATAAGACGTTCAAGGTCTCGTTTCAAGACAAATAAGATATTTTACAGATGATGACGCAGGGGCCAGCATGGCGTTTTGATTGTCGGGGATGCCATGTCCAACGTTACGCCGCGCAGCCGCGCGCTACCTGCTTCCATTTATTGGCTGTCGCTGTGCAGCTTTGCCTTCGGCTTGTGCGAATTCATCGCCGCCGGCTTGCTGTCGCCCATGGCGCGCGACTTGCACGCCAGCGTGGCGGCGGCCGGCGGCGCCATCGCCGCGTATGCGCTGGGGGCGGCCATCGGCGCGCCTGTGCTGACGGCCCTGCTGGCGCGCCGGCCCGTGCGCCAGGTGCTCGCAGCGACGATGGCCGTGCTGGCGGCCGGCAGCGTAGCCATGGCGGCCGCGCCGGCGCTGGGCGCGCTGCTCGGTGTGCGCTTTGCCGTGGGCCTCGCGCATGGCGTGTTCATGGCCGTCGCCTCGCACGCGGCCACCAGCCTGGTCGACCCGTCCCGCGCGGGACGGGCGCTGTCCATCGTCTGGCTGGGCCTGACCCTGGCGCTGGCGGGCGGCGTGCCGCTGGGGACGTGGCTGGGCGCCGTCTCGTCGTGGCGCTGGGTATTTGCGGCCATTGGCGTGCTGGCCCTGTGCGGCGGCGCCGGCTTGCGCTGCGCCATGCCGGCCGCGCGCCAGGAAACCGCTGCCGTCTCGGCCCTGGCCAGCCTGCGCGCCATCCTGCAGCCGCCCCTGCTGCTGGCGGCCGGGGTGGCGGCGCTGATCAGCGTGGCCACCTTCAGCTTTTTCACGTATGTCTCGCCGTTCCTGCTGCAGCTGGGCGGGCTCGATGCGGGCTGGCTCAGTGCCGCCATGCTGTGCTTTGGTGTGTGCGCGATCGGCGGCAACCTGCTGGGCGGCTGGTGCGCGGACCGCCCCCACGCCCTGCGCGCCACCGTGCTGGCCCTGGCCGCGCTGGCGCTCAACCTGCTGGGCTTTTATGCGCTGCGCACGCATCCCTTTGCCATGCTGGCCCTGTGCGGCACCCTGGGCTTGCTGTTCTTCGCCCTCGTGACCCTGTCGACCATGCGGCTGCTGCGCCTGGCGCAGCAGCATTGCCCGGGCAGCGATGCGGTGGCGGCGGGCCTGAATATCGCCGCCTTCAATGCGGGCACGGCGGCCGGTGGCGCGCTGGGCGGCGCGCTGATCGTCGCCTTTGGCTTGCCCGGCATCGCCATCGGCGGGGCGCTGGCGGCGCTGCTGGCCATGTTGCTGCTATGGTTCCCGCCGCGCAAAAACTAGACGGGTCGCTCTAGTTTTTGCGTTCAAACGCCCGCTGCCTTTGGCGTACACTGGCCTGCAAAAGGCCGTACAAAACAAGGGAGACATGGGGATGCGACGCAGATCGTTTCTGAAACTGGGCGTGCTCGGCGCCGGTGCGCTGGCCGCTGGCGGCGCCGCCTACCGGCTGGTGCGCGGGCCGGCGCCGCCGGGCCGCTTCGTGCTCGATGGCGAAGCGCGTGCGGCGCTGGCGGCCATCGTGCCGGCCATGCTGGGCAGCGCACTGACTCGGGACGCGACCGCGCGGGCCACGGCGCTCGATGGCGCCATCGCCGGCGTGGACACGGCCATCCGCGGCTTGCCCCTGGCGGCGCAGCAGGAAGTGCGGGATTTGTTTGGCTTGCTGGCGCTGGCGCCCGCGCGGCGCTTCGTCGCCGGCGTGCATGGCGGCTGGCTTGACGCCGACCCGGCCCAGGTGGCCGCCTTTTTGCAGTCGTGGCGCACGCACCGCCTGGCCACCTTGCAGACGGCCTATCTGGCCCTGCATGACCTGATCCTCGGCGCCTGGTATGCCGATGCCGCCCACTGGGCCGCCATCGGCTATCCGGGACCGCTGCCCGAACTGAGCGCATAAGGCATCCATGAGCACATCTCCCATTCTTGATCCCATCGCCATCGGCGTGGCCAGCGGCTGGAACGTCACCGACGCCAGCACATTGAGCGCCGACCGCGGCTTCGAGGCGGACGTCGTCGTCATCGGCAGCGGCGCCGGCGGCGGCGTGACGGCGGAAATCCTCGAGCTGGCCGGTTTGAAGGTCTTGATCGTCGAAGAGGGCGGCTTGAAGTCCTCGCAAGACTTCAAGATGCGCGAAGCGGACGCTTATCCCGCGCTGTACCAGGAGTCGGCCGCGCGCAAGACGCGCGACAAGGCCATCAACATTTTGCAGGGGCGCACGGTCGGCGGTTCGACCACCGTCAACTGGACCTCGAGCTTTCGCACGCCGCCCGGCACCCTCGAATACTGGCGCAAGCACTTTGGCTTGTCCGGCTATGGCGTCGATGCCATGGCGCCGTGGTTCGCCATGATGGAAAAGCGCCTGCACGTGAGCGACTGGGCCGCGCCGCCCAACGAAAACAACGATCTGCTGCGGCGTGGCGCCGCGGCGCTGGGCATCCCCACTGCCGCCATCCGGCGCAATGTGAACGGCTGCTGGAACCTCGGCTACTGCGGCATGGGCTGCCCGACCAACGCCAAGCAGTCGATGCTGGTGACGACGATCCCGTCGGCGCTGGCGCTGGGCGCGGGCCTGCTCGTGCATGCGCGCGCCGAGCGCTTTACTTTCAAGGGCGAGCGCATCGACAGCCTGCAGGTGACGGCGCTGGACGCGGCCGGGCAGGTGCCGACGGGCGTGCGCCTGACGCTGCGCGCCAAACACTTTGTGCTGGCCGGCGGCGCCATCAACTCGCCGGCGCTGCTGCTGCGCTCGCAGGCGCCCGACCCGCACGGCTTGCTGGGCCGGCGCACCTTTTTGCATCCGACCGTGGTCTCGGCGGGCCTGTTCAAGCAGAGGGTCGACGCCTATGCGGGCGCGCCGCAGACGATTTATTCCGACCATTTCCTGCACACGGCGCCCATCGACGGCCCCATCGGCTACAAGCTCGAAGCGCCGCCTTTGCACCCGTTGCTGATGGCCACCACCATGGGCGGCTTCGGCGACGAGCATGCGCGCACCATGCGCGAATTTCCCCATGCACACGCCTTGCTGGCGCTGCTGCGCGACGGCTTTCACCATGATGCGGCGGGCGGCAGCGTCTCGATCGACAGTTTCGGCGCGCCCGTGCTCGACTATCCGCTCACGCCTTTTCTCTGGGATGGCGTGCGGCGCGCGCTGCTGTCGATGGCGGAAATCCAGTTCGCGGCGGGCGCCAGGAGCGTCTATCCCGTGCACGAGATGGCCAGCCACTACACGAGCTGGGCGCAGGCGAAGCAGGCCATCGGCGATTTGCCGATGAAGGCGCTGCTGGCGCGCGTGGTGTCGGCCCACGTGATGGGCGGCTGCGCGATGTCGGACGATGCGCGTTTGGGCGTGACGGGGGCCGACGGCCGCTATCACGGCGTGCGCAACCTGTCCGTGCACGACGGCTCGCTGTTTCCCACCTCGATAGGCGCCAATCCCCAACTGACGATCTATGCGCTGGCCGCGCGCCTGGCCAGCGGCCTGGCGCAAGCGCTGACGGGCAAACCCGCGCCCGTTCCCGTTCCCGCCTCTGCTGCGGCGACCGCATGATCGCGCGCATCCTCAAATGGCTGATGCTGCTGCAGGTGCTGGCCGTGCTGGGGCTGGCGTACCTGGCCATGCAGGCGTGGGGCGTCGCCTCGCCGGCCATGGCCGTGCTGCTGGCGGGCTTCATGCTGCTGGCCGTGCGCGCGCTGATCGTCGTGCGCAATTTCCGGGAGAGCCGGCGCCTGGGCAGTCCCGTGCCGCCTGAATACCAGCTGGGCGCCATGGGCGCGGCGCGCCTGTTTTTCGGCGAATTGCGCGCCACCCTGTGGACCTCGTCGTGGGACATGCTGCGTCCGCGTCTGCATGCTGCCGATTGCATCACGCCTGGCCAGGGCCTGCCGGTGCTGCTGGTGCACGGTTATGTGTGCAACCGCGGCTATTGGACAAAGCTGAGCCGGCAGCTGGCGCGGGCCGGCATCGTGCACGACGGCGTCGACCTGGAACCGATCAACGCCGACATCGAGCAGTTCGTGCCGCAGGTGGAACTGGCCATCACCGAGCTGTGCGCCCGCACGGGTAGCGACCGCGTGATTCTCGTCGCCCACAGCATGGGCGGCCTGGTGGCGCGCGCGTGGCTGCGCCGCCATGGCGCGGCCCGCGTGGCGCGCATCGTCACCATCGGCACGCCGCACCACGGCACGGTGCTGGCCAACCTGGCGGCGGGTGCGAATGCGCGCCAGATGAGCCGCGTCGATGGCGCGCCCAGCGGCTGGCTGGCGCAGCTGGCCGCCAGCGAGACGCCGGAGCTGCGCGCGCTGATCACGTCGATCTATTCGCATCACGACAATATCGTCGCGCCGCAAGCGTCCGCGCACCTGCCGGGCGCGCGCAATCTCGCTTTCGGCGGCATCGGCCACGTGGCGCTGGCCAGCGACGCGCGCGTGCTGCGCCAGCTGCTGGCGGAAATCACTATCAAGAGCGAAGTCGTGCAACCTCCCTCCGCTCCCCATTTCGCCTGAGTCCTGTTGTGTTTTGTCTGCATGGCAAGACTGTCTCTTTTGTCTCTGCTGTTGCCCATGTTTAACAACGCACAGGGCAGAAAGTGCTGTTTTCCGCTGGCGTACTGTATTAAGCTAACGTCAGAAGATAGCTGAAGGAAATTTGTTCATGAGGCCGCTTGAGCCGTTCTGCAGGCGTACGTCGGCCAGAAATTTCTCTGAATCTATGGCAAGATGTTATACGATTGTTATGTAGCCCGCGCATGCGGAAAAATGAGTCCATGCCGTTTTTATTGGGGGCGCTAATTGTCCGCACGTATCCTGATTATCGAAGATAACGCCACCAATATGGAATTGATGGTGTACTTGCTGCGTGCCTTCGGGTACACGCCGCTGGCCGCCTATGACGGCGAAGAGGGCGTGCGCATGGCGCGCAGCGAGTTGCCGGACTTGATCATTTGCGACGTGCACTTGCCCAAGCTCGATGGCTATGGCGTGGTGGCGGAGCTGAAGAAAGACCCGCAGCTGCGCAAGATCCCGGCGCTGGCCGTGACGGCGCTGGCCATGGTGGGCGACCGCGAACGCCTGCTCGAAGCGGGCTTCAATGGCTACATCGGCAAACCGATCGAGCCCGACCTGTTCGTCGCGGAGCTGGAGTCTTTTTTACCCGGGGCGCCGTCGACGCCAGTTAAAAACGACATAGCCACCATCCTGATCGTCGATGATCATGTGCTGAACCGCGAGTTCCTGACCGCACTTCTCGGCTACGGCGGCCACCGCCTGCTGGAGGCGGCCAACGGCGCCGACGCGCTGGAAATACTGCGCACCGAGCGGCCCAACCTGATCATCTCCGACATTCTCATGCCGAACATGGACGGCTACGAATTCGTCACGCGCGTGCATGCCGATCCCGCGCTGGCCGACGTGCCCATCATCTTTTATACGGCCACCTACCGCGAGCAGGAAGCGATCCTGCTCGCGCAGGCGTGCGGCGTGCGCTGGGTCTTGCCCAAGCCGTCCGATCCCGAAGTCATCGTGCGCACCGTCAACGAGGCGCTGGGACTGATGCCGGCGGCGGCCCAGGTGCCTGCGGCGCCGGGTCCGGGCGGCGGTACGGCGCTTCCTGGCACGGGCCAGCTGGCCGGCATCGAGCACCAGGTCAGCGGCTACCTCGACGAACTCGAATCGAGCAGCCAGCAGATTTCGCAGCTGGCCAGCCAGCGCGAGGGCCAAGCCGCGCTCCCCGAAGACCTGGGCATCATGACGGAGCGCTTGTCGCGCTCGCTGTCGAGCCTGCAGGCGGTGAGCCTGCGCCTGACGGCCCTGATCGAACTGGGCATCGAGCTGGGCGCCGAACGCGATCCGCGCGCCCTGATCGAGGCGGGCTGCAAGGTGGCGCAGAATATCTGCGTCTCCAAGTACGCCTGCATCGGCGTGCTGGAAGAGGGCGCCGAAAAGCTCAGCTATTTTTCCTCGTGCGGCGCCGAGAAAAACCTCGACCGCATCGCCAGCACGCCGCGCACGGGCATTTTGAACCGCTTGCTGGAACAGCGCCAGCCTTACCGGGTCAATGGCTTGAAGGGCGATCCCGGCGCGCTGGGCCTGCCCGACACGCACCCGCCCGTCCACTCCTTCCTGGGCGTGGCTATCGCGTCGCGCGAGCGCAGCCACGGCTGGCTGTACCTGGTCGACAAGCTGGGGGCGAATGAATTTTCCGAAGTCGACGAACGGGTCGCCGCCACAGTGGCGGCGCAGATCGCCGTCGCTTACGACAACCTGCTGCTGTACGACGAAATCAAGCGCCACCACGAGCAGCTGACCCTGGACATGGCGGCGCGCATCCGCCTCGATGAAGACTTGCGCCGCTTCCGTCTGGCGATGGACGCCACGGCCGACGCGATTTTCCTCGTCGACCGCGCCGGCATGTGCTTCGTCGACGTCAACCAGACGGCTTGCCGCATGCTCGGTTTCGAGCGCGAGGATTTCCTGCGCGTGGGGCCGGGCCGCGCGCACGAGGGCGAATCCCAGCTGGAAGAGCTGTACAACAAGCTGCTGGCCGGCGACCAGGGCGGCCCGATGACGGAATTGCAGCTGCAGCGCAAGGACGGCTCGCCCCTGTCGGTGGAAGTGCAGCGGCGCACTTTGCGCTCGGGGCAGAGCTGGATCCTGGTGGCCGTGGCGCGCGACATCACGGAGCGCAAGGATGCCGAACAGCGCCTGATGAAACTGGCCCATTTCGATACCTTGACGGGTTTGCCGAACCGCAGCCAGTTCTACGCCTCGCTGACCCATTCGCTGGCCCAGGCCGCCGAGCACCAGTGGGCCGTGGCCGTGCTGTTCATGGATGTCGACCGCTTCAAGAATATCAACGATACCCTGGGCCACACCATCGGCGACGACCTGCTGCGCCAGTTTTCCAGCCGCCTCGTCGATTGCCTGCGCGTGCGCGACACCATTGGCCGCTTTGGCGGCGATGAATTTGCCACCATCCTGCTGCTGCCCGAAGGCGCGCAGCATGCCGTCGGCGTTGTCGACAAGATCCGCGAGGCGATGCGCAAGCCCTTTGACTTGCAGGGCCACGAGGTGACGGTGACGGTCAGCATCGGCATATCCGTGTTCCCCGAGGATGCGGCCGATGCGGACACCCTGATTCAATATGCCGACACGGCCATGTACCGTGCCAAGGAGGCGGGCCGCGATGCCTTCCGCTTCTTCACGGCGGAAATGAACGCGCAGTCGATGGCGCGGCTGGACATGGAAAATGCCCTGCGGCGTGCCATCGACAACGAGGAATTCGTGCTGTTCTTCCAGCCCAAGGTGAATATCATCTCGGGACGCATCAGCGGCGCCGAGGCGCTGATACGCTGGCGCCGTCCCGGCCACGGCATGGTTTCGCCGGCCCTGTTCATCCCCCTGCTGGAAGAAACGGGTCTCATCGTGCGCGTCGGTAACTGGGTGCTCGACGAGGCCTGCAAGAAGATCAGCGAGTGGGGCGCCAGCAGCATCGGCCCCGTGCACCTGTCGGTGAATGTGTCTGGCATCCAGTTTTTCGTCGGCGGCCTGGAGGAAGAGGTGCTTAAGGCGATCCGCAAGCACGATATCGCGCCCGACCTGCTGGAGCTGGAGCTGACGGAAAGCTCGCTGATGTCGAATGCCGAGGAAACCATCGCCGTGCTGCGCAACCTGAAGGCGCTGGGCATCCAGATTTCCATCGACGATTTCGGCACCGGCTATTCCAGCCTGGCCTATCTGAAGCGCTTCCCCATCGACAAGCTGAAGATCGACATCGCCTTCGTGCGCGAAGTGACGAGCAATCCGGACGACGCGGCCATCGTGCTGGCCATCATCAGCATGGCCCACAGCATGAAGCTGGACGTGATCGCAGAAGGCGTGGAAAACGATGCGCAGCTGGCCTACCTGCGGCGCCATGGCTGCGACGAGATGCAGGGCTATTATTTCAGCCGCCCCGTGCCGCAGGAAGAATTCGAACAGATGCTGATGGGCGGCAAGCTGCTGCAGGCGCCGCAGGATGCTGGCAGCGAAGAGCAGCAAACCTTGCTGATCGTCGACGACGATGTCTTCATGCTCGACGTGCTCAGCGACTTCCTGGCGCAGGACGGCTACCGCATCCTGACGGCGCAGACGGCCGCCGAGGGCTTCGACATCCTGGCGCGCCACAAGGTACAGGTGATCCTGTGCGACCAGTGCATGCCGCTCATGAGCGGCACCGAATTCATGGAGCGGGTCAAGCACCTGTGTCCCGACACCTTCCGCATCATGCTGTCGGCCTTTGCCGACCTGACGCCCATCATGGCGGCCATCAACCGCGGCGCCGTCGACCGCTTCTATACCAAGCCGTGGAAAGGCGCCGTGCTGCGCGAGAATATCCGCGAAGGCTTCCGCCTGCACAAGCTGCTGCATGGCCAGGTGAAAGCGGCGGCCTGAGGATTTTCCGCAGCGGGTAATTGGCCGCCGCGTGCGCTGGCGCACCTTGCGCAGCAGCTTTCCATCGAATTAGACTCCCGTCTCTAGTTTTGCTCTCTAGAATAAAACGCATCCATGAAGTGGCATGGCCTTTCACATGACGGGAGCTGGCGATGGCGAAGAAATTGAAGGAGCTGACGGAAGACACGGAATTGGCGAGCGCCGTGCGCTCGTCGGCGCAGCAGATATGGCAAGCGGGCCTCGGCGCTTTTGCGAAGGCGCAGGAAGAGGGCGGACGCGTGTTTTCCAGGCTGGTGAAGGAAGGCACGGAATTCCAGAAACGGGCCGAAGACAAGGTGGCCGACGTCAGCGGCAGCGTCGGCAAACTGGCCGATGGCGTGGGCAAGCAGGCCAGCGGCTCCTGGGACAAGCTGGAACAAGTGTTCGAAGAGCGCGTCGCGCGCGCGCTGGCCACCATCGGCGTGCCCACGCGGCAGGACATCGCCGCGCTGCACGCGCAGATCGATGCCTTGAGCCGGCAAGTGGCGGCGCTGTCGGCCAAGGCCGCGCCGGCGCCCAAGCCGAAGGTGGCGGCCAAGCCTGCCGTGAAGGCGGCGCCGAAAGTCGCATCGAAAGCCGTACCAAAAACCGCACCGAAAGCGGCTGCCGCCAAGGCGCCGGTCAAGCCCGCGAGCAAAGCGGTGAGCAAACCCGCCGCGAGGCCGGCGGCGAAGAAAAAAGCGCCGGCCGCCTGAGCTGGCGCCGCATTCCTCCAGCCTGCTCGCGCAGGCTTTTTTTTGCCCGCGCTTTTCGCCGCCGCCGTGGGGCGCGGTGTTTCATTACGACTATCTTAGGTGGTATGCTTGAGGCAGAACACAGAGAGATTGCCCGCCATGCTACAAAAAGCACCACGCCGTACCCGCGAACGCATCCTGGAGTTGTCGCTGCGCCTGTTCAATGAGTTTGGTGAGCCGAATATCACGACGACCGTGATTGCGGAAGAGATGAACATTTCGCCGGGAAACCTGTATTACCACTTCCGTAACAAGGACGACATCGTCAACTCGATCTTCGTCCAGTTCGAGGCGGAAATCGAACGCATCCTGACCGTGCCCGACGGGCGACGCTCGAATATCGAGGACGTCTGGCTGTACCTGCACCTGATGTTCGAGCTGATTTGGCGCTACCGCTTTTTCTATCGCGACCTCAACGATTTACTGTCGCGCAACCGCAAGCTGGAACTGCACTTCAAACTGATCCTGGCGCACAAGATCAAGGTGGCCACCCAGCTGTGCGAAGACTTGCGCAGCGAACAGTCGCTTGAAGCGTCGGACATGGAAGTCGCTGCCATGGCGACGAATATGGTGGTCGTCGCCACCTACTGGCTGTCGTACGAGTACGTGCGCAACCCGCGCAAGTACAGCGAGCAGCAATCGATGTCCGATGCGCTGGCGCGCGGCTGCTACCAGGTGCTGTCCCTGATCGGGCCGTATTTGCGCAATGAAACGCATTTGCTGTTTCGCAAACTGTCGGAAGAGTATGTGACCAAACTCAAGAACGACTGACGCGGCTGCTGGCGCCACGTCGTCAATTACAGGAGAGAGCTATGGCTTGGAAACAATTCCCCTATCCGGACGAAGCATATGTCTACACGCCGCAAACCCTGGAAGCGGCTTGGCCGCGTCTGCATGCGGGCGATGTGGAACCGTTTCCCACGCACCCTGCGCTGCTGCAAGCCTGGCTGGCTTTCCATGCGGGCGACTTCGAGCGCGCCGTGAAGCTGGGCCTGGCCGTCGGTGTGCCCGGCTATGCGGTGGCGCACAAGGCCACCTGCATCTATGCCACGCACCTGGAAGGAAACGATAGCCAGAAACTCGACATGTACGAGGAAGTGGCCGAGCGCTGCGAGCGCCAGCAGAGCGAGCAGCCTGACAATCCGGCCGGCTACTACTGGCATGCCTACAGCCTGGGCCGCTATGCGCTGGGTACGTCCGTCGTCAAGGCACTGGCGCAGGGCATGGGCGCGCGCGTGCGCAACAGCCTGGACCGCACTATGACTGTGGCACCCATGCATGCGGAAGCGCATATCGCGTTTGGGATTTATCATACGGAAATTATCGACAAGGTCGGCGCCATGATAGGCAGCCTGACCTACGGCGCCAACAAGGAAGACGGCTACCAGCACTTCAAGACGGCGCTGGCCCTGACGCCGTATTCGGCGCTGGCGCACAGCGAATATGCGCGCGCGTTGAACATGCTCGACGGAAAGAAAAAGCTGGCGGAAGCGCTGGCCCTGTATGAAAAGGCGGCCGAATGCGTGGCATTGGACGCCAAGGAACGCCTCGAAGTCGAGGCGGCGATCGATGAATTGAAAGGGTAGGGATTACTGTGATCAAGGCTTTATGTGTGTACTGTGGCGCCAACGCGGGCGTCTCGCCGGACTATGCCGTGGCGGCGCGCGAACTGGCGCGCGTGCTGGTGGCGGAAAATATTTCGCTCGTGTATGGCGGCGGCAAGGTGGGCCTGATGGGCGTGATCGCCGATGAAGTGCTGCGCCTGGGCGGCGAGGTAACAGGCGTGATTCCCACCCAGCTGGTCGAGCGCGAAGTGGGCCACATGGGCTTGACGCGCCAGTTCATCGTGAAGGACATGCATGAGCGCAAGGCGATGATGGCCAGCCTGTCCGACGCCTTCATCGCCATGCCCGGCGGCTATGGCACCCTGGAAGAACTGTTCGAGATGCTGACGTGGGCCCAGCTGGGCTTGCACGCCAAGCCCATCGGTTTGCTCAATGTCGACCGTTTCTACGATGGCTTGATCGCTTTCGTGCAAAACGGCAAGGAACAGGGTTTCATCCGCCCGCAGCACGCGGCATTCCTCAATGCCGACGCCGACCCTGCTGCGCTGGTGCAGCGCCTGAAGGAGTGCGCGCCGTAAGACCATGTTTGCCTGGCCGTGCGGGCGTCGCCGATCAACTATTTTTCCTGTCGCCTGAAAGAGCCATGCGGTGCTGCATGGCTTTTTTATTTCTACACGGGAAAATTGATCGGGCTGAATGACTTAATTAATAAAAATATGGCTATAAAATTGCTCTGAAGGCATGTTTTTTTGAAAATGAAGATGATTTTTAATTATGGCTGTGGTCTACTGTCAGGGTTCAAAAGTTAGGAATATCGGACACCGGCGAGCGTTGTACAGACTCCCAAAAAAAGGTGCCGAGCCGTTTCAAGTTGCCACAACCACGCTACTTCTTCATCTCGAAAGGATGCTATTTTGAAACCTATGACCCTCTTGCGAGCGACCGCTGTCGCTGCCATTCTCGCTGCCGCTGGCGGTGCCCATGCACAAACCACCACCATCGGCTTCGATTCGCTGGAACAACCGGGCTACTTCGGTTCCGTGTTCAATTCCTACTCCGAAGGCGGCTATAACTTCGACAGCAGCTTCCTCGGCCTGCTGAGCTCGGCGCATCAGGATAGCTTCGCCTATGCCGGCTCGGCCGGTCTCGGCGCGACCCCACTGTCGACGACCACCCTGAGCCGTGCCGATGGCGCCGCTTTCTCGCTGAGCTCGATCAGCCTGGCCGACTTCGTGAGCTTGCCCGGTTCCTTTGACGTGACCTTCGTCGGCCACCAGGTAGGCGGCGGCACGGTGAGCCAGACCTTCACCCTCGGTGGCGGCCACACCTTTGCCGATTACACGTTTACAGGTTTCAGCAATCTGCTGTCGGCAACGTGGAAGGAAGGCGCCTTGCACACCTTCCAGGTCGACAATATCGCCGCCACTGTCAGCGCCGTGCCGGAACCGGCCACCTACGGCATGCTGCTGGGCGGTCTGGGCCTGCTGGGCTTCATGCTTCGCCGCAAGAACGCCGCCTGAGCTTGAACATGGCGCCGGTCATGCCGGCGCATCAGTAAAAATGCCGCCCAGTTGTCTGCCGGGCGGCATTTTTACGTGGATGTCATGACCAGGACTTCATGACCACAGGCGCTGGCCTGACAGGTCGAGCTGGGTCAGGTACAGGCGCACGTCGAATTCGTACTGGTGATATTGCGGTTCCATATACGTGCACAGCTTGTAGAACGCCTTGTCGTGCTGCTTTTCCTTGACGTGCGCCAGTTCGTGCACGGCAATCATGCGCAGGAATTCCAGCGGCACTTCCTTGAACATGGTGGCCACGCGGATTTCATGCTTGGCCTTGAGCTTGCCACCCTGCACGCGCGAGATCGAGGTATGCAAGCCCAGCGCATGCTGGATCACATGGATCTTGCTGTCGAACGCCACTTTGTTGATGGGTTCGGCATTGCGCAGAAATTCATTCTTCAAATCCTGCACGTACTGGTATAAAGCCTTGTCGTTGCGCACATCGTGCGCGTTCGGATAGCGTTTTAACAGGACGTCGCCCAGCTTGTCTTGCGCGATCAGTTGCTGCACTTGCGCTTGCGTTTGTTCGGAATAGGCGCTCAGGTATTTCAGGGATGGCTGCATGCGGGGACGGGCGGGGCGTGGCGCGGAGGTGTCGGTAAGGCGAGAATGTACCATACCGCCGCGCCCCGCGCTGCGCCAGCCCTTGCACGGGGCCGCCAGAGCCGCCCCGTGCCTTCCTGCGTCAAGCCGCGCACTGCCGGACCAAGCCGCTCAGCCCGGCCATTCGCGCCAGTCGCGGTCAGCCCTTGTCGTCTTCGTCCTTGCCGCCTTGCCGGCCAGTGCCGCCGCTGCGCGCCGCCGTGCTGCGGCTTTCATTGGCGCGCTGGGCCGATTGCCGGCTTTCGCCGCCTTTGCGGCCGATTTCCGCCATGTGTTCGCGGTTGCGGCTGACGGCTTCGCCGCCTTTCTGCCCGGCCCGGCGTGCTTCTTCCGAATCGAATTCATGCGCCGTGCCCTTTTGATGGGCTGCCTGGCCGCCCTTGCTGGCAATTTCGCGTTGCTGCTCCTCATTCATGGCGGCGAAACCGCGTTTGCTCGTGCCTTTGGCGCTGCCCGATTCGCTGGTTTTCTGGCTGCTGCCAGCGCCTTTGCCCTGTTCATTACCTTGATTGCTAGCCATGTCGCTCTCCTTGCTGTCGAGTGGGGTCAAGTGGTCAATGCGGACGCTCAATGCGCCTGCTCGGATTGCCTGCTGGTATCGCGGCTGCTGCCCGCGCCGTCGCGGTGGCCCGTGGCATGCATCTTTTCAATCATTTCACGCTGGCGTTGCGCGGCTTTTTCCGTTTCTTCGGCCGTCTTGCGTACCACTTCGTCAGCGAAGGCCACAGCCGTGCGGCGCGCTTCCGGCAGGTGATTCTCTGCCGTGCGGTTCATTTCGACATTGGCGTTGGCGACGAGATTGCCGAGTTGCTGCTGGTACTGGCGCAGCTTGTTGCCGCTTGGCTGCAACTGGCCGGCGGCCATCGACATGAACTCGCCCGTGTCGCGTGCGCACAGCAGTTGCTGGCTGGCGTTGCTCCATTCCTGCAGCAGGTCTTGCGCCAGCCGCAGATGCAGCTCGCTCAATTGCTGCACCGTATCGAACATCTTGCGCGATAGTTCCGTGGCGAAACTGCACTGGGCCTCGAGATGGGACTTCAGGGCGGGGCTGAGACTGGGGGAAATACTGTTTGGGAACATGTTCTACCTCAATGAAAAACTGATCCGGGAAACACCCGGTGCACCGGGTGCGACGTATGGTGAAACAAGCAAAGAGATAGACGCCCAATGGCGTGCCAGGTTCCACGCCTGATGCCGGTTTGACGCGAGAATGGGGGCTGGCAGGTGGAAAAACGCGGCGACTTTGTGCTAGATCAAATGAACGTCAATCAGGCCGCCGCAGTCGGCAGCCATGCCGCTTGTGTGGAAAATGCATGTTTACAGGCCCGGCCGTGCGACAATAGCCGGCTCGCGGCAGCGCAGCCGATGGCCGGCGCGCGTGGCTGAGCCGAGCATCGCCTTACTTTTTACCTGATTCCGCGACCATGACGCATCCCGAATACATCCTGACCCTGTCCTGCCTGGACCAGCGCGGCATCGTGCACCGCGTCTCCGGCTTCCTGGCCGAACACGGCTGCAACATCCTCGATTCCGCCCAATTCGGCGACCAGGAATCCCAGCTGTTCTTCATGCGCGTGCATTTCGCGCTGGAAGACGGCGCCGTCAGCGACGCCCAGTTGCGCAGCGACTTCGCCGACTTGTCGCAAGCCATGCAGTTGAACGGCGCCTTCCATGGCCAATTGCACGATGCGCGCGTCAAGCCGCGCGTCATGCTGATGGTGTCGAAGATCGGCCATTGCCTGAACGATTTGCTGTTCCGCTACAAGAGCGGCTTGCTGAACGTGGAAATTCCCGCCATCGTGTCGAACCACATGGAGTTCTACCAGCTGGCGGCCAGCTACAATATTCCCTTCCACCACCTGCCGCTGGCCACCGGCGCGCCGGAAGCGGCCAAGCTGGCGCAGGAAGCGAAGATCATCGACCTGATGGACACGCACAAGATCGACCTGGTGGTGCTGGCGCGCTACATGCAAATCCTGTCGCCGGGCCTGTGCCAGGCGCTCGATGGCCGCGCCATCAATATCCACCACTCCTTCCTGCCCAGCTTCAAGGGCGCCAAGCCATATGCGCAGGCGCATCACCGCGGCGTCAAGCTGATCGGCGCGACGGCCCATTTCGTCACGGGCGACCTGGACGAAGGCCCGATCATCGAGCAGGACGTCGAGCGCGTCGATCATGCGATGGATGCGGAAACCCTGACGGCCATCGGCCGCGACGTCGAGTGCGTGGTGCTGGCGCGCGCCGTGAAATGGTTCGTCGAGCACCGCATCCTGAAAAATGGCGACAAGACGGTGGTTTTCCGCTGATACCGACTTCACTATTCACTTTACCGAGACAGAAACACGATGGCCCTCAAAGCAACAATTTTCAAAGCCGATCTGCAGATCGCCGACATGGACCGCAATTACTACCAGGATCACGCGCTGACCCTGGCACGCCACCCGTCCGAAACGGACGAGCGCATGATGGTGCGCCTGCTGGCGTTCGCCATCCATGCCGACGAGGCGCTGACGTTCACCAAGGGCCTGTTCGACACGGAAGAGCCCGACCTGTGGCAGAAAGACTTGACGGGCGCCATCCAGCTGTGGATCGAAGTGGGCCAGCCCGACGAAAAGCGCATCCTCAAGGCGTGCGGCCGTTCAGAACAGGTCATCGTTTACAGCTATGGCGCAACGAGCCACATCTGGTGGAAGCAGATCGCCAACAAGCTGGAACGGGCGAAGAACTTGACCGTGATCAACCTGCCCTCCGAGGCGGCGCAAGACATGAGCAAGCTGGCGCAGCGCACGATGCAGCTGCAATGCACGATCCAGGATGGCCAGATATGGCTGACGGACAGCGTCAACACGGTCCTGATCGACCGCGAACCGGTCAAGCCGGCCCGCTGATTTGACTGTTGGAAATGCAAAAAGCCCGGAGCGATCCGGGCTTTTTTTCCTTGTGAATGATTAGTTCGGTGCCGCGCCGAGGCGGCGGATGCTGCTCGAACGCTGCATGCTGCGGCTGATGCGCGGATCGCCGTAGTAGCTTACTTCGCCCGAACCGCCGATGCTGATGGCCAAGTCTTGCTTGGCCCACACGGTGGCTTCGCCCGAACCGCCGATGCTCACCTGCACCTCGCGCGCGGCCAGGCGGCCCGCCTCGATATTGCCGGAGCCGCCGATCGATGCCGTCAGCTGCTCCGTCTTGCCGCTGGCCTTGAAGCTGCCGCTGCCGCCGATGGCGATGGAAACCTGGCGGCTGTCGAGGTCGCGCGCGTGGATGGAACCGGAACCGCCCACGTCGAAGCGCAGGTTCTCGGCGCGCAAGCCCGTTGCCGTGATGTTGCCCGAGCCGCCCACGCTGACGCGCTCCACCTGGCGCGCCTGGATGACGATGGTCAGGCTGCTCTGGCGGAAGTTGGCGTTGCGCTTGGCGGGGCGGATGCGCAGGGTGCCGTTTTCCACGGCCGTGTCGATCAGCGGCAGGATATTGTCGTCCGCTTCGATCGTGACGCTGTCCGTGTTGCCGATGCGCAGTTCGACCGTGCCCGGCACGTTCAGCGCCACGGCATGGAAGCTGCCCACGTCGCGCGTCTGCTTTTGCAGCTTGCCGCTGCCTTGGATGCTGTTGCCGGAAATCCAGTCGAGCGGCGACGCCAGTGCCGGTGCGGCCGGAATGGCCAGCGCGCAGGCGGCCAGCAGCAGGGCGGCCGCGGCGCTGGCGTGACGGCGGTGGCGGCGGTGGAAAAGTGGCTGTGTCATTCTTGCTCCCTGTTGGAATTGGTATGAGAGCATGGTATGCCAGCCGGCCGCGTCTGCGTACCGTCCTGCGACAGACTGCGCCGGCAGCGGCATGGAATGCAGGAGGCTGCGACAGGATGGCATGAGGTATGATGTCGGTGGGACATACGACGAGCGGCACGCGCCGCTCACACTACTGGAATTACATGCTGATCATCACCATCAAACAGGGCAAGGAAAAGAGCTTGCTGGGCCAATCGTGGATTTACGCATCCGCGATTGAAAAAGTCGAAGGCAAGCCGCAGGAAAAAATGAAGCCCGGCTCGACGGCCATCGTGCAAAGCTCCTCGAAGCAATTCATCGCCCGCGCCGCCTACAATTCGAAGTCGCAGATCCGCGCGCGCATCTGGAGCTTCAAGGAAGACGAACCGGTCGACCACGCGCTGATCAAGCGCAGGGTCAAGGCCGCCATCGAGAAAAAACTGCCGGCCATCAAGAAGGCGGGCGAAAACCAGCTGCTGACCCTGATCAAGGGCGAGGACGAGGGCTTGCCGGGCCTGGTGGTGCAGCTGTTTGGCGGCGTACAAGGCTATCTGATCTGCGAATTCAACGCCGGCGGCGTCGACGCGTGGAAAGTGGCCATCGTGCAATCGCTGATGGCATCCACCGGTTGTGCGAATGTGTACGAGCGCTGCGATGACCTGATGCGCAAGGGCGAAGGCTTGCCTTTGATCGACGGCGCCCTGGCCGGCGAAGAGCCGCCCGATGAAGTCATGCTGACGGACAATGGCGTGCGCTATGCGCTGGACTTGAAGACGGGGCACAAGAGCAAGTTCCGCTGAGGATTGCTGCTTGCGATGAAAAAACCGGCGCTTGCCGGTTTTTTTACGAGTTCACCCGTTAAATGAGTGCCGGGGCCAGACCCGGCGGGGGAGTGCGCCCCAATGGGGGGGGGGCATTCCGATCCCGCAGGGACTGACCCCGGATTTCCGCTGCGTTACTCGATTATTCCAGTGGCACGCTGCGGTATTTATTCACTTCCAGCGCCGACACGGCCGGCGCATCATTGCCCCACGACGCCCGCAGATACGTGACCACGGCCGCCACTTCCGTGTCATCCATGACGGGGCCGAACGGCGGCATGCCGTAGGGACGCGGGTTGCCGCGGGTGCCGGGCGCGAAGCCGCCGTTGAGCACGAGGCGGATGGCGTTCACGGCCGACTGCGTCGTCAGCGCGCGGTTGCCGGCCAGCGGCGGGTAGCCGGGCGGCACGCCCTTGCCGTCGGCCTGGTGGCAGCTCGCGCATTGCGCTTCATACAGTTTCGCGCCCAGCGCCAGTTGCTGCCTGGCTTGTTCCGACGTGTCGCGCGGCGCCCGTTGTGCGGGCTGCGCGGGGCCGGGCAAGCTTTTCAGGTAGACGGCCATCGCCTGCACGTCGGCTGTGTTCATGTGCTGCAAGCTTTGCCGCACGACTTCCGCCATGGGGCCGAAGACGGTGGCGCGCGGCGACACGCCCGTTTGCAGCAATTCCACGATATGCGCCGTATCCCAGTCGCCGAGACCCGCCTCCGCATCCGACGTCAGCGACGGCGCGTACCAGCCCAGCACGGGGATCAGGCCGCCCGACAGGCCGTCGTCGCTGCCACCCAGGGTGGTGCGGCTGCTATGGCAGGCGCTGCAGTGGCCCAGGCCTTGCACCAGGTAGGCGCCGCGGTTCCATTCCATGCTTTTGTTTGTGAGCGGCTGGTACACGCCCGGTTTGAAATACAGGGCGCGCCAGGCGGCCAGCGCGATCTGCTGGTTGTAGGGGAAGCGCAGCGCGTGCGGCGCGTTCGCCTGCTTGTGCGGCGGCACGCTCTGGAAATACGCATACAGGGCGTCGCTGTCTTCGCGCCGCACCTTGGTGTAGCTGGTGTAGGGGAAGGCCGGATACAGCAGCCGGCCGTCTTTCGACTTGCCGTTGTGGATGGCGCGCCAGAAATCGTCGGCCGTCCAGCTGCCGATGCCCGTTTCCTTGTCCGCCGTGATGTTGGGCGAGAGCACCTTGCCGAACGGCGTCTGCAAGGCCCGTCCGCCCGCGTAGGGCACGCCGCCGCGCGTCGTGTGGCAAGCCATGCAGTCGCCCGCCTTGGCCAGGTAGGCGCCGCGCGCGACCAGCTGATCCTGGCTCAGGGTGCTGGCCACGGCGGGCGGTCCCATGTCGTCCGCCGGCCACAGGAGGAATTTGGCGCCGGCCGCAACGATGGCGACGCCGGCAAGCGCGATCATCCATTTTTTCATGGCGCCACCTGCGCGCTGGAACCGGGCACGCCGCCGCAATGCAGCGGCAAGGGCACGGTGATGCTGCCGGCGGGACGCGCGTCGGCGCTGGCCACTTGCGTACCCAGCCAGGCCGAGACGGCGCCCACGTCCGCGTCGGACAGGCGCTGCGCCACTTGCGCCATGCAATCCGGTGAGTGGGCGCGGCGGATGCCGTTCTTCCAGGCGCCCAGCTGGGCGTTTATATAGTCGCGCGGCAAGCCCAGCAAGCCGGGGATGGCGGGCGCCACGCCGGCCAGCTGCTGGCCGTGGCAGGCGATACAGGCGGGAATTTTTTTGCCGGCGTCACCGCGCAGCACCAGTTGCTGTCCCCGCGCCAGGGCGACCGCGCCGGCGCCGCTGGGCTGGGCCGGCGGCGGTGCAGGGTGCTGTGCCGCAAAATACTCGGCAATTTCACGCAGGTAATCGTCAGGCAAGTGCTCGACCATATAGTTCATCAGCGGATACTGGCGCCGTCCCTCGCGAAAGTTCAGCAGCTGGTTGTACAGGTAGCCGGCAGGCTTGCCGGCGATGCGGGGAAAGAAGGCGTCGTGCTTTTCCTCTTGCGCATGGCAGGACGTGCACGCCTTGATGCGCTGCTCCAGGCTGTCGTGGCTGGCGGAGATGGCAGCTGGCGCGGCCAGCGCCATGCCGGGCAGCACGAGGGTCAGCACCAGCACGAGGGGGGAATGCAGTAGCATGGAGAGTTGCATGGGAAAATAGCCTGTCTCGTCGGTCGATATGGTGTGCCGGTGTTGCTGCCCGGTTAATTTTTATGAGCCTAGCATATACCGGGCGCTGTCACTGTGACAGGATCAGTTGTGCAATAAAACTACGGATCAGTTTGAGGAGCAGGGTTGAAACGATATGAGGAGTTGGCGGAAGAAGTCGCCGCCATGATCAGCGCGCAGCTGTTGCTGCCTGGCGATAAGTTACCGTCCGTGCGCCAGCAGCATGCGCGCAGGGGCGTCAGCCCGTCGACGGTGTTCCAGGCATATTATTTGCTCGAAGCGCGCGGCATGATCGTCTCGCGCCCCCGCTCCGGCTATTACGTGGCGCCGCAGCGCGCCGCGCTGGCGCCCGAGCCGGACAGTTCCCATCCGCTGGCCGCCAGCACCACCGTCGACGTCAGCGACCTCGTGTTCGAAGTGCTGGGCGCCGTCGGCGCGCGCGACATCGTGCCGTTCGGCTCGGCGTTTCCCAGCCCGCATCTGTTCCCCATGGAACGGCTGGCGCGGGCCGTGTCGGCCAGCATGCGCCGTCTCGACCCGTGGAGCACCGTCACGGATTTGTCCTTGGGCAATGCCGAGCTGCGCCGCCAGATCGCGCTGCGCTACCAGCTCGACGGCGTGCCCGTTTCCAGCGACGACATCGTCATCACGAATGGCGCGCTGGAAGCGCTGAACCTGTGTCTGCAAGCCGTCACGCGGCCCGGCGACACGGTGCTGATCGAGTCGCCCAGCTTCTACGCGTGCCTGCAGGCGCTGGAGCGGCTGGAACTCAAGGCAGTAGAGATCGCCACCAGCCCGCGCGATGGCGTCGACCTGGCGGCACTGGAAGAATTGCTGCGGCGCCACCAGCCCAAGGCGTGCTGGCTGATGACGAATTTCCAGAATCCCCTGGGCAGCCTGATGCCGCCGGAAAAGAAGCGCGCGCTGGTCGAACTGCTGGCGCGCCATGGCGTGCCGCTGATCGAGGATGACGTGTATGGCGAGCTGTATTTCGGCAAGCAGCGCCCCGGTCTGACGAAAAGCCACGACAGCGCGGGCTTGGTGATGCATTGCAGTTCGTTTTCCAAGACCCTGGCGCCCGGCTTTCGCCTGGGCTGGGCCGTGGCGGGCCGCTATGCGCGCCAGGTCGAGCGCCTGAAACTGACGACCAGCCTGTCGGCGCCGATACCGCTGCAGATGGCGCTGGCCGATTACCTGGCGCAGGGCGGCTACGACCGCCATTTGCGCCAGCTGCGGCTGACCCTGGCGGCGCGGCAAAACACCATGCTGCAAGCCATCGCCGTGCATTTTCCGCCCGGCACGCGGGTGACGCGGCCGCAGGGCGGCTATTTCGTCTGGGTGGAGATGCCTGCCCGTATCGATGCGCTGGCCTTGCACCGTAGCGCGCTGGCGGCCGGCATCAGCATCGCGCCCGGTCCCATTTTTTCCGCCACGCGCGCGTTTCGCCATTGCATTCGCCTCAATTACGGCCACCCGTGGAGCCCGCAGCTGGAAGAGGCCATCGCCACCCTGGGGCGGCTGGCGCAGGCGGCGGCAAGCGGCACATGAAAAAAGGCCCTTGCGTCAGCAAATGTTTCATTCCAAAAGGAAATATTGCTGTTATATTGAAGTATCTATAACTAATGATGGGAATGATAATGGATAACACGCAGCCGGAAGCGGGTCGTACGCAAGATACGACGATCGCCATTCTGTCCCACGTTGGCGGCCTGTTCACCAGCTGGGTGGCGCCGTTGATCATTTATTTGATCAAGAAAGATGATGCGGATAAATTCTCGGCCGAGAACGCCCGCGAAGCGCTCAATTTCCAGATCACCCTGATCATCTGGTATTTCGCCTGCTTCATCCTGTCGTTCGTGCTGATCGGCCTGTTCCTGTTCTGGATCGTGGCGCTGGCCAATCTGGTGTGCTCGATCGTTGCTGCCGTCAAGGCCAGTAATGGCATCACTTACCGCTATCCCCTGACCTTGCGTCTCGTCAAATAAGGCTGCGCCGGCCGCCGGGTGTCAGCCCGGGCGGCCGGGCAGTATCAGGAATGACGCAAAGTCGGGCGCCACCGTGGTGGCAGTCCCTGTTTCGTGCGACCACAGCACGACCACCGGCTCGCCCGATGGCCCCGTTTGCGCATAGTCAAAACAATAGTAATCGCCCGTGCCGAACTGGGCAAAGGGCAGCAGGGATGCGGCATCGCCGTCATCCGTATTCTCGAGCCACTCTTGCCAATCGGTGCGGTAATGGCGTTCTATCGATTCCCACGTCTTGCGCGCATTGGCCGCGTCGTAGACGGGAAATATGCTCAAGGCGCCCAGCGCGCGGCCATTGTTTACCAATAACCATTGCACGTAGGACGCGGGCAGCGAACGCCCCAGCGCCTGTTCGGCGGCGGCGATCGCCTCAAGCGTGGTGCCGATGGACTTGTTCTTGTTCATGCTGCAGGAAGGCGTCAGTTTCAGGCGGGAGCGGGCGGTGGGGCAGGCGGCGTGCTGGCGCGCGGGGCTTTTTGCGGCGCCACTTTACCGCCTTCGGCGATCCAGCGGCGGTACACGCGCAGGGCCACTTGTGCATCGTCGGCCGCGTACAGGATCTGCTTTTCCGTCAGGCGCGACGTGGCCCAGTTGGTGGTGGAGATCTTTTTCGATTTCTGCAGGTGCAGGCCGAAGAACTTGGCCACGGCCGTCTTCGCGCCCAGGTCGTTGCGCTGGCCGCCGCGCAGGGCGACGGACAGGTCGAGCACCTGGGCTGGCGCGATACCGAGCTTGTTGCGCAGGCGCTTGACGTCGTCGGACAGGCCAAAACCCACCTTCAGGGTGGTGGTCGATTCGAGGATGGCTTTGAGTTCGGCCAGGGCCGGCGCCGGCGTGCTGCCCACCTGGAACAGGTAGGCGATGTCGTCGGTGGCCAGCTGGATCAAATGCGGTCCCGTGGACGACTCGCCCTTGACGAACGTCGGCTTCGATTCCGTATCGAAGCCGATGGCATCCGCTGCCAGCAGGGCGGCCATGGCCGCTTTTGCATCATCGCTGGTGCGTACCAGCTTGACGTGCTCGAGGGCGATGCCTTGATACGGGGGGAGTGGCGGTGCGGCAGCTGTGTCCATGAAACCGGATCAGCCTTTGCGCGAGAATTTCGCGGTCAGCTGATTCAGTTTTTCCAGGCGCAAACGGTTCGCTTCTTCGGCGGCGGCCGCGTCGCGCTCGGCTTTCTTGCGCTCGGCTTCCTTCTTGAAGCGCTGCTGCAAGACTTGCGTGGCGTGGTCGCGGTGGGTTTGCGTCACTTCCGCGCCGGCGGTGCCGTCGAGGTCGTAGCGTACCTTGGCTTTTTCCATCACGCGCAGGTAGCGCAATGAACCCGTGTGGATGCCCAGCGCCGTGCGCATCAGCTTGCGGTCCAGGTCCGGCAGGCGCGCCAGGATCTGCTTGTCGATACCGATCGACAAGGGCAGGCAATCGCGGAATGGCGGGAATTGCTCCTGGAACTGCTTCAGCAGGGCGCGCGCGGTCAGGCCGGCAGGCGCCGGCGTGGTCGCTGCGGCCGGTGCCGCCGCTGGGGCTGCATCGACTGGCGTGTCAGGAGTGGTGGCTTGCTGGTCTGGCGTGGAGCTGGTCATCGACATCATTGGTTGGGCTATAAAAGGGGAGCATAGCACGCGCCACAGGCAAGTGCATTGTCTTTTTTGGCAACTTGACCTGCGATAAACGGCTTCGCGCTACAGCGGGCACAGCGCGAAATGCGGGAAATGTGTATAATGTCGGCTTGCGCTGATGACTGGACCCTGTTTTTGACGGTCTGGCTCAGGTGTGCAGGGGATAGGAGCAGTGCGGTACAGGCCATCACTATTAGTATTTTTGATATGGGATATTCCGCTTATCAATTATCCAGATAACTGGCCTTCGTGCATAATCTTGCTCTCCGCTGTGTCTTCACTGAACAACAATAGATTCAAGCCCGTTCTGGTACGGGCTTTTTTTCATTCCGCAATGTACATCGCTTATTTATCTGACCCGGCTTCGGCCCCGCCGCTCCGCATGACGGATGCGCGGGCTTTGAACGTCCCGATAGACAGGCGCCGCTGCCGTTGACACGGCAGCCGCAACAATACGCTCCATCGAGTCCGGTTTCGCAGGCTTAGGTGGAATCATTCACTTCGCGCCGACACCATCTGGTCTCGCATTAAGAGATATCTCATGAAGAATACGCCAAAAACTTTAACGTTGTCCGCCAAGGCGCCACGCCCAGCCGCGGCACCACTTGCCGTACCCAAAACGACTTTATCTTACTTCATCGATAATGCGCAAGCGAATCCGGAAGCGACCGTCACGACGGCGCCGACCGTCGTCACCGTGGTGAAGAAAAGCCGCTCGCGCCTGGCCGCCGTGCCACCGGCCGATGCGGCTGCGGAAGCGGACGTCAGCGCGCCGGCCGTAGAGGCTGTTGCCGAAGTGGCCGAGGTGGCCGACGCCGCACCGGCGAAAACGCCAAGCGTGAAGATCGCCCCCGGCGCCAAGGCTCCGGCCGCGCCGCGCAAGGTCAGCGAAAGCGCCGCCACCAACAAAGTGGTGACGGCAGCCCGTTCGAAAGTCGTGCGCGCCAAGCCGGAAGCGGCGCCCGTGACCATCATCACCGGTGCGCAAGTGGTCAGCAAGACCACGGACGCCGATGCCCTGGCCGCCATCGATACCTCGAATTACTTCCTGCCAACCGTCAAGGTGCCAGGCCGCCGTGGCCGCAAACCAAGCGAATTCACGCCGGAAAACGATGAAGTGGCAGCACTGAACGCCGTCGAGCGCGCCGAACTGAAGGCCGTGTCGAAGGCGCGCGACCGCAAGGCCAAGGGCGGCCTGGCGGACGCATTGGGCGATCCGGAAGCATCGGCGGCGGACCTGGAACGCCGCCGCAAGCAGATCACGGGCTTGATCAACATGGGCAAGGAACGCGGCTTCCTCACCTATGCCGAGATCAATGACCAATTGCCGGAAAACATCATCGATCCGGAAGCGATCGAAGGCATCATCGCCACCTTCAACGACATGGGCATCGCCGTCTACGAGCGCGCTCCTGACGCGGAAAGCTTGTTGTTGACTGACAACGTCGCCACCGTCACCAGCGACGATGAAGTGGAAGCGGCCGCCGCGACCGCCCTGTCGACCGTCGACTCCGACTTCGGCCGCACCACCGACCCCGTGCGCATGTACATGCGTGAAATGGGCGCAGTGGCGCTGCTGACGCGCGAAGGCGAGATCGAGATCGCCAAGCGCATCGAAGGCGGCCTGAAAGACATGATCCAGGCCATCTCCGCCTGCCCGACCACGATCGGCGAAATCGTCGCGCTGTCGCAAAAAATCGCGCGCGACGAAATCAAGGTCGATGAAGTGGTCGACGGCTTTGTCGATCTGAACGAAAGCAATGCCCCGGCGCCAGCCGCTGCCGCCGCGCCTGCCGCCGCCAGCGGTGACGACGAGGAAGAGGAAGAAGACGCCGAGGAAGAAGACGGCGACGCCAATGGCGGCGCGGCCGGTTTCTCCAGCGAACAATTGGCGCAGCTGAAAAAGAATGCGTTGGAGAAATTCAACGTCATTTCGACGCAGTACGACAAGATGCGCAAGGCGCCCGAGGGTTACAACTCGAAAGCCTACATCAAGGCGCAGGAAGCCATTTCGCAGGAATTGCTGGGCATCCGCTTCACGGCCAAGGTCGTGGAAAAGCTGTGCGACACCCTGCGCGGCCAGATGGAAGAAGTGCGCCACATCGAGCGCGCCGTGCTGGAACTGTGCGTGAACAAATGCGGCATGCCGCGCGCCCACTTCATCAAGGTGTTTCCAGGCAATGAATGCGACCTGGAATGGGTCGACCGCGAAGTCGATTGCAAGTATCCGTACAGCGCCATCCTCAGCCGCAACGTGCCTGCCGTCAAGGAACTGCAAAAGAAGATGATCGACCTGCAAGCGCGCGTGGCCTTGCCGCTGGCTGACTTGCGCAAGATCAACAAGCAGATGGCTGCCGGCGAAAAGCGTGCCCGTCACGCGAAACGCGAAATGACGGTCGCCAACTTGCGTCTGGTCATTTCGATCGCCAAGAAATACATCAACCGCGGCTTGCAATTCCTCGATCTGATCCAGGAAGGCAACATCGGTCTGCTGAAGGCCGTCGACAAGTTCGAATACCGCCGCGGCTACAAGTTCTCGACCTACGCCACCTGGTGGATACGCCAGGCGATCACGCGTTCGATCGCCGACATGGCCCGCACCATCCGCGTGCCGGTGCACATGATCGAAACGATCAACAAGATGAACCGCATCTCGCGCCAGATCATGCAGGAAACGGGCAGCGAGCCGGACCTGGCGACCCTGGCCGTCAAGATGGAAATGCCGGAAAACAAGGTGCGCGAAATCATGAAGATCGCGAAAGAGCCGATTTCCATGGAAACGCCGATGGGCGAAGACGGCGATTCGCAACTGGGCGACTTCATCGAAGACAACACGACGTTGGCGCCGCTGGACGCCGCGCTGCACGCCTCGATGCGCAACGTGATCAAGGAAGTGCTGGACTCGTTGACGCCGCGCGAAGCGAAAGTGCTGCGCATGCGTTACGGTGTGGAAATGTCGAACGACCACACGCTGGAAGAAGTGGGCAAGCAGTTCGACGTGACGCGCGAGCGCATCCGCCAGATCGAGGCGAAAGCCATGAGCAAGCTGCGCCAGCCTTCGCGTTCGGACAAGCTGAAAACCTTCCTGACGCAAAACTAAGCGTAGGGCAAGCAACAAAAAAAGAGGCGCAAGCCTCTTTTTTTTCGTCCATCCGCAGCGTTGGCTTACATGAAATACGTACGCTGGCCTTGCAGGCCGGCGCGGTGATGGCGCTGCAGCTTGTACAGGGCCACGCCGCTGGCGCCGACGATGACGGTCATGAAGAACCAGTCCAGCGGGTTGCGACGCGGCGGCGCCGGCGACGCTTGCGACGGCACGGCGAAGGCCTGGAACTTATGCCCCGTGTAGACGGCGCCCACCACCAGCCCGGCGTCCGTGATCTTGTTGGTCAGGTACAGGCCGTCGTCGCGGCGGCGCACCGTCATCACGCCTTCCTTGTAGACAAAGGTCATCGGTTCAAAGCCGTTGATGTTGACGCTGCCGACCACGTGTCCGGCCGCATTGACCGCCGTGGCGTAGCTGTCGCCCTGGCCGATCATGGCGCCCAGGTCGAGCATGCGCTTGCCGTCCCAGGCAAAAGCGTGCCAGCGCCGTTTCTCCGTTTCCGAGGCGCCCACGATCAGGCCCGCGTCATTGATGGCGGTGGCCGAGCTGATGCGTCCGCCGGGCAGGGTGCCGATTTCCTGCATGCCCGCGCCGGGGCGGTAGACGAAGGCGCGGCGGTAGCCGTCGTCGCGCTGGGCCGTGCCCACCACCACGCCATGGCTGTTCAGGCCGCTGGCATAGCTGCTGGCGCCGCCCAGGGTGCCCAGGTCTTGCAGGCTGTGGTCGGCTTGCGTCACGAAGGCGTGGAAATCGCCGCCGCTCGTATCGGCGTAGCCGGCCACCTGGCCGCCGCGCGCGATGGCCGTGGCATAACTGCTGGTGCCGCCCAGGGTGCCCAGGTCGCGCATGCCGCCCGCCGCGTCGTAGCGGAAGGCGTGCCAGGCGCCGCTGGCCGTCTGCGCCGAACCGACCACCACGCCATGGATATTGATGGCCTTGGTAAAACCTTCATCGCCGCCCAGGGTGCCCAGCTCGCGGATGCGGCCATGCTGGTATGTCACGGCGCGGCGCCGTCCTTCTTCTTCCATGATGATGCCGGCCACGAGGCCCGCCGGGTTCAGGTCGGACGCGATGCTGCCGTTGCCATCCCTTTCACCAAAGCCCCGTTCGGCATAGATGGTGGCGCTGGCGATGGGGGCGGCGGCCAGCAGGCACAGGCCAAGCAGTGGGGAGCGGAAGCGGGAGAACCGTGGCAGCATGATAGTTTCCTCAAAGAAAAAACTTACTATACTTTTTAATGTTGAAAATGCATACTTAATTTTCTACTGTTTTTGATAATTCTTGTGTTGTGTCATGATTGGCTGGGTGGCCTTTCCTGGTCCGCGGCAAGTGGATGGCCAGCACCGTGCCCTGGCCGGCCTGGCTGTCGATACGCAGTTCGCCGCCCAGCGCGTGGACACGTTCGCGTATGCTTTTCAGTCCGAAGGCGGCCCGCTTGCCGTGGTCGCCCGGCTGCATGCCGATGCCGTTGTCGCTGATGCGCAGCAAGATGGCGTCAGCGTCCTGTTCCAGCGCCACTTCCACTTCGCTGGCCTGGGCGTGGCGCACGATGTTCGACAGCGATTCCTGCAGCACGCGGAAGATGGCCGAAGTCTGGCGGTGGTCCAGGCCCAGGTCCGGCGCCTCGCTGTCGAGCGTGAGCCGGTAGCGGATGGCGCCGCGGCCCTCCATCTGGCGGATCAGCCATTCGGCCGCCGGGCCCAGCCCCAGTTCGAGGGTACTGGGATGCAAGTCATTGATGATGGTACGCACGGAGCGGATGGTGGTATCGATGGTATCGAGCACGCGCTGCGCGTGGCGGTGCAGGCGCGGGTGGGTCCTGGCCGTGCGCGCGTGCAGCAGCGATACGTCGATGCGCAGCACCATCAGGTTCTGGCCCAGGTCGTCATGAATGTCGAGCGCGATGCGGCGCCGCTCTTCTTCCTTGATGGTTTGCTGGTGGTCGGTCAGTTCGCGCAGCTGGGCCAGGGTGCGTTCCAGGTTTTCCTCATTACGCTTGCTGTCGGTGATGTCGATGGCCATGGCGATGATCATCTGCGGCCGGCCGTTGGCGTCAAACACGGGTTTCTTGTGCGTCTGCACCAGGCGATTTTCCTGCAGCTGCGCGTTCCATACCAATTCTTCGCGGATCACCACCTTGCGGCTGGCAAACGCTTCCCGGTCCGCCGCGTGGAAGCCCACGTTCTGATCGCTGGGAAAGTGCTGCAGGTCGCGTCCATCAGCGATGTCCTGCTGGCGCACGCCCCATTGCTGTTCGCAAGCCTGGTTCATCAGCAAAATGCGCGAATCGGCATCCTTGAGGAACAGCGACAGGGGCATCATGGAAATGATGTCCTGCAGCCGCTCTTCGCTGCGCGCCAGGGCCGCTTCCGTTTGCGCGCGCATGGCGATTTCCGCGGACAACTGGAGATTGACGTCGAGCAACTGGGCCGTGCGCAGGGCCACGCGGCTTTCCAGCTCCGCATGGGCGACGCTCAACGCGTGTTCGGCCCGCTTTTGTTCCGTGATGTCGCTGGCCAGCACGAGCGCGCCCGTCAGGGTGCCCAGCTGGTTGTACAGACAGCGGCCGCTGATCATGGCCCAGCGTTCCGAGCCGTCGCTGTGCCAGTACTGCAGTTCGCCCATGCAGCTATCCGTGGCTGTCTGGCGCAGCGGACACAGGCGCAGCAAGGTTGCCTCATCGTAGAATTCGCTCATTTTATGGCCCAGCAGCTTTTCCGCAGGCATATCGAGCATGTCGCACAGGCGCTGGTTGAGATGCAATATCGTGCCTTGCGCATCCGTTTGCCACATCCCGTCCTGCGCCGTCTCGCTCAGGTCGCGGTAGCGCATGACGCTGGCGTCGAGCAGCAGTCGCGTGCTGGCCAGGTGGTTGCGCAGCACGCGCAGCAGCCACAGTGCGATGCCGCCAGCGGTCGCCAGCAGCAGCGACAGCCAGACATGTTCCCAGAAGTCGAGTTCCTGCCAGGCCGCGCCCGCCAGCCAGCCCAGCACGACCAGGATGAGGGCGGCGCATGCCGCACCCAGCGTTTCAATCGACCATTTGCTCATCCGCGTTCCTGGCGTCGTGGTTGGCCTCTGCGGTGCACGTGGCGCCGGAGTGGGGAGGATATCCGACGCTAGTGTAATACCAAATGTTGCTTTCTTGAGAATATTTTTCCATTGAGCAAGCAAAAAGGGGCCGGCCCTTGCGGTCCCGGCCCCTGCCTGCCGATGGCAGTTTGACGCGATCAGCCCGTGTTGCGCAAGCCTGCCGCCACGCCATTGATCGACAGCTGGATACCGCGGTGCACCCGTTCATCGACTTTACTGGCACTGGACAGGGCGCGGTTGCGCTTGATCAATTCCACTTGCAAATGGTTCAGCGGGTCGAGATAGGCGAAGCGGTTCTGGATCGAGCGGGCCAGCAGGGGATTGCCCGCCAGGCGCTCGGTATTGCCGGTGATCAGCTCCAGGCAGCGCAAGGTGTTGCCATGCTCGTCCGTGATGCGCTTGTAGATGCGTTCGCGCAAGCCCTGGTCCGCCACCAGTTCCGCATAGCGCGAGGCGATCGCCAGGTCCGTCTTGGCCAGCACCATGTCCATGTTCGACAGCAGGGTGGCAAAGAATGGCCATTCGGCGTACATGGCGCGCAGGGTGGCGATCCTGTCATCCTTCGATGCTGGCTCGCCATCGTTGATCCAGGCCTCGATGGCGCTGCCGAAGCCGAACCAGCCCGGCAGCAGCAAGCGGCATTGGCCCCAGGAAAAGCCCCAGGGAATGGCGCGCAAGTCTTCGATGCGCTGGTTGGCCTTGCGCGAGGCGGGGCGCGAGCCGAGGTTCAGTTCGGCAATTTCCGCAATCGGTGTGGCCGAGAAGAAATACTCCGTAAAACCCGGCGTTTCATACACGAGGTGGCGGTAGGCGTGATAGGCGAGGTCCGACAGCTGCGCCATCACGGCTTCGAACTGCGCCAGCTGGCTGTTGCGGGCCGGATTGGCTTCCTGCGGCGCCAGGCTCGCTTCCAGGGTGGCGGCGACCAGCAATTCCAGGTTGCGCCGGCCGATTTCCGCATTGGAAAACTTCGAGGCGATGATCTCGCCTTGCTCCGTCAGGCGGATCTGGCCGTTGACGGTACCCGGCGGCTGGGCCAGGATGGCTTCGTAGCTGGGGCCGCCGCCACGTCCTACGGTACCGCCGCGGCCATGGAACAGGCGCAGCTTGACGCCGGCCTTTTGAAAGTCGGAGACGAGCGCCAGTTCCGCCTTGTACAGTTCCCAGTTCGAGGTGAGGAAGCCGCCATCCTTGTTCGAGTCGGAATAGCCGAGCATGACTTCCTGCAACTGTCCCTGCTTGGCGATCAATTGCTTTACCAGGGGCAAGGCCATGACCTGGCTCATGATGCCGGCCGCGCGCTGCAGGTCGGGTATCGTTTCGAACAGGGGAATGACCATCAGCTCGCACGTGCTGTCGCCGTCGCCTCCGGCCTTCCAGTCGGTGCGCAGCAAGCCCGTTTCTTTTTGCAGCAGCAATACTTCCAGCAAGTCGGACACGGTTTCCGTGTGCGAGATGATGTAGTTGCGGATGGCCCGCGCGCCGTAGCGCTGGCGGATGTCGCGCGCCGCGCGCAAAATCGCCAGCTCGGAATCCGTCTCCGCGGCGTAGCCGATATAGGGCGAGTACAGCAGGCGCGGCTGGGCCAGTTCGTTCAGCAGCAGCGCCTGCTTGTCTTCCTCGGACAGGGCCGTGTAATCGGCGGCCACGCCGCTTTTTGCGAACAGGTCGGCCAGTACGCGCTCGTGCACGTCCGAGGTCTGGCGCATGTCGAGCGAGGCCAGATGGAAACCGAAGATGTCGGCCGCGCGCGCCAGGGTGGCCAGGCGCGGGCGCACGAGGGCCGCGCCGTGGTGCGACTCGAGCGAGGCGACGATGGTGCGCAAGTCGGCCACAAAGGCGGCCGCGTCAGGGTAGGCGGCGGCCGGGCCCACTTCCTTGCGCAGGATGTTGGTGGCGCCCAGCGCGCGGGCCGTGGCGGCCAGGCGCGCATAGATGCCGATCAGGGCGCGGCGGTACGGTTCGTCGCTGCGGTGCGGCGAAGCATCCGGCGACTGGTCGGCCAGTGCCTGCAGTTCGGCGCTCACGCCCACCATCAGGGTCGAGACGGACAATTCCGCGCCCAGCGCATGCACTTCGTCGAGGTAGAAATCGAGGATGGTGGTGGCGTGGCGCGCCAGCGCATGCTGCATGGTGCCCGCGTTGACGTTCGGGTTGCCGTCGCGGTCGCCGCCGATCCAGCTGCCCATCTGCACGTAGGCGGCGTTGATCGGTACTATCGTGCCATCGCCGTTCGGGTACTCGGCGGCGATGTCGTCCTCGATATCGTCATACAGGCCCGGCAGTTCGCGCAGGAAGGTGATGCGGTAGTAGGACAGGGCGTTTTCGATCTCGTCGGCCACCGTCAGCTTCGAGTAGCGCAGCATGCGCGTCTGCCACAGGGTGGCCACGCGCGAGCGCAGCAGCTGCATATTGGCTTGCCGTTCTTTCGGCGTCTGCGGCAAGTCGCGCTCGGCCAGCAGGCTGGCGATGTCGTGCTCGGCGTCGAGGATGCTCTTGCGCTGCACTTCCGTCGGGTGGGCCGTCAGCACGGGCGCGATCAGGGCGTCCTGGAAGAAGGTGTCGACGGTCTTGCGCGGCACGCCGGCCATGCGCAGTTTTTTCAGCGCGAAGCTGACGCTGCCCTTTTGCGCCGGGGAGCCGGCCAGCAGGTGGGCGCGGCGGCGGCGGATGTGGTGCTGGTCTTCGGCAATGTTGGCCAGGTGCGAGAAATAGGAAAAGGCGCGCACGACGGAAATCGTCTGTTCGCGGCTCAGTTCCTTGAGCATGGCGTCCAGTTCCAGGGCGGCGTCCGCGTCCGCTTCGCGGCGGAAGCGCACGGAAGTCTGGCGTATGGTTTCCACCACATTGAAGACGGCGTCGCCTTCCTGTTCGCGCAGCACGTCGCCCAGCAGGCGGCCCAGCAGGCGGATGTCTTCTTTCAGCGGCGCGTCCTTGTCGGAGCCGGCCGCTGGAACTATTTCTGGTGCTACTGCGTCATTGAGCATAATAAAGAACCAAAGTAAGTGTAAAAGCAAGGGAATGTGGATCGCACCGGGCGTTTGGCCGCAGAGGGGAGGGGGCGCATGATAAAATTTGTGGTCTTCAACATGGACGCTAGCCTGACTTGGCCTTCTAGACCAAGGGATAACGATTATAGCGACGCCGGGCGCCATTCCGATACAAATTGATATCGGACGGGCGAAATGGCAACGATAATGACAACGACAGCCACAGCGAAAGAACTTGTTTTGAAAGCATCCGAATTGACCCCGAACGAATTGAATATTCCTGCCCGCCTGGTGATCGCCACGCGCGAGAGTCGTCTTGCCATGTGGCAAGCTGAACACGTACGCGCGCGCCTGGCCGCCCTGTATCCGCAGTGTAGCGTTGAAATTCTCGGCATGACCACACGTGGCGACCAGATTCTGGACCGCGCCCTGTCCAAGGTAGGCGGCAAGGGCCTGTTCGTCAAGGAGCTGGAAGTGGCGATGGAAGAAGGCCGCGCCGACCTGGCCGTGCATTCGCTGAAAGACGTGCCGATGGAGTTGCCTGAAGGCTTTGCCCTGGCCGCCATCCTCGAGCGCGAAGACCCGCGCGACGCGTTCGTGTCGAACGATTACGCCAGCCTGGCCGAGCTGCCGCATGGCGCCGTCGTCGGCACCAGCAGCCTGCGCCGCCAGTCGCTGATCGCCGCGCGCTATCCGCACCTGACGATACTGCCCCTGCGCGGCAACCTCGATACGCGTTTGGGCAAGCTCGACCGTGGCGACTATGCCGCCATCATCCTGGCCGCCGCCGGCTTGAAACGCCTGGGCCTGGCGTCGCGCATCCGCGCCGTGCTGGCGCCGGAAGACAGCTTGCCGGCGGCAGGCCAGGGCGCCATGGCGATCGAAATCCGCAGCGGGCGCGCGGACGGTGCCGACCTCGTGCGCCTGCTGGCGCCGCTGAACCACATGGCCACGGCGCAAGCCGTCACGGCCGAGCGCAAGGTGTCGAAGATTTTCGGCGGCAGCTGCCAGATCCCGCTGGCCGCGTTCGCCACCGTCGAGGGCGAACAGATGCGCTTGCGCGCCATGGTCGCCACGCCGGACGGCGCGCGCATGGCCAGCGCCGACGTCAGTGGTCCGGTGGGTGCGCCCGAACTGCTGGGCGAGCAAGTGGCCGAACTGCTGCGCGGGCAAGACGCCGCCGGCATCCTCGCCTCGTGCGCCGTCACACCCGACAACCATGAAGGCCTGGCGCCGCATGCCTGACACCGTGGTGATCACGCGGCCCGCAGCGCAAGCGGGGCCGCTGGCCGCCCACATCGCGGCGCTGGGCTTGCCCGTGCAACTGCTGCCGTTGCTGGAAATCCATGCGCTTGACGGCAAGGACGAATGCGCGCAGCTGCAGGCCGTGCTGGCGCGCCTGGCCGAATATGACCTGGTGGCCTTCGTCTCGCCGAACGCCATCGATTGCGTCTTTGCGCACTTGCCCGCCTGGCCGCCAGGCGTGCCGCTGGCCGTGGTGGGCGAGGGCAGCCGCATGGCCTTGGCCGCGCATGGCGTCACGGAGGCCAACGCGGCCATCACCAGCCCGCTGGACACGGCGCGCAGCGATTCCGAACATCTGCTGCTGGCGCTGGATTTGCCGGCCCTGCGCGGCAAGCGCGTGCTGATCGTGCGCGGCGATGGCGGACGCGATTACCTGGCCGACGGCTTGCGCGCGGCCGGCGCAGAAGTCGAGTTCGTCACGGCCTACCGCCGCAAGGTGCCGACGCTGACGCCGGCCTTGCGGGCGACCCTGGAAAACCTGTTGCAGCATAATAATGACTGGATCATCACCAGCTCGGAAGCGCTGCGCGGTTTGCTGGCGCTGCTGGGCGAAATGGATGCTGAAAAGACGGCTGTTGTGAAAATGCAACAGCAGCATCTGATCGTGCCGCACGCCCGCATTGCACAAACGGCGGCGGCCCTGGGTTTTGCCCGTGTCACCCTGACAGGATCAGGCGACGCAGGAGTGCTCGCCGCGTTACAATCACGACCATGAACGAAATGCCTACACTCTCCGAACCGAATGCAACGCCTGGCGGCGCCGTGAAGACGGCGCCGCAGGCGGCCGACCAACCTGCCGGCCGCGCGCCGACCTTGCTGGAGCAGCTGCAAAAGCCCATGAGCATCGCCGTCATCGTGCTGGCCGTGCTGCTGGCTGCGCAAAGCTGGTCGACCAGCAAGCAGATCCGCAACCTGCGCGAAGAAGTGGCCAAGCGCCTGCAAAAGGGCGATGTCAGCAATGCCGAAACGGGCGTGCTGGCGCGCAACGTGCAAGAAGGCACGAAAGAGCTGGAAATCAAGGTGGGCGCGCTGGAAAACCGCCAGAGCGAAACGCAAAGCCAGCAGCTGGCCCTGGAACAACTGTATAACGACTTGTCGAAGAACCGCGACGAGTGGGCGCTGACGGAAATCGAGCAAGTGCTGTCGACGGCCAGCCAGCAGCTGCAACTGGCCGGCAACGTGCCCGGCGCGCTGATCGCCCTGCAAAACGCGGACCGCAGCCTGTCGCGCTCGGACAAGCCGCAATTCATCACCATCCGCCGCGCCATCGGGCGCGACATGGAAAAACTCAAGGCCCTCCCTAGCGTCGATTCGACCGGTGTGGCCCTGCGCCTCGACGCCGTGATCGCCCAGATCGACTCCTTGCCGATGCTGTCCGACGAAACGCCGGCCTTGCCGGCCGCGCCGGAAAAACCGGGCAAGGCCAAGCCCGTGCGCGATGCCAGCGGCAAGCTGGTGGGTCCACCGGCGCCGGAACCGCTGCTGCAAAAAGTGCGCGACGGCTTCAATACCTGGAGCGGCGACATGTGGGCCGACGTGCGCCAGTTGATCCGCATCCGCCGCGTCGATACGCCGGAAGCGCTGATGCTGTCGCCGACGCAATCGTATTTCTTGCGCGAAAACGTCAAGCTGCGCCTGCTCAATGCCCGCATGGCCTTGTTGTCGCGCAATGAAACGGCTTTCCGTAACGACTTGATCGCTGCGCAGGATGCGCTGGCCAAGTATTTCGACACCCGCGCCAAGAGCACGCAGACGGCGCAAGCGCTGCTGCGCCAGGTGCAGGGCAGCAACCTGGCCATCGAAATGCCAACCTTGTCCGACAGCCTGACGGCTGTGCGCAACTACAAAGCGAAGTCCTGAGCCCATGCGTCTATTTCTCTGGTTACTCGCCCTGATGGCCGCGGCGATCGGTATCGCCGTGACGGCCCGTTTCAACCCTGGCAACGTG
Organism: Janthinobacterium sp. EB271-G4-3-2; assembly: GCF_020858035.1. Lineage (NCBI taxonomy): Bacteria > Pseudomonadati > Pseudomonadota > Betaproteobacteria > Burkholderiales > Oxalobacteraceae > Janthinobacterium > Janthinobacterium sp. EB271-G4-3-2. The sequence goes on along the minus strand of NZ_JACYMG010000009.1, from coordinate 53,409 downwards.
GTGCTGTTCTATCCGCCATACCGCATCGATTTGTCGCTGAACTTCTTCCTGCTGCTGCAGGTCGTGCTGTTCGTGCTGCTGTACCTGCTGGTGCGCGCCGTGCGCGCCACCGTGCGCATGCCGGCGCAAGTGGCGGCCTACCGCCAGCGCAAGCGTGAGCGCGATGGCAACAAGGGCTTGCGCGAAGCCTTGAAAGCCCTGTTCGAAGGCCGTTTCGGCCATGCCGAGAAGGCCGCCTTGCGCGCCGCCGAGCTGGAAGAAAACGCCGGCCTGGCCGCGCTGATCGGCGCGCGCGCCGCGCACCGCATGCGCCAGTCCGAGCGCCGCGACAGCTGGCTGTCCCGCGTCGAAGGCGATGCCAGCCTGAAGACGGCCCGGTTGATGACGGTGACGGAATTGCTGGTCGACGACCACCAGCCGGAAGCGGCCCTGGCCGCCGTGCGCGAACTCAATGCCAGCGGCACGCGCCACATCCACGCGCTGCAATGGTCGTTGAAAGCCGAGCAGCAGGCGAAGAACTGGCCGGAAGTGCTGCGCCTCGTGCGTTCGCTCGACAAGCACCGCGCCCTGCATCCGGCCCTGTCGTCGCGCCTGCGCGAGCTGGCCTATGATCATTTGCTGTCCGACCCGTCGCATGATGCGGAATCGCTGATGCGCGTATGGTCCACCGTGCCCGGCAGCGACCGGGTCAAGCCGTACATCGCCTGCCGCGCCGCCACGGCCCTGAATGCGCGCGGCCTGCACGATGAAGCGCGCCTCGTGTGCGAAGAGTCGCTGGCCGCGGACTGGGACGAGCGCGTCGTGCGCGCCTACCGCGAAGCGGCGGCGCCGAGCGGCACGCCGGCCCTGCTGCTGCAGATCGAGCATTGCGAGCAATGGATGAAACAGCGTCCGCTCGATGCGGAACTGGCGCTGACCCTGGGCACCTTGTGCCTCAAGCAAAAACTGTGGGGCAAGGCCCAGCGTCACCTGGAGCAGGCTTTGTCGGACGCGAACGAGCCGCAAATGGTGCGCGACGCCCACCTGAAGCTGGCGCAGATGCACGACGCCTTGCGGCAGACGGAACAGGCCGCCGCCCATTACCGGCAGTGCGCCTTGGCGACCATCCTGTAAGCTGTTTCTTCAGACGTAAAAAAGCCGTTCAGTGCAGACTGAACGGCTTTTTTTGCGCTGCTAGATTGCTAACTTACTTCTTCGCGCTTTACTTCTTCGCTACCGCAGCGCCTTCCGGCAAGGCGTATGCGACCAGGGTGTCGCTCATCTTCGTGCCCAGCGAACCGTGGCCGCCGGCCATGACGACGACGAACTGGCGTCCCGACTTGTTCGACACATAGCTCATCGGCGTAGCCTGGCCGCCGGCCGGCAAGCGGGCTTTCCAGATGACTTTGCCGTTGCTGACGTCGTAGCCGCGGATATAGTAGTCGAGCGTGCTGCTGAGGAAGGTCACGCCGCCACCCGTGGTGACCATGCCGCCCAGGCTGGGCACGCCCAGTGGCAACGGGATCGGCACGGGACCGCTGTCGCGCGTGGTGCCGTTCTTGTGCATCCACACTTTTTTCATGGTGCGCAGGTCGACGGCGGCCACATAGCCCCACGGCGGTGCCTGGCATGGGAAGCCCAGCGGCGACAAAAAGGCCTTGATTTCCACGGCGAACGGTACGCCCGTCTGTGGCTGCAAGCCCATTTCTCCACCCGTGCCGCCCTTGGCCGTCGTTTCCGCGCGCGGTACGAGTTTCTCCAGGAAGCCCATGTAGTCGGGGTTGACGATCAACAACTGGCGCACGGGGTCGATGGCCGCGCCACCCCATTCGAAAATACCCAATGGGCCCGGCGAGATGACGGCGCCCTTGCCGGCCGTTTGCGGCGTGAACGGGCCTTCATAGCGGCGTTCCTTGAAAATGATGCGGCAGGCGAGCTGGTCGAACGGCGTCGTGCCCCACATGTCCGCTTCGCTGATATTGCGCTCTGGCAGGAAGGTCAGGGCCGAGAACGGCTGCGTGGGCGACAGGGTGTCGCCAGCGGCAGGATTGCTCGTCGGCACGGGTTTTTCCGGCGCCGGCACGACCAGGCTGCCGTCGCGGCGGTCGATCACGTAGATGTCGCCCCGTTTCGTCGTGGCCACGACGGACGGCACTTTGCCTTTCGGCGTGTCGATGTCGACCAGGCTCGGCTGGCCGCCGATATCCATGTCCCAGATATCGTGGTGCACGGTTTGGTAGACCCAGCGCACTTTACCGGTCGCCAGGTCGAGCGCGACGATGGCGCTGTTGAATTTCTCGCCATTCTTGTTGCGGTTGCCGCCCCAGGTGTCGGGGGTTTCATTGCCCATCGGAATGTAGACCATGCCCAGCTTTTCATCGATGCTGGCCACGCCCCACGAGTTGGGCGAGTTGTTGGTGTAGTTCTTGCCTTCAGGGAATGGCTGCGTATCTTCCGGCGTGGCCGGGTCCCAGTTCCACATCAGCTTGCCGGTGACGGGATCGTAGCCGCGGATGACGCCCGATGGCTCTTCCGTCGAATGGTTGTCCGTCACGCTGGCGGCGATCACGGCCATTTTCTGCGACACGGCCGGCGGCGAGGTCGGCATCAGGAAACCGCGCTTGATCATCGCCATGTTTTTATACAGGTTGACGACGCCGTTGTTGCCAAAGCTCTTGCACGACTCGCCCGTATCGGCGTTGACGGCGATCATGGTGCCGTCCATGGTCGGCGCCAGGATGCGGCGCGGGCATTCCATGCCGGCAGCTTCGGGGGCGGGATTGTTCTTCGCGCGGCCCGCGTTCACGTCCCAGTACGCCACGCCACGGCAGATCATGTGCTGGTAGCTGGCCGCGTCGCGGTTGATCTTCGGATCGTGGCGCCAGATTTCCTTGCCCGTGTCCGGGTTCAGGGCGATGACGATATTGTGCGGCGTGCACAGGTACAGCATGTCATTGACCTTCAGCGGCGTGACTTCGTTGGCGATCTCGCCCGGGTCGTTCGGTCCCTTGAAGTCGCCCGTATGATAGGTCCAGGCTTCTTTCAGGCCGGAAATATTCGCCGGCGTAATCTGCGCGGCCGGGGCATAGCGGTCGCCATAGCCGGAGCGGCCATACGCGGACCAGTCATTGTGCTCGACGCCGGGCGCCAGGTCGCCGGTGGCGGTGGCGGCCATGTTTTCGGCTGGCACGTCGCCATGCAGGTCATGGTAGTCCTGGAACAGGGCGATGACGCCGGCGATGACGGTCAGGGCCACGGCGGCGGAGAGCGCCGTCTTGCCCGCTTGTCCCTGTTTCGCCGCGGCGGCTGGCGCCAGGCGGCGGTTGACGAAGGGCAGCAGCAGCCAGATGGCGGCGGCAAACCAGATGTCGAGGCGCGGCAGCAATTGCCACCAGTCGAATTTCACTTCAATGATGGACCAGATGAGAGTGGCGATCAGCAGGAAGGCCATGAAGGGTTGCGCGCTGCGCTTGCCCTGGAACACCAGCGCGCCGGCAACGAGCATGCCGATACCGGCCAGCAGGTAGTACCAGGAGCCGCCCAGAGAGGCCAGCCAGATGCCGCCGCCCAGCAGGGCGAGGCCAAACAGAATGAAAATAACGCCGGTGACCTTTAATAAAGGCCCGGGCCGGAAAGAGGGAATCATCATATTCCTTTTTGCAAGGATTTATCGGTGGCGCGTGATGCGCCATATTGAATCTAGCGAAGGCTTTGTTTGCAGAGTATGCGAAGTTTTGGAAACACCAGAATGTGACAGTTTATCAGAATTGATGAATGTCTTCTGGTCGCGCCATTTTTTTGGCAGGGCCGCCATTTGAATAAATAATGCTTCAAATAAGCGCAAATATTATGCTGGAAGAGGGAATTCCCGGGCTGGGGGAGTGTGTTGAAGCGGTGACGTCGTGATGCGCCCACATTGCGGGGAGAATAAGATTGACGCTGTTGTTATAAGTGGCTGCATAAAATGCAATATAAAATATAATAACCATGTTTGCCGCATGGTGATATTGAAATGAAAATAGGCCGATATTGATGGTATTAACTCTGGGCTGACCGTAGTAATGCTTAAGTGTTTCTACTTATTATTTTCGGCAGCCTGTTTATTCTCCCGGTGGCAGGCTGCGGGGTTCAGTGAACCGGGCGCGCCACTGTTGCTGGCAGGACGCGCAAAACGCCGGCGGGCCGCTGCTGCGACGCACAAGCGGCCTGTACTTCGCTATAATTGCGCGGTTAAAACACCACCCGCTAATGAGGAATCCCATGAGTTTGAATAACGTCTCTTCCGGCCGCGACCTGCCGAACGATTTCAACGTCGTCATCGAAATCCCGATGAATGCCGATCCGATCAAGTACGAAGTCGACAAGGAAAGCGGCGCGATCTTCGTCGATCGCTTCATGGGTACCGCCATGCATTACCCGTGCAACTATGGCTATGTGCCGAACACCCTGTCGCCGGACGGCGACCCGGTTGACGTGCTGGTCATTACCCCGTTCCCGCTGATCCCGGGCGTGGTCGTGCGTTGCCGTCCTATCGGCGTGCTGAAAATGACCGACGAGTCGGGCGAAGACGCGAAAGTGCTGGCCGTGCCAGTCGACAAGGTCCTGTCGATCTACAGCCACTGGCAAAAGCCGGAAGACCTGAACGAACTGCGTCTGCGCCAGATCCAGCATTTCTTCGAGCACTACAAAGATCTGGAAAAAGGCAAATGGGTCAAGATCGACGGCTGGTATGGTCCTGAAGTGGCCAAGGAAGAAATCCTGAACGGCGTTGCAGCGTTCAAGGCCGACGCCGCCAAAGCCTAAGAACACCGAGTAAGAAAAACGCTCCCCGCCAGCGATGGCCGGGAGCGTTTTTTTATGCGCGAAACGGACTGTGCTCGTTCAACTCGTCGAGATAGGCGTCGATGCCGCCCCGTTCGCGCTCGAGGAAGCGTTGCACGGCGTCGGCAAAGGCCGGGTGCGCCAGCCAGTGGGCGGACCACGTCTTTTGCGGCAGGAAGCCGCGCGCCATCTTGTGCTCGCCCTGGGCGCCCCCTTCGAAGGTGGCGATGCCTTGCGCGATGCAAAATTCCAGCGGCTGGTAATACGCCGTCTCGAAATGCAGACAGGGTACGTGCTCGAGCGCGCCCCAGTAACGGCCATACAGGGTGTCAGCCGTGTGGATCACCAGCGAGGCGGCAATGGCCCGGCCTTCGCGCTCGGCGATCACCAATAGAATGTTCTGCGGCATGCTGGTACCGATGCGCTGGAAGAACTCCAGCGACAGGTAGGGGGAGGAGCGGTGTTCCGCATAGGTATTGCTGTAGCAACGGTGGAACAGCTGCCAGTCCGCGTCCGTGGCGTCCGCTCCGCGCACCTGGCGCATGGTGACGCCCGCTTCCCGCACCTTGCGCCGCTCGGCGCGGATATTCTTGCGCTTCTTGTGCTCGAGGGTGGCGAGGAATTGCTCGAAATCCGTGTAGCCGGGATTGAGCCAGTGAAACTGCACGCCACTACGCATCAGGTAGCCGGCTTCCTCAAGTTGGCGCGCTTCGCTTTCCGGCGGGAACAGGATGTGGCAGGACGAGACTTCGCTGGCTTGCTGCCGGGCTTGAAGAAAGGCCAGCAGGGCGGCGCGCGCCTGGCCATCGCGGGCCAGCAGGCGGGTGCCGCTGACGGGCGTAAACGGGATGGCGGACAACAGTTTCGGGTAATATTCAAGGCCATGTTGCCGATAGGCGTCGGCCCAGGCCCAGTCGAACACGTATTCGCCATACGAATGCATTTTCAGGTACAGGGGCAAGGCGGCGGCCAGGGTTTCGCCTTGCCACAGCACCAGGTAATTCGGCTGCCAGCCCGTATCCGCGCTCGCGCAGCCGGACTCGTGCAGCGCGTGCAAGAAGGCGTAGGAGAGGAAGGGATTGGCGTCCGCCTGGCTTGCCAGCAGTTCAGACCAGGCCGCTTCGCCAATTTCAGCCAGGGTAGTGACGATAGCCGTGCGATAATTCATTGTTGTAGTGTGCATTCATCACTCTCGGGGCGCCGCCACCGGCCTGCGCGCCCCTGTCTTGTTTAATAGAACGAAAATATCCATCATCATCATGACAGTCAAAGTCGCAATTGCTCAAATGAATAGTACGGTCGGCGATCTGGCCGGCAACCGTGCCAAGATCTTCGACCTTTCCCGCCGCGCCTTTGAAGCGGGCGCCGATATCGTGCTCACGCCGGAACTGTCGCTGGTCGGCTATCCACCCGAGGACTTATTGCTGCGCAATGCATTCTACGCAAAAACGCAGGAAGCGTTTGCGGGACTGGCTGCCGACCTGGCCCAGTTCAAGGATCTGCACGTGGTGGTGGGCTTGCCCGTGCAAGACGAGAAGGGCGTGCGCCACAATGCCGCCTCCGTGCTGCTGAACGGCGAAGTGCTGGGCACCTACCGCAAGCATGATTTGCCGAACACGACCGTGTTCGATGAAAAGCGTTACTTCACGTCGTCGGACCAGGCTTTCGTGTTTGGCGTGAAAGGCGTGCGTTTCGGCATCAATATCTGCGAAGACACGTGGTTCGAGCATGCGCCGATGCGCGCCCGCGCGGCCGGCGCGCAAGTGCTGCTGGTGCCGAACGGCTCGCCGTACCACATGAACAAGCAGCATCTGCGCTATGACACCATGCGCAAGAATGTCAGCGCGCAAGGCATGGCCCTTGTGTACGCGAACCTGGTCGGTGGCCAGGATGAACTGATTTTCGATGGCGACTCGTTTGTCATGGATGCGGCCGGCACGATCTGCGCCCAGCTGCGCCACTTCGAGGAAGACTTGCAACTGGTCGAGTTCGACGGCGCCACGCCCGTGCCGCAGCCGCTGGCCACGCCGCTGACGACGGAAGCGCAGGTGTACCAGGCGCTGGTGCTGGGCGTGCGCGACTATATCGGCAAGAACGGCTTCCCTGGCGTGCTGATCGGCATGTCGGGCGGTGTCGATTCCGCCCTGACCCTGGCGATTGCCGTCGATGCGCTGGGCGCCGACAAGGTGCGCGCCGTCATGATGCCATCGCAGTTTACGGCCGATATCTCGTGGATCGATTCACGCGACATGGTAAAACGCCTTAATGTGCGCTACGATGAAATTCCGATCAAGCACACCTTTGATGCCTTCCGCGCCACCCTGGCTGACGAGTTCGCCGGACTGGCGGAAGACGCGACGGAAGAAAACATCCAGGCGCGCATCCGCGGCACCTTGCTGATGGCCCTGTCGAACAAGCATGGCAGTATCGTGCTGACGACGGGCAACAAGAGCGAGATGGCTGTCGGTTATTGCACCCTGTACGGCGACATGGCGGGCGGCTTTGCCGTGATCAAGGATATCGCCAAGACCCTTGTGTACCGGCTGTGCGCGTACCGCAACAGCGTGTCGGACGTGATACCCGAGCGCATCCTGACGCGCGGACCGTCGGCTGAATTGCGCGCCGACCAGCTGGACCAGGATTCCTTGCCGCCATACGACGTACTCGACGGCATCATGCAGCTGTACATGGAAGAAAACCGGCCGATCGCCGAGATTATCGAGGCTGGCTACCCGCCGGCCGACGTGGCGAAAATCACGCGCCTGATCAAGATCAATGAATACAAGCGGCGCCAGTCGCCGGTGGGCATCCGCGTCACGCATCGTGGCTTCGGCCGCGACTGGCGCTATCCGATCACGTCGAAGTTCTACGAATAAGCAGCCATCTGTCCACAATCCAACAATTTTAAGGAGTAGCCATGAAACAGATTACCGCCATCATCAAACCATTCAAGCTCGACGAAGTGCGCGAAGCGCTGGCCGACGTGAACGTCACGGGCTTGACCGTGACGGAAGTGAAGGGCTTTGGCCGCCAGAAGGGTCATACCGAGCTGTACCGTGGCGCCGAATACGTGGTCGACTTCTTGCCGAAAGTCAAAGTTGAAGTGGTGGTGGACGACAGCGTGTCGGAACTGGTGGTCGACGCCATCATCAAGGCAGCCCGCACGGGCAAGATCGGCGATGGCAAGATTTTCGTGCGCGACGTGGAGCAGGTGATCCGTATCCGCACCGGCGAAACCGGCCCGGACGCGGTGTAAGTCTGGGCCAGCAATGTTGTCGGATTACGGCTCTTCGAGCCTAATCCGACCTACGCGATGTATCGCTTATATGGCCGTAGGTCGGGTTAGCGCGCCAGCGCGTAAGCCGACGTTGCTGAGCCACCCAAGCTGCCGGATTGCACTTCAGCGCCCCAGCCGCATATCGAATTTCCAGCAAATCAGGCGCAGAATCGTGATGCCGCTGGCGCTGGTCCACAGCGCGAAGTCGTGCTCGGCGCCGAAGTGCATCTGCAATAAATAAGCCCAGCAGCCGAAGAACGCGCAGATTGCGTACGGTTTGCCGTCGCGAAACACCATCGGCACTTCGTTGCAGACGATGTCGCGCATCACGCCGCCAAAAATCCCCGTAATCACGCCCATCATCGACGCGATGAACAGCGGCATGCCGGCGCGCGTCGCTTCGGCCACGCCCGCGATGGCGAACATGCCCAGGCCGATGGCGTCGGCGATGACGATCAGGCGTTCCGAGACGATCTGGCGCAAATGCTGGATCAGGGGCGCGGCCGTCAGGGCCAGCACGAAGATCAGGATCGCGTATTCCTGGTGCGACACCCAGAACAATGGCCTCTTGTCGAGCAGGATGTCGCGCAAAGTCCCCCCGCCAAACGCCGTGATGAAGGCCACGACGAACACGCCGACCAGGTCCATGCGCTTGCGGCGCGCTTCGATGAAGCCGGAAAACGCGCCCACCAGGATGGCGATGACCTCAATGATCTTGATCAGCGAGCCAGGCGGCAATTGGGGTGGCATCATGGGTGGAGCGCGTGCACGAGACGCTAAGCAGGAAATAATTGTCACAGGTTAACATGACACGGCCCCGAATGGTGACAAACGGGGCCGTGCGCGTGGGCTAACTTGTTACTGAATTGTAATTTCTTGCTGCGGTGCTCAGCGGATGGGCTGCAGGGCGGAAGAAAGCAATACGACGAGCGCGCCATCGCCCCCTTCGGAGCGGCGCGCCTGGCAAAAGGCGATGACTTCATCCTTTTGCACGAGCCAGCTGTGCACCATCGATTTCAAGACCGGTTCCTGGCCTTTCGAGCCAAAACCCTTGCCGTGGATCACGCGCACGCAGCGCAGCTTGCGCCGCGTGGCCTGGTTCAGGAACGCGCCGATGCCGTCGCGCGCCTCGTCGCGGCGCAAGCCGTGCAAGTCCAGCTCATCCTGGATGGGCCAGTGGCCCTTGCGCATCTTTTTCACCACGTCCGGTCCCACGCCGGGGCGGGCGTAGTTCAGGGCCGGATCGTTTTCCAGGTAATGGTCGACTTCGAACAAGTCCGACAGCGACTCGCGCAGCACGGCAGCATCGTCCTCTTCCGGAGACAACTTGCGCGCCGGCTGTTGGGCCGCCATGGCGCCCGTCTTGGGCAGGCTGGGCACGTAGCGGTCCGACTCGGGCAGGCGCTTGACGCCGCCGATGCTGGCCTTGAAGAGATTGCTCTCCACGGCCTGCACCTTGACCTGTTTGACGCGCTCCGCTTCAGCCTGGGCGCGCGCATCGGCCTGCTCCTTGAGCTGCTTGCTGACCGCTTTCAGGTCGGCAAAGTCTTTCATCGACGCCATGCGACGCTTACTCCTGGCCTTCCAGGTAGCGCTGGGCGTCCAGTGCTGCCATGCAACCGGTGCCGGCGCTGGTGATGGCCTGGCGGTAGATATGGTCCTGCACGTCGCCGGCGGCAAACACGCCCGGTGCGCTGGTGGCGGTGGCCATGCCTTCCAGGCCCGTCTTGGTCTTGATGTAGCCGTTGTGCATGTCCAGCTGGCCTTCGAAGATACCCGTGTTCGGCTTGTGGCCGATGGCGATGAAGACGCCATGCACGGAGAGCGCTTCGACCTTGCCGTCGATGGTCGACTTGATGTTCAGACCCGTCACGCCGCCTTCGTTGCCCGTCACTTCGTCCAGAGTGTGGTTATATTTCAACACAATCTTGCCTTCGGCAACCTTGGCGTTGAGGCGGTCGATCAGGATGGCTTCCGCGCGGAACTTGTCGCGGCGGTGGATCAGCGTAACTTTATTGGCGATGTTCGACAGGTACAGCGCTTCTTCGACGGCCGTGTTGCCGCCGCCGACGACGGCCACTTCCTGGTTGCGGTAGAAGAAACCATCGCAGGTGGCGCAGGCGGACACGCCCTTGCCCATGAATTCCGCTTCCGATGGCAGGCCCAGGTATTGCGCGGACGCGCCCGTGGCGATGATCAGGGTGTCGCACGTGTATTCGTGGCTGTCGCCCTTCAGGCGGATCGGTTTTTCATTGAGGAAGGTGGTGTGGATGTGGTCAAACACGATTTCCGTATTGAAACGCTCGGCGTGCTGCAGCAAGCGCTGCATCAGGTCCGGGCCTTGCACGCCCATCGGGTCGCCGGGCCAGTTTTCCACGTCGGTGGTGGTCATCAACTGGCCGCCTTGTTCCACGCCGGTGACCAGCATCGGGTTCAGGTTGGCGCGGGCGGCGTAGACGGCGGCGCTGTAGCCGGCTGGGCCGGAGCCGAGGATCAAAACGCGGGCGTGTTTGGTAGTGGTCATGGGAGGCTTCTCTATGAGTGGGGTCTATCCGAATTGGGGGCATACGCGCGAAGAACAAGGGCGTATTGCGCTTGCGCAAGCAATCCACGATTATAGACCAAGCCGCCTGTAGCGACGAATCGTGGGGCCGTCCGGGGCATATATGGCTTAGAATACTTCCTTATTATGGGAAATTCCCTTTCAGAAACATTTTTCACCTTGCAGCGCTTCCCAGAATGACTAAACCAGCCCAGGCCAATCAAAATAGCTACACCCGAAAACCGGTCGAACGCCGGCCCCTGCCCAACCGGCTGGTGCGGCTGCTGTCCGAGGCGCGCTGGTTCGCGCTGGCCGCGTTTGCCTTGTATTTCGTGCTGATCCTGGCCAGCTTCAACAAGCTCGACCCCGGCTGGTCGCACGCCACCAATGTCGACAAGGTGGCCAACCTGGGCGGCAAGCTTGGCGCGACCTTCTCCGATTTGCTGCTGTATATCTTCGGCTTTTCCGCCTGGTGGTGGTGCGTGTGGCTGCTGCGCACGGTGTGGCATGGCTATCGCCGCCTGAGCCGCCGCTTCCTGCTGGAAGAGGAGGAGGTGGAACGCGAACACCATGTCGAGATGCTGATCCGCATCGTCGGCTTCTCCATCATGCTGATCGGCAGCATGGGACTCGAATTCCTGCGCATGGCGAAAAGCCTGCACGTGCAGCTGCCGCGCGATCCGGGCGGCGTGCTGGGCCAGCTGGTCGGGCACTCGGCCCACGTGGCCTTCGGTTTCACCGGCGCTACTTTATTACTGTTGCTGCTGTTCGGCCTGGGTTTCAGTCTGTTCTTCCATGTGTCGTGGCTGCAAGTGGCCGAGCGCATCGGCGGCGCCATCGAAGACGCCGTCAACTGGTTCGTGCTGCGCTACCAGGACCGCGAAGACCGCCGCCAGGGCGAAGTGGCCGCCGTGCGCCGCGACGAAGTGGTGGTCATCGAACGGGCCAAGCACGTGGAAAAGCACGTGGCCGCGCCGCCCGTGAAGATCGAACCGCAGGTGGTGACCGTGGTGAAATCGGAGCGCGTGGAAAAGGAACGCCAGGCGCATCTGTTCGAGAACCTGGGCGATGGCAAGCTGCCGCCGCTGTCCTTGCTCGATGAAGCGCCGCCCGTGGTGGAAACGGTCTCCGTGGAAACCCTGGAATTCACGAGCCGCCTGATCGAAAAGAAATTGTCGGACTTTGGCGTGGATGCCAAGGTAGTGGCCGCTTACCCCGGCCCCGTCGTGACGCGCTATGAAATCGAGCCGGCCACGGGCGTCAAGGGCAGCCAGATCGTCGGCCTGGCGCGCGACCTGGCCCGTTCGCTGTCCCTGACGTCGATCAGGGTCGTGGAAACCATTCCCGGCAAAAATTACATGGCGCTGGAGCTGCCGAACACCAAGCGCCAGATCGTGCGCCTGACGGAAATCCTCGGCTCCAAGGTCTACAACGATGGCGTATCGAGCCTGACGATTGCGCTGGGCAAGGATATCGCCGGCAAGCCCGTCGTGGCCGACCTGGCAAAAATGCCCCACTTGCTGGTGGCCGGTACCACCGGTTCCGGTAAATCCGTGGGCATCAATGCGACGATTTTGTCGCTGCTGTACAAATCGGACCCGCTCGACGTGCGGCTGATCCTCATCGATCCGAAGATGCTGGAAATGTCCGTCTATGAAGGCATTCCGCACTTGCTGGCACCCGTGGTGACCGACATGCGCCAGGCCGGCCACGCGCTGAACTGGGCCGTGAACGAGATGGAACGCCGCTACAAGCTGATGAGCAAGATGGGCGTGCGTAACCTGGCCGGCTACAACGCGAAGATTGCCGACGCGAAAAAACGCGAAGAACATATCCCGAATCCGTTCAGCCTGACGCCGGATTCGCCGGAGCCGCTGGAAAAACTGCCGACCATCGTCATCATCATCGACGAGCTGGCCGACCTGATGATGGTGGTGGGTAAAAAAGTCGAGGAATTGATCGCGCGTATCGCGCAAAAGGCGCGCGCCGCCGGTCTGCACTTGATTCTTGCCACGCAGCGCCCATCTGTAGACGTGATCACGGGCTTGATCAAGGCGAACATCCCGACGCGTATCGCGTTCCAGGTGTCGTCGAAGATCGACTCGCGCACCATTCTCGACCAGATGGGCGCGGAAACCCTGCTGGGCATGGGCGACATGCTGTACATGCCGCCCGGCACCGGCTTGCCGATGCGCGTGCACGGCGCGTTCGTGTCCGATGAAGAAGTCCACAGAGTTGTCAGCCATTTGAAGCTGCAGGGCGAACCGAATTACATCGAGGGCATCCTCGAAGGCGGCACCCTGGAAGGCGACGGCGCCGAAGGCGGCGTGCCGGGCGAGGGCGGCGGCGAGGCCGACGCCCTGTACGACCAGGCGGTGGCGGTGGTGCTGAAAAACCGCCGTGCCTCGATTTCGCTGGTGCAGCGTCATTTGCGCATCGGCTACAACCGCGCCGCCCGTCTGCTCGAGCAGATGGAGCAGAGCGGGGTGGTATCAACCATGCAATCCAATGGCAACCGGGAAATCCTGGTGCCGGCGGCCAGTAGTGAACAAGGGTAAAAAAAGAATGAAGAACACGAATTTCGCAGCAAAAATGATGATCGGCGCGGCCAGCGTCGCCTGCGGCCTGCTGTTCGCGGCCAGCGCCTCGGCCAGCGCGCTCGAGCAATTCAAGAGTTTTGCGGCCGGCACCAAGTCGGCCAAGGGCGAGTTCGTGCAGCGCCAGGTCAAGAAGGCGGACGCCAAGGCGGGAGCCAGCGGCAAGGCCAAAGTGTCGACGCCGGCCAGCGGCACGTTCGAGTTTGCCCGCCCAGGCAAGTTCATCTGGACCTATCTGAAGCCATACGAGCAGCTGCTGCAGGCGGATGGCGACAAACTGTACATCTACGACAAGGACTTGAGCCAGGTGACGGTCAAGAAACTGGGTGACGCGCTCGGTTCCTCGCCAGCGGCGATTTTGTTCGGCAGCAACGACCTGGAAAAGAATTTCACCTTGGCCGAAGCGGGCACGCGCGATGGCCTGGAATGGCTGAAAGCGACGCCGAAAGCCAAGGACACGACGTTCGACGAAATCACCATCGGCCTGCGCAATGGCGTGCCGGAAGCGATGGAGTTGCGTGATTCGTTCGGGCAGACGTCGGTGCTGGCGTTCAAGAACTTCCAGAAAAATCCGGCCTTATCTGCCGATCACTTTAAATTTGTCATGCCCAAGGGCGCCGACGTCATCAACAATTAAGACTGTCGCGCCTTGCGTATGCGCCGGCCTCGCAGCAATGCGGGGCTTTTGCATTCTTATTAGGTAACTCATTATGGCGGATCTCTTTTCCACCGCACCGCGCCAGCCCTTGGCCGAAGCCTTGCGGCCTGCTACCCTCAACGAAGTCATCGGCCAGACGCATCTGCTGGGCGTGGGCAAGCCGCTGCGTCTCGCGTTCGAGGCGGGCAAGGCCCATTCGATGATTTTATGGGGGCCGCCCGGCGTGGGCAAGACGACCCTGGCACGGCTGATGGCGAACGCCTTCGACAGCGAATTCATCGCCCTGTCGGCCGTGTTTGCGGGCGTGAAAGATATCCGCGCCGCCATGGACCAGGCCCGCCACAGCCTCGACCAGTTCGGCAAGCACACTTTATTGTTCGTCGACGAGATCCACAGATTCAACAAGTCGCAGCAGGACGCCTTGCTGCCCTTTGTCGAATCGGGCCTGGTGACGTTTATTGGCGCCACCACCGAAAACCCCAGCTTCGAAGTGAACTCGGCGCTGCTGTCGCGCGCGCAAGTGTATGTATTGAAATCGCTCAACGAAGACGAGATGAAGCAGTTGCTGGCCAAGGCGCAGTCCACGGCGCTGACGCATCTGACGTTTGATGAGGCTGCCGCCGACACCCTGATCGGTTATGCGGACGGCGATGCGCGCCGCTTTTTGAATTTGCTGGAACAGGCCGAGACGGCCGCCAGCTCGACCGGTACGACCAGGATCGACGCGACCTTTGTCGACAACGCGCTGACCCTCAATTCGCGCCGCTTCGACAAGGGTGGCGACAATTTCTATGACCAGATTTCCGCGCTGCATAAATCCGTGCGGGGATCGAACCCGGACGCGGCCCTGTACTGGTTTTGCCGCATGATCGACGGCGGCGCGGACCCCCGTTATTTGTCGCGGCGCATCGTGCGCATGGCTTGGGAAGACATCGGCTTGGCCGACCCCCGTGCCTTGACCATGGTCAATGACGCGGCGGAAACGTATGAACGCCTGGGTTCGCCCGAAGGCGAGCTGGCGCTGGGCCAGGCCGTGATTTACCTGGCCATCGCCGCGAAAAGCAATGCCGGCTACAACGCGTTCAATACGGCCATGGCGTTTGTGAAGAAAGACAAGTCGAAGGAAGTGCCCGTGCATCTGCGCAATGCACCGACGAAGCTGATGAAGGAACTCGGCTACGGCCACGCCTACCGCTATGCGCACGACGAGCCCGATGCCTATGCGGCTGGTGAAACCTACTTCCCGGACGGCATGGCAGAACCGGGCTGGTACCAGCCCGTGCCGCGCGGTCTGGAAAGCAAGATCGCCGATAAATTGGCGTGGCTGCGCGAGCTGGACAGGAAAGCCGGCAAGGGCTGAGGTTACAGTCCCAGCAGGCTGAAACCGTCGTCCTGCGGCGCGTATCCCACCAGCTGGCGCGTCGCCGCAATCGACAGCCGCTTGTAGCGGTTGTCCGACACCCCATGTACGACGTGGTAGCCGGCCGGCACGTCCGCCGTCACGCAGCGTGCCAGCAATTGCACCACGTCGCGTTCGCTGATGAAGGCGGCGATGTCGCGCGCGCTGTGCTCTTGGCCTGGCGCAAAGTGGGCCACGTTGGCGATGCGCACGGCAATCGCCGTCATGCCGTGCTGGTGCGCAAATGCGGAAGCCACGCCTTCGCCAAAGGCCTTGCTGGCGCCATACATGTTCGCGGGGCGCGCCGGCATGCTTTCCTGTACTTGCACGTCCAGTGGGTAACCCTCGATGGCTTGCGCGCTGCTGGCGAACACCACTCTTTTCACGCCCTGTGCCTGTGCCGCGCGGAAGATGTTGTGCGTGCCGATGATGTTCGGCTGCAGCAATTGCGCATCGAAATCGGCGCCGGCGTGCGGCACGCCGGCCAGATGCAGCACCACGTCGATATCCATGCAGGCAGCCAGGCAGGCGGCATAGTCGGCGACATCGAGCTGAATGGCGGGGCAGGGCGCTTCGGCCAGCTTGCCTGTGTGCAGGTCGGCCAGGCGCAGGGAGAACTCCCCGTGCCGGCGCTTCCAGAAAGCGGTGCCGATGATGCCGGCGGCGCCCGTGACGAGGACGCGCAGTGGAGCTTGTGTCATGTATTCCTTGTGATCAGTGTGTGAGGCCGTGCCAGGTTCAGCCAGCGCAGCAGGGCAGGGCGCGGGGCGGCGGTCCCATGCACGCGGATGTGTCCGCTACCGACGGCTTCGACCAGCACCAGGCCGTCGTTCGGTATCGTATAGCGTTCGCCGCTGCGCAGCACGCAATCCTCGAACTGGGCGTAGGCCGTGATCCACGCCGTGCCGGACAGACATTCGATGACCCTGGCGCGCGCTTTTTCCAGGCGCAAGGGCCGTTCGCTGCGTAATTCGTGGTCGGTATGCATGGCGTCGCTCCTGTTGTGCTGACAGGAACAGCTTAGGCGCTTGCCGTGAACCATGACAGATGCAGGAAAACGAAATTGTGATGAGCACAGAGTACTTCGTCGTACACTGTGCTTGTCAAAAAACTCGGCAACTGTATCTGTGCCGGCCATGCGCACCCGCCGCATACTGAAGGGATGAACATGAATGCGCCTTTGAATCTGTACGAGCACCTGGCCAACGAGCTGGGCGCCTTGATCGACGCGCGCGTGTTCGCGCCCGGCGACCGCCTGCCATCGATCCGCCACCTGGCGCAGCAAAAGCGCATCTCCGTCAGCACGGTGATGCAAGCCTTGCGCCTGCTGGAAGACCGGGGGCAAGTCGATGCGCGGCCCCAGTCCGGCTATTTCGTGCGCCACCGCGCCCCGCGCCGCCCGTGCAGTGCGGACGCCCAGCATTTGAAAGAGCCGGCCTTTGTCGGCATCAATAATCTGTTGATGCGCGTGCTGAAGGAAAACGAGGCACCCGATATCGTGCAGCTGGGCACGGCCTGGCCGCCCGACGAGATCTTGCCGATCAAGCGCATGCAGCGCACCATCAGCGCCGTGGCGCGGCGCGAGCCCGCTTTATTGAGCAAGGTCAGCTGTTACGACGTCAGCGAAAGCAATTTCCTGCGCCAGGTGACGCGCCGCGCGCTGGACTGGGGCAAGCTGGACCCGCGCGAGATCGTCGTGACGAATTCCTGCACGGAAGCGATCAGCCTGTGCCTGCGCGCCGTTGCCAGGCCGGGCGACACCATCGCCATCGAGTCGGCCACGTATTTCGTGCTGCTGCAGATGATCGAAAGCCTGGGCATGAAGGCGCTGGAAATTCCCACCGACCCGAAGACGGGGCCGTCGCTCGACGCGCTCGAGCTGGCCCTGCGCGCCGGCCTCGTGCAAGCTTGCCTGTTCGTGCCGAACGCGAATAATCCCCTCGGTTGCGTCATGCCGGAAGAAAACAAGAAGCGGCTGGCGGGCCTGCTGTCGGAATTCAATATTCCGCTCGTGGAAGACGATGTATATGGCGACCTGTGCTTTGCCCCGCAGCGGCCGTGGCCCGTGAAAGCCTACGATACGAGCGGCAATGTGCTGCTGTGCTCCTCGTTTTCCAAGGCGATTACCCCTGCGTCGCGCGTCGGTTACGTGCTGGCCGGCCGCTTCGCGCAGGAAGTGGCCTTGCTGAAAACCGTGTCGAGCGGCGCCACCAGCCATTTCTTCCAGGCCGTGCTGGCTGATTTTCTGGAAGGCAGCAGCTACGACCAGCAATTGCGCAAGATGCGGCGCACTCTGGTGCAGCGCATCGCCCGCATGTCCGACGCCGTGGCCGCCAGCTTTCCGCTTGAGTGCATGCTGTCCGAGCCGCAGGGCGGTTTCGTGCTGTGGGTGCAGATGCCGCCGCAAATCGATGCGCTGGCCTTGCATGGCCCAGCCATCGCGGACGGCGTGGCGTACATGCCGGGCCAGCTGTTCTCGGCCTCGGGCAAGTTCGGCAATTATCTGCGCCTCAATTGCGGCAATCCGTGGACGCCGCGCATTGAGCAGGCCATCAGCCGGTTAGGGCGTCTCGTCAAGGACGCCTTGTAACTATTCTGCGCGCTTCAATCCCCGTTTTTCACCGTTCGCTCCCTGTTTTTCGCCGCTGGTCGCAAGCCGGTGGCCTTGTTCGCGGCTGTTGGCTAAAGTAGCACCATACCAGCAGCAGTCAACGACGCAAACTAACCGGGAGTCACATCATGCACGCACTGAAAAACATGGAAATCACCTTTGTCGCCGCCGCCATCATCGCCATCGGCGCCAGCTTCGCCACCGCCGGCGCGAACACTCTGGAAGTGAGCGCCAGCAGCACCGTGATCGCCCAGGCTGCCGACAGCACGATGCCTGTCGTTACCGTCAGTGCCCGCCGCCTCACGGCCGCTGAAAAAGCCGCCTTTATCTAAGCGGTCGCTGCAAAGCGGGCGCGAGTGCCCAGCCATGCCGCCATGACGATGGCCGGCCATGTGCAAAACTCATAAAGAACTGAACGGGTCTTGGTACAATGAGTGCTTTCGATACATCGGCACCGCCATCCACCCATGATAGATATCCAACTTCTCCGTAAAGACATCGCCACCGTCGCAGAACGCCTGGCGACGCGCAAATTCCAGCTCGACGTGGCAGGTTTTACCGCCCTCGAAGCCGAACGCAAGGCGATCCAGACGCGCACCGAAGAGCTGCAGGGCAAGCGCAACGCGCTGTCCAAGCAAATCGGCATGTTGAAAGGCAAGGGGGAAGACACCTCGGCCGTGATGGCGCAAGTGGCCGGCCTGGGCGATGAGCTGAAAGCCGATGAAGCGGCCCTGACCGTGGTGCAAGCCAAGCTGAGCGATTTCATCATGGCCGTGCCGAATTTGCCGCACGAATCGTCGCCCGTGGGCACGGACGAGTCGGGCAACGTGGAAGTGCGCAAGGTCGGCACGCCGCGCGCCTTCGATTTCGAAGTCAAGGATCACGTCGACGTGGGCGGCCCGCTGGGCCTCGATTTCGAAGTGGCCACCAAGCTGACCGGTTCGCGCTTCTCCGTCATGAAGGGCGGTATCGCCCGTTTGCACCGCGCGCTGGCGCAATTCATGCTCAACACGCATGTGGACGAACATGGCTACACGGAATGCTATACGCCGTACATGGTCAACGCCGATTCCTTGCGCGGCACGGGCCAGCTGCCGAAATTCGAAGCCGATCTGTTCTCGGTGAAAAAAGGCGGTGCGGAAGGCGAGGGCGAGACCTTCTACCTGATCCCGACCTCGGAAGTATCGCTGACGAATATCGCCCGCGATGAAATTCTGGCGCTCGATCAATTGCCATTGAAAATGACGGCCCATACGCCATGCTTCCGTTCTGAAGCGGGCAGCTATGGCCGCGACACGCGCGGCATGATTCGCCAGCACCAGTTCGATAAAGTCGAAATGGTGCAAGTGGTGCATCCGGACACCTCGTACCAGGTGCTGGACGAAATGGTCGGCCATGCGGAAACGATTCTGCAACGCCTGGGCCTGCCATACCGCGTGATGTCGCTGTGCACGGGCGACATGGGTTTCGGCGCCACCAAGACCTTCGACCTGGAAGTATGGCTGCCGGCGCAAAACACCTACCGCGAAATCTCGTCCCTGTCGAACTGCGAAGCCTTCCAGGCCCGCCGCATGCAGGCGCGTTTCCGCAACGCCGCCGGGAAGCCGGAACTGGCGCACACCCTGAACGGCTCCGGCCTGGCAGTGGGCCGCACCCTGGTGGCCGTGCTGGAAAACTACCAGCAAGCGGACGGCAGCGTCGAGATCCCGGCCGTGCTGCGCCCGTACATGGGCGGTCTGACGCATCTGAAGGCCTAAAATAGTCCTTTTCTTTTCGCTGCGGGCTGCTATAATCTTGCCTTCTCGCAGCAATGCGGGAAAAGACCGCAGCAAATGGAGAGGTGGCAGAGTGGTCGAATGTACTTGACTCGAAATCAAGCGTACGTTAAATCGTACCGTGGGTTCGAATCCCACCCTCTCCGCCAGAACAAATAGAGAAAGCTCCCGCAAGGGAGCTTTTTTTATTTGTGGCGGCGGAAAGGAGTACGCCCCCTGCGGGGCGTACGCGTGGGATTCGAAGACGAGCGCGTACTCGCGCGAGGCTCCCCGAATCGCCCAATTGGGTTTTGGTTTGGCTACCAGCTCTCAGTTGCAAATCACCAATAAACCCCTACCCAACCCAACAACACCCATGCTAAAATAGCGCCTCGTTCAAACCGGCACGCCAGTTTGCATGAATAGACCGCAGTAAACGGAGAGGTGGCAGAGTGGTCGAATGTACTTGACTCGAAATCAAGCGTACGTTAAATCGTACCGTGGGTTCGAATCCCACCCTCTCCGCCAGAATACATAAGAGAAGCTCCCGCAAGGGAGCTTTTTTTATACCCGCAACGCCAAAAAAACCACCAACGTATCAATGCAGGTAGAAAAAACCGCCCAAAGCGCGCAGCGCAAGGCGTTTTTTCCTCCATTCAGGCCTTGAAATTCAGCGCCCCACTAACGTAACGCAAGCTAGTGCACCAGCCGCGCCACCGCAAACACTACAGCTGACGTAGCAATCATCGTCCCCACGCACCATAAAATCATGGCCAATCTGGCCGCAGCCACATCGCTTTTGGTCGCGTAATCGGCATGCTCCATTTTCATATCCGCCGTATCCCGCTCCTGTGTGTCGCCCCATCCGCTCATGACAGTATCCTCCTCATTACCCACTTCATGCTCCGCGCTTCTTTCAGCGCTGTCAAACCGTGTCCCGAGGGTATCGTGCACGGTCCGGCTATTGCGCTGTCGCATATCTGGCCTCAACAGCTGCCCCCCCCACCTTGACCCCGCTCAGCCTATGGTAATCTACCCCCTCCCATCCCGACCCCACCAATAAAAGCAATGAGCCGATTCTGGAGCAACATCGTCAGCGAGCTGACCCCCTACATCCCGGGCGAGCAACCGAAACTGCCCGACCTGGTCAAACTCAACACCAACGAAAACCCCTACGGTCCATCGCCCCACGTCCTGGCTGCGCTGCGTGAAGCAACTGAAGACAGCCTGCGCCTTTACCCCGATCCCACGGCCAGCGAGCTGAAGCAAACCCTGGCCGACTACCACGGCTTGAACAGTGCGCAAGTATTCGTCGGCAACGGTTCCGATGAAGTGCTGGCGCTGGCCTTCATGGCCTTGCTTAAGCACGATGCACCGCTGCTGTTTCCCGACATCAGCTACAGTTTCTACCCCGTGTATTGCAAGCTGTACGGTATCGATTACCGCATGGTAGCGCTCGACGATGCCATGCGCATCCGCCCGGAAGACTATCAAGGGCCGTGCGGCGCCATCATCTTCCCGAATCCCAACGCGCCGACAGGCGTCGACTTGCCGCTGGCCGGCGTGGAAATCCTGTTGCGCGACCATCCCGATGCCGTGGTGGTGGTCGATGAAGCGTATGTGGATTTCGGCGGCGAGAGCGCCGTGGCCCTGGTCGGGCGTTATCCGAACTTGCTGGTGGTGCAGACGTTCTCGAAATCGCGTTCGCTGGCCGGTTTGCGCGTCGGCTGTGCCTTCGGGCATCCGGACCTGATCGAGGCGCTGGAACGTGTGAAGAACAGTTTCAATTCCTATCCGCTGGACCGGCTGGCGCTGGCCGGCGCCGTCGCCTCGCTGCACGACGAAGCGTACTTCCAGCAGACGCGCCAGGCCGTCATCGCCAGCCGCGAGCAGCTGACGGCGGACCTGGAGGCGCTGGGTTTCGAGGTGCTGCCGTCGGTGGCCAACTTTGTCTTTGCCCGCCACCCACAGCATGACGCGGCGCAACTGGCGGCCGGCTTGCGCGCCCGTTCCGTGATCGTGCGCCATTTCAATGCACCGCGCATCAGCCAGTATCTGCGCATCAGCATCGGCAACGTGGGCGAGTGCGCGGCCTTGATGGCGGCCTTGCGCGAGATATTGTCGTGATGGCAGGCCTGGTACGGCTGCCGGCAGCCGTACCAGGCGCCAGTTTGCTTACTGCTGGCTGGCCCGGCGGCGGCGCGCCATGAAGCCCAGCAAGCCCAGGCCGCCCAGCAGCATGCCGTAGGTGGCTGGTTCCGGTACGGCCGACACGGACAGGTTATTGATGGTTGGCCAGATGCCGACCTGTCCGGCAGTGCTGACGGCCAGGTCCGAGAAGGCGCCCGTCGACAGGAAGCCGACAAACGATGCCTGCGTCGGCAATGCCAGTTCGTAGGTGAGCAGCTCGCCCAGCGCATTGCGCGCTGTCAAAGTGATGCTCTGAGCGTTGGCATAGCCGCCGGCAACGTTCGAGCCGAAGAAGAATCCCCCCACGCCGCGTACGGCACTGGAAAAGTTGGAGAACACCACGCTGTCATTACGGTTGTTCGTGCTCAGCCAGTTGTCGCTGCCCGTGCCCGCGCCATACAGGATGGGCGAGGCGCCAACGCTGCTTGCCGTGTAGGCGTAGCTGCCGGCATTGCGGAACAGCGGACTGTCGAGCGCATCGATGGGCAAATCATCAAAGGTGTCGACACCGGTATTGCCGGCCGCTGCCAAATAGGCGGATTGGCTGGTAAAGACCGTGATGTCGGCGTGGGCGGCGCTGGCGGCGACCAGCAGGGCGGCGGCGCTGATGATTTTCATGCGGGTGAGTGAGGTTTGCAAGATCGACTCCTTAACGAGGGTTGGGAAAAGGATGTGGCAAAAGTTTCCTTATTTATAATGCCAGTTCAATGTAATATTAAATAGAAAAAAATACAACATAAATCATTCATGATAATTTTGATCTTGCATATGTAAATCGCTGATGTTTGCCAATTGCTAATGCATGCCAACCAAGGTTGGCGTCTGGCGGCACGATGCTGCTGGCGCGGGCCATTTGTGCAACAATAATCGGATTCATACATCGACAGGACGGACAATATGGCAAAAGTGGCATTCATCGGTTTGGGCGTCATGGGTTTCCCCATGGCAGGCCATCTGGCGGCGGGCGGGCATGACGTCACCGTGTACAACCGCAACCCGGCCCGCGCGGCCGCTTGGCTCGAGCAGCACAAGGGCAGCAGCGCCGCCACGCCGGCCACCGCCGCTGTCGGCGCCGAGTTCGTCTTCACCTGCATCGGCAACGATAACGACCTGTACCAGGTCATTTTGGAAGAGGGCGGCTTGCTGTCCGCCATGGCGCCGGGCAGCATCCTGATCGACCATACGACGGCCTCGGCCGAAGCGGCGCGCACCATCCACGCGGCGGCGAAAGAGAAGGGCGTGTTCTTCCTCGACGCGCCCGTGTCCGGCGGCCAGGCTGGTGCGGAAAACGGCAAGCTGACCGTGATGGTGGGTGGCGACGCGGAAGCGTATGCACGCGCCGAGCCCGTCATCGCCCTGTTCTCGCGCGCAGTCACTTATATGGGCGCGTCCGGTTCCGGCCAGCTCACAAAAATGGTCAACCAGATCTGCATCGCGGGACTCGTGCAGGCCTTGAGCGAAGGCATCGCCTTCGCTGAAAACGCGGGCCTGGACGCGGCCCTGGTGGTTGACGTGATTTCCAAAGGCGCGGCGCAGTCGTGGCAGCTGGAAAACCGGGGCAAGACCATGATAGAGCGCAAGTTCGACTTCGGTTTCGCCGTCGACCTGATGCGCAAGGATCTCGGTATCTGCCTCGCCGAAGCCAAGCGCAACGGCAGCGACTTGCCCGTGACGACCTTGACAGACCAGTTCTATGGCGAAGTGCAGCAGGCGGGCGGCAACCGTTACGATACGTCCAGCCTGATTACCCGTTTGAACAAAAAGTAAAGTTTAGCTCGTCATTAGCGAGCGGCGCGTCCCTGCAAAGGGCGCGCCGCTTGTCGTTTACGGCGCTGGAAAGTAAAAAACGTCAGTTTCCGGAACATCCAGTTTCGATTTTCATGGAAAAGCATGGACTTCGCGAGCTCATCGTGTATTATTAAAAAACGAGATGAAATGTCCCAATTTTTAAAACATTATGAGCGGACCCGCATGAAAACCAACTCCTCAGCGATAACACGCGTTGTCGACAAGAACATTCCCTACCTGTCTTCCGCCGTTGCCATCTGGCGTCCCCGCGCCGTGCTGCGCAGCTGGCCCGGCGTGGCCATCGCGCTGGTGATCGCCCTGTCGGCCACCTTCATTTCCAGCAATTACGGCGGCCCCCAGCTGCTGTATGCGCTGTTCTTCGGCCTGGCTTTTCACTTCCTCGCCGTTGACCCCACCTGCAAGCCCGGCATCGAGTTTTGCAGCAAGGTGCTGCTGCGCACGGGCGTGGCTTTGCTGGGCGCGCGCATCACCTTCAACCAGATCGCTTCCGTGGGCGTCACGCCACTCTTGATCGTCGTCGGCGGCCTGGTGGCGACTTTGGGCTTCGGCTATTTGCTGGCCAAGTGGCTCAAGCGGCCCATCACGGAAGGCATTCTGTCCGGCGGTTCCGTCGCCATCTGCGGCGCATCGGCCGCGCTGGCCATCTCGGCCGTGCTGCCGCAAACCAAGGAAAACGAAAAGTTCACCCTGCTGACAGTGGTCGGCGTGACGACCCTGTCGACCCTGGCCATGATCGTCTACCCGCTGCTGGTCAAGCTGCTGGGCTTTGACCCGACCGAGGCGGGCGTGTTCATCGGCGGCACCATCCATGACGTGGCGCAAGTGGTGGGCGCCGGCTACCTGGTCAGCAACCATACGGGCGATGTTGCCACCTTCGTCAAACTGACGCGCGTGGCTTGCCTCGTGCCTGTCGTGCTGGGCCTGTCGATCATGTTCAAGCGCAAGGAAGGCAAGAGCGAAGTCGATGCGCCACCGCTCGTGCCCTTTTTCCTGATCGGCTTTGTCTGGCTCGTCATTACCAACAGCCTGGGCCTGATTCCGCAGGAAGTGAATGGCTGGATCAACAATGCTTCGCGCGCCTGCCTCGTCATCGCCATTGCCGCGCTGGGCGTCAAAACGTCGTTCCAGTCGCTGGCCTCGCTGGGCTGGCGCCCCGTGATCATGCTGGTGATGGAAACCGTGTGGATCGCCGCCTTTGTCGCCATCGCCGTCCTGCTGACCCGTTAAGCGAGCCGAGCCCGCCATGAAGATCCTTGTCCTCGGCGCCGGCGTGGTCGGCACGGCATCGGCCTGGTATTTGCGCCAGGCGGGCCACGACGTGCGCGTGCTCGAGCGTCAGGCGGGCGCCGCGCAGGAAACGAGCTTCGGCAATGGTGGCCAGATTTCCGTCTCGCATGCGGAACCGTGGGCCAATCCCGCCACCTTGCGCAAAGTCTTGACCTGGCTGGGGAAGGACGACGCGCCGCTGCTGTTCCGTCCCCGTCTCGATACGCTGCAATGGCAGTGGGCGCTGCATTACCTGCGCGAATGCCTGCCATCGCGGGTGGCGCGCAATATGCGCCAGATCGTCGCCCTGGCCGAGTACAGCCGCCAGAGCCTGCAAGCCTTGCGCCGAGAAACAGGCATCGAATATGACCACCTCGAGCGGGGCATATTGCATTTCTATACGGACCAGCAGGAGTTCGATAAGTCGCAGTCGGGCGCCGCGCTCCTGCGCGAACTGGGCTGCCCGCGCAACACCGTCAGCGCCGATGAAGTGATCCGGCTGGAACCGGCCCTGCGCCACGCGCGCAGCCAGATCGTCGGCGGCGACTTTACAGCCAGCGACGAGTCGGGCGACGTGCATTTGTTTACCACGGCGCTGGCGGCCCGGGCGGCCGCGGCCGGCGTGGATTTTCAGTACGGCACGACGGTGACGCGCTTGCTTGCGGACGGTGAACGCATCACGGGCGTGGAATGCATCGATGCCTATGGCCGTCACCGCCTTGAGCACGCGGACGCCGTCGTGGTGGCCATGGGCAGCTTTTCCGCGCCCTTGCTGCGGCCGCTGGGTATCCGCCTGATGCTGTATCCGGGCAAGGGCTACTCGGCTACTTATCCGATTCTCGATTCCGCTGCCGCACCCACCGTCTCGCTGACGGACGATGGCCACAAACTGGTGTTTTCGCGCCTGGGCGAACGCCTGCGCGTGGCCGGCACGTGCGAGCTGAACGGCTACACGCGCGAACTGAACCCCGTGCGCTGCGCCGCCATCACGCGCAGAGTGCAAGCGCTGTTTCCTGATGCCTGCGATTACAGCGACCCCGTCTACTGGGCCGGCTTGCGCCCCCTGACACCGTCGAACGTGCCGTATATCGGTACGACGCGCTATCGCCAGTTGTTCCTCAACACGGGCCACGGCACGCTGGGCTGGACCATGGGCTGCGGCGCGGGCAGGGCGATCGCCGACCTTGTGTCGGGGCGGCGGCCCGATGTGGATTTTGCGTTTTGCGGAGAAACCCTTCGCGAGGTACCGCAGTTACATCAACTTAGGAGAGCACCACGATGAGAGACGACGCCACCCCCCG
Organism: Janthinobacterium sp. EB271-G4-3-2; assembly: GCF_020858035.1. Classification (NCBI taxonomy): domain Bacteria; kingdom Pseudomonadati; phylum Pseudomonadota; class Betaproteobacteria; order Burkholderiales; family Oxalobacteraceae; genus Janthinobacterium; species Janthinobacterium sp. EB271-G4-3-2. Next base: position 27,205 of record NZ_JACYMG010000009.1, on the reverse strand, counting down.
CCAGCCAACCGGCGGCCTGACCCTGGCCGGTACCACCTACCAGTCGCGTCTGCTGGTGGGCACGGGTAAATACAAGGATTTCGAGGAAACGCGATTGGCCATCGAGGAGAGCGGCGCCGAGATTGTCACCGTGACGATCCGCAGGGTCAACATCGGCCAGGAAAAGGGTGAGCCGAACCTGCTCGATTTCATACCGCCATCGAAATACACGATCCTGCCCAACACGGGCGGCTGCTACAACGCGCGCGACGCCGTCTACACCTTGCAGCTGGCGCGCGAGTTGCTGGGCGGCCACCAGTTGTGCAAGCTGGAAGTGCTCGGCGATGAAAAGACCCTGTTCCCGAACATGCCGGAAACATTGAAGGCGGCGCAGGAACTGGTGCGCGACGGCTTCCAGGTGATGGTGTATTGCAGCGACGACCCCATCCAGGCGCGCATGCTGGAAGACATCGGCTGCATCGCCGTCATGCCGCTGGCGTCACTGATCGGCTCGGGCATGGGCATTTTGAATCCGTGGAATTTGTCGCTGATCATCGAGCAAGCCAAGGTCCCCGTACTGGTCGATGCCGGCGTGGGCACGGCGTCGGACGCGGCCATCGCCATGGAACTCGGTTGCGACGGCATCCTGATGAATACCGCCATCGCGGCGGCGCGCGAACCGGTACGCATGGCGCGCGCCATGAAACTGGCAGTGCAGGGCGGACGCGAGGCTTATCTGGCCGGACGCATGCCCCGGAGAGCAGGCGTCATGAGCGCCTCGCCCTCGTCCCCGATGGCCGGGCTGATCGCCTGAGCCCGATTTGTAGCAAGGCAGTTGATTATCGTTTCAAGCGTTTATAAAAACCACAATACCTGGAGATGACATGAAACACACACTCGTAGCGGCAGCCATCCTGGCCTCCTTCTTCGCCGGCAACGCCAGCGCCCAATCGTCCGTCACCGTGTACGGCTTGCTCGATGCGGGCTTCACGTCCGAACACGGCGGCGCTGACGGTTCCGTCACCAAGCTGGCCACCGGCGTGCAGTCGGGCAGCCGCATCGGCTTCAAGGGCACGGAAGACCTGGGCAACAACCTGAAGGCCAATTTCGTGCTGGAAAATGGTCTCGACGTGGATACGGGCGCCAACCGCCAGGGCGCCCTGTTCGGGCGCAAGGCCTACGTGGGCCTGTCGGGCGGCTTCGGCGCCGTGAACCTGGGCTTGCAGCACAACCCGCTGTTTACCGCGCTGGACAATATCGACCCCTTCGAGACGGGCATGACGGGCGCCTCGATCAACCTGATGAGCGTGGCCAGCCTGCGCACGAAAAACTCGATCATGTATGAAACGCCGAAGGTGAACGGCTTGTCGGCCGCCGTGATGGTTGGCCTGGGCGAAAAGCCGGACAGCAATACCCTGGGCCGCACCATCGACTTTTCCATCGATTACGCCAACGGCCCGCTCGTGCTGACCCTGGCGCATGACAACCGCAAGGACACGCCGCTGAACACGGCCAAGGTCACCTTGCTGGGCGGCACCTACGACTTCGGCCCCGCCAAGCTGCACGCCGCCTATGAAACGGACAAGGATGACGCGGGCACGGATTTCCGCAGCTACATGCTGGGCGCGTCGGCCCCCGTGGGGGCGGCGGGCAGCGTGATGGCGTCCTATATCAAGAAGGATGACCGCACGAATGCGCGCCGCGGCGGGCGCCAGTTGGCCATCGGCTACACCTATGCCTTGTCCAAGCGCACGAATCTGTACACCTCGTACGGGCGCATCAACAACGATGGCGCTGGCACCAATGTCGTCGGCGATGCATCAAGCGGCGGCAGCGTGCCCTTGCCTGGGCATAACTCGAGCGCCTTTACGGCCGGCATGCGTTTGAAGTTCTAAGCGCGGCGCCGTAGGAAAACGATGGCGGCTTGTCTGTTGCGGATAAGCCGCCATTGTTGTTTCAGCAGTGGTGCACATGCATGGATTCCGGATTCAGGAATGAAACAGTCCGATTTTTCATGAATTTTCATTGACAGCGCATTTCGCAACCGTTAAATTGAACACGTATTTCAAATATCGGAACAAAATATACCGATTTTTCATAAAACCATAAGGAGACTGAGCCATGACCGATTTGTCCGACCAAAAAGCCGCCGCCGCTGCCGTTCCGGTAGGCCCGCAAAAGATGACGCCTTCCGAAGCGTTCGTGGAAACCCTGGCCGCCAATGGCGTGACCGACATGTTCGGCATCATGGGCTCGGCCTTCATGGACCCGATGGATATCTTCGCCCCCGCCGGCATCCGCCTGATCCCCGTCGTGCACGAGCAGGGCGCCGGCCACATGGCCGACGGCTATGCCCGCGTCTCGGGCCGCCACGGCGTCGTCATCGGCCAGAACGGCCCCGGCATCAGCAATTGCGTGACCGCCATCGCCGCCGCCTACTGGGCGCATACGCCCGTCGTGATCATCACGCCGGAGACGGGCACCATGAGCATGGGCCTGGGCGGCTTCCAGGAAGCGAACCAGCTGCCGATGTTCGAGGAATTCACGAAGTACCAGGGCCACGTGACCAATCCGGCCCGCATGGCGGAATTCACGGGCCGCTGCTTTGACCGCGCCATGTCGGAAATGGGGCCGACACAATTGAATATCCCGCGCGACTATTTTTATGGCGAAATCAAGGCCGAGATTCCAAAGCCGAACCGCCTGGACCGTGGCGCCGGCGGCGAACAAAGCCTCAATGACGCGGCCGAATTGCTGGCGAAAGCCAAGTTCCCCGTGATTATCTCCGGCGGCGGCGTCGTCATGGGCGAAGCGATCGAAGAGTGCAAGGCGCTGGCCGAGCGCCTGGGCGCGCCCGTCGTCAACAGCTACCTGCACAACGACTCCTTCCCCGCCAGCCATCCGCTGTGGTGCGGCCCGCTCGGCTACCAGGGTTCCAAGGCGGCCATGAAACTGATCGCCCAGGCCGACGTCGTCGTCGCTTTAGGCTCGCGCCTGGGCCCGTTCGGCACCTTGCCGCAGCACGGCATGGATTACTGGCCGAAGAACGCGAAGATCATCCAGATCGACGCGGACAACAAGATGCTGGGCCTGGTCAAGAAAATCTCCGTCGGCATCTGCGGCGACGCCAAGGCGGCCGCCAAAGCCATCCTGGCACGCCTGGACGGCAAGACGCTCGACTGCGACGCGACGCGCGACGCGCGCTATGTCGCCGTGCAAGCCGAGAAGGCGGCCTGGGAAGAGGAGCTGACCAACTGGACGCACGAAAAAGATGCGTACAGCCTGGACATGATCGAAGAGCAAAAGAAAGAGCCGGGCAGCTACCTGCACCCGCGCCAGGTCTTGCGCGAGCTGGAAAAAGCCATGCCGGAAGACGTGATGGTGTCGACCGACATCGGCAACATCAACTCGGTGGCGAACAGTTACTTGCGCTTTGAAAAGCCGCGCAGCTTCTTTGCGGCGATGAGCTTTGGCAACTGCGGCTATGCCTTCCCGACCATCATCGGCGCCAAGGTGGCGGCACCGCACCGTCCGGCCGTGTCGTATGCGGGCGACGGCGCCTGGGGCATGAGCCTGATGGAAACGATGACCTGCGTGCGCCACAACATTCCCGTGACGGCCGTGGTGTTCCACAACCGCCAGTGGGGCGCGGAAAAGAAAAACCAGGTCGATTTCTACAACCGCCGCTTTGTCGCCGGGGAGCTCGACAACCAGAGTTTCGCCGAGATCGCGCGCGCCATGGGCGCCGAAGGCATCACGGTCGACAAGCTGGAAGACGTGGGGCCGGCCTTGAAAAAGGCGATCGACATGCAGATGAATGAAGGCAAGACGACCATCATCGAAATCATGTGCACGCGCGAGCTGGGCGACCCGTTCCGCCGCGATGCGCTGAGTAAACCAATTCGTCATCTGGATAAATATAAAGATTACGTTTGATGTAGCGGGTGTTGTTGGATTACGCCCGTTGGGCTAATCCAACCTACCCAACTTACGCGACTGTGTAGGTCGGATTAGCCGGGCAAAGCCCGGCGTAATCCGACACCACCCGGACAGTAGCCAGGCCAGGCGTCATCCGACGCCACCCCGACCGATCCTTGTATGACCCCGGCTTGCCGGGTTTTATGTGCCGGAACCATCTTTATGCTTCCATGGTTCCGGCACTTTTTTTACCGAATTGGAGTCGCCATGAAAGCCCTGCACCGCATCATCGCGCAAGCCCGCGCCGTGCCGAAACATATCGTCTTGTGCGAGGGCGGCGATGCGCGCGTGCTGCAGGCGGCCGCGCGTGCCGCTGCCGAAGGCCTGGCCCACATCACCATCGTCGGCCAGCCGGCCGCCATCCTGGCCCTGGCGCAGGAACACGCGCTGGACCTGGACGCCGTGCGCCTGGTCGACCCGGCGCAGTCCAGCGAGTCGGAACATTACGCCCAGCAATTATTCGTGCTGCGCCAGGCCAAGGGCATGACGGTGGAGCAGGCGAGAAACGCCGTGCAGGATCCGCTGTGCTACGCCAACCTGATGGTGCGCCTGGGCGACGCCGACGGCTGCGTGGCGGGGGCCGTGCACACGACGGCCGACGTGGTGCGCAGCGCCATCCAGATCATCGGCGTCGACCCGGCCTTCAAGCTGGTGTCGAGCTTTTTCCTGATGATGCTGTGCGAACCTTTCCACAGCCTCAAGGGCGGTTTCATCTTTTCCGACTGCGCTTTGGTGGTCGATCCGAAAGCCGAGGAATTGGCCGACATCGCCATGGCCGCCGCCGACAGCGCGCAAGCCTTGCTGATGGAAGAACCGCGCGTCGCCATGCTGTCGTTTTCCACCAGCGGCAGCGCCCACCACGCGGCCGTCGACAAGGTGCACGCGGCAACGGACAAGGTCAAGGCCCAGCGCCCGCTGCTGGCCATCGATGGCGACGTGCAGCTGGACGCGGCCATCGTGGCCGAGATTTCCCAGCGCAAGGTCAAGGATTCCGTCGTCAACGGCCGCGCGAACGTGCTGGTGTTCCCGAACTTGGACGCGGGCAATATCGGCTACAAGCTGGCCGAGCGCATGGGCGGCGCCGTCGCCATCGGCCCCTTGCTGCAAGGCTTGAAGAAGCCGGCCAACGATCTGTCGCGCGGCTGCAGCGCCGACGATGTGTATAACGTGATTGCGGTCACGTCCGTGCAGGCCCAGGGTGGACGCTGAGTTGTTCAGCCTGCCCGTGCTGGCGCTGCTGGGCGTGGTGGCGGCGGGCACGTATTTCCAGACCGTCACGGGCTTTGGCCTGGGCATGATCGTCATGGGCGTGGCCAGCGGCCTCGGCCTGGCGCCCGTGCCCGCGCTGGCGGCCCTCGTCAGTTTGTTGTCCCTGGCCAATTGCCTCGTGGCCCTGCCCGGCGCCTTGCACCACCTGGACTGGCGCGCCATCCGCGCGGCCAGCATCGGCTTGCTGCCGGCCATGGCGGCCGGCGTCTTGCTGCTCGGCTACCTGGACCAGGCGTACGCGCCGCTGCTGCATCTGTTGTTGGGCGCGGCCATCGTGTATGGCGGCGTCAGCATCCTGCTGCAGGCGCCGCCGGGACCGGGCGCGGCCGACAAGCGCAGTTTTTTCATCAGCGGCGTGTGCGGCGGCCTGTTCTCGGGCCTGTTTTCGCTGGCCGGCCCGCCGCTCGTGTACCAGTTCTACCGCCAGGAAATGAGCTTGAAAACCATCCGCTACAGCCTGATCTTCCTGTTCGCCATCAGCGCGGGCGGGCGCTGATGGCGGGCAGCCAGGGCCAGCTCGACGCGAAAGTGCTGCTGCTGTGTGCGCTGGCCTTGCCCGTGGGTGTGCTGGCCACGATGGCCGGCAAGCGCTACCCGCCGCCGATCGCCCAGCGCGGCATGCGCCGCATCGCGTTTGCCGTGCTGACCCTGATCGGCATTTCGCTGATGGCGGCGGCCGTGCCGCAATTGCTGCGCTAAGCGTGCGGCGCTTGCAAAATAGTCAAACTGCCGTTATATTCCCCGTTCTTTCTCGAACCTCTTCCTTATTGGAGCCAAAAGTGCCTCGCTTCTTCGCCATCATCTGCTAACGCTGACGAAATGCTCTTTGCAGCATCGTTCGGCGCGTTGACGCCCCCGATTGCTGCGGCACTGCTCTTGCTCTTCCCGCACACGTATCCGAGACCCTGGTCTTGATCGTCCACGCCCGAACACGTCGTCAGCACCCCTGACCCTGTATGGACACGCCCCGGTGAACGCGGCGTGGGACGCTATGTTTTTACAATCTTTACCCTTATTCAAATACCCGCGCACGCCGCACCTGGAAGGCTCGCGTCTGCAGGATGGCGATGACGGTTCCGACCAGATGCCGTTGAAAAAGCTGGCCGGCCGGTACGTCGTCATCGAGGAAAAAATCGATGGCGCCAACTCCGCCGTGTCGTTCAGCGATGCGGGCGAACTGCTGCTGCAGTCGCGCGGCCATTACCTGGCGGGCGGCGGCAGCGAACGCCAGTTCAATCTGTTGAAACCGTGGGCGCATGCGCACGAACACGCCTTGCTGCACCTGCTGGAAGACCAGTATGTGCTGTTTGGCGAATGGTCGTACAGCAAGCATTCCGTGTTTTACGACCGGCTGCCCCATTACTTCAATGAGTTCGACGTGTATTGCCGCCGCAGCCAGATGTTTTTGTCGACGGCGCGCCGCCACGCCATGCTGGCCGGCTCGCCCGTGCTGTCCGTCCCCGTGTTGTATGCGGGGTTGATGCCCACGTCGCCAAAACAGCTGTGGCAGCTGCTGCGCCATTCGCTGGCCAAGTCCAGTCTGTGGCGCGACGCTTTTGAACACGCGGTGGCGCGCGAGCGCCTGCCGCTGGACTTGTGCTGGAAGCAGACGGACAAGTCCGACCACGCGGAAGGCCTGTACCTGAAGGTGGAGGACGACGAGCAAGTGCTGGCCCGCTACAAGCTGGTGCGCCATGACTTTACGCAGACCATCCTCGACAGCGGTTCGCACCACAGCACGCGGCCCTTGATCCCGAACCAGCTGGCCGACGGCGTGGACCTGTACGCGCCGCAGCCGCTCGTCACGTGGGAAAGCCTGGGCTTGCATACCTGCCGTTCGCTCGACGAACTGGCAGCTTTCTCAAGGAGTACACAATGATGAACTGGAAAACCCTGCAGCAACTGGTGCCGCCAGCGGGCCAGTCGCCCGATTTCAACGCTTGCCTGGCCGCCTTCCCGCAGCTGGAACTGGCCAAGACGACGCCGCAAAACCCCGTGTACCACGCGGAAGGCGATGTGTGGACGCATACGATGATGGTGGTGGAATCCCTGCTGGCCATGCCCGACTACCAGGCCGCCACGCGGGCGGAACAGGAAATCGTGTTTCTCGCCGCCTTGCTGCACGACGTGGCCAAGTGCAGTACCACGGTGATCGACCCGGTGACGGGCGCCATCGGCCAGCCCGGCCACTCGCGCAAGGGCGCCCTCGATGCGCGCATCGCCCTGTGGGATTGCGATGTGCCGTTTGCCGTGCGCGAGGAGATATGCCGCCTGATCAATGTGCACCAGGTGCCGTTCTTTGCGCTGGAAACGTCGCGGCGCGGCGTCACGCCCGAGTTCACCGTGCGCGAACTGTCGTGGCAAGTCGATATCCGCTTGCTGGCCATGCTGGCCGAGGCCGATATCCGCGGACGTATCTGTCCCGATCCGCAGCGCATTTTGGATGCCATCGAGCTGTTCCGCGAACTGGCGCGCGAGGAAGGATGCTATGGCCAGCGGCGCGCTTTCGTTGACGATCACACGCGCGTCAAATATTTCCGCGGCGCCGAGACGCATCCCGACTATCCGCTGTTCCAGGAGCCGGGCTCGCGCGTGATCGTCATGTCGGGCTTGCCCGCGTCGGGCAAGAATACGTGGGTGGAGGGGCACCATCCGCGCCTGCCTGTCGTGTCGTTTGACGATGCGCGGACGGCCTTGGGTTTGAAGCACGGCAAGAACGAGGGGCAGGTGGGCGACTATGCGGAAGAGCGGGCGCGCGAACTGTTGCGCAAGGGCGAACCGTTCGTGTGGAACGCCACGCACCTGTCGAAACTGATGCGCGAAAAGACGCTCAACCTGCTGTACAAATACCATGCGCAGGTGGAGCTCGTGTACCTGGAACAGCCGCGCAAGGAGCTACTGCGGCGCAACGGCCAGCGCGACACGTCGCTCAGCAACAAGAAGCTGCAAACGATGCTGTGGAACTGGGAAATTCCACTGCCGATGGAAGCGCACACGGTGCGCTATGAAGTGAGCTGAAGGCTTAGCGCTTGCGTCCACCGAGCAACTGCGCGATCTCGCTGAACAGTTCATTGTTCAGCGAGGCGGGCAGGGTGGTGGCCAGGCTGCGGCTGTAGTAGGCGCCCAGGTCCAGGCCCAGTCCCAGCCCGCAGATTTCCACGGCGCCCTGCGCTTCGCGGCGCGCCACCACCTGTTTCAGATGCTGGGCCAGGTAAAACTCGTCGTTGGCCAGATTCGTGGCCGTATCCATCGGGCAACCATCTGACACGACGAGCAGGATGCGCCGCCGTTCCGGGCGCGCCAGCATGCGCGTGCACGCCCAGTCCACGGCTTCGCCATCGACGCCTTCGCGGTACAGGTCCGCCTTCAGCAGGGCCGCGATGTCGGGCCGCGCGCGGCGCCAGCTCGTGTCGCCATCCTTGAAGACCATGTGCACGAGTTCGTTCAAGCGGCCCGGATTGGCCGGAGAGCGGGCGCGCAGCCAGTCGCGCCTGGCTCGTCCGCCGTTCCAAGCGCCCGTCGTAAAGCCCAGCAACTCCGTCGCGATGCCCGCCTGGTCCAGCGCGCGCAGCACAATGTCCAGCAGCACGGCCACGGATTGCGCGTGGGTCTTCATGGAGCCGGAGCAATCGACGAGAAAGGTGACAAGGCAATCGGCTTGCGGCAGCAATTGTTCCTTGCGAAACAGCCTGCGCTCGGACGGTGAGCTGATCAGCTGCGCCAGCCGCCGGCCGTCGATATACCCCTCTTCCTCGCCGAACGACCAGCCGTCGCGCTCGGGCACGGCCAGCAATTGCGTGAAGCGCCGCGCCAGGCGGGCCGTGTTGATGCCCAGGCTGGCGATGTGCGCATCCATGCGTTCGCGGTATTCGAGCAGCAGGGCGCGGCGCACGAGTTCGCCCGCCTTGTCTTCGCGGTCGTAGGCCGTGGAGTAAGCCTTGTAGCCGCCAGCGCCGTCGCTGAAGGCGCGGCTTTCGCCCAGCGGGGCGGCATCGGGAAGCTGGTCGTTGTCGCTGTCGAAATCGAGCAGCAGCTTGAACGCGGCCTGCGCCTTGGCATCGCCGGTATCGTCCCCGCCGCCATCGCGTGCCGTTTGTGCGTCTTTCAGCATGGCATCGACGGCGTGGGCGATGGCCAGCGCATGGCGCGCAAAGGCGGCCTGGTCGGCACGGTGGCGGCGCAAGCCGGCCAGGTCGCCGCTCAGGGCGGAAGAAACGGACCAGCGTGTCGCTTCGATAAAATCTTCCGTTTTTTCCAGCACGGGGCGGGCCGTCAGGCGCGACCAGCACATCTGGAATACCGTGTACAGCAGCAAGCCCGAAGCGCCCTCGGCCAGGCCGGATTCGTAGAACGCGTGCGACCATGCGGTAAAACGGTGGCGCAGGTTGCCGATGACGCCAGCGTGCTGCTCGGGCGCCAGCGTTTCCACCCTTAACTGTTCCAGCAATTCGAAGACGAGGCGCGCCACGGGTTCGAGCGGGCAGAGTGACTTGTGCAGGGCCGCATCCGTGTGCAGCAGACGCAGGGCCACGCTGTCGGCCGCGCCGCGCAAGGACGGCAAATCCTGCAGCGCCGCATCGGGCTGCAAATGGGCCGCATGGATGGGTAGCGGTCGGTGGCCGTCGTGCAGGCGCCGGCCCCGGTAGCGTATCGAGGGAGAAGCGCTGAGGGCGCGGATGGCGCCCGCGCACAATTCATCCGTTTCCTGCTGCTCGCGCGTGTAGGCTGCAGGCGCGGTCACTTCGGTACTCATGCCTGGCTCGCCAGCAATTCCTCATTGAAGCAGCGCTGATAGTACTCGGCCACCATGGGCCGCTCGGCCTCGTCGCATTTGTTGAGGAAGGACAGGCGGAAGGCCAAGGCCGGGTCACGGAAGATCTGGCAGTTTTCGGCCCAGGTAATCACCGTGCGCGGCGACATCAGACAAGTCAGGTCGCCGGCCGCATAACCGTGGCGCGTGAGGCTGGCCAGGGCCACCATGGCGGCGGCCAGCTGGCGGCCCGCCTCGTCGTTCATGGCGGGGACTCTGGCCAGGACGATCCGCGTTTCTTCCTCCTGCGGCAGATAGTTCAAGGTGGCGACGATGTTCCAGCGGTCGATCTGCGCGTGATTCAGTACTTGCGTGCCGTGGTACATGCCGTTCAGGTTGCCAAGGCCCACCGTGTTCGAGGTGGCGAACAGGCGAAAGTGGGGATGCGGCGTGATGACCCGGTTCTGGTCGAGCAGGGTGAACTTGCCGTCGCGCTCGAGGATGCGCTGGATGACGAACATCACGTCGGGGCGGCCCGCGTCGTACTCGTCGAAGATCAGGGCCACGGGCCGTTGCAGCGACCAGGGCACGATGCCCTCCTGGAATTCCGTCACCTGCTGCTGTTCGCGCAGCACGATGGCATCCTTGCCGACCAGGTCCAGGCGGCTGATGTGGCCGTCGAGGTTGACCCGCACGCAGGGCCAGTTCAGGCGCGCCGCCACCTGCTCGATATGCGTGGACTTTCCCGTGCCGTGCAAGCCCTGCACCATCACGCGGCGGTTATGCGTGAAGCCGGCCAAAATCGCCAGGGTCACATCCTTGTTGAAGCGGTAGGCGGGATCGATGTCGGGCACGTGCGGGTCGCGTTCCGTGAAGACTGGCACGAGCAGGTCGCTGTCGATATCGAACAGGCTGCGCACGGACTGCAAGGTTTGCGCCGCTGCGGCGGGGGGATGTTGGCGTGAATCTGGCACCTTGTTCTCCTGTGAAACCGCAGCGGGGCGCTACGGCGGTTATGAATGACCGGTTTGCAATGCGTCGTCGTCCCCGCCCGTCGTCGGCATGGTTTCCGATTCGATGGCGGCCAGGGCTTGCGCGGCGCGTTGCAATGCTGGCAAGAAATGTAAAGCCTTGTCGTGCGTCAAGCGGATGATGGGCGCCTGGATGGCCACGGCCAGGTTCGAGCGGCCGTTCGGGTTCGGCACCAGCACGGCCACGCACAGCAGGCCGGGCAGGAATTCCTCGTCGTCCAGCGCATAGCCGTTGCGGCGCACCAGTTCCAGCTCGCGTTCGAGCTTGACGGGGTCCGTTTCCGTCTTGTCCGTAAAGCGCGTCAATTCCATGTGGCCCAGCAGGCGGCGCCGCTGCACGGGCGTCATTTGCGCCAGGAACAGCTTGCCGCTCGACGAGCAGTGGGCCGGCACCCGCGAACCGGGATGCAGGTAGAAGCGCAGCGGGGCCGCCGTTTCCACCCGGTCCAGGTACACCACTTCGCTGCCGCTGAAGGCCGTCAGGTTGCAGCTTTCGCCCACTTCCTCGACCAGCTGGCGCAAGACCATGCGGCGGGCGCCATGGAAAGTGTTGTTAATCAAGAGGTTCGACGCCAGGCGGCGCAGGCGCACGCCCGTGCTGTAGTGGCGGCCATCGCTTTCGCGCTGCAGCACGCCCACGCTTTCCAGCTGTTGCAGCATGCGGTGCAGGGTGGGCTTCGGCAGCCCCGTTTCTTCCACCAGCGCTTGCAGCGACAGCAACTGGTCTTTTTCGGCAATCACTTCCAGCAAGGCAAACAAACGCATCGTGGGCGTGTCGCCTTCCAGTTTTTCCGGCTCAAGTTTTGGGGATGAAATCATGTCCATGGTGGCCTCGGTTGTCTGTCTGAGTGTTATTTCATTTTCGAACTCAAATTGTACCGTTTCCTCGAAATTCTGTTTGACTTTTGATTCCCGAACGCTTAAATTGAATTGTATATCAAATTTCGGAACAAAATATACCGATTTTTGATAAATAAGTTGTTCACTACACTGCAATTCATTACAACAGACCAGGAGACACCCATGAATGACATGACCGACCAAAAAGCCGCCGCCGCTGCCGTTCCGGTAGGCCCGCAAAAGATGACGCCTTCCGAAGCGTTCGTGGAAACCCTGGCCGCCAATGGCGTGACCGACATGTTCGGCATCATGGGCTCGGCCTTCATGGACCCGATGGATATCTTCGCCCCCGCCGGCATCCGCCTGATCCCCGTCGTGCACGAGCAGGGCGCCGGCCACATGGCCGACGGCTATGCCCGCGTCTCGGGCCGCCATGGCGTCGTCATCGGCCAGAACGGTCCCGGCATCAGCAATTGCGTGACCGCCATCGCCGCCGCCTATTGGGCGCATACGCCCGTCGTGATCATCACGCCGGAGACGGGCACCATGAGCATGGGCCTGGGCGGCTTCCAGGAAGCGAACCAGCTGCCGATGTTCGAGGAATTCACGAAGTACCAGGGCCACGTGACCAATCCGGCCCGCATGGCGGAATTCACGGGCCGCTGCTTTGACCGCGCCATGTCGGAAATGGGGCCGACACAATTGAATATTCCGCGCGACTATTTTTATGGCGAAATCAAGGCCGAGATTCCAAAGCCGAACCGCCTGGACCGCGGCGCCGGCGGCGAACAAAGCCTCAATGACGCGGCCGAATTGCTGGCGAAAGCCAAGTTCCCCGTGATTATCTCCGGCGGCGGCGTCGTCATGGGCGAAGCGATCGAAGAGTGCAAGGCGCTGGCCGAGCGCCTGGGCGCGCCCGTCGTCAACAGCTACCTGCACAACGACTCCTTCCCCGCCAGCCATCCGCTGTGGTGCGGCCCGCTCGGCTACCAGGGTTCCAAGGCGGCCATGAAACTGATCGCCCAGGCCGACGTCGTCGTCGCTTTAGGCTCGCGCCTGGGCCCGTTCGGCACCTTGCCGCAGCACGGCATGGATTACTGGCCAAAGAACGCGAAGATCATCCAGATCGACGCGGACAACAAGATGCTGGGCCTGGTCAAGAAAATCTCCGTCGGCATCTGCGGCGACGCCAAGGCGGCCGCCAAAGCCATCCTGGCACGCCTGGACGGCAAGACGCTCGACTGCGACGCGACGCGCGACGCGCGCTATGTCGCCGTGCAAGCCGAGAAGGCGGCCTGGGAAGAGGAGCTGACCAACTGGACGCACGAAAAAGATGCGTACAGCCTGGACATGATCGAAGAGCAAAAGAAAGAGCCGGGCAGCTACCTGCACCCGCGCCAGGTGCTGCGCGAGCTGGAAAAAGCCATGCCGGAAGACGTGATGGTGTCGACCGACATCGGCAACATCAACTCGGTGGCGAACAGTTACTTGCGCTTTGAAAAGCCGCGCAGCTTCTTTGCGGCGATGAGCTTTGGCAACTGCGGCTATGCCTTCCCGACCATCATCGGCGCCAAGGTGGCGGCACCGCACCGTCCGGCCGTGTCGTATGCGGGCGACGGCGCCTGGGGCATGAGCCTGATGGAAACGATGACCTGCGTGCGCCACAACATCCCCGTGACGGCCGTGGTGTTCCACAACCGCCAGTGGGGCGCGGAAAAGAAAAACCAGGTCGATTTCTACAACCGCCGCTTCGTCGCCGGCGAGCTCGACAACCAGAGTTTCGCCGAGATCGCGCGCGCCATGGGCGCCGAAGGCATCACGGTCGACAAGCTGGAAGACGTGGGGCCGGCCTTGAAAAAGGCGATCGACATGCAGATGAATGAAGGCAAGACGACCATCATCGAAATCATGTGCACGCGCGAGCTGGGCGACCCGTTCCGCCGCGATGCGCTGAGCAAGCCGGTGCGGCATCTGGATAAATATAAAGATTACGTTTGATGTAACGGGTGTTGTTGGATTACGCCCGTTGGGCTAATCCAACCTACCCAACCTACGCGACTGTGTAGGTCGGATTAGCCGGGCAAAGCCCGGCGTAATCCGACAAAGCGTTGTGACCAAATTCTCACAAAATGTCACGGAAACATCACAATTTCATTAAAGAAGACGAAGCGTCCCGGTAATTGAATTATTTGATTTGACAAGCCCATGCTTAAGGCTTAAATTCAATAAAAGACAAAAAACGGAACGTAGCGTATCAAAAACGATTTACGGAGACCACCATGAACCACCCTGTACCGCACACCGACGCCGTCACCACCGACTTCCTGCAAGCGTTCGGCGATGCCTGGAACCGCCACGATATCGAGGCCCTGATGGCCGCCATGGCCGACGATTGCGAATTCCATGCCGTGGCCGGCCCTGACTTGCTGGGCAAGAGTTTTATCGGCCGCGACGCCGTGCGCGCCGGCTTCGAACTGGCCTGGCAAACTTTCCCCGACGCCGCCTGGCTCAATCCCGTGCATTTCGTCAGCGGCGAGCGCGGCGTAACGGAATCGACGTTTGCCGGCACCAAGGCGGACGGCACGCGCATCGAAGCGCGCATGGTCGACATCTTCACTTTCCGCGACGGCAAGATCGCCGTGAAGAATGCCTTCCGCAAGGATCGCCCACCCGTCGTCACGGCTGCCAAAGCCTGAGCCAGTACGTTCACCAGGAATGATCATGAACAAACCTGTCGACACCCCATCTGACGTATTGGGCACCAGCACCGCCGCCCGCACGTCCTACGATCCCGCCTACGATCCGCTGGTGGCCCAGCGCCCCGGCCACGGCAATGCCTACGCGCCCACCTACTGGATCGGCACGGCCGGCGAACCGCCCGCCGACGACGGTCCCATCACGCATGACATCGACGTCGACGTGGCCATCATCGGCTCGGGTTTTACCGGTCTCTCCTGCGCCATCTTCCTGGCCCAGGAACATGGCATCAAGGCGACCGTGCTGGAAGCGAACCGGGTCAGCTGGGGTTGCAGCACGCGCAACGGCGGCCAGGCGCAATGCACGACGGGCCGCCTGAAACGCTCGCAGTGGATCGCCCGCTACGGCATGGACACGGCCCTGAAACTGCACGCGGAAGTGTGCGACGCGATGGAAACGTTCAAGAAGATCACGGCCGACATCGACTGCGAGCCGCAGCCGGGTGGCCATCTGTATATCGCCCACAAGGCGAAAGCCATGCCCGCGCTGGAAAAAGAAGCCAAGATCATGCGCGAGATCTTCAAGTACGACGCGCGCATCCTCGACGCCGACACCGTCAAGCGCGAATTCGTCGACGACAAGGAAGCGGCCGGCGCGCTGCACGAGCCGGAAGGCATCGGTATCCACGCGGGTAAGCTGGCCTTCGGCTACCTGCGCAAGGCCCGTGCGCTGGGCGCCAAGGTACACCCGTCCAGCCCCGTGATGGGCTGGGAAACGCGCAACGGCGTGCATTATCTGCAAACGCCGGGCGGCGTGGTGCGTGCCCGTTCCGTGGCCGTGGCCACGGGCGGCTACACCTCGCCCCATCTGCATCCGCAAGTGAAGAACCGCCTGCTGCCGATTCTGTCGAACTCGCTCGTCACGCGTCCGTTGACCCCGGCGGAAATCGAGGCGTGCAACTTCCGCACCCACCAGGTGATCACCGATACGCGCATTCTGCGCCACTACTACCGCCTGATGCCGGACAACCGCGTGCAGATCGGCAGCCGCAGCGCCATCACGGGCGCCGACGCGCCGGACGACAAATACAAACAGTTTTTGATCAACGATCTGCACCGCAAGTTCCCCGCGCTGACCGGTATCGCCATCGATTATTCATGGTGGGGCTGGGTCGACGTCAGCCACGACATGATGCCGCGCATCGTGCAACCGGACCCGAAGCAATCGATCTTCTATTCGCTCGGTTACGGCGGTAACGGCGTCATGTACTCGGCCCAGGCGGGCCGGCGCATGGCCGAGCGCATCGCGGGCAAGGCCAGCGACACGGGCTTGCCGATCTTCAATTCGAAATTGCCGTACCCAAACATGATGGAACTGGTCGAGTCGCAAGCGTTCGCCCCGTTCCGCCGCCTGGGCCAGCGCTTCCTGTACCGCTGGTATCACCTGAAAGATGAAGTTTTCTAAAAGCAGCACTGCAGTTCAAGTCGTCGCATGAGCTGGCATAGACCGGCCAGCGGCGCCATCCGCAAGGATGTTATTGCCCGAACGTTCACACATAACAATAACTTGGAGTGAGACATGAACACTAATACGAGCAAAACAGGTTTTTCAACGATGCGCCGCGCCGTCCTCGGCACCCTGGTACTGTGCGCCGCCCTGGCTTCCAGCGGTACCGCCTTCGCGCAAAGCAAGGAAGTGACGATTGCCTACCAGGAAATCAACGGTCCCTTCCTCGTGGCGATCGCCAGCGGCGAAGTGGAAAAAACCACCGGCTATAAAATCAACTGGCGCAAGTTCGACTCGGGCGCCAAGGTAGCCACGGGCATGGCGTCCGGCGACGTGCAGATCGGCGTCATCGGTTCCAGCCCCTTGACGGCGGCCGTCAGCCGCGGTGTCGATTTGCAGCTGTTCTGGATCATCGACGACATCAATGAAGCGGAAGCGATGGTGGCCCGCAATGGCGCCGGCATCACCAAGCCCACGGACTTGCGCGGCAAGAAGATCGCCGTGCCTTTCGTGTCCACCACGCACTTCCACACCATGTTTGCGCTGGAAACGTGGGGCATCAAGCCGACGGAAGTGAAACTGCTCAACATGCAGCCGAACCAGATCGCCGCCGCCTGGGAGCGGGGCGACATCGATGCCGCCTTCGTGTGGGACCCGGCCTTGAGCAAGCTCAAGCAAAACGGCAAGGTCCTCGTCACGTCCGGCGAACTGAGCAAGAAGGGCAAGGCCACGTTTGACGGCATGGCCGTCGAGCGCGCGTGGGGCGAGGCGAACGCCGACTTCATGGCCAAGTTCGTCAAGGTGATGGCCGCTGCCGACGCCGACTACCGCGCCAATCCGAAGGCGTGGACCATCGATTCGCCGCAAGTGAAGGCCAACGTCAAGCATTCGGGCGCGGCCGCCAAGGACGTGGCCGCTTCCGTGGCCCTGTACGCCTACCCATCGCTGCAGGAGCAGGCGTCGCCGGCCTGGCTCGGTGGCGGCGCCAAGGGCGGCGTGGCGCAAGCCTTGCTGGCCACGGCGCAATTTTTGAAGGGCGAAGGCAAGATCGACACCCTGGCTACCGATTACGCCAAGTATGTGACACCCAGGTATGCACAGGCCGCCGGCCTGCTGAAGTAAACGTTGTGCGATGGCGCGCCTGCGGGCGCGCTGACTGAACAGAATGCGTTGAACTGAAGTGACTACACCTATGCGGGGCACATGATGGAAAATCTCTACGTCAAGGATGTCAGCGTGATTTATCCGGGCAAGACGGCCGGTGAACGCGTACATGCCTTAAATAATATCAATCTCACCATCAATAGCGGCGATTTCGTCGTCGCGCTCGGCGCCTCCGGCTGCGGCAAGACCACCTTGCTGAGCCTGATGGCGGGCTTTATCGCCCCATCCAAGGGCGAAATCATGTTGGGCAGCAACAAGGTGGAAGGGCCGGGCGCCGACCGTGGCGTCGTGTTCCAGAAACATGCCTTGCTGCCGTGGCTGAACGTGATGGAAAACGTGGAATTCGGCTTGAAGCTGCAAGGCGTGGCGAAAGCCGTGCGGCGCGAACAGGCGGCGAAGAACCTGGCGCTGGTCGGCTTGAAGGACTTTCAGGACAATATGATTTATCAATTGTCGGGCGGCATGCAGCAACGGGTGGGCATCGCCCGCGCCCTGACCAGCAATCCCGCCATGCTGCTGATGGATGAACCGATGGCCGCGCTCGATGCGCTGACGCGCGAAACCATCCAGGAATTGCTGCTCGATATCTGGGCCAAGTCCAGCACCATGTTTTTCTTCATTACCCACAGCGTCGACGAGGCGCTGTTCCTGGCGAACCGGCTGATCGTCATGTCGCCCCGTCCGGGCCGCATCACGCACACGTATGAACTCGATTTCAACAAGCGCTTCCTCGAATGCCGTGATGCGCGCGCCGTGAAATCGAGCCCGGACTTCATCAAGATGCGCGAAACGGTGCTCAACATCATTTATGGCGACGAGCGCGCTGTCAATAAAGAGCTGGAGGTGTCCCATGCATAGCCCATCCGCCGTGGGATTTCCTCCCGCCAACGCCAAGCGCGCCGGCTTCTTTGGCCGCCTGTTCGCTCCCCGCTGCGCCATGCCAGGCGAAGCGTTCGGCGCGCCGGGGCAGGGCAATTCCAGCCGCATCGCCACCGTCACCGTCATCGCTGTATTGCTGTTGTGGTTCGGCGTGACGGCCAGCGGCATGGTCAAACCGCTGTTCCTGCCGTCGCCGCAAGCCGTCTATGAAAAATTCATCATGGCGGCGACCACCGGTTTCGGCGGCGCCACCTTGTGGGAACACACCGTCGCCAGTCTGGTGCGTGTATTCGGCGCCTTTGGCCTGGCCTGCCTGTTCGCCATTCCCATCGGCGTGATGATGGGCGTCAACCGCGTGGCACGCGGCATCTTCGATCCCTTGATCGAGTTCTACCGTCCGCTGCCGCCGCTCGCTTACTTGCCACTGGTCATCATCTGGTTCGGCATCGGCGAATTTTCGAAGGTCTACCTGATCTTCCTGGCCATCTTCGCGCCGATGGCCATCGCGGCCCGCGCCGGCGTCAGCTCCGTGTCGCTGGAGCAAATCCACGCGGCGTACTCGATGGGCGCTACCCGTTTCCAGGTCATCGTGCACGTGATTTTGCGGGCCGCGATTCCGGAAATCCTTACCGGCATGCGTATCGGCATCGGCGTGGGCTGGACCACCCTGGTGGCCGGCGAAATGGTGGCGGCCACGCGCGGCCTCGGCTACATGGTACTCAGCGCTTCCGAGTTCCTGGCCAGCGATGTGGTGATCATGGGCATTATCGTGATCGGCTTCTTCGCGTTCCTGTTTGATTTGATGATGCGTTACCTCGAACGTACCCTCGTGCCATGGAAGGGCAAGGTGTAAGACGTTCCCGGGAGTGGCGCTTACGCCACAAGTGTTGCCGCCGCTCCCATTTTCTAAGCAGCAATAACTCAGCAATACCCCGTACTTACTCTCCAGCGCGCTTGCCCCTTGGCGACCGCGCCGGGCCGCTGCATTTCCAGATTGACTTATGGCATGCAGCCAACCAGACTGATTTGATGATGTATCGATGCTGCTTGACGGTGTTGCCTAAATAAAACAAAGCCGCGCGGCAGAAACATGCCGCAGCAGGCCAGGGCGCACCGAGCTTCAGATATTGACAACACATGACAATCGCCGTAGCGAGCGGCAGTGAGTTGTGGCTGAGAAGCGGAGCTGTGCGGATGCACAGTGAGCATCGGAGGCCGCAAATCGCGACGCGCAGTAGGCGTTGTCAGGTGTTTTAACAGGAGACAAACATGATTAGCGACAACCACAACAATACAGGCTTGCAGCACTCGCTGAAGCAACGCCACATGAGCATGATCGCCATTGGCGGCGTGATCGGCGCCGGCCTCTTTGTCGGCAGCGGCGTCATCGCCAAGGCCGCCGGCCCGGCCGCCATCCTATCCTTCCTGCTCACGGGCGGCCTGGTCGTCCTGATCATGCGCATGCTGGGAGAACTGGCTTCGTCCTTGCCCGTGGTCGGCTCCTTTTATGAATACGCGCGCCTGGCCTTCGACGACAAGCCGAAGGTCTCGAAATTCCTCGGCTTCATGAGCGGCTGGATGTACTGGTATTTCTGGGTCGTCGTCGTGGCGCTGGAAGCCATCGCCGGCGCCAAGCTCGTCAACTTCTGGCTGCCCGACGTGCCGTCGTGGTCGATCAGCCTGGTGCTGCTCGTCTCGATGACCATCCTCAACCTGTTCTCGGTCAAGGCGTTCGGCGAATTCGAATTCTGGTTCGCCTCGATCAAGGTGGTCGCCATCATCGTCTTCCTGTTCGTCGGTGCCCTGTTCATCACGGGTAGCTTGCCCAACAGCATCCCGACCCTGGGCTTTTTGACCAGCAACGGCGGCTTCATGCCCCACGGCTGGGGCCCCGTGCTCAGTGGCGCCGTCGCCGCCACGGCCTTTTATTCGGGTGCCGAGATCGTCACCATCGCCGCCGCCGAAACGTCGGACCCGGCCAAGGCCATCGCCCGTGCCACCAATTCCGTCATCACACGCGTGCTGATGTTCTATGTCGGTTCCATGTTTGTCGTCGTCTGCATCGTGCCATGGGATTCGCCAGCCATCGCCACCCCCTTCGTCAGCGCCCTGACCGTCATGAACATCCCGTACGCGGCCCACATCATGAACGCCATCATTTTGACGGCCGTGCTGTCGGCCCTCAATTCCAGTCTGTACGCCTCGTCGCGCATGATCTTCGCGCTGACGCGCCGCGGCGATGCGCCCACGGGCCTGGTCAAGCTGAGCAAGAACGGCGTGCCGATCCGCGCCATTTTGTTCAGCACCTTGTTCGCCTATTTCGCCATTGCCGTATCGTATGTGTCGGCCGACCTCGTGTTCCCCTTCATCGTCAATTCCTACGGCATCCTGATCCTGTTCGTCTACCTGCTCATTGCGATATCTCAATTGCGTTTGCGCCGCCGCCTCGAGCGCGAATGCCCGGAACGCATCAAGGTGCGCATGTGGCTGTTCCCCTACCTGACGTATTTCACCATCTTCGCCATGCTGGTGATCCTCGGCGCCATGAGCGTGTCGTCCGATACGGAGCAGCGCGTGTCGTTCTGGTTCGGCCTGTTGAGCGTGGTCATCCTGAGCGTCATGTACTACATCAAGAAGCTCGTCAACGACGACCGCAACGGCGACAACGAAGCCAAAGTGGAGCTCAAGCATGTCTGACACGACCTTGCTGCCCGCAGGCCGGCGCCGCTTCCTGCGCACGACGGCCGCCCTGGGCGCCGCCGCTGTGGCGGGGCCGAGCCTGGCGGAGTCCGCCTCCGTCACCTTGCCGTTTGAAAATGGCGAGCGCGAACTGGTGGCTTTCCCGCAAAAGCGCCCGCTGATCCTGCTGACCAGCCGCCCGCCCCAGCTGGAAACGCCGTTCAGCGTCTTCAGCGAGGGTGCGATCACGCCCAATGACGCGTTCTTCGTGCGCTACCACTGGAGCGGCTTGCCCGCCAGCATAGACGGCGGCAGCTACCGGCTGCGCATCGCCGGCCTTGTCAAAACGCCGCTCGAGCTGTCGCTGGCCGAACTGAAGCAGCTGGCCGAGCCCGTCGATGTGGTGGCCGTGACCCAATGTTCGGGCAACAGCCGTGGTTTCTTTTCCCCGCGCGCCAATGGCGGGCAGCTGGGCAATGGCGCCATGGGCAATGCCCGCTGGACGGGCATCCCCCTGAAAACCGTGCTGGAAAAGGCCGGTATCGCGGCCAGTGCCGTGCAGGTCGCCTTCAATGGCCTGGAAACGCCACCCGTGGGCGACGGTCCCGACTTTCAAAAAGCCTTGTCCGTCGAGCACATCATGGCCGGCGACGTGATGCTGGCCTGGGCCATGAATGGCGAGGATATTCCTTTCCTTAACGGCTACCCGCTGCGCCTGATCGTGCCCGGCTATTACGGCACTTACTGGGTCAAACACTTGAGCGACATCACGGTGCTCGACAAGCCCTTCGACGGCTTCTGGATGAGCACGGGCTACCGCATCCCCGACAACGGCACCGGCTTCATCGAACCGGGCACGCCCGTGGGCAAGACGACGCCGATCAGCCGCCTCAACGTGCGCTCCTTCATTACCAGCGTGCACGATGGCGCGCAAGTGAAAGCGGGGCGCGACCTGGCTCTGCGCGGCATCGCTTTTGACGGCGGCCAGGGCATCGGCGAGGTGGCCGTGTCGGTGGACGGCGGCCAGACCTGGCAGGAGGCGAAGCTGGGCAAGGACCTGGGACGCTTTTCGTTCCGCGAATGGACGATGGTCATGAAGGCGCCACGCAAGGGCAAGCACGTGCTGATGGTGCGCGCCGTCAACCGCATCGGCCAGAGCCAGCCCATGAAAGCCCTGTGGAATCCCATGGGTTATATGCGCAACGTGGTGGAAACCACGCGCATCCAGGCAGTCTGAGGAGAACTATATGAAGATCTTGTTTGCCGCGCTGGCACTGTCGGCGGCGGGCGGCGCGTGCGCGCTGGAAATCCATTTGCCGCCGGAAACGGCGACCTACAAAGCCAGCGAATTGCCCGGCTACCAGCTGGTGCAGCGCAATTGCATGACGTGCCACGCGGCCCAGTATGCATCGAGCCAGCCGCCCGCTTCGCCGCGCGCCTACTGGGAAGCGACCGTCAAGAAGATGAAAAAGCCGTTTGGCGCCCAGTTTGACGACGCGGACGTGCCGGCCATGGTCGATTACCTGGTGAAAACCTATGGCGTGGAGCGGGGCGCCGCAGCAACGGGCGCGGCCATCGCCAAACCCGTGGCAGTCGCTGTCCCGGCCGCCAGCGGCAAGGATGTCAAAACCTTGCTGGCGGCGAACGGCTGCATGGCTTGCCATGCGCTTGACCAGAAAGTGGTCGGCCCCGGCTTTGCGGAAGTGGCGGCCAGGTACAAGGGCAAGGACGGAGCCGCCGCCGTGGCGGCCAACATCCGCAGTGGCGGTTCCGGCAAATGGGGGCCCGTGCCCATGCCGCCGTTCAGCCAGCTCAGTGCAGCCGACGCGGCGGCCCTGGCGAAGTACGTGCTGAACCGATAAGTTCGGCCCGGACGCGCGGCAACCCTTAATACCACTTGCCGCCACCCATCCTGCGCGGTATTGCCCGCTGCCATTGCGCAGCGGGCTTTTTTTTACCTGTCCCATTCGCCGCCGCATCGCTTGCCAATGCAGCGCTCACATGCACTGGTACTGTAAAAAACACCGTTATATAAAACCACTTGACTACCAATTTAGGGCGTCGCATTCTCTGTGCAGAAAGCCGACGCTTCGCTGTGCTTTCTTTACGTACAACATAAAAAAGCTACTTCGATAGTTTTCGTATAACGTTCAGGAGACATTGTGAAGACACGGCAAATTAGCCGGCTGGCCTCGCCTTTGATGGCTGGCCTGCTGGGCAGCGCGCTGCTCGCTTGCGGCGGCAATTCCACCACCGAACCCCCATCGACCATGCTGGCCGCCACGGCCGCCAGCGACAGCTGCGCGGCCTGGAGCGCCAGCGCCGTCTACACGGCGGGCCAGTGCGCCGTCTACGACGGCAAGGTGTATCGGGCCAAATGGTGGGTGCAGGGCACGGCGCCGAACAACGACCAGTGGGGACCGTGGAGCCTCGATAGCAGCACTCCCACCCCGACGCCCACCCCGACGCCCACTCCGACACCGACCCCAACACCCACGCCCACGCCCACGCCAGGCGTGCCCACCAAGGCCCAGGCCGAGGCGAACGAGGCGGCGCTGACGAACAACGATTTCTTCCGCAAGGTCAAGGCGTCGATCCGCACCCTGGGCAATACGGCAGTCGAGGCCGTGCAGCCGGGCCTGGCCAGCAATCCGCTCAACGTCAAGCGGGTCGAGCGCCTGCTGCCGGCGGCGAAGTGGGATTACTATTTTGCCGCGCGCGACGCCAGCTATACGTATCAGCGCTTCCTGCAAGCCGTGGCCAAGTTCCCCGCCGTGTGCGACGACTACAGCGACGGGCGCAATGCGGACGCCATCTGCCGCCACAGCCTTGCCACCATGTTCGCCCACTTCGTGCAGGAAACGGGCGACCATAACGCCAGCAGCCCGCTGCCGCAATGGCGCCAGGGCTTGAAGTATTTGCGCGAGCTGGGCTGCGACGAGACGGGCGCCGGCTGCGGCTACAACGTCGAGTGCGCCGACCCCGTCTTCAACAAGGTGTGGACCTGCGGCAAGAATGCCGACGGCAGCTTCAAGAAATATTTCGGCCGCGGCGCCAAGCAGCTGTCGTACAACTACAACTACGGTCCCTTCTCGCAAGCCATGCATGACGGCGACCAGTCCGTGCTGCTGAAGAACCCGGACCTGGTGGCTTCGACGTGGCTGAACCTGGCGTCGGCCACGTTCTTCTTTGTCTATCCGCAACCGCCGAAACCGTCGATGCTGCACGTGCTTGACGGCACGTGGGTGCCGAACGCGGCCGATACGACGGCTGGCGCGGGCAATAACTTTGCCACCACCATCATGATCATCAACGCCGAATGCGGGCAGGGCACGGAAAAGCAGGCCGCGCAAAACCGCATTGATTACTACAAGCAGTTTGCCGCCGACATGGGCTGGGATTATTCCGGAGAACAATTGTCTTGCGCCAACATGCAGCGCTTCACCCCGGCCAGTTCCGCTTCCTACAACATCTATTGGGAAAAGAACTGGAGCGCCGGTGGCGAGAACCAATGCCAGCTGGTCAGCTATCAAACCCCGTACAGCGCCCTGCTGGCGGGGAACTACGTGAAATGCGTGGAAGCCAACTGGAATGTGAAGTTGCAGTAGCAGTAAAGGCCGGACTAGCCAGCCAGGGATAACAGTTGACAAGAGCCCCTCGAGGGGCCTGCAACAGCTCTCGATGTAAAACCATAACGGAGACCAATACAACATGAAATCGAATGCATTATTGATGGCCCTGCTCAGCGGCGTGCTCGTCGCTTGCGGAGGCGGGGGCCAGGACGGTACGACCGCCACCCCGAACACCTTGCTCGCCGCCGTTGAAGCGTGCGCCGTCTGGGATGCCGCCACCGTCTACACGGGCGGCCAGTGCGTGCTTTACCAGGGTGTCACCTACAAGGCCAAGTGGTGGACGCAGGGCAATGTCCCCAGCGCCACCGACCAGTGGGGCCCCTGGGCCGTGATGGATACGACGCCAACGCCGACACCAACGCCGACACCAACCCCGACACCGACGCCGACACCGACGCCGACACCGACACCGACACCGACGCCAACGCCAACGCCAACGCCAACGCCAACGCCGACGCCCACGGCTTGCCGTCCGGACGGCCTGATTTCGGCCGTGCCGAATGTGCCGTATTGCAAGGTGTACGACGCGAATGGCCGCGAAGTGCTGGGCAATGGCTTGAACCGGCGCATCGTCGGCTACTTTGCCAGCTGGCGCACGGGCGTCGATGGCAGCCCAACGTATCTGGTGAATAACCTGCCGTGGGACAAGATCACCCACTTGAACTATGCGTTCGCCACCGTCGATCCGGCAACATCGAAAATCGCCATCGGCAGCGGCGCCGCCAATCCCGATACGGGCCTGACGTGGCCGAACGTGCCGGCCGCGGCCATGGACCCGTCTTTGCCGTACAAGGGCCACTTCAACTTGCTGTCGCAATACAAGAAGAAGTATCCAGGCGTGAAACTGATGATTTCCGTGGGTGGCTGGGCCGGCAGCGGCGGCTTCTACACGGCCACGACGAACGCGGACGGCAGCATCAACACGGCCGGCATCAACACCCTGGCCGATTCCATGGTGGCCTTCGTGCGCCAGTACAACTTCTTCGATGGCGTCGACGTCGATTACGAGCATCCGACCACCAACAATGAAGCGGGCAATCCGAACGACTTCGCCGTCTCGAAGCCGCGCCTGGCCGGCTTGATGACGAGCTACAACCTGCTGCTGAAAGTGCTGCGCCAGAAGCTCGACGAAGCGGCCGTGCAGGACAATAAATACTATCTGCTGACCATCGCCGGCTCCGCTTCGGGCTGGGTCTTGCGGGGCGAGGAAAATATGTCGGGATTGAAATATCTCGATTACGCCAGCCTGATGAGCTACGACTTGCACGGCGCGTGGAACCAGTACGTGGGACCGAACGCGGCGCTGTTTGACGACGGCAACGATGGTGAACTGCGGGCCGGCAATGCCTATCAGTTCCAGAACATCGGCTATCTGAACACGGACTGGGCTTACCGCTACTACCGGGGCGCCATGCAGGCGGGACGCATCAATATCGGGGTGCCGTTCTACACGCGGGGCTGGAAGGATGTGACTGGCGGCACCAACGGCCTGTGGGGCACGACGCCGCTGATCAGTTCCACGGTCACCTGCGCCGGCACCAAGACGTGCGGCACGGGCGCAACGGGCATCGACAACGTGTGGTTCGATCTCGATTCCCAGGGCAAACCCACGCCGGGCGGCGGCAATCCCATCTGGCATGCGCTGAACTTGCAGAACGGTATCGTGCCGAGCTACCTCGATGCCTATAAAGTCACGGACAAGGCGCTGGTGGGCACCTATGTGCCGCATTACAGCAGCACCATGGTGGCGCCGTGGCTGTGGAATGCGACCAAGAAAGTGTTCATTTCCACGGAAACCACGCAGTCGATCGCGGCCAAGGCCCAGTACATCGTCAACAACAATATCGGCGGCGTGATGATCTGGGAAATGGCGGGCGACTATGCCTGGGATGCCACGCGCAATGGCGGCAAGGGCGAGTACTTCATGGGCACCACCTTGACGGACGTGCTGTACCAGGCCTTCCGCACGGCTGGCGCGTATGGCAACAAGCGCGCCGAAATCGCCATGCCGGGCACGGCGGCCAACGTCAGCATCACCTTGGGCGGCTGGAAGCTGGGCGACAGCAACTTCCCCATCAACCCGGTGATGACGGTGAAGAACAACACGGCGTCGACCTTGCCGGGCGGCACCGTGGTGGAATTCGACTATCCCGTGTCGGCGCCATCGGACATGAGCGACCAGTCCGGCTTCGGCTTGACGGTGATCAATGCCGGCTACACGGGGCCGAACAATATTGGCGGCTTCACGAAGAACTACAACCGGGCCCGCTTTGCGATTCCCGCCTGGCAATCGCTGGCGCCGGGCGGCTCCGTGGCGCTGACCCTGAACTACCGCTTGCCGATCTCGGGGCCGGCCAATTACACGGTTACCGTGGGCGGCACCAAGTATGCGTTGACGCAGGAGTACCCGGAACTGCCGGTGGCATTGCCGTAAGTTGAATCCGGCAGGCTAAACAGAAAAGGGCGGAACCGAGGTTCCGCCCTTTTTTCGGGGTCAGACCCGTCGGGTCTGACCCCAGCCTTTGCTTCTGGGTTGTTTCAGCTTAAAACCACGTCTCTACCTGGAAGCCATACGACGTGCCGCTGGTATTGTTGTTGTAGATCGGGCCGCCGTTGTTCGACGCATTGACCGAGGCGGTGGCCGCATCGTTCCATTTGCCGTAGGTCACGAAAGCGCGCAGTTCAGGACGCGACCACAGGCCAGGGCCGGCCGAGATCGTCGGCGCGATGGTCAGCTTGGTCAGGCGCTTGGCCGGCTGGCCGCCCGATTGCGTCACGCGGTCCGTGCCCAGTTCGCCCAC
>NZ_JACYMG010000008.1:0-284156 GCF_020858035.1 Janthinobacterium sp. EB271-G4-3-2 | reverse complement strand
GTCAAGCTGATCAACCCGATCGCGATGGAAGAAGGTCTGCGCTTCGCTATCCGTGAAGGCGGCCGTACCGTCGGCGCTGGTGTTGTTGCAAAAATCCTGGCTTAATTCTTAAGCCTGCATAAAAGAAGACGCGTCGTCGCCCGGCGCCCTTCTTTTTATTCAACTGCCGGGGTTGGCAAGCATTTTGGTGCTATCATGTCGACCCTGACGGTTGTTGCGTCAGAAATTCCCGTATGACCTCATTGCCGTGCAAACCGCGCGGTTCGTTCTTTTAAGGAAATATCATGTCGGCACCAAACCAAAAAATCCGTATCCGCCTGAAGGCTTTCGATTACAAACTGATCGACCAGTCCGCTCTGGAAATCGTTGAAACCGCGAAGCGCACCGGCGCTGTCGTCAAAGGCCCAGTACCACTGCCTACCCGTATTCAACGTTTCGATGTGCTGCGTTCCCCGCACGTCAACAAAACTTCGCGCGATCAGTTCGAGATCCGTACGCACCAACGCCTGATGGACATCGTTGACCCAACGGACAAAACCGTTGACGCGCTGATGAAGCTGGACCTGCCAGCTGGTGTTGATGTTGAAATCAAACTGCAATAATCGTTTTTAAAAGGCCGGCGGGGTATCCCGCTGCCTGATGATGGGGCCGGGCCTGCTCACGATCGTGAGTGCGCCCGGCCCCATTGCTATTGGTGCCCGCGCACCTCTGCAAAATCGCTTTACAGTGCCGCGGCCGGCCGATAAAGTTCCCGCATGCTTAACGCCCTCGATACCCACCTGTTAAATGCCACTCCCCGTCAGCGCTTGCGCGGCTGGCCGCGCTTCCTGACCGAATTTTTGTATTTCGGCATCAAGGAGGCGAGGTCGTGCCTGTTCGTGGGGCTGTTTTTTGCCGCCGTCTTCCTGGTGCCGCGCGCCGGCCTGTTCGGCCTGCCGCGCTATGACGTGCTGCTGCTGGTGGCGCTGGCGATCCAGGGCGCAATGGTCTGGAGCGGGCTGGAGACGTGGGATGAATTGAAAGCCATCTGCCTGTTTCATGCGGTTGGCTTCGCGCTGGAGGTGTTCAAGGTGTCGGGGACGATCCAATCGTGGAGCTATCCCGACTTCGCCTACACCAAGGTGTTCGGCGTGCCCCTGTTTTCCGGCTTCATGTATGCGGCTGTCGGCAGCTACATCATTCAGACCTGGCGTCTGCTCGACATGCGGATCCGCCACCATCCACCGTACTGGATGGCGGTGCTGATCGCGCTGCTGATCTACGCCAACTTCTTCACCCATCACTACATCGGCGACTATCGCTGGTATCTGGCCGCCTGTGCGCTGGGCCTGTATGCGCGCACGACCGTGGTCTTCCGCCCGCTCGACCGCGACCGCGGCATGCCCTTGCTGCTCGGTTTCGTGCTGGTCGGCTTTTTCATCTGGCTGGCTGAAAACATCAGTACCTTCTGGGGCGTGTGGCGCTATCCGAACCAGCTTGGCGCATGGTCGGTCGTGCATGTCAGCAAATGGAGCTCATGGTCGCTGCTGGTGGTGATGACCTTCACCATTGTCGCGCACCTCAAGCACATCAAGGCCAGCATCCACGTCGCCCAGCCTTAGGCCGGGCTTCGGGACGACTTTTACAAGCTGGCCGCCACCACGTCGAAGCGCGCGCCCAGCGCCGCTTGCGGCCCACCTTGCAATTGCTTCGCGTATTGGCGCAGCACTTCCGCCGAATACGTGCGCGAGGCGGGCGACAGCTTCGGCAGCAGCGGCAGCACGCGTTCCAGATAGCCCGTGCCTTCCTGCCACTTGCCTTGCGCGGCCAGGGCGGAGGCCAGTTCCACCATGCGGCGTCCGACGCGCGCATCGCTGCGCGGCTGCGCCGCTTCTTCCGTGGCCAGGGCTTGACGGTACAACTGCTCCGCTTCCGCATTCTTGCCCTGCAAGCGCTTGATGCGGCCCAGGTTGTACTGGCGCTGCGAGAGAATGTCCGCACTGGCTCCCGCGTGTTCGGCGCTGCGCAGCGCCTGCACGCAAGCCAGTTCCGCTTCGCCAAACTGGCCTTTCAGCTCGGCGGCGTTGCAGGCATCGTGCTGTGCGTTGGAGGTGGCGGTGAGCGAGGCGGGCGTGGTGCAGGCGGCCAGCAGGCCGGCGACGTACAGGATGGTGATGGCGTGGCTTTTCATGGTCTCCTCGATAGTCAGTGAACAGGTATCTGTGTGGAGTCAAGCTGTCGCTCATCGTACATCAGTTTGCGCGCCCGCCTGGACTTTTTCTGCACGTATTCAGCGCCGCGGCGGCTAGGGCCTCAGTGCCCCAGGGGGCCGACCTTGCCGTGCAGCTTGTCACGGCGCTGGCGTCGGATCACTGCGCCAAGCAAGCATATGCCCAAACCCATCATGGCGTAGGTGTGCGGCTCCGGGACCGGTGCTGGCCACATTTGATGCTGTTTCAGATCGACACCTTGGTGTGCCATGAAGCTGATGTCATTCAACCAGACACTTCTCGTATTGCTGAAGGTGAAGGAGAAGTTCTTTTCAAGCGTCCGGCTATCCTTCCACGTGCCGAGCTTGCTGCTAAGGAAATCAAAGCTATCGGCGGATCCGGATCCGGGGTAACCGCTTCTCAGGCTAATGCTGGTGGTAGCGCTAGCGTAGTCGCCGCTCATCGGGTGGCCGAACACGCCGCCATCGACATCGATGGAAAGCGATATATGCCCTGTGAAGGTGACTGAAGTGTGCGGTGCGAGCGAGAATGCGGTGTAGAACGAGGTGCCGCTGAACGTGGCGCCCGGAACCCCGAGGAAGGCGGCCGAACTACCTCCTCCCAGGGTGCCACCGGAGCGGTAGAATTGCGCTGTGCCCCTGTTCAGGCTGATGGCGCCTTCTGCGCCGTCGAGGCCGTCGTTACGCTGCGAGAACCCGCTTTCCTCGATCTCGGGAAACTTTTCATAGGATGCGATGTAGCTCCGGCTGTCGGTATAGGTCTTCGACAGGTCGAGACGCAATGCAGGCGTAATGCCATCATTCGGTGCGAGATCCTTGAGTTTGTATTCGATATTGCTGATCGAAGCAGTGGCGCTTTTGACGGTCGGGCTGACGGGGCTGGCTGCGGCAGGTTTGGCGTGGAGAGCGGCCAGGAGAAGGAAGACGGGCAGGTAAACTCGGAGCGGGGCGTGCATAGGAATCCTTGGGCGCTGCGGTGCTGGTCGAGGAAAAAGGCAGTCAGCGATGGTCATCGCTGAAATCCTGCCTGGGAAAGACGGCGGTTTTTTATCCGTCAATGTTATTTTACATCCATAAATATCTTTTTAAGTACTCTTTTTTATAACTAATCTGATGACTATTGACTCCATTGGCCAGTGTGATTTGATCGAGGCAGCTGGCGTATGAGCAAGACCATCCTGCTGGTGGAAGATGAGCAGGCGATTGCCGACAGCATCGCCTATGCGCTGCGCACGGATGGCTTCACGCCGCAGCACGTGATGCTGGGCGAGCAGGCGCTGGCCGCGCTGCGTCCCGGCTCTGGCGGCGCCGCAGCCATGCCTGTGCTGGTGGTGCTGGACGTGGGCTTGCCCGACATGAGTGGCCTGGAGGTGTGCCGCCGTCTGCGCCAGTTTTCCGACGTGCCGGTGATCTTCCTGACGGCCCGCAGCGATGAGATCGACCGCATCGTGGGCCTGGAAATCGGTGCTGACGATTACGTCACGAAGCCGTTCTCGCCGCGCGAACTGGTGGCGCGCATCCGCGTCATCCTGCGCCGCGCGGGTGCCGCGCCAGCGCCGCGCGCGACTGGCATGATGCTAGCCGCCCCAGCCGGCGAGTCAGCGCCGGCGCCGGCGCGCTTCGAGCTGCGCGCGCTCGAAGCGCGGGTACTGTTCCACGGCCAGCCGCTGGACCTGACCCGCTATGAATACCTGTTGCTGAAAACCCTGCTCGAGCATCCGGGTCACGTGCTGTCGCGCGCGCAGCTGATGGAGCGCGTGTGGAGCGGGGCGCCCGACACGCTCGAGCGCACCGTCGACGCGCACGTGAAATCGCTGCGCGCCAAGCTGCGTGCCGTCGATGCGCAGGTCGACCCCATCCACACCCACCGTGGCCTCGGCTACAGCCTGGCCGGCGCATGAAGATCGGCCTGCGTATCCTGCTCGGCTACTTCCTCATCGTCGGGCTGGCCGCGTGGTTCTTGCTCAATGTTTTCATGGAACAGGTCAAGCCCGGCGTGCGCTCGACCCTGGAAGACACCCTGGTCGACACCTCGCAACTGCTGGCCAGTCTGGTGGCGCCCGACGTGAAGGCGGGCACGCTGGCGCAGTCGCCCGTGGCCGAACGCATGCAGGATTACGCGCGCCATGGCGTGGACGTCAATATCAATGGCGTGCGCAAGCGCACGCTTGATTACCGCATCTATATCACGGACCGGCACGGCATCGTGCTGTTCGATTCCAGCGGACGCGACGTGGGGCGCGACTATTCGCGCTGGAATGACGTATATCTGACCTTGCAGGGCAAGTATGGCGCGCGCAGCACGCGCAGCCGGCCTGACGACGAGATGTCGACCGTGATGCACGTGGCCGCGCCGATTCGCGACGGCAATGAGGTGATCGGCGTGCTGACGGTGGCCAAGCCGAACGCCAGCGTGCAAGCGTTTGTCGAGCGCAGCCAGCGCAAGATCCTGCAGCGCGGCGCCGTGCTGTTGCTGCTGTCGCTGCTGATCGGCCTGGCGTTCGCCTGGTGGCTGCACCATGCGCTGGGCAAGCTGATGGACTATATCGGCGACGTGGAAGCGGGGCGCAAGGTGGCGCTGCCGGCGCTGGGCACGAACGAGATCGGTACGCTGGGCAGGGCGCTGGAGGCGATGCGCACGCGCCTGGAAGGCAAGGAATATGTGGAGCAGCTGATGCATACCCTGGCGCATGAATTGAAAAGCCCGATCGCGGCCATCCAGGCCTCGGCCGAACTGCTGCAGGAAGACATGCCGCCGGCCGAGCGGCGCCAGTTCCTCGCCAGTATCCTGGAGCAGAATGCGCGCCAGCGGCAGCTGATCGACAAGCTGCTGGCCCTCGTGCGCGTGGAAAAGCAGCAGCGCCTCGATCACCCCGAGCGTATCGCGCTGGGGCCGCTGCTGGCGCAAGTGGCGCAGGATGGCGCGGCCACTTTGGCGGCGCGCGGCGTGCGCGTGCATCTGCAACACGACGAGGCGAGCGTGGCCGGGGACGCCCTGCTGCTGCGCCAGGCGCTGGGCAACCTGCTCGACAACGCGGCCGGCTTTGCGCCGCCGGGCAGCTGCATCGACCTGACGGCACAGCGTCACGGCAGCCAGGTGGAAATTGTCGTGCGCGACCGCGGCGAGGGGATTCCCGCGTATGCGCTTGAACGTGTCTTCGAGCGCTTTTATTCGCTGCCGCGCCCGAGCGCCGGCAAGAGCACGGGCCTGGGCCTGCCCTTCGTGCGCGAGGTGGCCTCGCTGCATGGCGGCACGGTCGAGGTGCTCAATCACGCGGAGGGCGGCGCCTGCGCGCGCCTGTGCCTGCCGCTGCTGGCTTAGCGCACTTTATTTGCCGGCTTCACACAGACTGCATCGTCAGCGCATACAGCTTTTTTACACTGGCCGCCTTACTTCAAGGATGCGCCATGCAAAAAACCCTCTTAGTCAAAGCGTTGATCGTGTTCGGCCTGATGTTGCTGATCGGCCTGCCTTTGCTGATGATTCAGGAAACGATCAAGGAGCGGATGGAATTCCGCCAGGAAGCCGTCAACAGCATCGCCGCCGATTCGGTGCGCGAACAAACCATCATCGGCCCCATTCTGGTGATTCCCTACACGGAGCAGTACGAAGAGCGCGTGGAGGTGGCCAAGGGCGATGACAAGGAAGCGAAATCGCCGGTGCGCACCGAGTTGCTGCGTCGCCTGGTGCAGCGCCGCCTGATCGTGTATCCGAACGATCTGCAGATCAGCGGCAACATCGAGACGGACCGCCGTTACCGCGGCATCCACCAGGTGCTGGTCTACAGCGGCCAGCACGCGTTCAAGGGCGACTTCACGGTGCCGGCCAGCAGCCAGCTGCCGCGCAAAACGCCGGACTCGCGCGTGACCCTCGGTGCGCCATTCGTGGCCCTGTCCATCGAGGACGTGCGCGGCATCCGCAATATTCCGAAAATCGACTGGGGCGGCCAGAAGATCGAGTTCGAGCAGGGCACCGACCTGTTTGCCTTCCGCAGCGGCCTGCATGCGCCGCTGGGCGCCATGCCGCTGGCGGCGCCGCAGCAGGTGCGCTTCAGCTTTGACCTGGGCCTCGATGGCATCGAACGCCAGCATTTCGTGCCGGTGGCGAAAAACAGCCAGATCAGCATCAAGTCGAACTGGCCCCATCCGCAGTTTGGCGGGCGCTTCCTGCCGTCGCCGAAGAATCGCCAGATCGACGCCCAGGGTTTCAATGTGGCGTGGAATATCTCGTCGCTGGCCACCAATGCGCAAACCCAGCTGAGCACCATCGAGGGCGAATTCAAGGTGCCCGACAGTGCGCCGCTGGGCCAGATCGACCGCTTCAGCGTGGGCTTCATCGAACCAGTGAACGTGTATTCGCAATCGGACCGGGCCACCAAATATGGCTTGCTGTTCGTGGCGCTGACCTTTGCCGCCTTCTTCATCTTTGAAATCCTGAAGAGTCTGCCGATCCATCCGGTCCAGTATCTGCTGGTGGGTCTGTCGCTGGTGATCTTCTTCCTGCTGCTGGTGGGCCTGGCCGAGCACATCGCCTTCCTGTCCGCCTACCTGATCGCCAGCGCCGCCTGTATCGTGCTGACCAGCTTTTACCTGGTGCACGTGCTGCATAACGCGTGGCGCGGCATCGGCTTCGGCGTGGCGCTGACCATGCTGTATGGCGCGCTGTATGGCTTGCTCAGTTCGGAAAACAATGCGCTGGTGATGGGCAGCATCCTGCTGTTCGCCGTGCTGGCGGCCATCATGGTGGCGACGCGCAAGGTGGACTGGTATCAGATTGGCAAAGGAGCGCCGCAGGAATAGGAGCGGCCCGGGCGCCATGCGCCGTAACGCTCGCAGCCAGTCCGGACGGTGATCTGTCCGGGCTGGCTTTTTATTTGGCGCGGAAAGTGCGGCATCAATAATTGGTAGTTGGTTGGTATTGTTTACGGTATTCTATTGGCATTGCTTTTTAAGTAATGGCGGGCGTCGC
The DNA here is from genome assembly GCF_020858035.1 of Janthinobacterium sp. EB271-G4-3-2. Taxonomy (NCBI): domain Bacteria; kingdom Pseudomonadati; phylum Pseudomonadota; class Betaproteobacteria; order Burkholderiales; family Oxalobacteraceae; genus Janthinobacterium; species Janthinobacterium sp. EB271-G4-3-2. The sequence continues at coordinate 276,978 of NZ_JACYMG010000008.1, read as the reverse complement.
GGCGCCTGCCCGGGGCGGTGCGAGGATGGCGTGTCGTTCTGGTTGTTCTTCCATCTGATAAACGGAGATGAAATATGATCAAGAAGTCGATGGCTTTCCTGTTTGCGCTGGGCTTGAGCGCCTCGTATGCGTTTGCCGCTGGCGATGTCACGCAGTGCTATAGCGAGTGCGGACAAAAAGTGGCCAATTGCCGCGCGCACCTCGGCGGCAGCCCCATCTGCGAAGATCTGTACCAGCATTGCCTGATCAACTGCCAGCAATAAGCTTTTTCAAGCGTCACGCCCGGGAGGGGCAGGGCAGGGCGCGCAAGCCATTGCGCGCCCTGTGTGTTTCTGCCATTGCCCGCCAGGGCGCATGGCGCCGTGCTTTGCGCCCGTCAAGTTGGCTCGCGGCGGCATTTTTCCGGCGCGCCGACAACTCCCGCAGGGGCGTCGCGCAACACTTTGACATACCTCGTGTTAACTTGTTGCGTCAAGGGTTTTTGTGCTATATACTAGCCGGCTTCGGTATGGATTCGTCTTTTTTGAGTCCTACGTTACTTTGTAGTTAAACAAGCCCCGCCCAATCGCAGGTGGGAATGGAGAAAAAATGAGCCTAGGCCTTCTCGGTCGCAAGGTTGGTATGATGCGCATTTTCACGGATGAAGGGGATTCGATTCCTGTCACCGTGTTGGACGTATCGAACAACCGTGTTGCGCAAATCAAAACCCCTGAAACAGATGGCTACTCCGCTGTTCAGGTCGCATTCGGTCAACGTCGCGCTTCCCGCGTGACCAAAGCTGTTGCTGGTCATCACGCTAAAGCTGGCGTTGAAGCCGGTACTCTGTTGAAAGAGTTCCGTGTCGACGCTGCCAAAGCCGCTGAGCTGAAAGCTGGCGATGTTGTCGCTGCTTCCCTGTTCGAAGTCGGTCAAAAGATCGACGTGCAAGGCGTTACCATCGGTAAAGGCTATGCAGGCGTTATCAAACGTTACCACTTCGCTTCTGGCCGTGCAACGCACGGTAACTCGCGTTCGCATAACGTTCCAGGTTCCATCGGTATGGCACAAGATCCAGGTCGCGTTTTCCCTGGTAAGCGCATGACCGGTCATCTGGGTGACGTTAACCGTACGATCCAGAACCTCGTGATCGCCCGTATCGATGCCGACCGTCAGCTGTTGCTGGTCAAAGGCGCGATTCCAGGTGCGAAAAATGGCCAGGTAGTTGTCTCGCCAGCCATCAAAACCAAAGCCAAGAAGGGAGCTTAAACGATGGAACTCAAGCTTCTGAATGCGCAAGGTCAAGCCGCCTCGAACGTTGCTGCAGCCGATACGATTTTCGGCCGTGACTACAATGAAGCGCTGATCCACCAAGTCGTCATCGCTTATCAAGCGAATGCACGTAGTGGTAACCGCAAGCAAAAAGACCGTGAAGAAGTTCACCACACGACGAAAAAGCCATGGCGCCAAAAAGGTACCGGCCGCGCTCGTGCTGGTATGTCGTCGTCGCCACTGTGGCGCGGCGGTGGTCGGATTTTCCCGAACTCGCCTGACGAAAACTTCACCCACAAAGTGAACAAAAAGATGTATCGCGCAGGTATCTGCTCGATCCTGTCGCAGCTGGCTCGCGAAGAGCGCCTGATCGTCATCGACGATCTGACGATCGACGCGCCAAAAACCAAGCTGCTGTCGCAAAAATTGAACGGCCTGGGCTTTGATTCGGTTCTGATCATCACCGACGTTCTGAACGAAAACCTGGAACTGGCATCGCGCAACCTGCCTAACGTACTCGTCGTTGAGCCACGTCACGCAGACCCGATGTCCCTGGTGTTCTACAAGAAGATCCTGGTCACCAAAGCTGCATTGGCCAAGATTGAGGAGATGCTGGCATGAGCGCGATTTTGAAACATAGCGAAGAACGCTTGATGAAGGTGCTGTTGGCGCCCGTGATTTCCGAAAAGGCCACCATGGTCGCGGAAAAGAACGAGCAAATTGTATTCCGCGTACTGCCGGATGCAACCAAGCCTGAAATCAAGGCAGCGGTCGAACTGCTGTTCAAGGTTGAAGTTCTGTCCGTGCAAACTGCAAACCGCGAAGGTAAGCAAAAGCGCACCGGCAAGTTCAACGGTCGTCGTAACCATACCAAGCGTGCTTTCGTGTGCCTGAAGCCTGGCCAGGAAATCAACTTCTCCGAGGAGGCTGCATAATGGCACTCGTTAAGATGAAACCAACCTCGCCAGGCCGTCGCGGCATGGTGAAGGTGGTGAATGCCGACCTGTACAAGGGTCGTCCATTCGCTGCTCTGGTTGAAAAGAAATCCAAGACCGCTGGTCGTAACAACAACGGTCACATCACCACCCGTCATATCGGTGGTGGTCATAAGCAACACTACCGCTTGATCGACTTCAAGCGCACCAAAGATGGTATTCCAGCGAAAGTGGAACGTATCGAATACGATCCAAACCGCACCGCGAATATCGCTCTGCTGTGCTACGCCGACGGCGAACGTCACTACATCATCGCAACCAAAGGCATGGCCGTTGGCGACAGCGTGATGAACGGTTCGGAAGCACCGATCAAATCGGGTAACTGCTTGCCAATCCGTAACATCCCAGTCGGTACCGTGATGCATTGCGTTGAAATGCTGCCAGGTAAAGGTGCCCAAATGGCACGTACCGCCGGCGCTGGCGTTGTGCTGATGGCCCGTGAAGGTACCTACGCTCAAGTGCGTCTGCGCTCGGGTGAAGTACGTCGCGTGCACATCGAGTGCCGTGCAACGGTTGGTGAAGTCGGCAATGCCGAGCACAGCCTGCGTAAAATCGGTAAAGCTGGTGCGATGCGCTGGCGCGGTGTTCGTCCTACCGTTCGCGGTGTGGTCATGAACCCGGTCGATCACCCGCACGGTGGTGGTGAAGGTAAAACAGCAGCTGGTCGTCATCCAGTTTCGCCTTGGGGCCAACAGACTAAGGGTAAGAAGACACGCAGCAACAAGCGTACTACTTCCATGATCGTCTCGCGCCGCGGCAAGAAATAAGGGGTAGCACATGACACGTTCATTGAAAAAAGGGCCGTTCTGTGACGCCCACCTGGTGAAAAAAGTTGAAGCCGCGCAAGCAGCCAAAGACAAAAAGCCAATCAAAACCTGGTCGCGTCGTTCGACAATCATGCCTGACTTCATCGGCCTGACGATCGCGGTTCATAACGGCAAGCTGCACGTGCCGGTTTATGTTTCCGAAAACATGGTTGGTCACAAGCTCGGCGAATTCGCACTGACCCGTACGTTCAAGGGCCATGCAGCTGACAAAAAGGCTAAGAAATAATGGAAACTAAAGCTATCCTCAAAGGTGTGCGCCTGTCGGACCAAAAGGGCCGCCTGGTTGCTGACCTGATCCGTGGCAAGAAAGTTGACGCTGCACTCAACATCTTGCAATTCAGCCCGAAAAAAGGTGCTGCGATCATCAAACGCGTTCTGGAATCGGCAATCGCCAATGCGGAACACAATGATGGCGCGGACATCGACGAATTGTTCGTGAAAACGATCTACGTCGAAAAGGGCCCGGTCCTGAAGCGCTTCACCGCGCGTGCAAAAGGCCGTGGCGACCGTATTTCGAAACAATCCTGTCACGTTTACGTGACTGTCGGTAACTAAGGAGCCACGATGGGTCAGAAAATTCATCCAACCGGTTTCCGTCTGGCGGTCACCCGTAACTGGGCTTCGCGCTGGTATGCAGGCAACGGTAATTTCGCTGCCATGCTGAACGAAGACTTGAAAGCACGTGCTTACCTGAAAAAGAAACTGAAGAACGCATCCGTTGGCCGCATCGTTATCGAGCGCCCAGCCAAGAACGCGCGCTTCACGATCTACAGCTCGCGCCCGGGCGTGGTCATTGGTAAAAAAGGCGAAGACATCGAAGTACTGAAGTCCGCTTTGACCAAGATCATGGGCGTGCCTGTTCACGTGAACATCGAAGAAATTCGCAAGCCTGAAATCGACTCGCAACTGATCGCCGATTCGATCTCGCAGCAGCTGGAAAAACGGATCATGTTCCGCCGCGCCATGAAGCGTGCAATGCAAAATGCAATGCGCCTGGGTGCACTCGGTATCAAGATCATGTCGTCCGGCCGTCTGAACGGTATCGAAATCGCACGTAAAGAATGGTACCGCGAAGGCCGCGTGCCTCTGCATACCCTGCGCGCAGATATCGACTACGGTACCAGCGAAGCGTCGACCACCTACGGCATCATCGGTGTCAAGGTGTGGGTATACAAAGGTGACCGCGCGCCTAACGGCGATGCACCAGTCATCGATACCCCAGCTGACGAGAAGAAAAGCCGCGGCCCACGCCGTGACGATGGCAAGCCAGCTGGCCGTCCACGTCCAGCCGGTGCCGGTGCGAAACCATCCACAGCACCAGGTGCACGTGTGCGTACCGCCGCTAAACCGGCCGCCGCAGCAGCACCAGCTGAGAAAGCAGGAGAATAATCATGCTGCAACCAGCACGCAGAAAGTATCGTAAAGAGCAGAAAGGCCGTAACACCGGTATTTCGCACAGCCGCGGCACCGCCGTGTCGTTTGGCGAATTCGGTCTGAAGGCAGTTGCGCGCGGTCGTATCACTGCGCGTCAAATTGAAGCGGCGCGTCGTGCAATGACGCGTCACATCAAGCGCGGTGGCCGTATCTGGATCCGTATTTTCCCGGACAAACCGATTTCGAACAAACCGGCTGAAGTCCGTATGGGTAACGGTAAAGGTAATCCTGAGTACTACGTCGCTGAAATTCAGCCAGGCAAAGTACTGTACGAAATGGATGGCGTTGATGAAGCGCTGGCACGGGAAGCATTCCGTCTTGCCGCCGCTAAACTGCCACTGGCGACGACGTTTGTCATCCGCCAAGTCGGCCAATAATTGGAGTTGTATATGAAAGCATCTGAACTCCGCGGCAAGGACCAGCCAGCTCTGCAAAAAGAGCTGAATGACCTGTTGAAGGCACAGTTCGGCCTGCGCATGCAAATCGCTACGCAGCAGCTGAGCAACACTTCGCAGCTCAAGAAGGTACGCCGCGATATCGCGCGTGTGAAGACGGTAATGAATCTGAAGGAAGCCAAATGAACGAACCAGTGAAACAGTCGCTCAAGCGCACGCTGATCGGTAAAGTGGTTTCGGACAAGATGGACAAGACCGTTACCGTTCTGATCGAGCGCCACGTAAAACATCCTTTGTATGGCAAGATCATCATGCGCTCGAACAAGTATCACGCGCATGACGAGACCAACCAAGTCAAGGCCGGTGACACGGTCGAGATCCAGGAAGGTCGCCCGATCTCCAAAACGAAGGCATGGACGGTGACACGTGTGGTTCAAGCCGCACCAACCGTTTAAATAAAAACCACCGTTTCGGCGGTGGGTTTTAATTAGTACTTGCAGGCCCGCAAATTGTATGTAATACTTGCGGGCTTCGTTCATGTAACGCCGCAAAGTGTCTGGCCACAGACAGTAGCATTCGCGGTCAGTTGATGTATGAAGGTCATGCACCCAAACAGTGAAGCCCAGCAGGGCGGCTCTGGCGGGACCAAGACTGACCGTGGGTCTACATTGTGTGGATTCTTCGGCTTAAGTTGGGAAAGAGAATACTATGATTCAAACTGAAAGCCGGCTCGAAGTGGCTGACAATACCGGTGCCAAAGAAGTAATGTGCATCAAGGTATTGGGCGGCTCCAAGCGCCGTTATGCTGGCATTGGCGATGTGATCAAGGTAACCGTTAAGGTTGCTGCGCCACGTGGCCGTGTCAAAAAAGGTGAAATTTATAACGCCGTGGTTGTGCGCACCGCTAAAGGTGTTCGCCGCCAAGACGGTTCCCTGGTGAAGTTCGACGGCAACGCCGCCGTTCTGTTGAACGCCAAGCTGGAACCGATCGGTACCCGTATTTTTGGACCTGTCACACGCGAACTGCGTACTGAGAAGTTCATGAAAATCGTGTCCCTGGCACCGGAAGTCCTGTAAGGAGTCGTAATGGATAAGATTCGTAAAAACGACGAAGTCATCGTTCTGACCGGGAAAGACAAGGGCAAACGTGGTGTGGTACAGCAGCGTATCGATGCTGAACATATCGTGGTTGACGGCATTAACATCGCTAAAAAAGCGACTAAGCCAAACCCGATGACTGGCGTAACTGGTGGTATCGTCGATAAGACCATGCCAATTCACGTGTCCAACGTTGCATTGTTTAATGCAGCGACTGGCAAGGCAGATCGCGTGGGTTTCAAAGAAGTGGACGGCAAGAAAGTTCGCATCTTTAAATCCTCCGGCGAAGTAGTGAAGGCTTAAGAAATCATGGCACGTCTCCAAGAATTCTATAAAGAAAAAGTCGTTGCCGACCTGACCAGCAAGTTTGGTTACAAGTCGGTAATGGAAGTTCCACGCCTGACCAAGATCACCCTGAACATGGGTGTTGGTGAGGCTATCGCGGATAAAAAAGTTCTCGAGCACGCAGTTGCTGACTTGACCAAGATCGCCGGCCAGAAGCCAGTGACCACCAAGTCCCGCAAAGCGATCGCAGGCTTCAAAATCCGTGAAGGTTACCCGATCGGTACGATGGTCACCCTGCGCGGCGCTCGCATGTACGAGTTCCTGGATCGCTTCATTACCGTGGCTCTGCCGCGCGTACGCGATTTCCGTGGTGTGAACGGCCGTGCATTTGATGGTCGTGGCAACTACAACATCGGTGTCAAGGAACAGATCATTTTCCCTGAAATCGAATACGACAAGATTGACGCGTTGCGCGGTATGAATATCAGCATCACGACAACCGCTAAGACCGATGACGAAGCCAAAGCTTTGCTCGCCGCCTTTAAATTCCCTTTCAGGAACTGATCATGGCCAAACTGTCACTGATTAATCGTGAGATCAAGCGTGCTGACCTGGTGGCGAAATTCGCCCCTAAGCGCGAAGCTCTCAAGGCCATCGTCGATGACCAATCGAAATCGGAAGAAGAGCGCTACGAAGCTCGCCTGAAACTGCAGGCGCTGCCACGTAACTCGAACCCGACGCGTCAACGTAACCGTTGCGCCATCACTGGTCGTCCGCGCGGCACATTCCGTAAATTCGGTCTGGGTCGTATCAAGCTCCGTGAATTCGCCATGCGTGGTGAAATTCCGGGTATGACAAAAGCAAGCTGGTAATAGGAGAATATGCAATGAGTATGAGCGATCCTATCGCCGATATGCTGACCCGCATTCGCAATGCACAAGGCGTGCAAAAGACGACCGTGGCCATGCCATCGTCGAAAGTCAAAATTGCGATTGCCAGCGTCCTGAAGGACGAGGGTTACATTGAAGATTTCGCTGTTGCCGAAGCTGGTGGCAAAGCGGAACTGAAAATCGGTTTGAAGTATTATGTTGGCCGTCCCGTCATTGAGCGCTTGGAGCGCGTGTCCCGTCCGGGTCTGCGCGTCTACAAGGGTAAAGACGAGATCCCTGTTGTGATGAATGGCTTGGGTGTGGCGATCGTGTCGACTCCGCAAGGCGTCATGACTGACCGCAAAGCACGCGCTACCGGTGTCGGCGGCGAAGTTATTTGCTACGTGGCTTAAGGAGTTACACATGTCTCGAGTAGCTAAAATGCCTATCGTAGTGCCAGCTGGCGCCGAAGTCGCCATCTCCGCACAAGCGATCACCGTAAAAGGCCCGCTGGGCGTACTTTCCCAGGCCCTCACCGGCCAGGTCAAAGTGGAAAACAATGCAGGAACCCTGAGTTTCGACGTGGCGAACGACAGCCGCGAAGCCAATGCCATGTCCGGCACGCTGCGCGCACTGGTCAACAACATGGTTGTTGGCGTCACCAAGGGTTTCGAGAAAAAGCTGAACCTGGTAGGCGTGGGTTACAAGGCGCAAGCTCAAGGCGACAAGTTGAATCTGTCCCTGGGTTTCTCGCACCCTGTAGTGCATGACATGCCAGCTGGCGTTACCTGCGCAACACCAACCCCGACCGAGATCCTGATTAAAGGTATCGACCGTCAACAGGTTGGCCAGGTAGCCGCTGAAGTTCGTGCTTACCGCGCTCCTGAGCCTTATAAAGGCAAGGGCGTTCGCTATGCGGACGAAGTGGTTAAGCTTAAAGAAACCAAGAAGAAGTAATTAGGGGCTGACGATGGATAAGAAAGAATCACGGCTTCGCCGCGGACGCCAAACCCGCATCAAGATTGCGGAATTGAAAGTAAATCGCTTGTCGGTGCATCGCACCAACCTGCACATTTACGCTAACCTGATCAGCCCGGACGCTAAAGTCCTGGTTTCGGCCTCGACGGCTGAAGCGGAAGTTCGCGCTGAACTGGCAGGCCAATCCGGCAAAGGCGGCAATGCCGCTGCTGCAGCCTTGATCGGCAAGCGCGTCGCTGAAAAAGCGTTGAAAGCAGGGATTACCGAAGTTGCGTTTGACCGCTCCGGTTTCCGTTACCACGGCCGTGTGAAAGCGTTGGCAGAAGCCGCACGCGAAGCCGGTCTGAAGTTCTAAGGATCAATCATGGCAAAAATGCAAGCAAAAATGCAAAGCGACAAGCCGGATGATGGCATGCGCGAAAAAATGATCGCGATCAACCGCGTGACCAAAGTGGTCAAGGGTGGTCGTATCATGGGTTTCGCCGCGCTGACCGTAGTTGGTGATGGCGATGGCCGCGTCGGCATGGGCAAGGGCAAATCGAAAGAAGTGCCAGTTGGCGTGCAGAAGGCAATGGAAGAAGCCCGTCGCAACCTGATCAAAGTACCGCTCAAAAACGGCACCTTGCATCACACGGTTGTTGGTCGTCACGGCGCCTCCAAGGTCCTGATGAACCCAGCTAAGCCTGGTACTGGCGTTATCGCTGGTGGCGCAATGCGCGCTATCTTCGAAGTGATGGGCGTGACGGACGTGGTGGCGAAATCCACCGGTTCGAACAACCCATACAACCTGGTACGCGCTACGCTGGACGGCCTGTCGAAAATGAGCACTGCTTCCGATATCGCTGCCAAACGCGGCAAGTCGGTCGAAGACATTCTGGCTTAAGGTGGACAAAATGACAAACACAGTCAAAGTGCAATTGGTCAAGGGCTTGATCGGTACGCGCGAATCGCATCGCGCTACCGTGCGCGGTCTGGGTCTGCGTCGTGTAAATTCGGTTTCCGAATTGCAAGACACCCCATCCGTACGCGGCATGATCAATAAAGTATCGTATCTCGTTAAAGTTGTCGGGTAAGCCTTCGGGCTTACACGAACGGAGCAAATCATGGAATTGAATACTATTGCACCAGCCGAAGGCGCTAAGCACTACAAGCGTCGCGTCGGTCGCGGTATCGGCTCCGGCCTGGGTAAAACCTCGGGTCGTGGTCACAAAGGTCAGAAATCGCGTTCGGGCGGCTTTCATAAAGTCGGTTTCGAAGGCGGTCAGATGCCTCTGCAACGCCGTCTGCCTAAGCGCGGTTTCAAATCGATGCACGCAACCTTCAAAGCTGAAGTGCGCCTGTCCGATCTGAACAACCTGGCTGTTGGCGATGTCGACATTCTGGTCTTGAAGCAAGCTGGCGTTCTGGGCGTGTTGGCCCGTGACGTGCGCGTGATCTTGTCCGGCGAAATCACCAAAGCGGTGAATTTGAAGGGCTTGAAAGTGTCCGCTGGCGCGAAAGCAGCCATCGAAGCAGCCGGCGGCTCGGTAGCCTGAGTTGACCGCTAACAGCTTGATCGGAGCGAAAATTGGCGACTAATCCACAACTTGCTAAAAGTGCAGCGGCCGGTTTCCCTTGGGGACGGCTCTGGTTTTTGCTTGGCGCATTGGTGGTTTATCGTATCGGTGCTCACGTCCCGGTTCCCGGGATTGACCCGACACAATTAGCCTCGCTGTTCAAGGAGCACGAAGGCGGCGTCCTGGGCATGTTCAACATGTTCTCGGGCGGTGCCTTGTCTCGTTTTACAGTGTTTGCGCTGGGTATCATGCCTTATATCTCGGCCTCGATCATCATGCAATTGCTGTCGATCGTGTCACCGCAGATGGAAGCGTTGAAAAAAGAAGGCGAAGCAGGTCGTCGCAAGATCACCCAGTACACCCGGTATTTCACGGTTGCCCTGGCACTGTTCCAAGCGTTAGGCATTGCAGTCGCACTGGAGTCGCAAGCTGGTCTGGTGTTGGAACCTGGTCTTGCATTCCGCTTCGTGACGGTCGTCACTTTGTTGACCGGAACAATGTTTTTGATGTGGTTGGGTGAGCAAATTACCGAGCGTGGCTTGGGGAATGGCATCTCGATCATCATTTTTGCCGGGATTGCAGCAGGTCTGCCGTCGGCATTGGGTGGCTTGTTCACTCAGGTGTCGAATGGTTCGATCGGCAGCTTCAGCGCGATTTTCATCGTGATCCTGGTAGCACTGGTAACGTACTTCGTTGTATTCGTCGAACGTGGTCAGCGCAAAATATTGGTCAATTACGCGAAGCGCCAGGTAGGCAACAAGATTTATGGCGGTCAAACCAGCCATTTGCCGTTGAAGCTGAACATGGCCGGCGTGATCCCGCCGATCTTTGCTTCTTCGATCATCTTGTTCCCGGCCACTATCGTGGACTGGTTTTCAAAGGGCGCCGACAACGCTAACCCTGCGGTGCGGTTCTTGAAAGATTTGGCAGCATCGATGGGGCCTGGTGAGCCTATCCATGCGCTGTTGTACGCAGTGGCGATCGTGTTTTTCTGTTTCTTCTATACAGCGCTGGTCTTTAACAGCAAGGAAACAGCGGATAACTTGAAGAAAAGCGGTGCGTTCATTCCCGGGATTCGTCCAGGCGAGCAGACAGCCCGTTACATCGACAAGATCCTGACACGCTTGACACTTGCCGGCGCAGTCTACATCACCCTGGTGTGTTTATTGCCGGAATTTATGCAAGCCCAGTGGAAAGTACCATTCTATTTCGGCGGTACTTCTTTATTGATTATTGTAGTTGTCACCATGGATTTCATGGCGCAAGTACAGAACTACGTGATGTCGCAGCAATATGATTCACTGCTGCGCAAAGCAAATTTCAAGGGCGGAATTCCGACGCGTTAAGCGCGGTAAACATACCGAATGGCAAAAGACGACGTCATACAGATGCAGGGCGAGATTCTTGAGAATCTCCCAAATGCAACATTTCGAGTGAAGCTGGAGAACGGACACGTGGTGCTCGGGCATATTTCAGGTAAAATGCGGATGAACTATATTCGCATTCTCCCTGGAGACAAGGTGACGGTGGAGTTAACGCCGTACGACCTGAGCCGAGCCCGCATTGTGTTCCGTACCAAGTAACACACTGAATCAAACCAAAGAAGCGAAAGAAAGAGCCCAAAAATGAAAGTTCTCGCATCAGTCAAGCGGATCTGCCGCAACTGCAAGATCATCAAGCGCAAAGGCGTAGTCCGCGTTATCTGCGTGGAACCACGTCACAAGCAGCGTCAAGGTTAATCGAGGAATAACAAATGGCACGTATTGCAGGGGTTAATATCCCAAATCATCAGCATACCGTTATCGGCCTGACGGCCATCTACGGTGTGGGCCGTCCACGCGCAGAGAAAATCTGTGCATCGACCGGTGTAGCAACCAACAAAAAGATCAAAGATCTGGATGACAGCGAACTGGAAAAGCTGCGCGATGAAGTAGGTAAATTCATCGTCGAAGGCGATCTGCGTCGTGAACTGTCCATGAACATCAAGCGTTTGATGGATCTGGGTTGCTACCGCGGCATGCGTCATCGTAAGGGTCTGCCTTGCCGTGGCCAGCGTACGCGTACGAACGCACGTACCCGCAAGGGACCGCGTAAAGCCGCTCAATCGCTGAAAAAATAATCCGCTAGGGAATAATTATGGCTAAGTCGCAAAATAACGCCGCATCAGCACGCGTGCGTAAAAAAGTTAAAAAGAACGTCGCTGAAGGCATCGCACATGTCCACGCATCGTTCAATAACACCATCATTACCATCACCGATCGTCAAGGCAATGCCTTGTCGTGGGCTACCTCCGGCGGTGCAGGCTTCAAGGGTTCGCGTAAATCGACCCCATTCGCAGCGCAGGTCGCCGCGGAAGCCGCTGGTAAAGTGGCTGTTGAGTGTGGCGTGAAGAACCTGGAAGTACGTATCAAGGGCCCAGGTCCTGGTCGTGAATCCGCCGTTCGCGCGCTGAACAACCTGGGCATCAAGATCACCGAGATCCAGGACGTGACGCCGGTACCGCACAACGGTTGCCGTCCACCGAAACGTCGTCGTATCTAAGATAGTGTTGCAGAGGGCGCTTCGGCGCCAGCTGCTTTGCTGTCTGTTGTAACTCAGTACAGTTGTGTGAAAACGCTGGAGCAGGGAGCCGGAAACGGTTATACTGCCCGGCTGTTCTTGCCTGTCAAATTCTGTTTGGCGGGTTTTTCGTTTTCAGCCACCGTCTGATTGAAACCAAATCAGACTAGCGCCTAACCGCATCAGTGTGTTTGATCATGCATGTGGCTGGGGCGTTATCATTTAAAAAAAGGAAGTATCGTGGCACGTTATATCGGACCTAAAGCAAAACTTTCCCGCCGTGAAGGTACAGACCTGTTCCTGAAGAGCGCCCGTCGCTCGCTGGACAGCAAGTGCAAACTGGACGTCAAGCCAGGCCAGCACGGTGTCAAATCCGGCGCCCGCACCTCGGACTACGGTAACCAACTGCGCGAAAAGCAAAAAGTCAAGCGCATGTACGGCGTGCTGGAACGTCAATTCCGCCGCTACTTCGCTGAAGCAGACCGTCGTAAAGGCAACACCGGCGAAACGCTGTTGAAGTTGCTGGAAACGCGTCTGGACAACGTTTGCTACCGCATGGGCTTTGGCTCGACCCGCGCTGAAGCGCGTCAATTGGTCAGCCACAAAGCGTTCACCGTGAACGGTATCGTTGTGAACATCGCTTCGTACGCAGTCAAAGTTGGCGACATCGTTGCTGTTCGTGAAAAATCGAAAAAGCAAGTGCGTATCGTTGAAGCACTGTCGCTGGCTGAACAAGTTGGTATGCCTAGCTGGGTTTCGGTTGATGCCAAGAAAATGGAAGGTACCTTCAAGTCCCTGCCAGAGCGTAACGAAATCGCTAACGACGTCAACGAATCGCTGATCGTCGAGCTGTACTCGCGTTAATAGCAGTCAGTAGCAAGATCTCCGCCCACTTTGCTTTTGTAAAGTGGGCGTTTCACTAATGCCATCAGCCTTATCGGTGTAATGAGCCGAGGGTATTGAAAAGGACATTTCATGCAAAACAGTTTGTTGAAGCCACGTATTATCGATGTTGAAGCTCTCGGTGCAGGTCACGCCAAAGTCGTGATGGAACCGTTCGAGCGCGGCTATGGCCACACATTGGGTAACGCGTTGCGCCGCGTTCTGCTGTCGTCGATGGTGGGCTACGCGCCGACCGAAGTGACGATCGCCGGCGTCGTCCACGAATACTCCTCCCTCGATGGCGTGCAAGAAGACGTCGTCGATCTGTTGCTGAACTTGAAGGGTGTGGTTTTCAAAGTCCACAACCGCGATTCGGTAACCCTGACCCTGAAAAAAGAAGGCGAAGGCGCGATCCTGGCCTCCGACATCGACCTGCCGCATGACGTCGAACTGATCAACCCTGACCACGTGATCGCCCACCTGACCGCTGGTGGCAAGCTGGACATGCAGATCAAGGTTGAAAAAGGCCGCGGCTACGTTCCTGGTAACGTGCGTCGCCTGTCGGAAGACACGAACAAGACCATCGGCCGCATCATCCTGGATGCGTCGTTCTCGCCAGTGCGCCGTGTATCGTACTTCGTTGAATCGGCCCGCGTTGAACAGCGTACCGACCTGGACAAGCTGATCATCAACATCGAAACCAACGGCGTGATCTCGCCGGAAGAAGCGATCCGCCAGTCGGCCCGCGTTCTGGTGGACCAGTTGAATGTGTTTGCTGCCCTGGAAGGCACGGAAGCCGCCGCCGAAGCGCCATCGCGCGCTCCGCTGGTCGATCCTATCTTGTTGCGTCCAGTCGACGACCTGGAGTTGACCGTGCGTTCGGCGAACTGCCTGAAAGCGGAAAACATCTACTACATCGGCGACCTGATCCAACGTTCGGAAAACGAACTGTTGAAAACGCCAAATCTGGGCCGCAAGTCCCTGAACGAAATCAAGGAAGTGCTGGCATCGCGCGGCTTGACGTTGGGCATGAAGCTGGAAAACTGGCCGCCTGCCGGCCTGGAAAAGTAATTCGAAGTTTGTAGCAAACTGCCTGGGACAGGTGTCCCAGGCTTTTATTTTTGAAGTACCAAACCGGTCCGCGATGAAACCCTGGTTTCATTGATCGAAGAACTGGATTTAAACTCACTACCGAAAGGATTTACCATGCGTCACGGTCACGGCCTCCGTAAACTGAATCGTACCTCGTCCCACCGTCTGGCAATGCTGCGCAACATGACAGTATCGCTGCTGCGTCACGAAGCGATCAAAACCACCCTGCCAAAAGCAAAAGAACTGCGCCGCGTTGTCGAGCCAATTCTGACCCTGGGCAAAACCGACTCCCTGGCAAACAAGCGTCTGGCCTTCAACCGCCTGCGCGACCGTGAAATGGTCGTCAAACTGTTCGCTGAACTGGGCCCACGTTTCGCCAACCGTAACGGTGGTTATGTGCGTATCCTGAAAATGGGTTTCCGCGTCGGCGATAACGCTCCTATGGCGTTCGTTGAACTGATGGATCGTCCAGATACGACCGAAGCAGTTGAAGTTGCTGGCGAGTAATCCCAGTAGCCGCTTCAAGAAAAGCCAGGCCTAGCCTGGCTTTTTTGTTTTCTGCTGCAGCTATCCTTGCTGCGGTGTACTATTCTTCTTTCGCGCCGGCCCTGCAGCCACTGCACGCCCCGCGCGTCTCTTGTTGAATGGCACAGCTGATGCCGCAGAAAAAGGTCGTTCATGTCCCGTTTCCCCTCCAGCGCCACCGCGCGCGCCGCCCCCTTACGTCAACTGTTGCTGTGGTTTGCCACCTGTTTGCTGCTGGCCATGGCCGTCTTTGGCGCCAATCATGCCCGTGCCGACGATGAATTCCTCGATCCCGAGCTGGCCTTCAAGTTTTCCGCCCGCATGCAGGATCCGTCCACCATCGCCGTCACCTATGTGATCGCCGATGGCTACTATATGTACCATGAGCGCTTCAAGTTCGAGGCCGTGGGCGCCAAGCTGGGCACGCCCGTGTATCCGGCTGGCAAGGTCAAGTTTGACGATACTTTCCAGAAGAATGTGGAAACGTTCCGCAAGACGCTCACCATCACGATTCCCGTGGAAGCGGCCGGCGCGTTCACCTTGAAGGCCACGGGCCAGGGCTGCTCCGACAAGGGCTTGTGTTATGCGCCGCAGGACGCCACGGCCCAGCTGGTGGGCGGTGGCGGCGGCCAGAGCATGGCGCCCGGCGCGGGCCTGCCGTCGAAATTCGCCTTGCCGGCAGCGCCCGCCGTCGACACGGCGGCCGTCAATGGTCCGCAGGCGCAAGCGTCGCCTGGCGTGTCCGTGATGAGCATTCCCCAGGCGGACATCACCAGCACGCCCGAGCCGGTCGCGGCGGCCCCCGTGGCGGCAAGCGCCGCGCCCGCGCAAAGCGAAATGGGCAAGATCGAAGCTGCACTGAAGGGCGGCAAGCTGCTCGTCATCGTGCCCCTGTTCATGTTGCTGGGCCTGGGCCTGGCCTTTACGCCGTGCGTGCTGCCGATGGTGCCGATCTTGTCGTCGATCATCATCGGCGATGGCGCCAAGGTCAGCCGCTCGCGCGGCTTGCTGCTTTCGCTGACCTACGCGCTGGGCATGGCCATCGTCTACACGGCGCTGGGCGTGGCGGCCGGCCTGGCGGGCGAAGGCCTGGCGGCGCAACTGCAAAACCCGTGGGTGCTTGGTTTCTTTGCCTTGCTGATGGCGGGCCTGGCCCTGTCGATGTTCGGTTTTTATGAGTTGCAAGTGCCGGCTTTCCTGCAAGGCAAGCTGACGTCCGTGTCGAACCAGCAATCGTCGGGCCGCCTGGCGGGCGTATTCGTCATGGGTGCCATTTCCGCCCTGATCGTGGGCCCATGTGTGGCCGCGCCGCTGGCCGGCGCCTTGCTGTACATCAGCCAGACGCGCGACGTCGTCATCGGCGGCAGCGCTCTGTTCGCCATGGCGGTGGGCATGAGCGTGCCGCTGCTGCTGGTGGGCGTGTCGGCCGGCACCTTGTTGCCGCGCGCCGGCGCGTGGATGGATGCCGTCAAGCGCTTCTTTGGCGTGCTGCAGCTGGGCGTGGCCTGGTGGCTGGTCTCGCCCGTGTTGCCGGGCGCCGTGCAGATGCTGGGCTGGACGGTCTTGTTCGTCGGCTACGGCATGTATCTGCTGGTGGGCAAGAGCGGCGCGAAGAACGCCTGGGTGGCCAAGGCCTTCGGCCTCGTGTTCGCCGTGCTGGGTGCGATGCAGCTGGTGGGCGTGGCCAGCGGTGGCCGCGACCCGCTGGCGCCGCTGGCGCATCTCGGTGGCGGCCAGGTACACGCGCAACCATTTACGCGTGTAAAGACCGTGGCGCAGCTCGATGCGGCGCTGGCCCAGCTGGGTGGCAAGCCGGCCTTGCTGGACTTTTATGCCGACTGGTGCGTGTCGTGCATCGAGATGGAAAAACTGACCTTCGTCGACCCCGCCGTGCGCGAGAAGATGGGGCAAGCCGTGCTGCTGCAAGTGGACGTGACGGCCAATGATGCGGACGACAAGGCCATGCTGAAACGTTTTCAGCTGTTCGGCCCGCCGGGCATCATCATGTTCAACCCGCAGGGACAGGAAATCGCCCAGTCGCGCGTGATCGGCTTCCAGAACGCGGCCACTTTCCTGACCTCGTTGCGCAAGCTAGAGCAGTAGGAGGGGCAGGTCGGGTAGGTCGGGTCAGCCCGTCAGGGCGTAACCCGACACCACCACATACATCAACGATGTTGTCGGATTACGCGGCGTTGCCGCTAATCCGACCTACGTTCAGCCTGCTTTATGGTGCGCGCCATGACCTCGGTGGTGGCCGCGCATTCCTCCATCTTTGCCGCCAGGCACACTGTCGTCAAACACTTTCTTTTGCTCCGGCGTCAGCACGGCGTAGAAGGTTTTCAGCGAGGCCAGGCGGCTTTCCTGGTCGGCGATGCGTTCCTTTGACATGGCGATCCATTGTTCCATGCGTTCCGGCGCCGACAGCTTGGCCATCGCTTCGCGCTTGGCTTTCCAGTCTCCCATCGGCTTTTTCGGTGCGTTGGCGGCCGTGAACGTGGCCCAGGCCGGTTCCTGGGCGGCCGTCAGCTTCAGCTTGTCGTGCAGGCGGGCCTGGTACTTGGCCATGCGTTCGGCGGGATTGCCTCCGCGGTGCTGGCCGCGCTGGCCTTCATGTTGCATCTTGGTGCTGGCCGCAGGCGCGCTGGCGGCCGCTTCCTGGGCGTGAACGGTCAGCGATGCCGCACCCATGCCGAGTACGCTCATGGCGATGATCAAATTCTTGCGTAAAGTCTTCATTGAGGCGTTCATCTGGATTCCTTTGTAAAGTGAGGGATGTACATGTTGCTGCACATGAATCCATGTTGGACGCGCCATGTTTCCCCGAAGTGTCCGCTGCCAGACAGTTTGTATCTATATGTTTCTTCGGGTCTTCTATATACAAGACGATACAAATGCGTTGTGCAAGGCCGGGGGAAGTGGGGATAATTCGTACCATGGAACCCACTTCTACAATTCTCATCGTCGACGATGACCGCGATATCCGCAGCTTGCTGGCGGACTACCTGGAAACGAACGCCTACCGCACCCTGGGCGCGGCAGATGGCACGGCCATGTGGAAAATCCTCGATGAAACGCGGCCCGACCTGATCGTGCTCGACTTGAACCTGCCCGGTGACGACGGCCTGACCTTGTGCCGCAAGCTGCGTGCGCAGTCAACCGTGCCGGTGATCATGCTGACGGCGCGCAATGAGCCGCTGGACCGCATCCTGGGCCTGGAAATGGGCGCCGACGATTACTTGCCGAAGCCGTTCGAGCCGCGCGAACTGCTGGCGCGCATACGCAGCGTGCTGCGCCGCAGCCATGCCATGCCATCGAACGTGCCATCGGACAAGGCGCAGCAAATCCGCTTTTCCGGCTGGACCCTGGACCTCACGGCGCGCCACCTGCTCAATCCCAGCGGCCTGGTGATCATGCTGTCGGGCGCGGAATTCCGCCTGCTGCGCGTCTTCCTGGAGCACCCGAACCGCGTGCTCAACCGCGACCAGCTGCTGAACCTGACGCAGGGCCGCGACGCGGACCCGTTCGACCGCTCGATCGATATCCAGATCAGCCGCTTGCGGCAAAAGCTCGGCGAAGATGCGCGCTTGCCGCAAATCATCAAGACCGTGCGCAACGGCGGCTACGTGCTGGCCGGCCAGGTCAATGTGGAGCCGCACGCGTGAAGGCCTTCCTGGGCTCGATGACGGGCAGAGTCTTCGTGTTTTTGCTGATCGGCATCGTCGCTTCGGCCGCGCTGACGCAGTGGCTGGCCGTGGGCGAACGCCAGCGCGCCATCGAACAATACCGCGATTACCACGCCGTCGAGCGGGCCGAGCAGCTGGTGATGGCGGCCGACGTGGTGCCGCTGGCCTCGCGCGCCGCCTACCTGAAGGTGGCCAACAAGGGCAGCGTGCGCCTGGAATTGCGTCCCGACGTCGAGCATGTACCGGGCAAGCCGACGGAATTTTCCACCGCCCTGCAAGCCAAGCTGGGTGAAGGCTTCAAGGTCAGCGCGCTGGCCGAACGCCCGGCCGCCTGCATCAAGCCGCGCCAGTCGCCGGGCATGTTTGCCGCCAAGCCATGGGGCGGCACTTGCGAAAACCTCGATGTGCGCATGCAGGATGGCCACGTGCTGCGCCTGATGGTCTTGCCGCCGCGCCAGCAGCCGCCGTTCAATGAGCACAATGACTGGATGACCTTGCTGCCTTTCCTGATCAGCATCGCCATCCTCGCCTACCTGGTCACGCGCATGACCATGCGCCCGCTCAAGCAGCTGGCGCAGGCGGCGAAAGACCTGGGCAACGACATCAACCATCCGCCGCTGACCCTGTCGGGCGCCAGCGAGATCCGCCAGGCCAGCGCCGCCTTCAATGCCATGCAGGCGCGCATCCGCCAGCACATTTCCCAGCGTACACAGATGCTGGCCGCCATCACGCATGACTTGCAGACGCCGCTCACGCGCTTGCGCTTGCGTCTGGAAAAAGTGGCCGATACGGAATTGTATGACCGCCTCGTGGGCGACCTGTCGGCCATGCAAAGCATGGTCAAGGAAGGGCTGGACCTGGCCCGCTCGATGGACAGCACGGAAGCGATGCAGGCGCTCGATCTCGATTCCCTGTTGGATAGCGTCTGCTCCGACGCGGCCGATGCCGGCCAAAATGTCACCTTGGCCGGGCAAGCCAGCATGGCCTTGATGGCGCGCCCGATCGCCATGCGGCGCTGCCTGGTGAACTTGATCGACAATGCCGTCAAATATGGCCAGTACGCGCAGGTGACCGTCGAGCGCATCCCCGGTGCCGCGCGCATCCGCATCCGCGATGGCGGGCCCGGTATTGCGCCAGATCAGCTGGCCAAGGTGTTCGAACCGTTTTACCGTATCGAGACCTCGCGTTCGCGCGAGTCGGGCGGCACGGGCTTGGGCCTGACCATCGCGCGCAATATCGCCGAGCAGCACGGCGCCACGGTTTTGCTGTCCAATCACGTCGACGGTGGACTGGAAGTCACCCTCATCGTGCCAGAGTATTACGCAGGAAAGTGAGCATTTCCGTGCGACAATATTGTGCTTTATGCCTCCTGGCAACTACTACATTCAACCTGCAGCCCTGCGCTGCGACAGCGTGACAGAACAATGAAAAAGACTAGTCTGGCAATCCTCGTGGGTGCGGCCCTGTGTATCGGTGGCGGCATCTGGTATTTCACGCATCCGTCCGGCGCGGCGACCGGTGGGCAGGATGGCAAAGGGGGCAAGGGCGGACAGGCGCCGACGACGGTGAGCGTGGTCGCGCCGGTGCGCCAGGATGTGCCGATGGTGCTGCAAGCCAATGGCAGCGTGATGCCGATCAGCAGCGTCGACTTGCACCCGCAGACGACCAGCACGATTAGCAAGGTGCATATCCGCGAAGGCCAGTTCGTCAAGCAGGGCGAACTGATGTTTACGCTGGATGCGCGCAGCGAGCACGCGAATGTCGACAAGGCGCAGGCGCAGGTCTTGCGCGACCGCGCCTCGGTGCAGGACTTCGAGCGCCAGCTCAAGCGCAACCAGGATTTGCTGAGCAAGAATTTCATTGCCCAGGGTGCCGTCGACACCCTGCAAAGCCAGCTCGACGCGGCACGCGCCTTGCTGGCCGCCGACCAGGCAGCCTTGCGCGCGGCCCAGGTCGATTCCAGCTACACCGTCCTGCGCGCGCCGCAGAGCGGCCGTGTGGGCGCCATCAATGTCTACGCGGGCAGCCTGGTGCAGCCGACCACGTCGCTGACCAGCATCACCCAGCTCGACCCGATCGACGTGGCCTTCACCTTGCCGGAAAGCAGCTTGTCCGGCTTGCTGGCGGCGCAAAAGGCGGGCGAGGTGCCTGTCACGGCGCTGTTGTCGGATGCGGGCGGCAAGCAGCTTGATGGCAAACTGAACTTTATCGACAATGCCGTCGATCCCGCCACGGGCGTGATCAAGATCAAGGCCCGTTTCAATAATGGCGGCACCGATTTGTGGCCAGGCCAGTACGTGAATACGCAGCTGACCGTGCGCACCCTCAAGGATGCGCTGGTGATCCCGCAAAACGCCATCATCACGAGTACCGCCGGCACCTTCGTGTACTCGATGGAAGCGGACAGCACGGCCAAGATGCGCAAGATTGCCCGCGTGTATGCATTTGGACCGAACGCCGTCGTCACCGGCCTGGCCGGCGATGAAAAAGTCATCGTCGATGGCAAGCAGAACTTGCGTCCGGGTAGCAAGGTGCGCCTGGCGGAAAAACACAAGGCTGCCGATGGCGCCGCCGCAGCACAGGGCAAGCCAGCATGAACCTGTCCGAGCTGAGCATCCGCCGCCCCGTCATGGTGGTGCTGCTGTCCCTCTCCATCATCCTGGCCGGCGTGCTGGCCTACCTGCAAATTCCCGTCGCGGCCTTGCCGAGCTACAACACGCCCGTCATCAACGTGAGCGCCGACCTGGCCGGTGCCAGCCCGGAAACCATGGCTTCGTCGGTGGCCTTGCCGCTGGAAAAACAGTTTTCCACCATTTCCGGCCTCAGTCTGATCACGTCCACGAGTACCTTGGGCAATACGTCGCTGACCCTGGAGTTTGACGCCAGCATCAATGTCAACGAGGCGGCCGTCGACGTGCAGGCGGCCCTGCTGCGCGCGCAGCGCCAGTTGCCGACGGAAATGACGGACTTGCCGTCCTACCGCAAGGTCAATCCGGCCGATGCGCCGGTGCTGTTCATCCAGATGACGTCGCCCTCGCTGAACTTGTCTGACCTCAACGATTATGCGGAAAACCTGATCGCGCCGAGCCTGTCGACCTTGCCCGGCGTCGCCCAGGTCATCGTCAATGGCCAGAAACGCTTTGCCGTGCGCGTGCGCGCCCGTGCCGACCTGATGAATGCGCGCAACCTGACGATGGACGAGCTGGCCATTGCCTTGCGCACCTCGAACACGAACTCCCCGCTGGGCATCCTTGACGGCCCCAGCCAGACCCTGACCATCCAGGGCAATCCGCAAATGATGAAAGCGGCCGATTTTGCCGAACTGATCGTCGCCAGCCGCAACGGCCAGCCCGTGCGCCTGAAAGACGTGGCCGAGGTGGAAGACAGCTTTCAATCGATCAAGGCCGTCGGCAGTTTCAATGGCGAGCGCTCGATCAGCCTGATGGTGCAGCGCCAGCCGGACGCCAACACCGTGCAAGTGGTCGATGGCGTGCGCCGATTGCTGCCGGGCTTCAAGGAGCAATTGCCGCAGTCGATACAAATCAGCCTGGTCAACGACCGTTC
This sequence comes from Janthinobacterium sp. EB271-G4-3-2, assembly GCF_020858035.1. Classification (NCBI taxonomy): domain Bacteria; kingdom Pseudomonadati; phylum Pseudomonadota; class Betaproteobacteria; order Burkholderiales; family Oxalobacteraceae; genus Janthinobacterium; species Janthinobacterium sp. EB271-G4-3-2. Next base: position 254,988 of record NZ_JACYMG010000008.1, on the reverse strand, counting down.
GCTATCGATCCGCGAAGCCATCCACGACGTGAATCTGACCCTGGCCCTGACGGTGGTGCTGGTCGTGCTGGTGATCTTTTTGTTCCTGCACCGCGCGGCCGCCACTTTCATTCCGGCCGTCACCATGCCGATCTCGCTGCTCGGCGCCCTGGCCCTGCTGTACTGGCTCGGCTACAGCCTCGACAACGTTTCCCTGCTGGGCATTACCCTGGCCGTCGGCCTTGTCGTCGACGATGCCATCGTGGTGCTGGAAAACATCGTGCGCCATATCGAGATGGGCAAGAAACCGATACGCGCGGCACTGGAAGGGGCGAAAGAGATGGGCTTTACCATCATTTCGATTTCCGTTTCGCTGGTGGCCGTGTTCATCCCCATCTTCTTCATGCCGGGCGTGATCGGCTTGCTGTTCCATGAGTTCGCCGTCGTCGTCTCGCTGGCCGTGCTGGTGTCCGCCATTGTGTCGCTGACCCTGGTGCCGATGCTGGCCAGCCGCTTCCTGCCGGCCGACTCGCGCGAGCACAATGACAGCGACCCCAGCCATGGCGAAAAAACCTTTATCGGCCGCCATTTCGAGGCCGGTTTCACGGCATTGCGCAACGGCTATGTGCATCTGCTCGACAAGGCCCTGGCGCACCGCAACGTGGTGCTGTTTGTTGCCATGTGTACTTTCGCGCTGACGGTGCTGCTGTACGCGACCATTCCGAAAGGTTTTTTCCCCGAGGAAGACCTGGGCCAGATCCAGGTGAATACGGAAGCGTCGGAAGACATCTCATCTGCGGCGCTGCAGGATTTGCAAGCGCGCGTGGCGGCTGTGCTCAAGGCGGACCCGAGCGTGCAGGACGTGACGTCGTTCGTCGGCGGCGGCAACACGGGCCGTATGTTCATGGTCTTGAAACCGCGCAGCGAGCGGCCGAAAATGCCCGTGGTGCTGGAAAACCTGCGCCGCGCGGCGGGCACCGTGCCGGGCATGGCCGTGTATTTCCGGCCCGTGCAAAACTTGCAGCTGGGCGGACGCCAGAGCAAGAGCCGCTACCAGTACACCCTGCAAAGCGTCAGTCCCGACGCCTTGAATGACTGGGCGGAAAAGTTTATCGCCGGCATGCGCACGGATCCCGCCTTCCGCGACGTCACCAGCGATTCGCAGATCAAGGGCTTGCAGGCGTCCCTCAGGATCGACCGCGACAAGGCCAATCTGCTGGGCGTGCAAATGTCCGATATCCGCACGGCACTGTACAGCGCCTTTGGCGAGCGGCAAGTGTCGACCATCTATTCGTCGGCAGCCAGCTATTACGTGATCCTGGAAGCGGCCACGGCCGACCGCCAGTATGACGATGCGCTCACGCGCGTGTCCGTGCGCAGCAAGACGGGCGAACTGGTGAAACTGTCGAGTATCGCCTACGTGGAACGCACGATCGGGCCCACGTCCGTCAACCACCAGGGGCAGTTGCAGGCCGTCACTATCGCCTTCAACCTGGCGCCGGACGTGCCGCTGGGCATCGCCACGGGCAAGATCGACGCGATGGCCAAGGACATGAGCTTGCCGGCCTCCATCATCACGCGCTATGGCGGCGACGCGGCCGTGTTCCAGAGCTCGCAGGCTAGCCAGATCATCCTCATCATCGCCGCGCTTGTCGTGATCTATGTGCTGCTCGGCGTGCTGTATGAAAGCTATATCCACCCGCTGACCATCCTGGCCGGCTTGCCATCGGCGGCCGTGGGCGCGCTGCTGACCCTGCGCCTGTTCGGCATGGACCTGACCATGATCGCCATCATCGGTATCCTGATGCTGATCGGTATCGTCAAGAAAAACGCCATCATGATGATCGACTTCGCCCTGCATGCGCAGCGCAACGAAGGCATGAGCCCACCTGAGGCCATCCGTCAGGCGTGCATCTTGCGTTTCCGTCCCATCATGATGACGACGGCGGCAGCCCTGATGGGCGCCTTGCCGATCGCCCTGGGCCTGGGCGCCGGCGCCGAGCTGCGCCAGCCGCTGGGCCTGGCCGTGGTCGGCGGATTGCTGTTCTCGCAAGTGATTACCCTGTTCATCACTCCCGTCATTTATTTGTTCCTGGACAAGTACAGCGGCACGGGGCCGATGACGGACGAGCAACTGGTGGCGCTCGACAACAAGGCTTGAGCGCCTGCCTGACTGATGACCCGTGACCGGTGCCCCCTTCCTGCGTGAATGGGGCGCCGGTTTTGTATGGGCAGTGATACATACGGTAACAACCGTCAAGGGAGGGCTCGGGTACTCTGGTCAGCGCTGCAAGGAATGTCGCTATCCTGTACGCTTCGGGTTGGAAAGGCCGAGGAAGTGTTCCCAAAAGCAAGGGACTCTGGCACTATGGCTGCCCTGTAATGTTATTTCTTCGCTACACAGAAAGCACGATTCATTTTGCATGACACGACCCATTTGTTGGCTGCCGATTCCGATGTTTGCCCCACCTGCGGGCAAGTGATCCAGCCACTGCCGGCCTACGGGTCCAGGACCAGCACGACGCGCAAGGTGGCGCTCGGCGTGTCCGTCTTGCTGCACGTGCTGCTGGCGGCGTACGTCCTGTTGCGCAGCGACAAGATCGAAAAGATTCCGCCGCCGAAGAAGGAAAGCGCGATGGTCTACATCGCGCCGCTGAAAGACAAGCCGCAACCGAAGCCGCAGCCAAAGCCCACGCCGAAACCGAAGGACACGAAAGTGGCCAAGGTGAAACCGCCGCCGGCCCCGAGCAAGCGCGTGGTCACAAAAGACGTGCCGCGCGACAAGCCGAAACTGGAAACCTACACGCCGCCGCTGGTGTCGAAAGTGCCTTTGCCGCCGCCGCCCGCTGAAGACATGAGCTCGATGATCGAGCAGCGCCGCAAGCAGCGCGAGGCGCAGAACCCCACGCCGCCGGCCGAGGAAAGCGAAAACGACCGCGCCATGCGCGTGGCCAAGGCGAATATCGCCGGCGCCCAGGGACGCAATTCGGGCAGCGACCGCGAGGATTCGGGCGGCGTGTTTTCCATCGTCAACCAGACCTCGTTCAGCGCGGAAGTCAAATTCAAGGGCTGGAATGGCAACTTCAAGCGCAATTGGCTGAAGCAGGAAAAAGTCGAGCTGGGCAATGAACCCGATATCGAATCGGCCATCATCAAGAAGATGATCCAGCTGATCCGTGCCGAAAAACCTGGTGATTTCGTCTGGGAATCGCGGCGCCTGGGGCGCAACGTCAACCTTAGCGCCCGCGTGGAAGACACGGCCGAGCTGACGGCGTTCCTGCGCCAGGAATTCTTTTCCGAGAAGCGCTCAGGGCCGGGACGGCGCTAGGCGCCAGGACTCGCTGCAATAAAAAAAGGCTGCGCCGTCTGAACGGGCAGCCTTTTTTTACGCAGCGTTGATCTCGATCAAGCCGGTTTGTCGGTTCCCGCTTCCGGCTCGACGTCGTCTTCCATCTCGATCAGGTCGACCAGCTGGGCCGCGCCGTCTTCGCTGATGCCGGCCAGTTCCATGATCTTGTCGTTGGCTTCGTCGATGCCGACTCGTTTCAAGGCGGAGAACAGTTGCACGGTGAACGGGAAGCCAACGCCGTCTTCATCCACGTAGCTGTCGAGCTTGGCTTTCGCCTGGCGCAAGGCATTCACCGATTCGTTGCGGTTCAGCTTATCGACTTTCGTCAGGATGCAGTGGATCGGCTTACCCGTCGGGGCGAACCATTCCAGCATCTGGATGTCCAGATCGGTGAACGGGCGGCGCGAATCCATGATCAGGATCAGGCCGGCCAATTGTTCGCGGCGCTGCACGTAGTCACCCAGCAGGCGCTGCCAGTGCAATTTGGCCGAGCCCGATACTTCCGCGTAGCCGTAGCCCGGCAAGTCGACCAGCAGGCATTCGATCTCTTCGACGATGGTGGCATCCTTGCGGTGCTGCGCCACATGGGCGCCGCCGATGGAGAAGTAGTTGATGTGCTGGGTACGGCCAGGTGTCTTGGAGGCGAACGCCAAGCCTTTCTGATTACACAAGATGTTGATGGCGGTCGATTTACCGGCATTGGAGCGGCCGGCAAAGGCGATTTCCGGCACCGTGGTATCGGGCAGGTCACGCAATTGGTTGACGGTCGTAAAGAAGCGGGCTTGCCAGAGTTTTGACATGGGAGTAGTAAAGCAACAAAAGGGAGCGATAAGGGAGCGATAACGCCAAGAAGCTATTGTACAATAAGGGGTTGTTTATTGTTGCCGGCGTAGCAGCGATGCGGCTTGCGGCCCTGAAAATAAAGCAAAAATCCACAGGGCGCGGCAATGTCCACCACTAATTTCTCACTGTCTCAGGGTGCCTGAATGAATCGTGCGTTTTCACCGTTGTTCAAATCCATGCTGCTCGCTTTGCTGGCTGTATCGGCAACTGCCTCCGCGGTCGAAGCACCGAAACCGGCCATCAAGGCTGACGCTGCCAAGGGCGCTACCCTGTACGCCGATGGCGATGCCGCGCGCGGCTTGCCTGCCTGCGTCTCCTGCCATGGCGCGGCCGGCAATTCGACCATCGCGGTCAATCCGAAGCTGGCCGGCCAGCACGAAAGCTATATCTACAAGCAATTGGTCGATTTCACGACGCCGCAGCGCAACCAGCCCGTCATGACGACGTACGCGAAGATGCTGAGCGACGCCGACAAGAAGAATATCGCCGCCTACCTGGGCGCGCAGCTGTCCAAGCCGGGCGCCGCGAAAAACAAGGACACGATCGACCTGGGCAAGAAAATCTACCGTGGCGGCATTGCATCTAAGCAAGTTGCCGCCTGCGCCAGCTGTCATGGCGCGACGGGCAATGGCATTCCCGTCCAGTATCCGCGCATCGCCGGCCAGCACCAGGATTACACGGTGGCCCAGTTGACGCTGTTCCGCAGCACCAAGGCCGATGCCCGCAAGAACAGTGCGGAAATGCACGCCATCGCCGCCCGCATGTCGGATGACGAGATCGCCGCCGTGGCCGACTATATCGCCGGCCTGAAGTAAGTTTTCATAGTGGCAAGAGATTGCCAGGCGCACCAGCGCGCGTGAACAAGGGCGGCCGTCTCAACGGGCTGCCCTTTTTCATGGCAGGGGCCAAACAGGAGTATGCTGCCGCCTTGCGCGGAGAAACACTCTGCTCCATGCCTACATTTTCTTGAAGATTGCATATCCCGTATGAGTATCCACGTATGAGCACAGGCACGACCGGAATCGAGTTAAAGACCCAACGCCGCAGCCTGGCTGAATTCGTCGAGCTGGTCTCGTCGATGCGCTTTGCGATCAGCCTGCTGACCCTGATCGCCGTCGCATCGATCATCGGCACCGTGCTCAAGCAAAACGAGCCCATGCCCAATTATGTGAACCAGTTCGGTCCGTTCTGGTTCGCCGTTTTCGACAAGCTGAGCCTGTATTCCGTGTATTCGGCCTGGTGGTTCCTCGTGATCATGGGCTTCCTCGTCGCCTCGACCTCGCTGTGCATCGTGCGCAATGCGCCGAAGATGCTCAAGGACATGCGCAGCTGGCGCGAAACCGTGCGCGAGCAATCGTTGCGCAATTTCCACCACAAGCTGGAATGGCAGGCGCCGCTGCCGCGCGCCGTGCTGGCCCAGCAGATGGTGATGCGCCTGAAAGACGCCGGCTATGCGGCCAAGGTGGTCGAGAAGGACAACGCCACCCTGGTCGCGGCCAAGCGTGGCGCGGCCAATAAATGGGGCTATATCTTTGCCCACGGCGCCATCGTCATCATCTGCGTGGGCGGCTTGCTCGATTCGGAAATGCCGATCCGCGTACAGCAATGGTTCTTCGGCAAGACGCCATTTGCCGGCAGCGGCGTGATCGCCGACATTCCCGCCCAGCACCGTTTGAGCCTGTCGAATCCTACGTTCCGCGGCAATACCATGATTCCGGAAGGTTCGTCGAGCAACACGGCCATCATTCCCCAGGCCGACGGCGTGCTGATCCAGGATCTGCCCGTCACCATCCTGCTGAAAAAATTCCATATCGATTTCTACAGCACGGGCATGCCCAAGCTGTTCGCCAGCGATGTCGTGGTGACCGATCATGAAACAGGGAAAAGTTTCCCCGCTACTATCAAAGTCAACCAGCCACTGCTGTACAAGGGCCTGGCCCTGTACCAGTCCAGCTTTGAGGATGGCGGCAGCAAGCTCAAGTTGACGGGTTTTCCCATGACGGGCAAGACGACGAAACGCTTCGATATCGGCGGCGAAGTGGGCGGCAGCACGCCGCTCGAGCGCAGCGATGGCAATTCCTACACGGTGGAATGGTCGGGTTTCCGTCCGTTCAACGTGGAAAACCTCAGCGCGGGCCAGGATGTGCGCGCCGTCAGCAAGGCGGAAAGTTTCAACGAGAAGTTCTCCGTCGGCCTGGACAAGCGCCTCGGTTCGGCCGCGAAGAACGCGAACAACAAGGATCTCAAGAACGTCGGTCCCTCGGTGCAATACAAATTGCGCGACAAGACGGGCCAGGCGCGCGAGTACCAGAACTACATGCAGCCGGTCACCGTGGATGGCACGACGGTGTTCCTGGCCGGCATGCGCGTCAACCCCAGCGACCCGTTCAGCTATCTGCGCATTCCCGCCGATGACAATTACAGCGTGAACGAATGGATGCGCTTGCGTGCCGCGCTGCAAGATCCGGCGCTGCGCCAGCAGGCCGCCACGCGCTATGCGGCGCGCGCCATGCCGCAGGCGGGCGCGGAAGCCTTGCGCGGCCAGTTGCAGGAATCGGCGGCGAAAAGCCTGGGCATCTTTGCCGGCAATGGACAAGAGGGCGGTTTCCTCGCCATCTCACGTTTCCTGGAGAAAATTCCTGCCGCCGAGCAAGAAAAAGCGGCCGATATCTTCATGAAAATCTTGAATGGCAGCCTGTGGGACTTGTGGCAGGCGGCGCGCGCCCAGGATGGCTTGAAAGCCATCGAGGCCGATGACAAGCACGGCCGCTTCCTGCAGCTGGCCACGAACGCGCTGTCCGACAGCTTCTTCTATGGCGCGCCCGTGTATCTGCAGCTCGACGACTTTACGGAAATCAAGGCGTCCGTGCTGCAGGTGACGCGTTCGCCGGGCAAGAGCGTGGTCTACCTCGGTTGTCTGTTCCTCGTGATCGGCGTATTTTCCATGTTCTATATCCGCGAACGCCGCCTGTGGGTGTGGATCAAGGATGGCGAAGGCGGCAGCGAAGCCTTGATGGCCATGAGCACGCAACGCAAGACCCTGGATTTTGAAAAAGAATTTGAGAACTTGAAGGCAAAGCTGCCGCAATCGGCGTAAGCTGCGCTGAGTTGGATTAGCTGAGTTTCGGAACGCTGCAGCGCCGCCGGGAATGGAGAAAATGATGGAATTGGCAAACAAGCAAATATATACGCAGGAACCAGGATTTTTCAAGCGCCTGAGCCTGATCGATTGGCTGTACGGCGCCGGCTTGCTGGCCGCCTCCCTGTTCGGCCTGATGCGCTTTGGCGAATTCATGGATATTTATGAAAAAGCCATCCTGCTGGCCGCGGCGCCCACGTTCGCGTGGCTGGGATGGTACTGGAAGCCCGTGCGCTGGCTGATCCCCGTGGCTGCCGTGCTGTCGCTGTTCGCCATCGAGCTGTACGCGGGCCACCTGGAGATGGCAAACCAGAAATTCTTCCTGAAATACATCTTGTCGAGCCAGTCCGCCATCCTGTGGATGGGTACGCTTTTCGTGCTGTCGACCCTGTTCTACTGGATCGGCCTGGTGGCGCGCTCGGAATTCGGCTCGTCCGTCGGCTCCCTGCTGTGCTGGGCCGGCGTCGTGCTGGGCCTGACGGGCATGCTGGTGCGCTGGTACGAGTCTTACCTGATCGGCGCCGACGTGGGCCACATCCCCGTATCGAACCTGTATGAAGTGTTCATCCTGTTTTCCCTGATCACGGCCATGTTCTACCTGTACTACGAGCAGCACTACGCGACGCGCCAGCTGGGCGCCTTCGTCATGCTGGTCATTTCAGCGGCCGTCGTGTTCCTGATGTGGTACACGGTCACGCGCGACGCGGCGGAAATCCAGCCGCTGGTGCCGGCCCTGCAAAGCTGGTGGATGAAGATTCACGTGCCGGCCAACTTCATCGGCTACGGCACGTTCGCCCTGTCGGCCATGGTGGCGGCCGCCTACCTGCTCAAGTCGAGCGGCTATCTGGTCGACCGCCTGCCGTCGCTGGAAGTGCTCGACGACGTCATGTACAAGGCTATTTCCGTCGGCTTCGCTTTCTTTACGGTAGCGACCATCCTGGGCGCCCTGTGGGCGGCCGAAGCATGGGGCGGCTACTGGTCGTGGGACCCGAAAGAAACGTGGGCGCTGATCGTCTGGCTCAACTATGCAGCCTGGCTGCACATGCGCCTGATGACGGGCTTGCGCGGCCGCGTCGCCTCGTGGTGGGCGCTGGTGGGCTTGCTGGTGACGACCTTCGCCTTCTTGGGCGTGAACATGTTCCTTTCAGGCCTGCATTCTTACGGCAAACTTTAATGACAGAAGCGTCATGAACGGCCCGGAAAAACTGGTGTAAGGTATATCCAATCACCTTTTTCCGGAGCCGCCATGTTGATCAAGCGCAGTCCCAACGGCATTGAGTTGCCGTATTCTTCCGAAATCACGCCGCGCGCCGTATTCGAATCGCGCCGCAGCTTCATCAGGCAAGTGGCGCTGGGCTCCGTGTCCAGCGCGGCCTTGCTGGAAATGGCCAGCCGCGAAGCGTTCGCGCAAGGCATCAATCCCAAGCTGGCTGCCAAGCTCAATCCCGCCTATTCGGCGCTGGACAAGCAGACGGCGTATAAAGACGCCACCAGCTACAACAATTTCTACGAATTCGGCACGGACAAGAGCGATCCGGCGCAAAACGCGGGCACCCTGCGCACGCGGCCGTGGACGGTCAGCATCGAAGGCGAAGTCAAGAAGCCGATGACCCTGGACCTCGACGCGCTGCTGAAGCTGGCGCCGCTGGAAGAGCGCGTCTACCGGCTGCGCTGCGTGGAAGGCTGGTCGATGGTCATCCCTTGGGTTGGCTATTCCTTCTCGGAAATCATCAAGAAGGTCGAGCCGACGGGCAATGCCAAGTACGTGGAATTCATCACCCTGGCCGACAAGAAGCAGATGCCGGGCGTGGGCAGCCGCGTGCTGCAGTGGCCCTATACGGAAGGCTTGCGCATCGATGAGGCGAACCATCCGCTGGCGCTGCTGACCTTGGGCATGTATGGCGAAACCTTGCCGAACCAGAATGGTGCGCCCGTGCGCATGGTCTTGCCGTGGAAATATGGTTTCAAGTCAGCCAAATCCATCGTCAAGATCCGTTTCGTCAAGGAACAGCCACGCACGTCCTGGAACCTGTCGGCGCCGTCCGAATACGGTTTTTACTCGAACGTGAATCCGAACGTCGATCATCCGCGCTGGTCGCAGGCGTCCGAGCGGCGCATCGGCGAAGACGGTTTTCTCGCGCGCAAACGCAAGACCCTGATGTTCAACGGCTACAACGATGTCGCTTCCTTGTACGCGGGCATGGACCTGAAGAAGTTCTTTTAAGGAAAGACCATGGCCCTCAATCCCACGAGCAGGCAGTTGTCGCTGCTGAAAAGTCTGATCTTTTTGCTGGCGCTGCTGCCGTTTGCACGCATGGTCTGGCTGACGTACACGGGGCAGTTGGTGGAGCCGCTGGAATTCATCACGCGCGGCACGGGCGACTGGACCCTGTATTTCCTGTGCCTCAGCCTGGCGGTGACGCCCTTGCGCCGCATCACGCAGTGGAATTGGCTGATCAAGCTGCGGCGCATGCTGGGCCTGTTCGCCTTTTTCTACGCGGCGCTGCATTTCACCACCTTTTTATGGTTCGATCACTTTTTCGATGTGCAGGAAATGTGGAAGGACGTGCTCAAGCGCCCGTTCATCACGGTAGGCTTTATCGCTTTCGTGCTGCTCATTCCGCTGGCCGTGACGAGCACGAACGGCATGGTCAGGCGACTGGGTGGCAAGCGCTGGCAGTGGTTGCACCGGCTGATCTACATCATCGCGCCGCTGGGCATCTTGCACTTCTGGTGGATGAAGGCGGGCAAGAATAATTTCGCGCAACCGATCCTGTTCGGCAGCATCGTCGCGCTACTGCTGTTAATCCGCGTTTATTTCGCCTGGAGCAAGCGGGAGAAAAGCGCCAGGGCGGCCAAGGCTGCCACCCCGGTACGCTCGACCTAGGTTGCCGGCACGATCACCGGTGGCGGCGGCACGGGCGCCGGTTCGACGGGGCCTTTGGCTGGCGTGCCTTTGGCCGCGGGTGGCTTGGGCAGGTACAGGGGGCCGGTCTGGCCGCAGCTGGCCAGGACGCTAGAAACCACAATGGCGGTGCCGATATAAAACGCTGAGGATGACTTCACGATTAGAATCACGGTTTGATTAAGATCTTTGGAGTGTAGCATGAGCGAATCGGAATTCCTGGCCCTGGCCGAAGCCACCCTGACCCAGATCGAGGCGGCGCTGGACCGGCTGAACGATGAAGACGTGCTCGACGTCGAATGCAGCCGCAGCGGCAATGTGCTGGAAATCGAGTTCATCGACAACGGCACGAAAATCATCGTCAACAGCCAGGCCCCCATGCGTGAAATGTGGGTAGCCGCCCGTTCCGGCGGTTTCCACTACAAGCGCGTGGGCGACGAGTGGATCAACACGCGCGACGGCTCGGAACTGTTCGCGGCCCTGTCGGCCATGGCCAGCGAGCAGGCGGGCGCCCCTGTCGTGCTGAATTAATTGTTTTAGCCGCGCGCAATAAAAAAGGGCAGCCTCTTCAGGCTGCCCTTTTTGCATGATTACCGTTTAAAACAATTCATTTTTCACGGCTTCTTTCGCCTTTTCTTCCTCCGGCGTGCCGCGCGCCGCGCCTTCCAGGCTACCTACGCCCGTGCCCGGTGGATTTTCCGCATAGTAGTACTCGTCGCCCACGTGGATCAGGCCTTCCGGCACGGCGCGTTCCTCGACGGGAATGCTTTTCAGAGCTTTCGCCATGTAGCTGATCCAGATCGGCAAGGCCAGGCCGCCGCCCGTTTCCCGGTTGCCCAGGTTGCGCGGCTGGTCGTAGCCGATCCAGGCGATACCGACCAGCTTGGCTTGGTAGCCGGCGAACCACGCGTCGATGGAATCGTTGGTCGTGCCCGTCTTGCCGGCCAGGTCGGGACGCTTCAAGGCCATGGCTTTATTGGCCGTGCCGAAGCGCACGACGTCGTTGAGCATGCTGTTCATCATGAAGGCATTGCGCTCGTCGATGACCCGGTTGGCTTCCTCGCCCGCCAGGTCCGGCTTGGCTTGCGACAAGACATTGCCATCGCTATCGGTGACCTTGGCGATCAGGTAGGGGTTGATCTTGTAGCCGCCATTGGCGAACACGGCGTAGGCGCCCGCCATCTGCAGCGGCGTCACGTTGCCGGCGCCCAGAGCCAGGGTCAGGTATGGCGGGTTCTTGTCCGCGTCGAAGCCGAAGCGCGTCGCGTATTCCTGGCCATACTTGGCGCCGATCTTGTGCAGGATGCGGATGGAAATCATGTTTTTCGATTTCATCAAACCCTTGCGCATGGTCATCGGGCCATCGTATTTGCTGTCGTAGTTCTTCGGTTCCCACGCCTGGCCGCCCGTCTGGCCCGCGTCGAACGAGATCGGCGCATCGTTGATGATGGTGGCCGGCGACAGGCCCCGCTCCAGCGAAGCGGAATAGATGAAGGGCTTGAAGGCCGAACCGGGCTGGCGCCACGCCTGCGTGACGTGGTTGAACTTGTTGCGGTTGTAATCGAAGCCGCCCACCATGGCGCGGATGGCGCCATCGGTGGTGCTGGCCGAGACGAACGCCGATTGCACTTCCGGCATCTGCGTCAAGACCCAGGCGTTGCTTTCTTGCATGACGCGGATCACGGCGCCGCGCTTGATGCGGCGGTTCGGCGCCGCTTTTTCCGACAGCCAGGCCGCGCCGAAGGTCAGGCCGGGGCCGGTAATGGTGATTTCCTCGCCGGCCGAGGTGACTGCCTGGATGGATTTTGGCGAGGCCTGCAGCACCATGGCGGCGATGATGTCGTCGCTGTCCGGGTGGTCGGCCAGTTCCGTCTCAATCGCGTCATCGGCTTCGGCCTTGGTTTTCGGAATTTCGATATACGCTTCCGGGCCGCGGTAGCCGTGGCGTTTTTCGTAATCCATCACGCCCTTGCGCAAGGCGATGTAGGCGGCGTCCTGGTCGGCCTTGGTGATGGTGGTGTAGACGTTCAGGCCGCGCGTATACGTGTCTTCCTTGAATTGTTCGTAGACGAGCTGGCGCGCCATTTCCGACACGTATTCCGCGTGCACGCCGAAGGCGCTGCTGTCCGTTTTCACTTTCAGCTCTTCATTCTTGGCTTCCGTGTACTGCTCCGGCGTGATGTAGCCCAGCTGCGCCATGCGCTGCAGGATGTATTGCTGGCGCATGCGCGCGCGCTTCGGATTGACGACGGGGTTGTAGGCCGACGGCGCTTTCGGCAAGCCGGCCAGCATGGCCGCTTCGGCCACGGTGAGGTCCTGGATATTCTTGCCGAAATAGATTTGCGCGGCCGAGGCGAAGCCGTAGGCGCGCTGACCCAGATAAATCTGGTTCATATACACTTCGAGAATCTGGTCCTTGCTGAGGTTTTTCTCGATCTTCCAGGCCAGTAAGACTTCATACGCCTTGCGTTTCAAGGTCTGTTCACTGGACAGGAAGAAATTGCGCGCCACCTGCTGCGTGATGGTCGAGGCGCCTTGCTTGGCGCCGCCCGTCAGGTTGTGCAGGGCCGCGCGGGTGATGCCCAGGTAATCGACGCCGCCATGCTCATAGAAGCGGTCATCTTCGATGGCCAGCACGGCTTTCTTCATGACATCGGGAATATCCTTGATGTGCACCATGTTGCGGCGCTCTTCGCCGAACTCGCCGATCAGCACGCTGTCGGAGGTGAAAATGCGTAGCGGCATTTTCGGCTTGTAATCGGTCAGGGTATCGAGCGCCGGCAGGTTCGGATACGCCATGGCCAGGCCGAATACCACCAGCAGCACGCCGACGATGCCCAGGCCCAGCAGCGATGCCAGTGCCATCAGCAGGAAACGTTTGGGTTTGCTGCCCTTGGTAGGCGGCTTCGAGCCAGCGGGGCCAGCGGATTTTGAAGATGTCATGCGTCGTATGTCTTTCGGTTAATTATGCCGGCCAATTATAAGCGAGCTTGCCGGGGTGGCAGCGCGCTGTGGCGCTTGCCGGGGCGCAGTCGAAACTTGCCGATACTCTATATAAGCGTGTATTGGCCCGCTGGCAACCAGGATTTGGTAACAATTATCCTGCGCCAGATCACGGCCCCGCCAGATAGGCGCCGCGCACCGCAGAGACCAGCGTGAAATCCATTTACAAGCCAGCGCTGCCGGGACTAGGCTTTCGGATGGCAGGACCTCCTTCCACGCTGATTTTTCTCTATGAAAAACATCTCCATCAGCAGTTTTCTTGGCACCGGCTTGCTGGGCGTCGACATGGCGGACGATGCCGTGCGCGTGGTCGAGTTGGGACGTCGGCGGGGGCAACTGTCGTGCCGGCATTGCGGCAGCGCCGCGCTGGCCGCAGGAGTGATGCTTGAAGGCAATGTCGAAGATCTGCAAGGCGTGGCCGATGCCGTGCGCCAGGCCCATCGCGACAGTGGCAGCACCTGCACCCGCGTGGCGTTGGCCATGCCGGCCACGGCCTTGATCACGCATGCGATCCGCCTGCCTGCCGGATTGCCTGAGGAACAGCTGGAAATCCTCGTGGAACTGGAAGCGGCGCAATACATGCCGTTTGCGCTGGAAGACGCCAGTCTGGATTTTGTCATGCTCGGCCCCGCGCCGCCGCTTGCCGGCCAGACCGGCAGCGAGATCGACGTGCTGCTGGTGGCGGCACGGCGCGCCAGCGTGCAGCGCCGTCTCGATGCGGCCGAGGCGGCCGGGTTGACGCCCGTCATCATGGATAGCGAGGCGCTGGCCTTGCAGGCGGCGCTCGCGCAGGGTGGCTGGCAAGCCTTGTCCGACGGTGGCGTGGCGTACCAGTTGGCCTGGGGCCTGGCCATGCACCGGTACGCCCGATGAAGACCGTGGCGGAAGTGCCCTGCATCAACCTTTTACCGTATCGCCAGGCGGCGCGCCGCAGGCGCATTCAGCTGCTGCTGTGGCAACTGGCCGGCGGGGCGCTGCTGGGATTGCTGCTGGCCCTGGCGGCGGGTGCCTGGCTGCAGCAGCAGCTCGGCGCGCAGCTGCGCCGCCAGGAGGACTGGCAACATCGCATGCAGCAAGTCAATGCCGTCCTCGCCGCAGGCAAGCGGGTGCAGGGCGAGACGGCGCCGCTGCTGCAGCGCCAGCAGGCCATTGCCAGTTTGCAAGAGCAACGCCATGCCTGGGTGCGCATGCTGGCGGCCCTGGCCCGGGCGATGCCGGCCGGTGTCGCCTTGCACAGTGTGCGCCAGGAAACGGCGATGGTGCGGCTGCAAGGGCAGGCCGTGTCGCAGGAAAAGGTCGCGGCATTGTTGCTGGCGCTCGAACAGGCCGCGCCCTGGTCCCGCCCGGAAGTGCTGGAAGTGCGCGGCGCGGCCGATGGCGCCGTGGAATGGACGATACGGCTGGCTTTGGCACCCGCTGGACAATCTTAGTCGTGGAGGTTGATCATGCTGAGCTTGAAGACCGCGTCGCTGTGGCCGCTACCGGCGCGCCTCGCTTGCGCCGCTCTGGCCGGTGCGCTGCTGGCTGCGCTGCTGCACGTTGTGTGGCTCGATGGCTTGATGGCCGCCGTGCAGGTGGCGCAAGGCGAGGAGGGGCGCTTGCGCACTGATTATCTGGCGGCGCAGGCCAGGGCGAGCCAGTTGCCGCAGTGGCGCGCGCAGCAGCGCCAGGCCGGCGCCGAGCTGGCCCTGCTGGAACAGCAATTGCCCGACGAGCAAGCGATGGCGGCACTGTTGACGGACATTAACGCCGCAGGCCAGGCGCGCGGTCTGCAATTTTCACTGTTCAAGCCCGGTGCTGCGCGGCCGCAAGCGCCCTATGTCGCCTTGCCGATCGCCATACAGTTGCGTGGCGGCTACCACGCCATGGGCGCGCTGCTGGCGGACCTGGCGCGCTTGCCGCGCATCGTCACCGTGCATGCGCTGGCCCTGACCCTTGGCAAGGATCGCTTGCTGACCCTCGATGCCGTGTTGCAAGCGTATCGCTTGCCCGAAGCGGGGGAGCTGGCGGCGCAAGCGGCATTGCCGCCCAAGGCGGGCGCGCCCGCAGTGATGCCAACTTGGCGTCCGCTTGCCGCTGTCGCGCCGCATCCCTACGAAGCCGCTGCCCTGGCCGATCCATTTAATGCCTTGCCGCCGGTGTCCGTGTCCGGTCAGCAGGGCGGCGTGGCGGGGCCTGACCTGCGGCGGATGCGCGAGCCGCTGGAAAGCGTGGCCTTGCCGGACATCAGCATGGTTGGCAGCGTGCAACAGGATGGGCGTCTGAGCGCATTGCTGCTGGCGGGCCATCGCGTGTACCGGGTGGCGGTGGGCCAGTATCTGGGGCCGGACCACGGCCAGGTCACGCAAATCAGCGAACAGGCGCTGCAGTACAAGGAGTTGCTGCAGGACGCGGGAGGCGGGTGGCGCGAGCGGCGCGGCAGGCTGGCCTTGCAGGTAGCGGGGGCTGCTCCGAAGGCCAGTCTGCCCGAGGCGGCGCCATGAGGCCGCGTCGCATGCTCCTGGCCAGCATGCTGTGCCTGCATGCCAGCGCCCTTGCCCAGGACGCCGTGGTGCAGGTGACGGCGCCGCGCCTGTATGCGGGCGACAAAATCTCCGTCGATTTCCAGAACGTGGGCGTGCGCGCGGCCCTGCACATCCTGGCCGATGCGTCGGGGCAAAACATCATCGCCAGCGACAGCGTGGCGGGCAATGTGACCGTGCGCCTGCGCGACTTGCCGTGGGACCAGGCGCTCGACGTGCTGCTGCAGGCCAAGGGCCTGGACATGCGGCGCAACGGCAACGTGCTGTGGATCGCGCCGCGCGAAGAAATCCTCGCGCGCGAAAAGCTGGAACTGGAACAGCGCGCGCAGATCGCGGAACTCGAACCGTTGCAGTCAGCCATCTTCCAGCTCAATTACCAGAAGGCCGAAGCGTTCCGCACCGTGTTCGGCCTCGATGCGGGGGAAGGGCGCAGCCGGCTGCTGTCGCGCCGTGGCAGCGTGCTGATCGAGCCGCGCACGAATCAGCTGTTCGTCACCGACGTGCCGGCGCGGCTGGAGCAGATCCGCCAGCTGATCGCCAAGACGGATATTCCAACACGCCAAGTGATGATCGAGGCGCGCATCGTCGAGGCGAACGACAGTTTCAGCCGCAACCTGGGCGCGCGCCTGGGTTTTACAGACCAGCGCCTGGCTGCGGGCCAGTTGCCCGGTTTTTCCCTGGGCGGCAGCGGGCGCCGCGCGGCCATCGGCGGCAGCTACCAGGGCGTGGGCGAGGCGACGGGGCAAACGGTGGCAGGCAGCGGCGCCTTCGTGCCGAACACGCAATTCGTCAACTTGCCGGCCGCCAGCATCAATGGCTTGCAGCCGGCCAGCTTCGCTCTGAGCCTGTTTTCGGCGGCCGCCAACCGCTTCCTGAACCTGGAATTGTCGGCGCTGGAAGCGGACGGCCGGGGCAAGATCATTTCCAGCCCCCGCGTGGTGACGGCCGACAAGGTGCTGGCGCTGATCGAACAGGGCATCGAACTGCCGTACCAGGTGGCCACCAGCAGCGGCGCCACGTCGATCACGTTCCGCAAGGCGAATCTGCGCCTGGAAGTGACGCCGCAAATCACGCCGGACGGCAACGTGGTGCTGGAAGTGGACGTCAACAAGGATAGCGTGGGCCAGGAAACCCGTTCCGGTTTCGCCATCGACACCAAGCACGTGCGCACGCAAGTGATGGTGGAAGATGGCGGCACGGTGGTGCTGGGCGGTATTTATCAGCAATCCGAACGGGGCACGGACAGCAAGGTGCCGATTCTTGGCGACATTCCCGTGCTCGGTGTTTTTTTCCGCAGCACGGGCCGCAGTCAAGAAAAAACGGAACTAATGGTGTTTATTACGCCGAAAATAGTGGCAGATCAGCCAGCAACACGTTAATGTCACATCTTTACGTTTAAGTAACAATGCAAACGAAAGCGGACTGATGGCGACTATGCGGAATTTTTCTTTAGGCAATACTTCTTGGAGTGGGGTATCGAACTGGCTGGTCTTGCTGCTCATGAGCGCTGTACTGGCCGCCTGTGGCGGCGGTGGCGGCGATCCGACCCTGGGTGTCAAGGATGGCGCGAATGCCGGTGTCGGCAGTGTGGTATTGGTGGCTGGTGCAACAACGATTGTTGCCTCGGGCGCGGACGGCACGGAAGTCGTGCTGACGGCAGTGGTGAAAAATCCCGGCAATAATGCCATGGCAGGCCAGACGGTGACCTTTACCGCCAGTTCCGGCACCATCAGCAACACCAACCGCGTGACGGACGCGAATGGCACGGTGACGGAAAAACTCAGCGTGAAAGGCGATGCGAGCTTGCGCGACATTACCATCAAGGCCAGCAGCAGCGGCGTTGAATCGGCGCCCGTGGTGGTGAAAGTGGTGCCTGTCACGTCCGGCATTGCCAGCTTGCTGCTGACGTCTTCCGGTGGCACCCTGGCATCGTCGGGCGGTACCGCCGTCAACATGATCGCCTTTGTCAAAGATGCCAACAATGCCGTCGTGCCCAATGCCAGCGTGACATTCAGTGCCGATTCGGGCGCGCTGGGTGCGACGAAGGTCAATACCAATGCGCAGGGACAGGCACTGGTCAGTCTGAATACGGGGGGCGACGCCAGCTTGCGCACGATCAAGGTCACGGCCAGCGCAGGTGAGCAGACGGCCAGCACGGACATCGGCGTCAGCGGCACCCGGCTGGTCATCAGTGCCTTTTCGACGGTGAATCTGAAGACGAGCACCGACATGGTGGTCAAGCTGGTCGATTCGAGCGGCAATCCCCTCGTTGGCAAGCCGGTGACCTTCAGTGCCCGCAGCAATGCCATCACGGTCAAGGGCGGCGGCGCCAGTCCCGCGCTGACGGACAACAACGGCCAGCTGGTGTTGAGCTACAACGCCCAGGCGGGCACCAGCGACAGCATCAGCGTCAAGGCGCAAGGTGACAGCGTCGTGTTGCCAATTGCAATTAATGCATCGAACTTCACGATCAATGCCGTGTCGGGAGGTAATGTTGCCTTGGCGACCTTGAACACGAACACCTGCTATGCGGTGACGGTGCATAGCGATGTGGCTGGCGTGCCACAAACGGGCAATGTGCGTTTCAGCACGTCGCGCGGCGCCATCTACCAGGACGCGGCTTGCGGCACGCTGTTGCAGGCGCCGCTGGCGCTGGTGGGTGGCAATGCCATCGCTTACGTACAGGCCAGCGGCGCCGGCCTGACCGCCCTCACGGCGAAGTATGAAGACAGCGGCGCCTCGGTGCAGTCGGAAGTGGAGTTCGTTGCGCCACTGACGGCCCAGGCCACGATCAGCCTGCAAGCCGACCCGGCGGTCATCGGCGCCAATACGGCCGGCAGCACGGCGCAGCGCAGCGCCTTGCGCGCCATCGTGCGCGATGGCACGGCGGAAAACAACCTGGTCAAGAATGCACAGGTGAGCTTCTCGATCCAGACCGACGCCAGCAATGGTTCCCTGAGTTCGCCTTCGCTGGTCTCCACCGACAGCGATGGCGTGGCCACGGTCAGCTACATCGCGGGGCAGGGCACCACCGGTGTCGACGGCGTCGTTGTCAAGGCGCAGCTGCAGGGCGTGTCGAGCAATGCGGCCACGGTCAAGCTGACGGTGACGAAAAAATCGCTGTTCATCAGCGCCGGCAGCGGCAATGCGCTCGACGCCTCCGACAGCAGCACCTACCGCAAGACGTATAGCGTGTTTGTGACGGATGCCGCCGGTAACCCCGTGCCGGACGTGATCATCACGGCTGCGGCCTGGCCACGCTATTATTACAAGGGCTATCTGCAATATTCCCAGGCTGCCCAGTCGTGGGTAGTGGCGGCCGCGCTGAAGTGCGACAATGAAGACCGGGACCGCAGCGGCACCTTCAATCCGAATAACGACCTCAATCTGAATGGCCGTCTGGACCCGGGCATTCCGCTCAATCTGTCGACCGGCGGCAAGACCGACAGCTCGGGAACGGCGATCATCACCCTGACTTATCCGCGCGACAGGGCGAACTGGCTGGACGTCGAATTGACGATTCGCGGCAATAGTTCCGGGACGGAGGCAACTTATGTCGGTTACACTTTGCTTCCGGGGCTGGCGACGGACTTTAACCGCGTGGATGTTTCCCCTCCAGGCGTCATTAGTCCGTATGGACAAGCCACTGATTGTCGTAATCCAAATTAACTGTCGCAGCACATGCAAAATCTGTTTTTAGTAGGCCTCATGGGCGCAGGCAAAACCACGATCGGGCGCATCCTGGCCCGCAAGCTGGGCTTGCGCTTTGTCGATTCCGACCACGAAATCGAAGCACGCACGGGAGCGACCATCCCGTGGATCTTTGAAATCGAGGGCGAGGCCAGCTTTCGCCGGCGCGAAGCCGAGGTCATCCGTGACCTGAGCGCCCAGGAAGGCATCGTCATGGCCACCGGTGGCGGGGCCATCCTCAACGCCGACAGCCGCGCCTACCTGAAGGAGCGGGGCACGGTCGTGTACCTGCGCGCCAGCGTCAGCAACATCCTGGCGCGCACCAGCCACGACAAGAACCGCCCCCTGCTGCAGACGGCCGACCCGCGCCGCAAGCTGGAAGAATTGACGGCGCAGCGCGAGCCCCATTACATGGAAGTGGCCGACATTGTGATCGACACGGGCCGTCCTAACGTACAATCGATGGTTCAGACCATCCTGATGCAGCTGGCCAGCCTCGAATGCGAGGCCTCGCCCAACTGCGTCATTCATGCAGAGCCTTCGATGAACGAGCAATCCAAAATGTTGTTGAGCGTAGACCTCGACGAACGCAGTTATCCGATCGCCATCGGTCCTGGTCTCTTGGCCGACGCCGATGCGCTGCTGCGCCATATCAGCGGCCACAAGGTGGCCATCGTCACCAATACCACCGTCGCGCCGCTGTACCTGGGCCGCCTGCAGGCGGCGCTGGCCAGCGATGGCCGCGAAGTGATCAGCATCGTCCTGCCGGACGGCGAAGAATATAAAAACTGGGCCAGCCTGATGCAGATCTTCGACGCGCTGCTGGCCAACAAATGCGACCGCAAGACCACCCTGGTGGCGCTGGGCGGCGGCGTGATCGGCGACCTGACCGGCTATGCGGCAGCGAGCTACATGCGCGGTATCGGTTTCGTGCAGGTGCCCACGACCTTGCTGGCGCAGGTCGATTCCTCCGTCGGCGGCAAGACGGGCATCAACCACCCGCTGGGCAAGAACATGATCGGCGCCTTCTACCAGCCGCGCGCCGTGATCGCCGATACCTCGACCCTGGAAACCCTGCCGGCGCGCGAGCTGTCGGCGGGCCTGGCCGAAGTGATCAAGCATGGCGCGATCATCGACGCCGCGTTTTTCGACTGGATCGAGGCGAACATGGGCAAGCTGATGGCGCGCGACAAGGGCGCCCTCGCGTATGCGATCGCCCGCTCGTGCGAAATCAAGGCCGACGTGGTGCGCCAGGACGAGCGCGAAGGCGGCTTGCGCGCCATCCTGAATTTCGGCCACACCTTCGGCCACGCCATCGAGGCGGGCCTGGGCTACGGCCACTGGCTGCACGGCGAAGCCGTCGGCTGCGGCATGGTGATGGCGGCCGACCTGTCGTGCCGCATGGGCTATATCGACCAGGCGGCCGTCGAGCGCGTGCGCAAGCTCGTCGCCGCCGCAGGACTGCCCGTCAAGGCGCCGGACCTCGGTGTCGAGCGCTGGCTGGAATTGATGGAAGTGGACAAGAAGAACGAGGGCGGCGCCATCAAGTTCATCCTCTTGCAACCGCTGGGCAGCCCGAACATCACGTCCGCGCCCCACGAACTGGTGCTGGCCACCCTGGCCGCCGGAGTGCAATAACATGCTGCCCGAAGACTTCCTCGCTCCGTACGCGGCCCATTCGGCACAGGGGCAGGGACGTCGCTTTGCCGAGGCGCCGCACGCCTCGCGCAGCCAGTTCCAGCGCGACCGCGACCGCATCATCCATTCCTCGGCCTTCCGCCGTCTCGAATACAAGACGCAGGTTTTCCTCAACCACGAGGGAGACCTGTTCCGCACGCGCCTGACGCACAGCCTGGAAGTGGCGCAAGTGGGCCGCTCGATCGCGCGCAACCTGCGCCTCAATGAAGACCTGGTGGAAGCCATCGCGCTCGCGCATGACCTGGGCCACACGCCGTTCGGCCACGTGGGCCAGGACGTGCTCAATGAATGCATGCAGGAACACGGCGGCTTCGAGCACAACCTGCAAAGCCTGCGCGTGGTCGACACCCTGGAAGAGCACTACGGCGCCTTCGACGGCTTGAACCTGATGTTCGAGACGCGCGAAGGCATCCTGAAACACTGCTCGCTGACGCATGCGCGCGAACTCGGTCCCGTGGCGCAGCGCTTCATCGACCGCACGCAACCGACCCTGGAAGCGCAGCTGACCAACCTGGCCGATGAAATCGCCTACAACAGCCATGATATCGACGATGGCTTGCGTTCCGGCCTGATCACCATCGCCCAGCTGGAAGAGGTGGAATTCTTCGGCCGCCTGTGGCGCGACGTGCAGCAGGCGTTTCCCGGCCTGTCGGGCCGGCGCGCCATCTATGAAACCCTGCGCCGCCTGATCACGGCCCTGGCCGACGATCTGATCGTCACCTCGACCGGCCTGATTGCCGATGCCGCGCCGCGTGACGTGAACGAAGTGCGCGCCAGTGCCCCGCTGATCCGTTTTTCGGACGCCATGCGCAAGGATGCGACGGACCTGAAGCGCTTTTTACGGGCCAACCTGTACCGCCACTACCAGGTCAACCGCATGCGCGTAAAGGCCAGCCGCATCGTGCGCGAACTGTACGACAGCTTCATGGCCGAACCGGCCCTGCTGCCGCCCGATTATCAGGTCAACGGCGATGATGTGACAAAGCAGGCGCGCAAGATCGCCGACTACATCGCCGGCATGACGGACCGCTACGCGATCCGCGAGCACCGCCGGCTGTATTCGCTCGACGAGCTGTAACGGTCACTGCGGGCACTGACCTGCCCGCGCGACGCTGCGTGTCGGGTTACGCCGTGCCGGCTAACCCGACCTACCAATGCAAGCGGCCATGGGGAATCCGACGTAGGTCGGATTAGCGTAGCGTAATCCGACATGTCTGCGCGATACCACGACACTTTATGCCAACAATGTTGTCGGATTACGCGCTGGCGCGCCTCGGCGGCCCCGCTAATCCGACCTACTCCGCATTGTCGGTCCTGTCAATCGGCATGATCATCTAGGCCCCCGCACGATCACCCCAATATCCGTACGGCAACTTCTTTTCTATCATGGCAGCAAGTCAACAAGGGCTTGCCGCCCATAGTCAAGGAGAGTGTCATGATTGAATCGCGCCGCAGTTTCTTGCGCGCCTTGCCAGCCGTAACCATCGGGGCGGCCATCGCACCGCTGCCAGGCAAGGCGGCCACGAAGGGCGAAGGCGGCCAGCGCTGGGCGATGGTGGTCGATGTGCAGAAGTGCATCGGCTGCCAGGCTTGCACGGTCTCCTGCATCATGGAAAACGCCGTGCCGGAAAACAGCTTCCGCACCGTCGTCTCCACCTATGAAGTCAAGGAAGAGAACCGCTGCGGTACCTACATGCTGCCGCGCCTGTGCAACCACTGCGCCAATCCCCCCTGCATTCCCGTCTGTCCCGTGGGCGCCACCTTCCAGCGCAAGGATGGCGTCGTCGTCGTCGATGGCGACCGCTGCGTGGGCTGCGCCTACTGCGTGCAAGCGTGCCCGTACGACGCGCGCTTCATCAACCACGAGACGGGCAAGGCCGACAAATGCACGTTCTGCGCACACCGCGTCGACGAAGGCTTGCTGCCGGCCTGCGTGGAAACCTGCGTGGGCGGCGCGCGCATCTTCGGCGACCTCAATGACCCGGAAAGCCTGGTGCACCAGCTGCTCACCGAAAACAAGGTGAAGGTACTGAAACCCGAGCAGGGCACCCAGCCCCACGTGTTTTACCTGGGACTGGACACGCGCTTCGCCGGCCACGTCGAAGGCGAAGCGACTCTTTGGCAACCGAGCAAACACGGGAAATAAACCATGGACAGCCACATCACCGAAATTGTCAACGTCACGCGCGAAGCGGCATGGCTGCCGTGGGCGGTGCAGTATTTTTTCCTCATCGGCCTCAGTTACGGCAGCTTCATGCTGACCTTGCCGTACTTCGTCTTCGGCCGCAAGGCGTATGAACGCCTGGGGCGCATCGCGCTGCTGGCGTCCCTCGTGTGCGGCATGACGGCGCCCGTGGCGCTGCTGGCCGACCTGCATGGGCCGGGCCGCTTCTACCATTTCTATATCTACTTCCAGCCGCAATCGTGGATGTCGTGGGGCTCGTTCTTTATTCCCCTGTATCTGGGGTGCCTGATGCTGTACGCGTGGCTGGCGCTGCGCGTGGATTTTGCCGCGCGGGGACAGGGCCAGGACCGCCTCGCCTTTGCCTATCGATTGCTGGGGCGCGGTGGCGCCGCTTCCTTGCGCGCCATCCGCATCGCCGCCGCCTGCACCTTGCTGGCCGCCTTCGTGGTGGGCCTGTACACGGGCATGGAAGTGATGGTGGTGCGTGCCCGTCCCCTGTGGTTCACGCCCTTTCTGCCGGCGCAATTTGCCGCCACGGCCTTTGTCGGAGCGGTGGGCCTGGCGCTGCTGTTCAACCGCTTCCTGCCGGGCCGCGAGCAGGCGCTGGAAGTATCGCTGAACCGCGCGCTGGCCCTGTCGCTGGCGCTGGTGCTGGCCCTGGGCGGCGGCTGGCTGTTCGTGAGTCTCTCCGGCGTGAGCGCCAGCCACAGCATGGCGTTCGCCCAGGTGGCCGGCATGCCGCAATGGCAGTTCACGGCTGTCTGGGCCGTGCTGTCGGCCATCGTGCCGATGGCCCTGGCCATCTGGCGTCCGGCCACGAGTGGCCTGGTCAACGGCCTGATCGCGCTGCATAGCGCCTGGATGATGCGCTGGACGATTTTCATCGGCGGCCAGACGATCCCGAAAACGGGCGCGGGCCTGTACGACTACCACCTGCCGATGGGGAACGATGGCTTGATGGGGATTATCGGCACGGCCGGCCTGTGGATTGCGCTGCTGTTGCTGATGCTGGAATTTTTGCCATGGGCCGGACGCGTCGTCGCTGCACGCAACCGTCCCGCCATGGCCACGCACTGAGGAGCTAGAAATGAACGAACACACACACGACGACGTCCCTGAGGACGACAATGAAAAACGCCGCAAGCTGCTGCGCTATGGCGCCATCGGCGGTGGCCTGGCCGCGTTTGCCGCCAGCTTTTCCACCACGGCCGGCCGCATGGTCGACCACGCGCTGGGTAAAGATAAACCTGTGCAGAAACTGCACGGCAATTCCCTGCCGCCCGAGTTTTCCGTCGACACGGCCACGGGCAAGCTGACGGTCAATCCTGACCAGCAGGTCAGCTACACCATGTGCATGGGCTGCACCACGTTTTGCGGCGTGCGCGTGCGCCTCGATAAAAAAAGCGGCAAGGTCTTGCGCGTGGCGGGCAATCCGTATAGCCCCCTGTCGGCCGACCCTGCGCTGCCATATCAAACGTCGATACGCGACAGCTTTGTCTCCCTGTCGCGCTTCCAGGAAAAGGGCTTGAAAGGCCGTTCGACGGCTTGCGGCCGTGGTAACGGCGTGCTGGAACAGATGGAGTCGCCGTTCCGCGTGCTGGCGCCCATGAAACGCGTGGGGCCGCGCGGCGGCGGCCAGTGGGAACCGATCGCCTTCGATCAACTGGTCAAGGAAGTGACGGAAGGCGGCGACCTGTTTGGCGAAGGCCATGTGCAGGGCTTGCGCGCCTTGCGCGAGCTGGAAAAGCCGATCGATCCGGCGCAGCCGGAACTGGGTCCGCAAGTCAATCAGGTGGGCCTGATGTGCAGCACCGACGATGGCCGCCTGGCGTTCGGCACGCGTTTTTTCAAGCAATCGTACGGCAGTCTGAACCTGGTCAACCACGGCTCGTATTGCGGCGGCGCCTACCGCAGCGGCTCGGGCGCCATGTTCGGCGACATGAAGAAAATGCCGCACGCGAAAGTGGATTTGGAAAACACGGAGTTCTGCATTTTCGTCGGCACGGCGCCGGGCAATGCGGGCAACCCGTTCAAGCGCCAGGGCACCTTGATCGCGAAAGCCCGTTCGGGCAAGCGCGACTTCAGCTACGTCGTCGTCGACCCCGTGCTGACGAATGCCGACAGCCTGGCCGCGGGTGACCGCAGCCGCTGGGTGCCGATCAAGCCGGGTACGGACGGCGCGCTGGCCATGGCCATGATCCGCTGGATCATCGAGCACGAACGCTATGACCGCAACTTCCTCGTGCAGCCGAACCTGAAGGTGGCGGAAGCGGCGGGCGAGGCCGCCTGGTGCAACGCCACGCATCTGATCATCAACGAAAAGGGCCATCCGCGCGATGGCCGCTACCTGCGCGCGTCGGACATCGGTGCGGTGGAACTGGCGGAAGAAGAGCGCTACAAGGATGGTGACGCCTTCTGCGTGATCGACGCCGCCACGCAGGCCATCGTGCAGCACAACGCAGCCAAGGGCGAGGCGCGCCTGTTCTTCGACGGCCCGCTGGACGTGGCCGGCGCGCCGCTGCACCTGAAGACGGCGATGACGATGCTCAACGAGGAAGCGCAGCGCCACAGCATGGATGACTACGCGGCTGCTTGCGGCATCCCTCGCGACATCATCGAAGGCCTGGCGCAGGAATTGACCAGCCACGGCAAGCGCGCCGCCGTCAATGCGCATGGCGGCATGATGTCGGGCGCCGGCTTTTACAACGCGTATGCACTGGTCATGCTCAATACCCTGATCGGCAATTTGAACCGCAAGGGCGGCACCCTCGTCAATGGCGGCAGCTTCAAGGATGCGGGACCCGGTCCGCGCTATAACCTCGAGAGTTTTGACGGCGAGATCAAGGTGGCCGGCATGCCGATCGGGCGCAATGTGCCGTATGAAAAAACCTCGGAATTCAAGCTGAAGAAAGAAGCGGGCAAGGCGTATCCGGCCAGGGCGCCGTGGTATCCGAACGCGCCCGCGCTGGCCACCGAGTGGCTCACCAGCGCCATGAACGGCTACCCGTACACCTTGAAGGCGCTGATACTGTGGAGCTGCAATCCCGTCTACGGCATCACGGGCTTGCGCGCGCAGATCGGCAAGGAATTGGCCGATCCGAAGAAGATTCCTCTGATCGTCGCCATCGATCCCTTCATCAATGAAAGCTCGGCCTTTGCCGACTACCTGCTGCCCGATACCTTGCTGTATGAAAGCTGGGGCTGGGCCGGCGCCTGGGGCGGCATGCCCGTCAAAATGAGCACGGCGCGCTGGCCCGTGGTCGAGCCGCGCGTGCAAAAGACACCGGACGGCCAGAGCATCTGCATGGAATCGTTCTTCATCGCGCTGGCAAAAACGATGGCCTTGCCTGGCTTCGGCCCGGACGCCTTGCAAGACATGGATGGCCAGCGCTTCCCATTGCAGCGGGCGGAAGACTGGTATCTGCGCGGTGGCGCCAACATCGCCTGGCAAGGAAAAACGTCCGTGCCTGACGCGAGCGACGACGACATCGACCTGTCCGGCGTGGTGCGCATCCGTCCCGAGCTGGAGCGTACCCTGAAGCCGGAAGAGTGGCGCAAGGTGGCCTTCATGCTGGCGCGGGGAGGGCGCTACCAGAGCTATGGCGAGATGTTCGGCCTGCGCCTGCCGCCGCCCGCGAACCCCAAGGCGCCGGCAGTACCTGCACCCGTGACCGACGAGTCGCCGTATCCGCAGGACTGGTCCACGCACCGTTACCTGAAACCGATGATGCTGTACAACGAGGGCCTGGGCGTGAGCAAGAACAGCTTGAGCGGCAAGCGTTTTCCCGGCACGCCCGCGTGGCGAGTGGCGGCGTTTGCCGATGGCACGCCCGTGCGCAAGGCCTATCCGGCCAGCGAATGGCCGTTCGAACTGATCAGCTTTAAATCGGCGCTGCAAAATTCGTACAGCATCGGCGCGCGGCGCTTGCGCGGCATCCATCCGGACAACCCGGTCGCCGTGCACCCCGACGACGCGGCCCGCTTGAAGCTGCAAAATGGCGACGTGATTTACCTGGAAACGCCGGGCGGCAAGGCCAGGGCGACGGTGATGCTGCGCCACGGCGTGCAGCGCGGCGTGATCGCCATCGAGCATGGTTTCGGCCACAAGGAGCACGGCGCGCGCGCCCACCGCATCGGCAAGTCGCAGCAGCCCGACGAACCGACCATCGGCGCTGGCATCAACCTGAACGACCTGGGCTTGACGGATCCGAGCCGCGGCGACAAGAACGTGTTTGTCGATCCCGTTTCGGGCACGTCGGTGCGGCAGGGGCTGCCGGCGCGCATTGTGCGGACTTAGATTTGACCACCCGCCATCAGCAGCCGGGCTACCTCGGCTGCTGAATGCAGGCCCAGTTTTTCCATCGTGTTATGGCGGTGCACCTGCACCGTCTTGTCGCTGATGCCCAGTTCGCGGGCGATGACTTTCGACGCTTTGCCTTCGGCCATCAGCAGCGCCACTTCGCGCTCGCGCGCCGTCAATGTCGCCAATGCCGCCTGTGCCGTATTTGTGCTGGCGGCGCTGCGGCTTTCTTCCACGCTGCGGGCCACGGCGCGCGAGACGGCGTCCAGCAATACCTGGTCCTTGCATGGTTTTTCCAGAAAATCGCAGGCGCCCGCCTTCATCGTCTGCACGGCCATGGCCAGGTCGCCGTGGCCGCTGAGGAAAATCACGGGCAGCGCGATGGCGTGGCGTGATAGTTCCTGCTGCAATTCCAGCCCGCTCATCAAAGGCATGCGCACGTCGAGCAGCAGGCAGCCGGGCGCATGGCCTTCGTAGCGCTGCAGGAAATCGCGCGCCGACTCGAACGTCTGCACTTGCCAGCCGGCCGAATCGAACAGATAGGCCAGCGAGCGGCGCATGGCGGCGTCGTCGTCGACGACAAAGATGATCGCATCGCTTTCATTCATGGTGTTTCCTCTTGTATTTCCTTGTGCGCTTCCATATGGCTATCTTCGGGCAGGCGGAACCAGACCGTCAAGCCTGGCGCATCGGCATTGGCGTGGGCCGACAGGCTGCCGCCGAACGATTCGATGATGCTTTTGCTGAGCGACATGCCCAGTCCCAGGCCTTCGGCCTTGGTGGTAAAAAACGGTTCGAACAATCGCGCCATCTGCGCCGCTGGCAGGCCGCATCCCGCATCGCGCACGGCTACCGTGCAGGCGCCGTTTTCACGGTGCAGCAGCACGCCGATCGGATGCTGCGGATTGCCGTTTCCCACCTGCGCATCGAGCGCATTTTTCAGCAAATTGAGCAGCACCTGCTGCACTTGCTGCGGGTCGGCCAGCACGCGCGGCTCAAGATTGCTGCCTTCGTGGTTCCAGCTGATATGGGCGTGCGGATGGGCCGCGCGGAACAGTGCCACGGCTTGCGCCACGGCGCCGGCCAGGGCGAAGGCCGTGCTGTGCGCGGGATGCTTTTGCGCCATCGCGCGGATGTGGCGGATGATGGCACCCGCGCGCTCGCTTTGCGTGGCGATTTCCTGCGCGCCGTCGAGCAGGGGCGCCGCGTCGAGGCGGCCCGCCGTGATGCGGCGCGCCATGCCGCGCGCGAAATTGCCGATGGCCGCCAGCGGCTGGTTCAATTCGTGCGCGATGGCGCTGGCCATTTCGCCCAGGATCGCCAGGCGCGCCGTGTGGTCGAGCGTGGCCTGGCGCTGGCGCGCCTGTTCTTCCAGCGCGCGCTGCTGGTGCTGGGCGGCACGCAATTGCTCCGTGCGCCGGCTGACCAGGTATTCTACGCGCACCGTGTGCACGGCCCAGGCAATAAGTAGGGCCAGCACCAGCAGCATCCAGCCCCAGTAGCGGCGCAGGGCCGTCTCGAAGGTCAGCTTGTCCAGATAGGCGTAAGGGCCGATGTGCAAGTCGCGGAACAGTTCATCGACGATCTGGTAATCGCTGGGCACCGTCCAGCTGTAGCCTTCACCGGTGCGCGGCATGGCCAGCAGGGCTTGCGCCACTTTTTTCGCCAGCGCGGGCGGCGTCTGGCGCAGGGCCACGAAGGGCCAGTCCGGATACAGGCGCGACGAACTGGCGCAGCGAAAGCCGGGAATCGGGCGCGTGGTGATCACGCGCAGTTCGTCGGCGCGTACTTCGCCGCGCGCCACCATCTGTTCGAGCAGGCAGGTGCGTACGATGCCCGCATCCATGTGCCCCGACCTTACGGCGTCGACGATCTGCTGCGAGGGAAAGCCGCTGTAGCGCAGGCTGGCAAAATCGTGCGTGGGATCGATGCCCGCTTCGCGCAGTTCGCGCGCGGCGATCTGGTAGCCGCCAAAGGCGTCGGGCGCCACGGCCATCACGTTCTTGCCCGCCAGGTCGGCCAGGTCATGCAGCGGCGACGCGCTGCGCACGACGATGGCCGAGCCGATGGCCTGGCGCGGCGAGTCCGTCCATGGCGATTCCAGGGTGGCGATGCGGCTGGCGCCGTCGCTGTGTTCGAGCGCCACGTAGTGGCCGCTGCTGGTGATGGCGAAGGCGATCGCTTGCGATTGGACGGCGCGCGTCAGGCCCGCCTGGTCGTAGTCGGCCAGGATGAAACGGATGCCGGGAATACTGGCCTGCAGGTGGCGCGTCACGTACGACCAGTCCTGCTGCACCGCGTCGCCGCCCTTGTAGGCGAGTACGCCTATTCTGACTTCCGGCAGCGTCGTGTCGGCATGCACTGGCGAGAACAGGATCGCCAGCGCCAGTACGGCAAGCCTGCGCACTAAAACATGCTGCGTTGCGCCGAACGCGCATCGCCGAACAGGTCCAGCAGCAGTTTCTTGATGGGAGCGGGCAGCGGCGCATCGGCGATTCTCGCGCCGTCGTACCAGACGTGCGTCGCTTCCCCGGCCAGCGCCAGACGGCGCGCCAGGGTGATACGGCAGGGGACGATGTGCAGCTTGTAGTGGGTGAAGACGTGGACGATGGGCAGCAGCCGTTCCTGCGATTCGATTTCGCCGAACGGCGCCACGGCGCGCGCCAGCGCATCCTGGTCGATGTCGCGCGGACAGTCTTCGCCGGCCAGCACGTGGCCATCGAGTTCGGGCAGGGACAGCAAGCCGCCCCAGATGCCCGAGCCGGGACGCTGTTCCAGCAGCACCTGGCCATCGTCGATGATGACGAGCATGACGGCGTGTTTTTCGGGGCTGGTTTTCTTCGGTTTGCGCACAGGTAAGTCTTTAACCCGATGGGTGGCGTAGGCCACGCAGCGCGGCTGCAAGGGGCAGCGGCCGCAATCGGGGCTGCTGCGCGTGCACAGGGTGGCGCCGAAGTCCATCAGGCCCTGCGTGTAGGCTTCGATGCCGGTTTCAGGCAGCAGCGCTTCGGCGCGGCGCCACATGGCTTCCTCGACCCGCTTTTCGCCGGGATAGGCGTCGATGCCGAAGGTGCGCGCGAACACGCGCTTGACGTTGCCATCCATGATGGCAGCGCGCGTGCCGCTGGAAAACGCGGAGATGGCGGCGGCCGTCGAGCGGCCGATGCCGGGCAGCTCGGCCAGTAGCAGCGGGTCGCTGGGGAACACGCCGTCGTATTCGGCCACCACGCGCTGCGCGCACTTGTGCAGGTTGCGCGCGCGCGTGTAGTAACCGAGGCCGCTCCACTGCGCCATCACGTCTTCGACGGGCGCGCTGGCGAGGTCGCGCAGGGTGGGGAAGCGTTCGAGGAAGCGCGCGTAGTAGCCGAGCACGGCGGTGACCTGCGTTTGCTGCAGCATGATTTCGGACAGCCAGATCAGGTAGGCGTCGCGCGTGTTTTGCCAGGGCAGCGCGTGGCGGCCATGCTGCTTTTGCCAGGCGATGACGGTGGCGGAAAAAGTCGGGTCGACATACTCTTCAAAAGGTGCCATGCCCGTGGCGGGCGAGAGCGGGTGCAGCAAACGTTTCATGCAGGATTCCAGTGTTCTGTTGTCTATGTTGCGCTGGCCGCACGCAAAGTGGCCAGCAATTGCGCCAGCTGCGCCTTGTCGCGTTCGAGCGCCGCCAGGCTCGCTTCAAAGCCGGCGATTTTCTGTTCCAGGCTGCCCGTGGCGTCGTGGATGCGCTGGATCGAGGCAAAGCGCAGTTTCAGCTGTTCCTTGTATTCGACGATCTGCGCTTCGAGCGGCGCCATGATGACTTTCAGCCAGGCGCTGGCGTCGTCGTTGGCGTTGGTGAAACTGCGGCGCACGCGCGAGGCGATGGTGTCGAAGAATTTTTCCATCAGCACGACGCGGCTGGTGGTGAGCAGGGTCGCCGTGCCGAACTGCTTATGGTAGACGGCTTCGATGTCGGCGATCTCCTGGCGGTAGCGGGCCAGCGAAAACGGCATCGGCAAGGCCAGCGCCAGGCCATGTTCGGAGGCGAATTTGCGGTACATCACGTTCATCATTTCCGTGATCTCGGCCGTCTTGCCTTCCGAACGATCCAGGTTGCTGGCGATGCGCTCGAAATACTGGCGCACGGCTTCGCGCAGGCCCGTGAAAAAGCGGCTGCGCTGCATGGCGGCGCGCACGCCGTCGATATCGTCACGCACGATGTCCATGCCCAGGCTTGTGTACAGCTCCGTCGACAGGCGGGTAAACACGGCGCGCGTCGCCTGCAGCTTGAACAGGCTGCTGTCGAATTCCTTTTTCTCGATATCGATGCGCCGCATCATGTGCGCGATCACGCTCTGGTTCTTGCCGCGCAGGCTGTGCAGCTCGTGCAGCTGCTCGGCGATGCCGCGCGCGCGGGCCGCCGCCTGCACCTGCTGCGCCGCTTCGATGGCGTCCAGGTCGAACGCCAGCTGGCGCCGGATGATGTGCTTGCGCGCGGGGATCAGCTCCTCGAACAGGGCCGTCTCCAGCGGCAGCAAGCGGCTCTTTTCCAGCAGCGCCGCATCGTCGTTGATCTTGCCCACGAGGGCCTTTTGCGCCGAGACGGGAAACACCTGACCTGCGTCCAGCGTCAGCAAGTGGGCCACGCTGGCCTGCTGGCGTTCGATCGCCTGCGCCACCTCGGCATCGCCGCGCAATTCGTCCCACATGCTGTCGATCTTGTTGAGCACCACCAGGCGCCCCGCGCCGGCGCCGATATGGTTGCGCCATACCTCGATATCGCTGCGCGTGACGCCCGTGTCGGCCGCCAGGATGAACAGTACCGCGTGCGCATTCGGGATCAGGTTCAGGGTCAGTTCAGGTTCCGTGCCGATGGCGTTCAGACCCGGCGTGTCGAGGATCACCAGGCCCTGTTTCAGCAGCGGATGGGGGAAGTTGATGATGGCGTGGCGCCACATGGAGATTTCCACCTGGCCGTCCTCGTCGAGCATGGCGGGAGCATCCGCGTCGTCGGCGTCGTACAGGCCGTAGCGCGCCGCTTCTTCGACGCTGACTTTTTTCGTCAGGCTGACCTGGCGGATCGCTTCCTGCATGTCGCCGCCCGCCTCGATGTTCAGGGGCAGAATGGTCCAGGCGGCGGGCAGGTCGCGGTAGTCGCTGGTCGACAGGTTCTGCGCGCGCGTCTCGATGGGCAGCAGCCGGATCGATGGCGGCCAGGCCGCGTCGTACAGCAGCTCGGTGGGGCACATGGTGGTGCGGCCCGCGCCCGAGGGCAGGATGCGCTGGCCGTAGCCGGCAAAGAAGATGGCGTTGATCAGCTCGGATTTGCCGCGCGAGAATTCCGCCACGAAGGCGACGGATAAACGGTCGTCGAGCAGGCGGGAACCACAGCGCGCCAGGCGCAGCGCGGAGGCGCCGTCGACCAGGCCTGCCGCGCTGGCGGCTTGCCGGTATGCCTGCAAGGCGGCTTGCACGTCCTGCCGCCATGCGCTGTACTGTTCCAGGTCTCTGACCATCTGCTCCCCTTTACCTATGCTTACTTTTGACAATTCACGCAGTAGAACGTGGAACGCTGTCCCTGCACG
This sequence comes from Janthinobacterium sp. EB271-G4-3-2, assembly GCF_020858035.1. Taxonomy (NCBI): domain Bacteria; kingdom Pseudomonadati; phylum Pseudomonadota; class Betaproteobacteria; order Burkholderiales; family Oxalobacteraceae; genus Janthinobacterium; species Janthinobacterium sp. EB271-G4-3-2. The sequence continues at coordinate 221,811 of NZ_JACYMG010000008.1, read as the reverse complement.
ATCTGGCGGATAGGCGCGCCGCACACGCGGCAGGGCTTGCCCGCGCGGTTGTACGTGAAATACGTCTGCTGGAAGTAGCCGGACTGGCCGTTCACGCCGATAAAGTCGCGCAGGGTGCTGCCGCCTTGCACGATGGCTTCGGCCAGTACGTCGCGGATCGCTTGCGCCAGTTTCTCATAGCGGGCCAGGCCGATGCGCCGCGCTGGCGTCTTCGGGTTGATCCCCGCGCGGAACAGGCTTTCGGAACAATAGATATTGCCCACGCCGACGACGATGTCGCCCGCCATCAGCACCTGCTTGATGTTGGTGCCCTTGTTGCGCGTTTTTTCGAACAGCAGCTGGCCCGTGAAGCCGCCTTCCAGCGGTTCCGTGCCGAGTCCCCGCAGCAGCGCGTGGCCGTCCAGCGGGCCGTCGGCCTCGTCGTGCCACAGCACGGCGCCGAAGCGGCGCGGGTCCGTCATGCGCAGCACCTGGCTGCCGCCGTCCGCATCTTCCACGACGAGGTCGAAATGGTCGTGCTTTTGCGCTTCCGTCCCCGTCGGCAGCACGCGCAAATGGCCCGACATGCCCAGGTGGATGATCAGGGTGCCGTGGCGGAAGTGGATCAGCAGGTATTTGCCGCGCCGCCCCGTCAGGCCGATGGTTTGCCCCGACAATTGTTCGCCCAGGGCAGGGGGGAAGGGCCAGCGCAAGCCGTCGCGGCGCAGCACGACGGAGCGCACGGCGCGCCCTTCGAGGTGGGGCGCGACACCGCGCCGTGTGACTTCGACTTCTGGCAATTCTGGCATAGGGCTCGAATGGTTGAAAACCGGGTAAAAAACAGGCGGCTTGCCGGCCGAGGGCTGGCCCTGGCAGGCTACGCCGCCACGACGTATATATTTCGTTACATACGTGAAGTACGCGATGGCCGCGTTGGGCGTAGAATCAAACTTTGCCGTTTAGCCAGGATCCGCCTTTGAAAAACGCTTTCGCCATTGTAACCTTGTCCGCCCTGATGGCCACGCATGCCATGGCGCAGACGCCTGTCGCCCCCGCCGATGCCGCGGCCAGCCCTGCTGCGTCCGCGCCCGCCGCGCCGCGGGAGGAGGGCGCCGAGTCCAAGGCGGACGCCAAAGCAGACGCCAAGGCGGATGGTTTGCCCAAGGTCGAATTGAGCAGCGACTTGCTGTACAAGCTGACCCGCGCGGAAATGGAATTCAAGAGCGGCCAGTGGCAAGGGCCGTACGTGACGATGATGGTGGCGGCGCAGCAGACGCGCGATCCGCGCCTGGCGCGCCGCGCTTCCGAAATGGCGCTGGCCGCCAAGCAGGGCAGCGAAGCGCTGGCGGCCATCCGCCTGTGGCGCGAGCTGGCGCCGGAATCGGACGAGGCGACGCAATTCTTCCTCGGCTTTGTCGTCCTGACCGACAAGATCGAGGAAGCGGAACCGATCTTCGCCGAGCGCCTGGCCAATGCGCCGGGTGGCGCGCGCGGCGTGGCCCTGTTCCAGATGCAGCAGATTTTGTCGCGCTCGAATGACAAGCTGTATGCCTATTCGATGATGACGCGCCTGGTGCAGCCTTACCTGGACATGTTCGAAGCGCACCTGGTGCTGGCGCAGGGCGCCTTGTCGCTTGGCGAGCGTGAGCGCGCCATCCGTGAAGCGAACAAGGCGCTGGCCATCAAGCCGAACTCCGAACTGGCCGCGCTGACCCTGGCGCAGGTGACGGGCGAACCCGAGGCGGCAAACAAGGTGCTGGCCGCTTTCCTGCAAAAGAATCCGGACGCCGTCGAAGTGCGCGGCGCGTATGCGCGCCTGCTGGTCGAGCAAAAACAGCTGGAGCCGGCGCGCGAGCAGTTCCTGCTGCTGCTGAAAAGCCAGCCCGATAACGTGGGCGGCCTGTACGCGCTCGGCATCGTGGCGCTGCAGCTGGAAGACACCAAGGGCGCGGAGCAGTACTTCAAGCGCTTCCTGGCCGTGCTGGAGAAAAATCCTGGCGATACGCGCGATCCGTTCAAGGCCCTGATGATACTGTCGCAGATCGCCGAGACGCGCGGCGACACGGCCGGCGCCATCGCCTGGCTGGACAAGGTCGACAACAGCGCGTCGGCCGGCTATGTCGAGGCGCGCTTGCGCCGCGCCCAGCTGATCGCCCGCGGCGGCAATCTCGATGCGGCGCGCAAGGCGCTGACGGAAATTGAAACGGACGATCCGGCAAGCCAGGCGCAGGTGCTGCTGGTCGACGCGCAATTCCTGCGCGACGCCGGCTACGTGCAAAGCGCGTACACGGTGATGGAAAACGCCTTGCTGCGTTTTCCCGACAATCCGGAGCTGCTGTACGACTACGCCTTGCTGGCCGAGCGCCTGGATAAATTCGAGCTGATGGAAGCGAGCCTGCGCCGCGTGATGGCGCTGGCGCCCGACAACCAGCACGCGTACAACGCGCTCGGTTATTCGCTGGCCGAACGGGGCCTGCGCCTGGAAGAAGCCCATGCGCTGATCGAAAAAGCGCTGCAGATGGCGCCCGGCGACCCGTTCATCATGGACAGCATGGGCTGGGTGCAGTTCCGCATGGGTAACCTGGCCGCCGCGGAAAACGCGCTGCGCCGCGCCTATGCCGTGCGCAGCGATCCGGAAATCGCTGTCCACCTGGGCGAAGTGCTGTGGCAGAAGGGCGACAAGGCCGAAGCGCAAAAGCTGTGGCGCGAGGCGCAAAGCAAGGACCCGAAAAACGATGCGCTGAAAAGTACGCTGGCGCGCTTGAATGTCAGTTTGTGATTGAATCGATTAACTAAACTATAAAACCAGCGCCATGGCGCTGGTTTTTCCTTGTGCCCATGTTGAAAAAACTGCTCCCCCTCACGCTCGTCTGCCTGTTCTTCTCGGCCTGTTCGACCCTGACTTCCCCATTCTCGTCCGGCGCCGCGCCCTCCGCTCAAACCGTCGCGCCCTACCGCGAACAGGTCGAACTGACTGGCCGCCTGAACGTCGTGTACCAGAAAGATGACAAGCCCGAATCGGCCACCGTCAATTTCAACTGGCAGCAGACGGCGCAGCGCACGGACGTGACCTTGTATTCGCCCGTCGGCAGCACGTTGGCGACGATCGCCGTCACGCCGCAGCAAGCCGTGTTGACGCAAAGCGGCAAGGCGCCGCGCAGCGCGCCTGACGTCGATGCCCTGAGCGCGCAGATGCTGGGCTGGTCCTTGCCCGTGTCGGGCTTGCGCGACTGGCTGCAAGGCCATGCCGTGGGTGCCGATGGCAAGCGCTTCGTCGCTTCGCCGGCCAACGACAGCGTCACCACGAAAGACGGCTGGCGCTTGCGCTATGTGTCTTGGCAAGAAGTAGGGCAAAATGCGGCCGACAATACACCGGGCGCCTTGCCCCAACCGCGGCGTATCGATGCCGAACGCAATGCCAGCGCGCAGGCCGATGCCGTGTCGCTGCGCATCGTGCTCGATCCCGCTCCATCGGCTCAAGCACAATGACGTTGACGACCCTGAATAACTGCCCGGCCCCGGCCAAGCTGAACCTCTTTTTGCACGTCAACAGCCGCCGTGCCGATGGCTACCATCTGCTGCAGACGGTGTTCCAGTTGCTCGACCATGGCGACACCCTGCACTTCGCGCTGCGCGACGACACGGCGATCCGCCGCGTGACGGCGCTCGCTGGCGTGCCGGAGGAGCAAGACCTGATCATCCGTGCCGCCAGGCTGCTGCAGGCCGAAGTGCTGCGCCGCACGGGCGCCTTGCCGCGCGGCGTCGATATCGCCATCGACAAGGTGCTGCCCATGGGCGGCGGCCTCGGTGGCGGTTCGTCCGACGCGGCCACTGCCCTGATGGCCTTGAACCGCCTGTGGCAGGCCGGTTTGAGCCGCGAGGAATTGATGGCGCTGGGCTTGCCGCTGGGCGCCGACATCCCGTTTTTCATCTTTGGCGAAAACGCCTTTGCCGAAGGCGTGGGCGAAGCCTTGCAGCCCGTCGCCACGCCCGCATGCTGGTATGTCGTGATCGAGCCTGGCGTGCAAGTGCCGACCGCCGCAATTTTTTGCGCGGAAGGCTTGACGAGAAATACCGAACCCGTCACAATAGCGGACTTTTCCAGGCACCTCGCAAAAGGAAACGATGCGGGCGGGTTTGGTAAGAATGATTTACAGCAAGTGGCATGCAGTCTTTTCAAGCCGGTAGCAGATGCGGTAGAATGGCTGGGTGCTTACGGTGAGGCCAGGATGACTGGCTCCGGTGCTTGTGTGTTTAGTGCGTTTGGCAGTCAGGAAGAAGCGGATGCGGTGCTCAGTAATGTGCCGCCAGTCTGGATCGCCTGGAAGGCAAAAGCGCTGAATCGCCATCCGATGCTCACCATGTTGTAGAGAGCAAAAAAAGATTTTGCTTAGCGTCAAATAGTCGGTATAATACTGGCCAACATGACGGCAAGCAGTCAGTAACGTAGGGGAATCGCCAAGCTGGTTAAGGCACTGGATTTTGATTCCAGCATGCGAAGGTTCGAATCCTTCTTCCCCTGCCACCATTTCACCGTAGTCTGTCGATGCGAAGTTGGCGTCCAGTACGGGAAAAAGCAGATGTGCCGCCACGCGGCATATTCTAAACAATGACTGACCGGGCCTATGCCCGGTTAGTGCTTTTCAAGACTTCTTTATCACCTCTTGGGACTCCCATGGCTTACGAAAACCTGATGGTTTTTACCGGCAACGCGAATCCAGCGTTGGCAGAGGGGGTCGCAAAAAACCTCGGCATCCCTCTCGGTAAAGCAAACGTTTCGAAATTCTCCGACGGCGAAGTAATGGTCGAGATTAACGAAAACGTACGCGGCAAGGATGTTTTTGTTTTGCAATCCACCTGTGCTCCAACCAACGACAGCCTGATGGAAATCATGCTGATGGTTGATGCCTTGAAACGTGCTTCCGCTGGCCGCATCACCGCCGCGATTCCTTACTTCGGCTACGCCCGCCAAGACCGTCGTCCACGCTCCGCGCGTGTGGCGATTTCGGCCAAGGTGGTGGCGAACATGCTGGAAGAAGCCGGTGTCGAGCGCGTCCTGATCATGGACTTGCACGCTGACCAGATTCAAGGTTTCTTCGATATCCCAGTCGACAATATTTACGCTTCGCCAATTTTGCTGGGCGACCTGCAAAAGAAAAACTACCAGGATCTGCTGGTGGTGTCGCCGGACGTCGGCGGTGTGGTACGTGCGCGCGCCCTGGCAAAACGCCTGGGCTGCGACCTGGCCATCATCGACAAGCGTCGTCCAAAAGCGAACGTGTCCGAAGTGATGAACATCATCGGTGAAGTCGAAGGCCGCAACTGCGTGATCATGGATGACATGGTCGACACGGCAGGCACCTTGACCAAGGCTGCCGAAGTGCTCAAAGAGCGCGGCGCGAAAAAAGTCGTGGCGTATTGCACGCACGCGGTGCTGTCGGGCCCGGCGATCGACCGTATTTCGGCCTCGCCACTCGATGAGCTGGTCGTGACCGATACGATCCCCCTGTCCGAAGCGGCCCTGGCCTGCGGCAAGATCCGTCAATTGACGTGCGCGCCGCTGCTGGCCGAGACGTTCAAACGCATCATCAAGGGTGACTCCGTCATCTCGCTGTTCATCGACTGATTCGATCAGCAGTAACAGACGTAATGCCTGCGGCGCGACCGGCTTTTTGCCTGTTGCGCCGCAGTGTTTTAATTTTCGGGGTGTTTTGCACCCCATTTCCGAGGATTCCTGGTCGCGGGCATCCTCATAACACAAGGCGCAAGCCTTGTTCTTCTTGGAGTTTCACATGAAAGTTATCGCATTTAAACGCGAATTGCAAGGTTCCGGAGCGAGCCGCCGCCTGCGCATTTCCGGCCAAAGCCCTGGTATCGTCTACGGTGGCGCTGAAGCCCCTGTGCTGATCTCGCTGGATCACAACGCCCTGTACCACGCGTTGAAAAAAGAAGTGTTCCACTCGTCGATCCTGGATCTGGAAATCGACGGCGTTTCCCAGCAAGTTCTGTTGCGCGACTTCCAAGTCCACGCATACAAACAACTGGTTCTGCACGCTGACTTCCAGCGCGTTGACGCTAAGCAAGCTATCCACGTGAAAGTGGCGCTGCACTTCATCAACGCTGACGTTTCCCCGGCAGTCAAACTGCACGGCGCGACCATCAGCCACGTAGCCAACGAAATCGAAGTTTCGTGCCTGCCAGGCCAACTGCCAGAATTCATCAACGTTGACCTGTCGAACATCGACGTCGGCCACTCGCTGCACGTTGGCGACCTGGTCCTGCCAGCTGGCGTGACCGCTGTCACCCACGGCGCCAACCTGACCATCGCTACCGCTTCGGTACCGGCTGGCCACGTTGCTGCTGAAGCCGAAGCCGCTGCTGCTGAAGCCGACAAGAAGTAATTTTGCCGCCGCAGCAATGCGGTAGTTGCAAGGAAAAACCCGCCAGGTTCGCCGCGCGGGTTTTTTTCTGCCTGTTTTCACCGATAATACGTTTTTTAATTGCAGACACAGCCATGCCCATACGCCTGATCGTCGGCCTCGGCAACCCGGGACCCGAATACGAACAAACCCGCCACAATGCCGGCTTCTGGCTGGTGGACAATCTTGCCAACAGCCTGCCCGGCACGCGCTTGCAGCGCGATTCGCGCTATAACGCCATGCTGGCGAAAACGTCCATCGGCGGCAACGAAGTCTGGCTGCTCGAACCGCTGACCTTCATGAACCGCTCGGGCCAGTCCGTGGGCGCGCTGGCGCGTTTCTTCAAGATCGCCGCCGATGAAGTACTGGTCGTGCACGACGAACTCGATCTGATGCCCGGCATCGCGCGCCTGAAAAAGGGCGGCTCGGCCGGTGGCCACAATGGCTTGAAAGACATCACGGCCGCGCTGGGCACGCAGGATTACTGGCGCTTGCGCCTGGGCATCGGCCACCCGCGCACCCTGAGCCTGCAGCAGCAGGTGCCCGACTTCGTGCTGCACCGCCCGCGCCGCGAAGACCAGGAGCTGATCGAGCAAGCGATCGACAAATCCTTGCAGGTGATGCCGCAGATCGTCGAAGGCAAGTTCGAGGCCGCGACGATGAAACTCCATACCGCCTAGTTATTTCCCTGCCTGGCCGAAGCCGGCCATGATGGTTTTCGCCATCTGCTGCTGGCTGGCCTGGGCGCTGCTGCCTTCGCCCGCGTTGGCGGCGATCAGCAAGCCGTCGCCGCTGCCGGGCGCCAGCGCGATCAGCGCGTGCCAGTAGCCGTTCGAGCCCAGGTGGGTGAGCACACGCTGCGGCGCTTGCGGTGGAAAATGCATCACGCCCCAGCCCAGGGCCGCGTTCGTGTCGCCCTGCGCCGTGTGCAGCAACACATACGTTTCCCGTTTCAGCAGCTTGCCCTTGCCTTGTTCGCCATGCAGTTGATCGAGCGCAAACTTGGCCCAGTCTTGCATGCTCAGGTGAATCTCTCCATCGGGCGCCATCATCAGCGGATTGCTGGCCATCAGGCCGGCGATCGGCTTGCCTTCCTTATGCCCCAGATTCTGCCCGCGCGCGGTGGGGCCGAACGCGGCCCGCATGCCCAGCGGACCGAACACTTCGGCCTGCATCAGTTCCTCATACGTCTTGCCCGTGGCTTTTTCCGCGATGGCGGCGGCGATCATGGCGCCGCTGTTCGAGTAGTGCGATTCGCCGCGCGGCGCGGCCACCGGGGCGTCGGCCAGCGCGCGCTGCGCGTACTCCTGGCGCAGCAGCGGCAAGGGGCGCGTGTCCGCGTAGGTGGAGTCGATCCACGCTTCATCGGGATTGGGCGGCAGGCCGGCGCGGTGCGACAGCAGATCCATCAGGTTGACGTCGCGGTACTCGGCGCGCATGCCGCCGGCCAGCGCGGGCAGCATGCGCGACAGCGGCGCATCCCACGACAGCACGCCCCGTTCCACCAGCCGCGCGATCAGGGTCACCGTCATGGCCTTGCCGTCGGAGCCGATATTCCACACGTCATCGGCGCGCACGGCATCGTGGCCGTCATTGGCGCGCACGCCAGCTTGCGCCTGCGCATCGATCTTGCCGTCGCGGATCACGAGTATGGCCATGGCCGGCACGCTTTTGTCGGCCAGCGCCTGCTGCAGCATGGCGTGCAAATCATGGGCGCGGGCGGCGCCGCTGAGCAAAAAGGCGGTGCTGCAAACGAGTGAGGCAAGCAGGGTTTTCATGGTGTCTCCAGTCGATAGGGGTGGGCGAACATGTTAAAATGGTCGCAAAACATGATTTAATTATTGTTTTACGATAATTTATTCTAGCGGCACCAGCCGCTTTCGTATACTTTTAAATATGAAAAAAAATCAGACGGCGCCCGCGGCGCTGAGCCGGCGCGTGCGCTACGGCGTTTCAGGATTCTTTGTCTTGTACCTGCTGCTGACGGTGCTGGGCTGGCTGGCGCCCGCGCCGGCCGTGCAGGGAGCCGTCGGCGGCGCCGGCATGTATGAACTGTTGCTGCAATTGCAGAGCCAGCCATTCGAGCGCCTAGCTGCCATGCCTTTCTGGCAGCGGGGACTGGGCCTGGCGCTGGCCTTGCCGGCCTTGTGCGTGCTGGGCGACGCCGTGCGCCAGCTGGCCGCGGTCTTGCGCCAGTTCGAGCAGGGCGTGTTTTTTACGCCGCAGGTGGCGCGGCACTTTCGCCGTTTCGCCGGCGGCTTGCTGCTGGGGACGGTGTTGACTTTGCTCGAGCCGACCGTGCGCGGCATGCTGTTCGGCTTGCTGGAAGAGGGGACCAGCCAGTTGCGCCTGGTCATCGACATCACGGGCGGCGACTTGTGGACCTTGCTGCTGTGTTCCGTATTCTTTGCGCTGGCGCAAATCCTCCATGAAGGCCAGAGATTGGCCGATGAAAACAGCGGGTTCATCTGATGGGTATCGTCGTGCGTCTCGACCTGGTACTGGCCAGGAAAAAAGTGAAATCGAAGGAACTGGCCGCCTTCATCGGCATCACGGAACAGAATTTGTCCCTCTTGAAATCGGGCAAGGTGCGCGGCGTGCGTTTCGATACCCTGTCGAAAATTTGCGAGATGCTCGAATGCCAGCCCGGCGACATCCTGGAATTCGATGCGTCGCAGCCGGACGACGGGGATGGCGGCAGTTAGCGGCACAGAGGGCGGTTTTTTTGAAGAGTAGGGTGCATAGAGGTACAATTGACCCTTACGAGCATTAATACAGCAAGATTATCCAGAAAACGCCCGCAACGGCCGTTTTGCACCAGCCGCTTGCCGGCAATATTGATTATTTAAAGGTTTTCCATGAGTCTCCAATGCGGTATCGTCGGCTTGCCGAACGTCGGCAAGTCCACCCTGTTCAATGCACTGACGAAAGCCGGCATCCCGGCTGAAAACTATCCGTTCTGCACCATCGAGCCGAACGTCGGCGTCGTCGAAGTGCCGGATCCGCGCATGGATGCGCTGGCCGCCATCGTCAAGCCGGAACGCATGGTCAACGCCATCGTGGAATTCGTCGACATCGCCGGCCTGGTGGCAGGCGCATCGAAGGGCGAGGGCCTGGGCAACCAGTTCCTGTCGCACATCCGCGAAACGGACGCCATCGTCAACGTCGTGCGCTGCTTCGAAGATGACAACGTCATCCACGTGGCCGGCAAGATCAACCCGCTCGACGATATCGAAGTCATCCAGACCGAACTGGCGCTGGCCGACATGGGCACCGTGGAAAAAGCCATCCACCGCGAAAACAAGAAAGCCCGCTCGGGCGACAAGGACGCGGCCAAGCTGCTGGCCATCATGGAACGCATGATGCCTTACCTGAACGACGCCAAGCCCGTGCGCGCCATGGGCCTGGACGCGGACGAAATGGAACTGATCAAGCCGCTGTGCCTGATCACGGCCAAGCCGGCCATGTTCGTGGCCAACGTGTCCGATTCGGGCTTCACGGACAACCCGCTGCTGGACCAGCTGACGGCCTATGCGCAATCGCAAAACGCCCCTATCGTCGCCATCTGCGCGGCGCTGGAAGCGGAAATCGCCGATCTGGACGATGCCGACAAGGGCGCTTTCCTGGCCGACATGGGCATGGAAGAGCCAGGCCTGGACCGTCTGATCCGCGCCGGCTACAAGCTGCTGGGCCTGCAAACCTACTTCACGGCAGGCGTGAAGGAAGTGCGCGCGTGGACCGTCCCCGTGGGCGCCACGGCACCGCAAGCGGCCGGCGTGATCCACACCGACTTCGAACGCGGCTTCATCCGCGCGCAAACCATCGCCTATGACGACTTCATCGCCTACAAGGGCGAAGCGGGCGCCAAGGAAGCGGGCAAGATGCGCGCCGAGGGCAAGGAATACGTGGTCAAGGATGGCGACGTGCTGAACTTCCTGTTCAACGTCTGACTCCAATGAGGTGAGCGGCTTGAAGGCCGTTGGCCAGACTGGTGGCACGCTGCCGTTCGTAGAGCGTGGGTACAGCATGGCAGCGCGACCCAGCAGCAACTGCCGTCGCATCATGTAGTGTCTTCAGTATGCCGGGTCTGCCTTGGCATACTGAACATTCGTCATCTGTCTGAGCAATGGAAAGCCCATTGCGATGGGCTTTTATACTTCTTTGGCTATATTTCTCGCAATGAAGTTGAAAGGTTACTCCTGTGTTTTATATCTTTGGCTCCCCACGTTCCGGTACCACCCTGCTGGCGCAATGCATCAGCTCCCACCCCGATCTTGTTGTTCCGGACGAAACCGATTTCATCGTGCCGCTCGCCTTTCTCATCAACCGGGTCAGGGATGCGGCCATTGGCCGGGAATTGATCTTCAAGCTGATTGTCAGTTCGACCCGTTTTTCCGCCAGCCTAGGGCAATATGTCAGCAAGGATGAGATACGTGCTTGCGTATTTGACTCCGCCTATGATGCCAACGCCATCATCCATGCCATTTATGCGAAGCTGGCTGAGGTGGCCGGAAGAAAAATGGCTGGCGACAAGTCCCCCAATGACCTGATGTCCATGCGAATGCTGATCGAGTCTGGCGCGCTAGGCGGCGCGGACAAAGTTATTCATATCGTGCGTGACATTCGTGATCTGATGCTGTCGTTGAACCGGACGGGATGGGCGGAAGATTTCGACGAGTATTTTCCCAGAATCTGGTCGTCAACCAATCTGTATTTGAAATACGAGATGGAAAAAGTGGCGGAGAATTACTTGCTTATACGTTACGAAGACTTCGTGGTCAATCCTGCCCGGGTGTTGACCGGCGTGGCGCAATTCATGGGTGTTGAATATACCGATGGCATGTTACGTCCGGAAAACAGGAGCACCCGTTACCAAGGGGTCAGTCATCACAGTAATCTTTATAACGAGATTAATACGGGAACTGTGCGGCAGTTCGAGACAGCAATGACTGAAGAGGGGCGTGAGAAATGCCGCCGCCAGGCAGGCGAAGCAATGCAGGCTTTCGGATACACGGAATAAGCGAGTCGCCGTGCCAGACGGGTCACGACCTTGTTTGTGATCGGTACCCAATGTTCGCCTGGCCCGTCTCTCCTGGCCTGTTGCTTGTTTTTACGTTGACCTTTCGCATATAATGGATGCAAATAATTCTCATTTGCATCCAAGGCGCCGCCTTTACCAGGGAGCGTTGTCACAGGAAGGGTATCGTGAGCACCGCCGAGTTAGCGCTTCAGCAGCAAGTCAGCAGTCTGTACACCGACCACCATCACTGGCTGCGTGGCTTGCTGCGCCGTAAACTGGGCAATGCCTTCGACGCGGCCGACCTGGCGCATGACGTGTACCTGCACCTGATGAAGACGGGCAGGGTGCCGCCGGCCGGGGAGTCGCGCCGCCACCTGACGCAGATCGCCAATGGCATGGTCATCGACCTGTACCGCCGCCGCCAGATCGAGGCCGCCTACCTGGAAGTGTTGGCCCTGGTGCCCGAAGCGCTGGCGCCGTCCGAGGAAGAGCGCGCGCTGGTGATCGAGGCGCTGACGGAAATCGACGCGGTGCTGCACCAGCTGCCCGCCAAGGCACGCAAGGCCTTGTTGCTGTGCAAACTCGATGGCCTGAGCTACCGCGACATCGCCACCGAATTGCAGGTGTCCGTCTCGTCCGTCGAAAAATACATCGCCGCCGGCCTGCTGGCCTGCTACCAGGCCATGCACGCCCAAGGCGCCTGAACCATGGATGTGGTGATTGCACCGGCCATCGTGCGGCAGGCGGCCCAATGGATGGCGCGCCTGTGGTCCGATGACGCCAGCGACGAAGACCGGGCTGCCTGTGCACGCTGGTGCGCCGCCCATCCGCACCACGCCATCGCCTGGCAGCGTTTGCAGGCATTCGAGGGCAAGCTGCATAGCGTGCCGCGCGACGCGGCCCGGCACGCGCTGCGCGAACCGGCGCCAGCGGCCTACCTGAACCGCCGCCGTACCCTGAAACTGCTGGCCGTGCTGCTGCCCGTGGGCGGCATGGCCTACATGCTGCGCGGCACGGATGCGTGGCAAGTGGCCACCGCAGGGCACGGCACGGCCACGGGCGAGATCCGCGAGATGACCTTGCCGGATGGCACGCGCGTGATGCTCGCTTCCGCTTCCGCCATCGATGTGCGCTTCGGCGCCAGCGAGCGCTTGCTGATCCTGCGCAGCGGCGAAATCCTCGTCACGACGGCGCACGATCCCGATCCGGCCCAGCGGCCTTTCCGCGTGCAGGGCCGCCATGGCACGGTGCAGGCGCTGGGCACGCGTTTTACTTTACGCCAAGACGAATACACGTCGCGCGTGGCCGTCTTCGAGGGCGCCGTCGAAGTACGCCTCGGGCATGCGCCTGGCCGTCCCGTGCGCATCGACACGGGCCAGGGCGCCGTCTACTCGGCCGACATCGTGCAGTCTGGCGCACCCGCGTCCGCCAGCGCCGCGGCCTGGACCAAAGGAGTGCTGGTGGCCGACAATATGCGCCTCGATGAGCTGCTTGCGGAACTGGCCCGCTACCGTCCCGGCCTGCTGCGCTGTGACCCGGCCGTGGCCAGCCTCACCGTCAACGGCGTGTTTTCCCTGCGCGACACGGACCGCGCGCTGCACAACCTGGCGCTGGCCTTGCCCGTGCAAATCGTTGCGCGCACGCGCTACTGGGTGACCGTCCAGGCCGCTGCCTGACAATTTCGCGGACCCGATTGAGGGTTTTGCATTCTCGTTCGGGATATAGGGTGAGAGCCACCCTTATCCATTGAACTTATGCACGCTTTTTCCCGTTTTCCCCATGAGTAGCCCAAGCCGCCAGGCCGGCCCGATCAGCCGGATACTGCAGCCCATCCGCGGGCGCCTGATCGCCGCCGCCGTGCTGGCCGGCACGGGTTCCATGCTGACCCTGGTGCCGCTGGCCGGCATCGCGCACATCGCCAGCATCGCCCTGGCCCCTGCTGCCACGCAGCTTGCCATCTGGCCCACCATTCTCGTCAGCGTCGCCTGCCTGTTTGCCGGCATGGCCCTGATCACGCTGGGCGAGCTGGCCGCGCATCTGGCCGACAACCGCCTCACCCATCAATTGCGCCTGCAAGCCATGCAGCGCCTGGGGCAGGTGCCGCTGGGCTGGTTCACCAGCCGTGCCTCGGGCGAGGTCAAGCAGGCGATGCAGGACGATATCAATACCCTGCACAGCCTCACCGCGCACTTTTATACGACGACGGGACGCGCCGTGGGCGCCATCGTCATCTCCGTCATTTACTTGTTCGCCATGGACTGGCGCCTGGCCCTCGTCGCCATCCTGCCATTTCCCGGCTTCTTCCTGTTCTTTGGCCGCGCCATGAAGGCCAGTGGCGGCAATATGGAGCAATTTGTCGCCGGCATGGGACGCATCAACAATGCCGTGGTGGAATTCGTCAACGGCATCCCCGTGGTCAAGGCCTTTGGCGCCACGGGACGTGCGCACGGCAGCTACCGCGCCGCCGTCGATGCGTTTGCCGAGGCGTTTGCCGCGTTTACGCGCCCCCTGGTCGGCTCCATGGCGAATGCCAATGCGCTGATCGCGCCCGTCGCCGTGCTGGGCGTGGTGGTGCTCGCCGGCACCGTGTTCGTGGCGCTGGAGGCGATGGCGCCCGTCGATATCCTGCCGTTCGCCCTCGTGGCGCCCGGCATTTCCGCGCCGATGCTGCTGCTGCATTACCTCACGCATGACCTCAACAATGCCACGGGTGCGGCCCAGCGCGTGCAAGCCTTGCTCGACACGCCCGTACTGGCGCAGCCGGCGCCAGGCCAGCAGCAGTTGCCAGTTGGTACCGAGATTCGCATGGAAAATGTGGGCTATGCCTACGATGGGCAGAACAAGGCGCTGTCGGACATCACGCTGACTTTGCATCCGGGCACGGTGACGGCCATCGTCGGCGCTTCCGGTTCCGGCAAGTCGACCCTGGCGCGGCTGCTACTGCGCTTTTTCGACCCGACCGAGGGGCGCATCACGCTCGGCGGCGCCGACCTGCGGCACATTGCCACGCCCGAGCTGTACCGGCGCATCGGTTTCGTGCTGCAGGAAGTGCGGCTGATCCACGCCAGCGTGCGCGAGAACATTGCGCTGGGCCGCCCATCGGCCAGCACGCACGAGATCGAAGAGGCGGCGCGCTTGGCGAATATCCACGAGCGCATCCTAGCCTTGCCACGCGGCTACGATTCCGTCATCGGCGAGGATGCGCAGCTGTCCGGCGGCGAGCTGCAGCGCGTCAGCATCGCCCGTGCCGTGCTGCTCGATCCATCCGTGCTGGTGCTCGACGAGGCGACGGCCGCGGCCGACGCGGAAAACGAAGTGGCGATCCAGGATGCGCTGTCGCGCTTCGCCCAAGGCCGCACCCTGCTGGTGATCGCGCACCGGCTCGACACGGTCATGCATGCCGACAATATCGTCGTCGTCGAGAACGGCGCCATCGCCGAGCAGGGCAGCCATGCCGGCTTGCTCGCCCACCAGGGCCGCTATGCGCAACTGTGGGCGCTGGGCGGCTATCAAGATTCCCAGGAAGATGCGGTGCTCCCATGCTGAAAACATTTATTCAACTGCTGGGCGACGATGCGCCCGTGTTCCGCCGCTACTGCGCCATGGCGCTCGCGTATGGCGTGCTCAGCGGGCTGACGATCACGGCACTGGTGTTGGCCCTGGGCCGGCTGCTGGCCGGCGATACGGGCGGCGCGGCCCTGTGGCTGATCGTGCTGCTGGCCGGGCTGGTCGCTTGCTGGGCCTGGCGGCGACAAGTGGAGAAAGCTGGCGTGCGCGTGGGCGTGACGGTCTTGCAAGGGGCGCGCCAGCGCCTGGGCGACCACGTGGCGCGCCTGCCCGTCGGCTGGTTCACGCCGGAGAATACGGCGAAGCTGGGCCACGTCATCACGCAAGGCATGATGAATGTCGCGCAGCTGCCGGCCCACGTGCTCACGCCTGTGATTTGCGGCGCCGTCACGCCCGTGGTATTGCTGGCCGCGCTGTTTGCGCTGCATTGGCAGCTGGGCGTGATCGCGCTGCTGGCGCTGCCCCTGCTGGCTGGCGCCTTGCGGCTCACGGCGCACCTGGGCCAGCGCGCCGACGATGCCTACCACCATCATTTTGCCCAGACCAGCCAGCGCCTTGTGGAGTTTGCACAAGCGCAATCGGTGCTGCGCGCCTTCAATGGTAACGGCGGTGGCGCAGCTGACGGCGGCACGCGTTTCCTGCAGCAAGCCATCGACACACAGCGTCACGCGGGCACGCGGCTCATTTACCTGTCGGCGCTGTCGTCGGTGCTGAACGCCTGGACCGTGCAAGCCATCTTCGCCGTCTTGCTGGCCGTTGCCGCGAGCCTGCTCGGTACGGTAGCGGTGGCAGATGCCATCACCGTCATCGTGGCATTGCTGCTGGTGGTGCGCTTTGTCGACCCGCTGCGGGAAGCGGCCAGCTATGGCGAAGTGCTGCGTGGCGCGCGCGGCCCGCTGGACGCTGCGCGCGATATTTTCGCCGTGCAGCCCTTGCCGGAAGCACACAAGCCGCAAGCGCCGCGCGATGCTTCGATCGAATTGCGCAATGTGTACTTCCGCTATGCGCCGGAACAGCCCGACGTCTTGACGGACATCAACCTGCAGATTGCGCCGGGCAGCATGACGGCACTGATCGGCGCTTCCGGTTCAGGCAAGACGACCCTGGCGCGCCTGATTGCGCGCTTCTTTGACGCCAGTGCAGGCACGGTGCTGGTGGGCGGCGTCGATGTGCGCGACATGTCCAGCGAGCAATTGGCCGGCCAGATCAGCCAGATATTCCAGGATAGTTATCTGTTCCAGGGCAGCATCGGAGACAACATCCGCATCGGCAAGCCGGAGGCGACCGATGCCGAGGTGCTGGACGCGGCGCGCCAGGCTGGCGTGGCCGAGATCATCGCCCGCTTGCCACAGGGACTTGCGACGCCGGTGGGCGAGGGCGGCGCGCGCCTGTCCGGCGGCGAACGCCAGCGCATCGCCATCGCGCGCGCGCTGGTCAAGGATGCACCGATTCTGCTGGTCGACGAGGCGACGGCCGCGCTCGACGCGGAAAACCAGGCCGCCATCGCCGAAGCGCTGGCGCGGCTGCGCGGCAAGCGCACGGTGATCGTCATCGCGCACCAGTTGTCGACGGTGGCCATGGCCGACCAGATTGTCGTGCTCGATGGCGGCACCCTGGGCGAGCAGGGCGCGCCAGCCATCTTGCGCGCGCAGGGCGGCCTGTATGCGCACTTCCTGGCCCAGCGCCAGGCGGCCAAAGGCTGGCGCATCGCCGCGCCCGCGCGCCAGCCTGGAACGGAGTCCGGCATTTGACACACGCGCGTCGGCTTTTCCTTTTCGTGCTGCTGTGCTGCGCCTCCTTGCTGGTCGGCGCCAGGCAGATGGAGTGGGCACAACTGTTGTCATCGTCCGGCGCGCTGTCTGCCGATGCTTGGCTGACCCTGACGGCCAGCCGGCTGCCCCGTTTGGCGGCGCTGGTGCTGACGGGCGTGGGCCTGTCCGTGTGCGGCGTCATCCTGCAGCACATCGTGCGCAACAAATTCGTCGAGCCGGCCACCTCGGGCGGCCTCGACGCGGCCAAGCTGGGCATCCTCGTTGCGCTGACCGTGGCGCCTGCGGCGGGCACGGCCGGCAAGATGGCGTTCGCGCTGGCCTTCTGCCTTGCCGCCAGCGTACTGTACGTGGCCCTGATCCGCCGCATCCGCTTCAAGAACACGATACTCGTCCCCGTCATCGGCCTCGTGTATGGCGGCGTGCTCAGCGCCGTGGCCGAGTTTTATGCCTACCGCAACAATATCCTGCAAAGCATGCAGGGCTGGCTGCTCGGCGATTTTTCGCGCATCGTGCAGGGCAACTATGAAATCATTTATCTGATCCTGCCCATCGTTGCCCTCACGTATGTGTACGCGCAGCGTTTTACCGTGCTGGGCATGGGCGAGGGCATGGCTACCAGCCTGGGCCTGAATTATGCGGGCACGGTGGCGCTGGGCCTGATGCTGGTGGCCGTCACGGTGGCGGCCACGGTGATCACGGTGGGGGCGATCCCGTTCGTCGGACTGGCCATCCCGAATCTGGTGGCCTTGCGCTATGGCGACAGGCTGGAGCGCACCCTGCCCATCGTCGCGCTGTGCGGTGCCTCGCTGCTGCTGGCCTGCGACATCGCCGGGCGCTTGCTGATCTATCCATTCGAGGTGCCGATCGGCCTGACGGCGGGCGGCGTGGGCGGGTTGCTGTTCCTCATCCTGATCATCCGGGGGCGGCGATGAGGCGCAGTTTGAACCAGCGGACACTGTGGCTGGCCGTGTTTGCTTTGGCGCTCGCTTTCCTCTTCCTCGGCGCCAATCTCGACTTCGATTACGTCATTCCCAAACGATTGTCGCGGCTGGCCGCCATCGCCATCGGCGGCGTCTGCGTGGCCGTGTCGTCGATTGTGTTCCAGACCATCGCCGGCAACCGGATACTGACGCCGGCCGTCATGGGTTATGAAGCCGTGTACCTGCTGCTGCAATCGCTGCTGATCCTCGCGATGGGCATGCACAGCGTGGTGCTGCTGGGACAGAACGGTAATTTTGTCGTGTCGATTGCGCTGATGCTCGCGTATTCCTGGGCCATCCACTATTGGCTGTTTCGTGATGGCAAGAACAACGTGTATTTTCTGTTGCTGCTGGGTTTTGTGCTGACGATGGTGATCGGCACGTTTACCCAGTTCATCCAGCTGCGCATCAGCCCCGGTGAATTTGCCATCTTGCAAGGCTTCAGCCAGGCTTCGTTCAACAAGGCGCAGCCGGTGCAATTGCTGTACTCGGCCCTGCTGGCAGGCGCCGCCTGCGTGGCTGTCGTGAAAACTTTGCCGGCGCTCGACGTGCTGGCGCTGGGGCGCGAACAGGCGATCTCGCTCGGCATCGATTATCGGCGCATGGTGCGGCTGCAGCTGGCGCTGATCGCCGTGCTGGTGGCCGTGTCGACCAGCCTGCTGGGCCCCACGGCCTTCATGGGTATCTTTGTGGCGAACACAACGTATGCCTTGGCCCGCACGGGGCGTCACCGCGCCACCTTGCCGCTGGGCTGCGCCATCGCCATTGCCATCTTCCTGGCCGCCCAGCTGCTGGTCGAGCACGTTTTCAACTACCGGACCACGGTTGGCATCCTCGTCAACCTCGTATGTGGCGCGTATTTCCTCGCGCTCATGGTCCGCACCCGGGGTACCGCATGATCCACGTCAACCATATTGAAAAAAGCTACGGCGCCAGGCGCGTGCTGGACAACGTCAGCGTGCAGTTTCCCAAGGGGAAAGTGACGTCCTTGATCGGCCCGAATGGCGCCGGCAAGACCACCTTGCTGATGCTCATCGCGCGCTTGCAGGAAGCGGATGGCGGCGAGATTGCGATAGACGGGCGCAGCATCGCGGCCATCAAGATCCAGGACTATGCGAGACTGGTGGCCACCCTGCGCCAGTCGCCCGATTTTCATTTGCGCCTGACGGTGGAGGAGCTGGTCGCCTTCGGCCGCTTTCCCTACAGCCGGGGTAACTTGACGGCGCAAGACCGGCAAGCGATCGACGAGGCCATCGCCTTTTTGTCGCTGGACAATCTGCGTCTGGCGTATGTCGATGAGCTGAGCGGCGGCCAGCGCCAGATGGCCTTCCTGGCCATGACGATCGCCCAGCAGACCGATATTTTGCTGCTCGACGAGCCGCTCAACAACCTCGACATGCAACACGCCGTGCAGATCATGCGCGCGTTGCGCCGCCTGTGCGACGAGCAGGGCCGCACCGTGATCCTGGTGATCCACGACATCAATTTCGCCGCCAATTATTCCGACCACATCGTCGCCATGCAGGGTGGCGCCGTGCGCTTTTCCGGCCCTGCCGACGAGGTCGTCACCGAGGCACGCTTGCTGGCGCTGTACGGCATCGATTTTCACATCGTGCGCAATGAGCGCGGCTGCGTCTGCAATTACTTTACCCCCACAGGAGCTTGAAATGATCTGGAACAAATCCCGCTGCGCGCTGGCCGTGCTGCTCGCCGCCATGGCCGCCCTGCAAGGCTGCACCGACAAGGTGGCCACGGCGCCGCCGGCGCCTGCCGCTTCCGCGTCGGAGCAGGCATTTACTCCCGTCACCATCGTGCATAAACTGGGTACGACGGTGATCAAACATCGTCCCCAGCGCGTGGCCGTGCTCGATATGAACGAAGTCGATTTCCTCGACCAGCTGGGCGTGCCCGTGGCCGGCATGGTGAAGGATTACGTGCCGCATTTCCTCACCCGCTACAAGGACGACGCGAACATCCGCGACCTGGGCGCCATCGTGCAACCCAATCTCGAGCATATCCACGCGCTCCAGCCCGATCTGGTGCTGATGACGTCGATCCAGGCCAACCATTACAAGGAACTGAGCCAGATCGCGCCCACCTTGCATTTCGACGTGGATTACCAGAATAGCGAAAGCAAGCATATCGAGGTGGTCAAACAGCACTTGCTGACGCTGGGACGGATCTTCGGCAAGGAAGACCTCGCCAACCGGAAAGCGCAGGAGCTTGACGCCAAGGTGGCGGACGCGCGCAAGGTGACCCAGGAGCGTCCCGAGAAAGCGCTCATCGTGCTGCACAACAATGGCGCCTTCAGCTCATTTGGCGTGCAGTCGCGCTACGGTTTTGTCTTTGATGCGCTGGGCGTGAAACCCGCCAGTTCGGCCATCGAAGCGGGCTTGCATGGCCAGCCCATTTCCAGCGAATTCATCCAGCAAGCCAACCCCGACATCATCTATGTTGTCGACCGTACGGCCGTGATGGAACACCGTCCCGTCATGACGGCCGAACAGATGGCCAATCCGCTGCTGCGCCAGACCAAGGCCTGGAAGAACGGCCGCGTCGTCTTCGTCGATGCGGACGCCTGGTACATCACGGCGGCCAGCGTGACGTCGCTGAAACGGGTGATCGACGACGTGCTCAAAGGTTATCAATAATATTTTCGTAATGATTCGTATTTAGATTGAGGGTTTTGCCTTTTCGTTCGGGAGATAGGGTGAGAACAAGCAATCATCCCATCTGAAAGGATTTACTGTATGACACACCGCATGGCAACGCGCCACCTTCCCGCCTTGAACCTGAGCCGCATCGCCACCGCCGTGCAACTGGCGCTCATCACGGGCTTGACCGTGGGGGCGCTGGGCGTGGCGGCCCCGCCGGCCTACGCGCAAGCGGGGACGGGCCCGGCCCGGCAAGCGTTCAGCGTGCCGGCCGGTGCGCTGGGCTCGGCGCTCAACATTTTCGCCGCCGAGGCGGGCGTGGAATTGACGGTCGAGGCTAGCCTGCTGCAAGGCAAGAACAGCGCCGGCCTGTCCGGCAGCTACAGCGTGCCCGAGGGTTTTTACGAATTGTTGCGCGGCCACGGCTTGCAAGCCGTGCGCGAGGGCAATGGCAGCTATACGGTACGCCGCGAAGCGGCGCACAGCGCCGCCGCCGAGGCCGCCGCCACCATGCCGGCCGTGACGGTGTGGGGCAAGGGCAACACGGTGACGGATGCCTATGCCGGTGGGCAAGTGGCGTCCGGCGGCCGCGTGGGATTTTTGGGCGACAAGGATTTCATGGAAACCCCGTTCAACACCATCAGCTATACGGATAAATTCATCGAAGACCGGCAGGCGCGCGACATCACCGATGTGATTTCCGCCACCGATCCCACCGTCTTCAGCAGCGGCATGACGGGCATCATTGGCGAGAATTATTCGATACGGGGCTTCAGCTCGAATATCGGCGACGTCGCGTTTGGCGGCTTGTACGGCATCTCGCCTTACTACCGCACTTCGCCTGAAATGTTCGAGCGCATCGAGGTGCTGAAGGGACCGTCAGCATTGCTCAATGGCATGCCACCGGGCGGCTCGGTAGGCGGCAGCATCAACCTCGTGCCCAAGCGCGCGGGCGACACGCCGCTGGCGCGCATGACGGCATCGTACATGTCGGACGCGCAATGGGGCGGCCATGTGGACCTGGGTCAGCGGTTCGGCGAGAATAAACAGTTCGGCATCCGCGTCAACGGCGTCTACCGCGATGGCGAGGGCGCCATCGACCATCAGAAAAAGAAGACCAAGCTCGTTTCCGTGGGCCTGGACTGGCGTGGCAACGGTGCGCGCCTGTCCGCCGACCTGTACCACAGCGAGGATCGCGCCGATGGCTTGAACCGGGGCGTCAACCTGGCCCCCGGCTTGCCCGTGCCGCGCCCGCCGAAAGCGGAAACCTTGTTGAATCCCAGCTGGGCGTTCTACGATACCAAGGACAAGGGCGCCATGCTGCGTGGCGAGCTGGACCTGAACGGGCAAGTGATGGCGTATGCCGCCGTGGGCGCCAGCCGGGCCGACTATCAGTCGACGGGCGCGTACCTGATCCAGGTGTTCAACACGGCTGGCGACTACCGCACCAATCTTGCCGACCTGGGTTTTGATGTGGAAAAGCAGTCGGCGGAAGCGGGCTTGCGGGGCAAGCTGCGCACGGGCGATATCGGCCACCAATGGGCCGTCAACGCCACGTATTATCACCACACGGACAAGCAGTACGGGCGCAGAAATACCCTGGCAAAAGACTGGATCACGAATATCTATAACCCCGTCTGGGGGCCGGCGACGCGCTTCGAAGCACCGCAAATTTCCAAGGCGGAACTCCGCCTGGCCAGTATCGGCCTGGTCGACACACTTTCTTTTGCGCAAGACAAGGTGCAGCTGACGGTGGGCTTGCGCCGCCAGGAAGTGCTCAGCGATAACTTCAACATCAAGACGGGCGCCCGCACCTCGCGCTATGACGAAGGCGCCACCACGCCGGCCGTCGCCCTGCTGGTCAAGGCGAGCCAGACGATTTCCCTGTATGGCAATTACATCGAAGGCTTGAGCCAGGGCGCCACGGCGCCGTTGACGGCGGCCAACTCGGGCGAGGTCTTTGCGCCATACAAGTCGAAGCAGGCGGAGCTTGGCTTCAAGGTCGACCTGGGCGAGTTCGCGCATACGGTCAGCATGTATGAAATCAAGCGGCCCAGCAGCTATGTCGATCCCGTCAGCAATATCTTTTCCTTTGGCGGCGAACAGCGCAACCGCGGCATCGACTGGGGCTTCTTCGGTTCGCCCCTGCGCGACGTGCGCCTGATGGGCGGCGTGGCGTATGTCGACCCGGTCTTGAGCAAGACGCCGGGCGGCGCCAACCAGGGCAAGCAGGCAGCGGGCGTGCCCAAGCTGCAAGCCAAGCTCGGTGTCGAATGGGATACGCCCGCCATCCCCGGCGTGACCCTGACGGCGAATGCGACGGCGGCATCGAAGCAATACATCAATGCCGACAATTCGATGTCCGTGCCGGGCCGTACCGTGTTTGATCTGGGCGCCCGCTATGCGATGAAGGCGGCTGGCCGGCCGTTGACCGTGCGCGCCAGCGTGACGAACGTCGGCAACAAGGCGTACTGGGCGCTGCCGCAATGGACCAGCCTGGGCCTGGGCGCGCCGCGCACGGTCATGCTGTCGGCCACGACGGAGTTTTAAGCCATCCCGCCGCTAGTCGTCCGCACCCCGCGCCAGGCTGTCCGAGCGCCGCCACGTCCACATCAGCCCGATGCCGGCCGAGGTGCCGCTGTTCTGGCGCAGCAGGGGGCTGGCGCGGTTGGCGGCGCCTGAGTAGTTGTCGTAGCGCAGAAAGGCAAAGGCGCGCCAGTCCTGGTGCAGCCGGTACGAACCGCCCAGACCCAGCCGCGTGAGCATCAGCCCGCTTTTTGCCGCATACGCTGGCCGCTCAGCGGTGACAAACGCGGGGCTGACGCCATAAAAATAATCATTGATGGCGGCATTGCCCAGCACGGCGCCCAGGCTGGCGTCCACATGCCATGCCTGCTGCCCGCCTTGCAGTCCATACACGAAACGCGGCTCGAACGTGGCGCCCTGGCGGCGCAGGCCGCCGCGCGCTTCGATGACGGCGCGCAACGGCAGTTCCAGGCCCAGGCGGCTGTGCTGCGTCGGCTCGGCCAGCTTGATTTTCAGACGCGGGCCAAATTCCACCAGGGTGCCCAGATCGGGCATGCCGCGCCGGGCCGGCACGTCGCTGGAACGGGCAGGCAAGGACAGGGCAAAACCGATATCGAAGTCGAGGCGGTCCGTATCGAGCAGGCGCGCGCCCACGCCCGAACGGTCGGCGCGCAACACTTTCCCGCGATAAATCAGATAGGGCAGGGCCAGGCTGCGCGTCGAGCGTTCGCTGGCGCCGGGATAGGCGGGCGTGACGGCCGTGCCGCCAAATACGCCCGCTTCCCATAATGGCAGCGGTGCTTCGGCGGCTTGCGCCGGCGCCATGGCGGCGAAGAAGGCGCAGGCGGCCAGCACGGTGCGGGCGGTGTTCATCGAAGGACTCCGCAAGGTTTGCCGGCCTGTAGCGATTCCAGCGCCTTGTCGCTGAGGGCGCTCGATTGACCGCCTTTCTTGGCCAGCGCGATGGCGCGGCGGAAATGAAATTCGGCCGCATCGTCGCGGCAGGCCCCGCTGGCGGCGCGCCCCGCCTCGTGGTGCAGCCGCGCCTGCCAAGCGAGATCGCCATGGCCCAGTTCGGCATTGTCGGCCGCGTCCGCGTAGTTGCGCATGGCTTGCGCCCAGTCGCCCTGGCTGGCCGCTTCCCGCGCGAACTGCTCCTGCTGCGCCGCCGTGCGCAGTTCGATTTGTGTGGCGCAGGCGCCCAGCGCCATCAGGGCGAACGGCAGGACGAGGCAAGACCGCAAGGACAGGAGTGTGGACATGGCGCCACTGTAGCGCATGGGAAGGGGCGCACGTTTGCGCTGAACGCGTGAATCGGGGCTTTTTTGTAGCACTGATGACATATAATTTGCACACGACTTTGTTATCTTTGACACATCACCGAACAGGAGCACCATGTTTTCACGTAAATTTCATTCTTGTGCACAGCTGATGCTGGCTACCTTGCTGATGGGCTTTGTCGCGGCCTCCCCTGCGCGCGCGCAACAGGCGGCCGTCAAATTGCCGAATGTGGTGATCCTGGCAACGGGCGGCACCATCGCCGGCAGCGGCGCCGACAGCACCACCACCGTCGGCTACACCTCGGCCACCGTGGGCGTCGAACGCCTGATCGCGGCCGTGCCGGAACTGAAGAAAGTGGCAAACGTAAAAGGCGAGCAAGTATTCCAGATCGCCAGTGAAAGCATGGGCAACAGCCACTGGCTGACCCTGGCCAAGCGCATCAATGTGCTGCTGGCCTCGAACGACGTCGATGGCGTGGTCGTCACGCACGGCACCGACACCATCGAGGAAACCGCGTATTTCCTGAACCTGACCGTGAAAAGCCACAAGCCGGTCGTGGTGGTGGGCGCCATGCGTCCATCGACGGCCATCTCGGCTGACGGCCCGATCAACCTGTACAACGCCGTGTTGCTGGCCGGTAGCAAGGAAGCCGTGGGCAAGGGCGTCCTGGTGGCCTTGAACGACCAGATCAACGCCGCGCGCGAAGTGAGCAAAACCAATACCTCGACGACGGATACCTTCAAGTCGCCTGAACTGGGCATGCTCGGCTACATCCAGGGCAGCAAGCCTTTCTTCTACCGCCAGTCGACGCGCAAGCACACGCTGGAATCGGAATTTGACATCAGCAAGCTCGATGTTCTGCCGCAAGTGGACATCGTCTACGGCTACGCCAACATGAACCGTGTCGGCATCGACGCTTTCATCGCCGCTGGCGCCAAGGGCATCATCCACGCTGGCGTGGGCGATGGCAGCGTGGCCGCGCAAATGAAGCCGGCCCTGGTGGAAGCGCGCCAGAAGGGCGTGCTGATCGTGCGTTCGAGCAGAGTCGGCCAGGGCATCGTGGCGCGCAATGGCGAAGCCAATGACGATGAACTCGATAGTGTCGTGTCCGACACCCTGAACCCGCAAAAAGCCCGCATCCTGCTGATGCTGGCCTTGACCAAAACCAACAGCACGCAAGAAATCCAGCGTATTTTCTACACGTATTGATCATTTCCGCGCCAAGCCAGCCTCATCGGCTGGACTTGGCTGATTTACGCTTGCCCGCTTTGCTGCCATACTTCGCTTCTGAATAATTTCCTGACAGAAGCAGCAACACTGTCTCCGGTTCATGGCCATCCTGTCCGACATCATTCTGTATCCCATCAAATCGTGCGCTGGCATCCATTTGCGCGAGGCGGTCCTGACGCGTTCGGGGCTGATGAGCGAGCACGTGTTCGACCGCGAATGGATGGTGGTCGATGAGCAGGGCCGCTTCCTGACCCAGCGCGAGCATCCGCGCATGGCGCTGATCGTGCCGTCCATCAAGGCCAGCACCCTGGAATTGCGCGCACCGGGCATGCTGCGCCTGGAAATCGAGCTGGGCTTGCCGCATCCGCAACACTCGCCCATGCTCGACGTGCAAGTGTGGGACGATTGCGTGCGCGCCTACGATTGCGACGACGTCACGGCCACCTGGTTTTCCAACGCCATCGGCGTGCCGTGCCGCCTGGCGCGCTTTCACCCGGACGTGGTGCGCGCCACCAGCACCACATGGACCGATGGCGTGGCCGCCTCGACCATGTTTGCCGATGGCTACCCGGTGCTGATCGCCGGCGCCGCTTCGCTGGCCGACGTGAATGACAAGCTGCGCGCCGCCGGCCGCGAAGCGCTGCCGATGAACCGCTTCCGCCCCAACCTCGTCATCGGCGATATCGGCGCCTTCGAGGAAGACTACGCCGACTTCCTGCAATTCGGCGCGACGGTGCTAAAACCCGTCAAGCCGTGTTCGCGCTGTCCGATTCCGTCGGTGGACCAGGCCACGGGCGTGCCCGGAGCCGATCCGCTCGACGTCATGCATGGCTATCGCGCCAAGCCCGAGCTCGACGGCGCCATCTGCTTCGGCATGAACGCCATCGTCACCGAAGGCGGCGATGAGCGTATCGTGGTGGGGCAGGACATCGGTTTCGAACTGGCATTTTAAGCATGGCGCCCGCATACAAGGGTTTAAGGTTTTTATGAATCAAGCAATACCGCCGGACCCGCGCATTGCCAGCCTCGAAGCCGAAAACCAGGCCTTGCGCGCACGCATGGCTTTCCTGCTGGAACAGGCCGAGCGCAACCATGACATCATGTGCCGCCACCAGGCGTTCGACCTGGAAATCGTCAGCGCGTCCACGTTTCCTGAATTGATCGGCACCATCTTCCGCACCTTGCCCGTGATTTCCGACCTCGACGGTGTCACTTTGAGCCTGCTCGACGAGGATGACGATATCGTGCTGGTGATGGAAAAGCTCGGTGTCGATTTCAGCGCCTTCCCGCAGTTGCTGTTCGTGCATGCCGTGGCGGAGCTGGGTTTTGCCGCACCAAAGCCCGTGGCCGAGGGCGAAGCGGCCTTGCCGCCATCGCCGCTGCTCGGTGCCTTCGATGCGGCCGTGCATGGCCCGCGTTTTCCGCAGATCGACGCGCTGCGCAGCGTGGCGCTGGTGCCCTTGCTGCGCAACAAGCGCCTGATTGGCAGCCTGAACCTGGCCAGCAGCGACGTGACGCGCTTTACGCCCGCGCTGGGCACGGATTTCATCAAGCACATGGCGTCCATCATCGCCATTTGCCTGGAAAACGTGATCAGCAATGAAATGCTCAAATACATCGGCTTGACCGATTCCCTGACGGGTGTCTACAACCGGCGCTATATCGACCGCCGCTTGCTGGAAGAGATCGCCCGCGCGCGGCGCCAGAATTATTGTATTTCATGCATGTATATCGACATCGACCATTTCAAGCTGGTCAATGACACGCATGGCCACCAGGGCGGCGATGAAGTGCTGCGCGAAGTGGCCACGCGCATCCGCACGGAATTGCGCCGCTCCGATGCGCTGGGCCGCTTCGGCGGCGAGGAATTCGTCGTGCTGCTGATCGATGCCGACCTCGACAGCGCGACCTTCGTTGCCGAACGCATCCGCGCCAGCATCGCCGGCACCATGTTCGACTTGCCGGGCAGCGCGCAGGCGTGGGTCAGCGTGTCGATCGGCGTGGCCAGCCTGGAAGCGGACGCGGCGCTGCTGCCGATTGAAACGGTGGCGCAGCAACTGGTGGCGCACGCCGACCAGGCCCTGTACCAGGCCAAGGCCGATGGACGTAACAAGGTCGTCAGCTGGTCGGCGCAGCGCAGTTGATCAAGATCGGCTGATTATTTCAACAGCAAGGTCTCGGCTTTGGCCACGGCGTCGGCCGTGCCGCGCAGCACCACCACGTCGCCGCTGGCCAGCTGCGTCTCGGGCGTAACGTCTACGCGGCCGCGGCCGCGGCGAATGGCCGTCACAAACGCGCCGCAGCCGGCCACGTCGACCGCACTCAAGGGCAGTCCCACGCAATGCGCGTCTTCGCTGACGGTAACCGTATGCAAGCGTTCGAGCTCGGCATCGTCGCCCGCGTCGCTGGAACCGTGGAAATAGCCGCGCAGCGAGGCATAGCGTTCCTCGCGCGCCGCCTGCACCCGGTGCACCACGCGGCGCAAGGGCACGCCCATCATGATCAAGGCATGCGAAGCGAGCATCAGGCTGCCTTCCATCAATTCCGGTACCACTTCGGCCGCGCCCGCCTTCTTCAACTGGTCGAGGTCGGTATCGTCGTGGCTGCGCACGATGACGGGCAAGGTCGGCGCCATTTCGTTCAGCAGGTGCAATAACTTCAGTGCCGAAGGCGTGTTGGCATACGTGATCACGACGGCGCTGGCCCGGTAGATGCCGGCCGCCACCAGGCTTTCGCGCCGGCCCGCGTCGCCATACGACACGTTGGCGCCGGCCAGCTGCGCTTCCTGCACCCGTTCCGGGTCCAGGTCCAGCGCGTGGTATTCGATTTTTTCTTCCGCCAGCAGGGTGGCCAGGCTTTGCCCGCTGCGCCCGAAGCCGGCGATCAGCACGTGTTTCTGCGATGCCATGGTACGCGTGGCGATCCTGGTCAGCGCCAGCGACTGCATCATCCAGTCGTTGGCCGCCAGTTTCATGACGATGGCGTCCGACTTGGCGATGAGGAAGGGCGCCACCAGCATCGACAGCACCATCGAGGCCAGCACCACCTGCACGACGAACGGGTCCATCAGCTTGATGCCGCCAGCCAGGTTCAGCAGCACGAAGCCGAACTCGCCCGCCTGCGCCAGCCCCAGTCCCGTGCGCAGGGCCACGCCGTTGCTGGACCCGAACAGCCGCGCCAGGCCCGCGATCAGGGCAAATTTCAGCAGCACGGGGCCGCACAGCAAGAGCAGCACCAGCCACCAGTTATCGAGCACCACGCGGATATTGAGCAGCATGCCGACGGTGATGAAGAACAGGCCCAGCAGTACGTCGCGGAAGGGCTTGATATCCTCTTCCACCTGGTGCTTGAATTCCGTCTCGGAAATGAGCATGCCGGCAACAAACGCGCCCAGGGCCAGCGACAGCCCGGCCCGTTCCGTGATCCACGCCGCGCCCAAGGTGATCAGCAGCAGGTTGAGCATGAACAATTCTTGCGAGCGGCGCTTGGCGACGATGGTCAGCCAGCCGCGCACCATCTTCTGGCCGATGAACAGCAGCAAGATCAGTACGACCAGGGCCTTGCCGCCGGCCCAGGCCAGGGTTTCGGCCAGATTGTCCGAATCGCGCGTGAGGGCGGGGATCAGGATCAGCAGCGGCACGACGGCCAGATCCTGGAACAGCAAAATGCCGATGATCTTGCGCCCGTGTTCGCTTTCGAGCTCGAGCCGCTCCGTGAGCATTTTCGAGACGATGGCCGTCGACGACATGGCCAGCGCGCCGCCCAGGGCGAACGCGGCTTGCCAGCTCAGGTGGATGTACGCGGACAGGTAGCGCCCGACGAACCAGCCGAAGACGACGGTGGCGATGATGGTGGTGACCACCTGCGCCATGCCAAGGCCGAAGACGATGCGCCGCATGGCGAGGAATTTGGGCAGAGAAAACTCGAGCCCGATGGAAAACATCAGGAAGACGACGCCGAACTCGGCCAAAGTGTGGCTGGCTTCGTTTTCCGCCGCCAGGCCCAGCGCGTGGGGACCGATGACGATGCCAACGGCCAGGTAGCCCAGCATGGGCGGCAAATGCAACATTCTGAAAGCGACCACGCCCAGCACGGCGCTGCCGAGTAACATCAGGGTCAGTTCAAGCGAGGAAAACATGGGTTGCCCGGTACGGTCAATGGAAATCGTTGTTTGTTGTGACTGGCAAGTTTTTTGCTTTCCTAATTCGTTTATACTTTGGGCATGAGTGTAACCCATGAAAAAACAATGCTGAAAGCTTTTGATCGAATTGACATGCAAGCGACGACCGAGCGCGCTGTCGCGCTGGCCCGCACCACCTTGCAGATCGAGTCCGACGCCATCGTTGCGCTGCACGCGCGCCTGGCCACGGACGACAGCGTGGGCCGCGCCGTGGCGCTGTTGCTGCAATGCAAAGGAAGAGTCGTCGTCTCCGGCATCGGCAAGTCCGGCCATATCGCGCGCAAGATTGCCGCCACCCTCGCTTCCACCGGCACGCCGGCCCTGTTCGTGCATCCGGCCGAAGCGGCCCATGGCGACCTGGGCATGGTTACCTCGGACGATGCCTTTATTGCCATATCGTATTCGGGCGAATCATCCGAACTGATGGCCATCATGCCCGTCGTCAAGCGCATGGGCGGCGTACTGATTTCCATGACGGGCAAACCGAATTCCAGCCTGGCCCAGCTGGCCGACGTGCACCTGGATATTTCTGTTGAGAAAGAAGCCTGTCCGCTGAACCTGGCGCCGACGGCCAGCACCACCGTCACCCTGGCCCTGGGCGACGCCATCGCCGTGGCCTTGCTCGACTTGCGTGGCTTCAAGGAAGAAGATTTCGCCCGCTCGCACCCTGGCGGCGCCCTGGGCCGCCGCCTGCTCACGCACGTGCATGACGTCATGCGCAGCGGCGAACGGGTGCCGAAAGTGCCGGTAGAGGCATCCCTGCTGCAGGCGCTGGAAGAAATGACGAAGAAGGGCATGGGCATGACGGCCATCGTCGATGCGGACAACCGCCCCGTGGGCGTGTTTACGGATGGCGACTTGCGCCGCATGTTCGAGCGCGTGCAGGATTTCACGCAAGTGGCGATCCGCGACGTCATGCATGCGCAGCCGCGCAGCATCGCTCCCGAACGCCTAGCCGTCGATGCCGTGGCCGTGATGGAGCAGTTCCGCATCAACCAGATGCTGGTCGTCGATGCCGACGGCAAGCTGGTGGGCGCCCTGCATATCCATGATCTGACGCAAGCGAAGGTGATCTGATGGACAGCGTAGCGGACAACCTGGCGCGCGCGGCCAAGGTCAAACTGATGATCTTTGACGTCGATGGCGTGCTCACCGACGGCAGCCTGCATTTCGGCCCCGATGGCGAGATGATGAAAACGTTTAATGTGTATGATGGCCTGGGCATCAAGCTGCTGCAGGAATCGGGCGTGCAGACGGCCATCATCAGCGCGCGCCGCTCGGCCATTACGGCGCGCCGCGCGCAAGACCTGGGCATTACCCATGTGCACCAGGGCGGCCACGACAAGCTGACGCCGTTTCGCGAACTGCTGGCGCTGACGGGCTTGACGGAAGAACAATGCGGCTATATCGGCGACGACGTCATCGATGCGCCCATCCTGAAACGCGTGGGCTTTGCCGTCAGCGTGCCGGGCGGGCGTCCGGAAGCGCAGGACCTGGCGCACCATGTGACGCAGGCCGGCGGCGGCCGCGGCGCGGTGCGCGAAATCTGCGAATTCCTGCTGCGCGCCCAGGACAACTATGCGCGCGTCATGGCGCCGTTCCTGGAGTGAGGCGTACCTTGCCGCCAGTGATCTTTGAAAGAGTGAAACCCTATGCGTAAGCCAGGAGGCGCCCATCGCTGGCGCACGATTTTTACCCTGCTGGGCGCGGTTGTTGTCGCGCTGGCCAGCTTTTGGCTGCTCGAAGTGATGAACAAGAATAGCCAGGATATCAAGGCCAGCAAGCATCTGGATGAGCCCGACTATTTCATCACCAATTTCAGTCTGGTGCGCATGGATCTGACGGGTAAGCCCAGCTATATCGTGTCGGGCAACAAGCTCACGCATTATCCGCTGGACGATTCGTCCGATATCGACCAGCCCTTCGTGCGCAAGCTCACGCCCGGCATGCCGCCGTTGAACATGAATGCGGAACTGGCGCATATCGACCAGGACAATACCCGGCTGCAACTGCACCGCAAGGTCGTGATCGACCGCGCGGCCAGTCCGAAGGCGCAGAACCTGACGGTCAGGACGGAGGCGCTGACGGTGTTTCCGGACGAGGAAAGAATGGAAACGGACGTGCCTGTCGATATCCTGACGGGCACCTCGCGCCTCAATGGCATCGGCATGAAGGCCAATAACGCCACCGGCGTGGTGGAAGTGCAGAATGCGCTGCGCATGGTCCTCCCGCCGAAACCGCGCCCGGCCGCGGCGGCACAATGACAGAATGAAACAAGGAAACCCTACTATGAAGAATATCTTGCTGTTGACCGTATTTTCGCTGGCCATCATGGGCGTGGCGCATGCCGAGAAGGCCGATTCCGAGAAGGAAGCCGTCATCACGGCACGTAGCGGCCACGTCGATGACGTCAAGCAAGTGCGTACCCTGACGGGCGACGTCGTGCTGGTCAAGGGCACCCTGACCATGAAGGCGGGCCGGGCCCTGATCACGGAAGACCCGCAAGGCTACCAGTTCATCACCTTCTGGGCCGATCCCGGCAAGCTGGCCACCTTCCGCCAGAAGCGCGACGGCGCGGGCGACCTGTGGGTCGAAGGCGAGGCGGAGCGCGTGGAATACGACAACAAGACGGAAGTGGTGAAACTGTTTTCCAAGGCCAAGCTGACGCGCCTGGAAGGCACGAAAGTGACCGACGTGGCCAATGGCGCCTTCATCTCGTATGACAGCCGCCAGGAAGTATTCAAGATGGAAAATTCCGACAGCGGCACCAGCACCTCCGATGGCGGCAGCGTGCGCATGGTGATCCAGCCGAAGACCAAGGCGCCCCAAGCGGAGAAAGCGCCGGCCACGCCTGCGCCAGGAAAGAAATAATGGACAATACTCGTTGCGGCAGCACCCTGATCGTTCGCGGTCTGCAAAAAACCTATGGCAAGCGGCAAGTCGTGCATGATGTCTCGCTGCAAGTCGAATGCGGCGAAGTGGTGGGTTTGCTGGGTCCGAACGGCGCCGGCAAGACCACCTCGTTCTACATGATCGTCGGCCTGGTGCCGTCGGACGGCGGCAGCATCGACATCAGCGGCGTGGACATTTCCAGCCTGCCGATCCACCGCCGCGCGCAGATGGGCTTGTCCTATCTGCCGCAGGAAGCGTCCGTCTTCCGCAAGCTGACGGTGGAAGACAATATCCGCGCCGTGCTGGAAATCCAGACCGTCGAAGGCCGTCCTTTGAAGAAGGCCGAGATCGAGGAGCGCCTGGATAAACTGCTGGCCGATTTGCAGATTGAAAAGTTGCGCGAGAACCAGGCCCTGTCCCTGTCGGGCGGCGAGCGCCGCCGCGTGGAAATCGCCCGCGCGCTGGCCACCGATCCCCGTTTCGTGCTGCTCGACGAACCGTTCGCCGGCGTCGATCCGATCGCCGTGATCGAGATCCAGCGCATCGTGCGCTTCTTGAAGGAGCGCAATATCGGCGTGCTGATCACCGATCATAATGTGCGCGAGACGCTGGGTATTTGCGACCGTGCCTACATCATCAACCAGGGCTCGGTACTGGCGTCGGGACGCCCCGACGACATCATCGCGAACGAGTCGGTACGCCGGGTCTATCTGGGCGAACACTTCCGCATGTAAGCCAATGAAACAATCATTGCAGCTGCGCACTTCGCAGCACCTGGCACTGACGCCGCAGTTGCAGCAATCGATACGCCTGTTGCAATTGTCGACCCTGGAATTGCACCAGGAGCTCGAGCAACTGCTGACGGACAATCCCTTGCTCGAGCGCCTCGATGACCCGCTCGACCGTTCGCTGCGCCTGCTGTCCGACGGGGCCTTGAGTTCCACGGCCGCGCCGGCCGAAGCGCCGCCCCAGCCGCCAGGCCAGGAGGCGCCTGCCACGCCGGCCGAAGCGGAAACCTTTGACGGCGAGGCGGGCGAGGGCCCGGCCGCCGCGGACGGCGGCGACAGCGACTGGAGCGAGGCGAGCCGGGGCAAGGCGCCCGACGACGAAGATTCGCGCCCGCAACTCGAAGCCCATCACTGCACCTTGCGCGAACACCTGATGGAGCAGATGCGCGTGACGGTGCTCGAGTTGCGCGACCGCGCGCTGGTCGAGCTGATCATCGACGCGCTCGACGACAATGGCTACCTGGAAGAGACGCTCGACGACATCCTGGCGCGTCTGCCGGAAGAGCTGGAAATCGATGCCGACGAGATGCGCACGGCCTTGTCGCTGCTGCAAAGTTTCGATCCGCCCGGCGTGGGCGCGCGCAATGCGTCCGAATGCCTGGCGCTGCAAATCAAGCGCTTGCCGCACATTGCCATGGTGACGCGGCGCATGGCCCTCGTCATCGTGGAAAAGCACCTGGCCTGGTTTGCCCAGCGCGATTTCAACAAGCTGAAAAAAGCCCTCGACTGCGACGATGAAGACCTGCGCGAAGCACAGACGGTGATTCGCCAGTGCAATCCGCATCCGGGCGCCGTATTCGCCTCGGACGTGTCCGATTACGTGGTGCCCGACGTCGTCGTCAAGCGCGCGCGCAATGGCTGGCAAGTGACCCTGAACAACGACGTCATGCCGCGCCTGCGCGTCAATGCCATGTATGCCAACTTGCTCAAGCAGGGCAAGGGCGAGGGCGCCATGGGCGCACAGTTGCAGGAAGCCAAGTGGCTGATCAAGAATATGCGCCAGCGTTTCGACACGATCCTGCGCGTGGCACAGGCGATAGTAGAAAGACAAAAGAACTTTTTCTCGCACGGAGCCGTTGCCATGCGCCCCCTTGTGCTCCGTGAAATAGCTGATACACTGGGTTTACACGAGAGTACTATCTCGCGGGTAACAACTCAAAAGTACATGCTGACCCCGCACGGCATGTTCGAGTTGAAATATTTCTTTGGTAGCCACGTCGCCACCGAAGCGGGGGGCGAAGCGTCATCGACGGCGATACGGGCATTGATCGTGCAACTGACAGGAGCAGAAGACCCTAAAAATCCTTTATCCGACAGTAAGATTGCGGACATGCTGGGGGAACAAGGCATGGTGATTGCGCGACGTACTGTTGCCAAATACCGGGAAGCGTTGAAAATTCCGCCAGTGAGCCTGCGTAAGTGTTTGTAAGTTTTTTTCGGTTCCTCTGCGGGCCGGATAGGATGGACCGCACGAACCCGATCATCTTTAGGAGTGTGTATGAATCTCACCATCAGCGGACATCATCTCGAAGTGACACCAGCCATCCGTGAATACGTACAAACGAAGCTGGAGCGCGTGAAACGTCATTTCGATCAAGTTATCGATATCGCCGTGATTCTGACCGTGGATAACCTCAAAGAGAAAGAAAAACGTCAAAAGGCCGAAGTCAACCTGCGTTTAAGTGGCAAAACTGTCTATGTGGAAAGCCTGGCACAAGACCTGTATGCCGCGATCGATGCCCTGATCGACAAGCTCGATAGGCAAGTGATGAAATACAAAACCAAAGTGCAAGGGCACGGTAAAGAGGCGATCAAGCATCTGCCAGACAGCTCGGAAGAAGAATTCGCCCCCGCCTAAGCGGCCCGCGACTTTCAACCGGTTGTGATCAACTAAGGGCGCACATTGCGCCCTTTTTTGCGCCCGTACCTTTTGAACGCAATGTTCCCCGCGCAGGCGCTAGAATGTTTGTACTTTCACTTCTTTCACGCCTGCCATGAGCGACTTCGTCCAGACTTCCATCCGCAACCGCACGGGGCATATCGTGCTCGACCGTCCGAAGGCCTTGAATTCCCTGTCGCTGGAGATGGTGCGCGCCCTGAGCGCGGCCCTGCTGGCCTGGCGCGACGATCCGCAGGTGGACGCCGTGGTGATCCGCTCGAGCAGCGAGAAAGCCCTGTGCGCCGGCGGCGACATCCGTTTCTTTTACGATGCCGGCCTGGCCACGCCGCAAGGCGGCAGCGCCTTGCTGGAAGATTTCTTTACGGAAGAATACGCGTTAAATCATGTGATTCATTTCTATCCGAAACCGTATATCGCCGTGATGGATGGCGTGGTGATGGGCGGCGGCATGGGCGTGGCGCAAGCCGGGCCCGGCAACCGCTTGCGCATCGTCACGGGCCGCACGCGCATGGCCATGCCTGAAGTCAATATTGGTTTGTTTCCCGATGTGGGCGGCAGCTATTTCCTGTCCCGCCTGGCCGGCCAGCTGGGCCTGTACCTGGGCTTGACGGGCTTGACGATCAGCGCGGCCGACGCCCTGTACATGGACCTGGCCGATGTCTACCTGCCCGAGGCGCAGATGGGGGCGCTGCTGGCCCTGTTCGAGTCGACGCCGGGCGAGGCCTTGCCGGTGGCCATCAAGGCGCTGGCGGCGCCATTCCAGGCACAGGCCGGCGTCTCCTCGCTGGCGGCGGCGCGCGCGGCGCTGGACCGCCATTTCGGCGCCGGCTCCGTGGCGGCCATCATGGCCTCGCTGGCGCAGGACGACAGCGCATTCGCCGGCAAGGCCCTGGCGGCCATGCGCCTGCGCTCGCCCTTGATGATGTCGGTAACTCTGGAATTGCTGCAGCGGGGGGCTCACTTGGGCGTGGCCGATTGCCTGCGCATGGAGCGCACGGTGGTGGGCCACAATTTCGAGCATGGCGAAGTGCTCGAGGGCGTGCGCGCGCTGGTGGTCGACAAGGACAATGCGCCGCGCTGGCAGCCTGCCAGCCTGGACGGGGTCGACGCGGCCATGGTGGCGCGCTTCTTCGCCCCCGTCTGGCCGGCGTCAGCGCATCCGCTGCGCCACCTGAATTAACTAGCTACGTTCGCGGTGGCGCAGCACCACCCGTTCATTCGGGCCGAAGTATTGCGCCAGCCGTTCCGCCATGTACACGGAGCGGTGCTGGCCGCCCGTGCAACCGAGGGCCACCGTCAGGTAGCTGCGGTTGTCGGACTTGAATGACGGCAGCCATTTCTCGATGAAGGCGCGGATGTCGGCCAGCAGTTCCAGCGCGCTCGGCTGCGCGTCAAGGAAGGCGATCACAGGCGCGTCGCGGCCGTCGAGCGGGCGCAGCGCCAGGTCGTAATACGGGTTCGGCAAGGCCCGCACGTCGAAGACGAAATCGGCGTCCAGCGGCACGCCCAGCTTGAAGGCGAACGATTCGAAGAACAGGGTCAGCGGCGCGCGTTCGGAGGCGACGATATCCTTGATCCAGGCGCGCAATTTGTTGGCGCTCAGCTCCGACGTGTCGATCACGTGGCCCAGCTGCTCGATGGCCGACAGGCGTTCGCGCTCTTCCGAAATGCACTCGATCAGGGTGCGCCGGCTGGCCGGATTCTGGTTCGGACGCAATTCGTGCGACAGCGGATGGCTGCGCCGCGTTTCCGAGAAGCGCGCCACCAGCGAATGCGTGGTGGCCGTCAAAAACATGACCTTGACGTCGTGCCCCTGGTCGCGCAGCAGCGCCACATTGTGCGGCAGGCTGACGAGCGACTCGGCGCTGCGCGCATCGACGGCGACGGCCAGTTGCGGTGTACCTTCGTCGAGCAGGGTTTGCACCAGGCTGGGCAGCAAGGCCGGTGGCAGGTTGTCGACACAATAATAGCCGGTATCTTCCAGCACATTGAGCGCGACGGATTTACCGGAGCCGGATATTCCGGTGATAAGGACGATATGCATAGCCTGATCATACAATAAAGATCGGCACTCTGCTCCAAGGCAATTATCTTTACAAATTATTGCAATTGGGTCGTAGTGTTGGTTAAGCAAAATCCTGGGACAGATCGTAGGTCGGCTTAGCGCGTAGCGCGTAAGCCGACACACCCGCGACGCCAACAATGTTGTCGGATTACGCGGGACGTTGTCCCGCTAATCCGACCTACGGTGCTAATCGCCACTCATCGCTAACCTCTGCCTCTCCATGAACTCCTGCAAGGTATCGATGCCGCGCAGCTGCAAAATCGTATTGCGCACGGCCGCTTCCAGCAGCACGGCGATGTTGCGGCCGGCGGCGACAGGGATGACGACCTTGCGCACGGGCAAGCCCAGCACGTCTTCCGTGGGGAACAGGAAAGGCAGGCGCTCGACTTCTTCTTCCAGCGCGTTGCGGCGCACGAGGTGCACGATCAGTTTCAAGCGCATCTTGCGGCGCACGGCCGTTTCGCCAAAGATGGCTTTGATGTCGAGTAAGCCCAGGCCCCGTACTTCGAGCAGGTTTTGCAGCAGGGGCGGGCAGCGGCCTTCGATCATGTTCGGCGCGATGCGCGAGAATTCGACGGCGTCGTCTGCCACCAGGCCATGGCTGCGCGAGATCAGTTCCAGCCCCAGCTCGCTCTTGCCCAGGCCCGAATCGCCCGTGATCAGCACGCCCACGCCCAGCACGTCCATGAACACGCCATGCATGATGATGCGCTGCGCCAGTTTTTTGGACAGGTAGACGCGCAGGAAGTCGATCACTTGCGCGGCCGGCAGCGGGGTGGAGAACAGGGGAATGTTTTGCTCGTCGCAAATGGCGAGGATGTCGGGCGGCGTTTCCAGCCCCTGCGCGATGATCAGCGCGGGCGGGCCGCCGGCGATCAGCTCGCCGATCACGTGGGTGCGCGTATTGACCTTCAGGCGCTGGTAGTAATTGATTTCCTGGTGGCCGAAGACCTGGATGCGGCCCGGATGGATCAGGTTCAAGTGGCCCACCTGGTCGGCGGCCGACGAGACGTCGCCCGAGATCAGGCGCTCGCCGCCGGGGAAGCCGGCGAACCAGCCCAGTTGCAGACTTTCACGATTGTCGTCGTACAGGCGTTGTATCGTCAGCGGCGTTTGCAACATGGCAGTCTTCTTCAGGAGTGGAGGAATACCTGAAGTTTAACCCGCCGCTTGCAGACTGGGTTGCCAATTGACGATGCGCGAATGCACGGACTTTGGTTCCGGATCCGTGGCCAGCGCCGTGCGGAAGGCATCATCGGAAAACATTTCGGCGATTTCCGACAGGATTTCCAGATGTTGCTGGGTGACATGATCAGGAATCAGCAGGAAAAACAGCAGATTGACGGGCTTGCCATCGGGCGATTCGAAGGGAATCGGTTCGGCCAGGCGCACGAAGGCGCCCAGCGGCGATTTCAAGGTTTTACTGCCCTTGACTCTGCCATGCGGCACGGCCACGCCATGGCCCAGACCCGTCGAGCCCAGGCGTTCGCGGGCAAACAGATTGTCCGAAACGGTAGAGCGGGCGATGCCGTAATTGTTTTCGAAGATCAGGCCGGCTTGCTCGAAGGCGCGCTTTTTACTGGAGACTTCCAGGTCCAGCAGGACGTTTTCGAGGGATAGTATTTTGCTAAGATTAGTCATGACACTCAATGAAATGGTGCAATGCGCAGAGGGCTTGCGAGCCGAATTATAGGCCTGTTTCGGCGGCCTGTAACGCCAATTCTCAACAGTATACGCCCGCTACGGGCGCAGTGGGCGCTACAGCCCACGTGACCATCATTTTAGCAAAAAAATAACATCGGCGTGTATCGGCTATTTCCTGATTAAAAACACGCGGCGCGCCGGTTTTTCCGCCGCCGAATGCCGATTTTCCAATTTTTCAGCGTCTGTGACATGCTCTGCGGCACTACTGCAACGTTGTTTTAAAACACAGCCAACATTCCTGCTGGCATGGTTTTACGGTGTTGCTGGGTGTTGCTCGGTTGTTACTGGCGCGCGTTGCGCAGATTGCCCGGCATCGTACCCGTGCTGAAGTTGCTGCGCCATGGATTGATATCGAGGCCGCCGCGGCGCGTATAGCGCGCATACACGGACAGTTTTTGCGGCTTGCACTGACGCAAGATATCGACAAAGATGCGTTCCACGCATTGCTCGTGGAATTCATTGTGCTCGCGGAAACCAATCAGGTAGCGCAACAGACTTTCCTGATCGATCTGCGGCCCCGCATAGTCGATTTGCACACTGCCCCAGTCAGGCTGGCCCGTCACCAGGCAATTTGATTTGAGCAAGTGCGAGACGAGTTTTTCTTCCACGGGCGCTTCATCCAGGGCGGCTTTCAGCAGCAGCGGCGAAGGCGTGTATTGCGTGATTTCCAGGTCCAGGCGGTCGAGCAGCACGCCGTCGAACTCGCCCATTTTCAGCTTGCCGAAATCTTCCTGCAAGGTCAGTTCCACTTGCACGGGCGCGCCGAAGCCGTTCGACAAATCCTGCTTGAGCAGGGCCAGCAGCGCATCGGGGTTGTCCAGCTTGGTCTGGTTGAACGAGTTCAGGTACAGCTTGAACGATTTCGACTCGATGATGTTCGGCGAATCGGCCGGCGCGCTGACCTTGGCGATGGCCACCTGCGGCTTGCCGCGCTGGTTCAGCCACGACAGTTCATACGCATTCCAGATATCGAGGCCGAAGAAGGGCAAGGTGCCGCGCAGTTCCAGCTCGTCGCGCTTGCCCTGGCGCGGAATCGGAAACAGCAATTCCGGCGCGTAATCGGTGCGGTAGGCGGAGCTTTTGCCCAGGGGGGATTGTTCGGCGAGGTCGTTGGTGGTGGTCATGGTCGTGTGGCGTGAATTCAGTCAAGCACGCATGGTAGCCTATTTCGGGGTCAGACCCGTCGGGTCTGACCCCAGCTTGTTCGCCTGGGTTAGAACTAACCTAAAAACAGCTTGTAGACGGGATTGCTGCTCTCATCCCAGTAACGGTACCCGAGGGTATCGAGGAAGCGGGCAAACTCGCCCATCTCATCGGGCGGCACTTGCAGGCCGATCAGGATGCGGCCCACGTCGCCGCCCTGGCTGCGGTAATGGCACAGGGAAATATTCCAGTTCGGCGCCATGCTGTCGAGGAAACGCATCAGCGCGCCGGGGCGCTCGGGGAATTCAAAGCGGTACAGCAACTCGTCCTGGGCCAGCCGGCTCTTGCCGCCCACCAGGTGGCGGATGTGCGACTTGGCCAGTTCGTCGTGGGTCAGGTCCAGGGTCTTGAATTCGTGTTCCTCGAAGGTTTTCGCCAGCACGCTCGACTCATGCCGGTCGGCAATTTGAATGCCGACGAATACGTGCGCGGCTTTTTCATCGCTGATGCGGTAATTGAATTCCGTCACGTTGCGCGCGCCGATGAGCGAGCAGAAACGCTTGAAGCTGCCCCGCTGTTCGCGCATGGTGACGGCAAACACGGCTTCGCGGAATTCGCCCAGTTCAGCCCGTTCCGCGACGAAACGCAGCCGGTCGAAATTCATGTTCGCGCCGCTGGCGATGGTGATCAGGGTTTCGTTGTTGACGGGGTGCTTGGTCAGGCTGGCCCGCTCCACATAGGCCTTGGCGCCGGCCACGGCCAGCGCGCCGGACGGCTCCAGAATGCTGCGTGTATCCGTAAACACATCCTTGATGGCGGCGCAGATGGCGTCCGTGTCGACCGTGATGATTTCATCGACATACGCCTGCACCAGGCGGAAGGTTTCCTCGCCGGCCAGGCGCACGGCCGTGCCGTCGGCAAACAGGCCCACGTCGTTCAGGGTCACGCGTTCGCCGGCCTTCAGCGAGCGGGCCATGGCGTTTGAATCGACACTTTGCACGCCGATGATCTTGATGTCGGGGCGAATCTGTTTCACGTAGGCGGCAATGCCGGCGATCAAGCCGCCGCCGCCGATGGGCGCGAAGATGGCGTGGATGGGGCCGGCGTGCTGGCGCAGGATTTCCATGCCGATCGTGCCCTGACCCGCGATCACGTCCGGGTCGTCGAACGGGTGCACGAAGGTCAGCTTCTGTTCCTTTTCCAGGGTCAGCGCGTGGTTGTAGGCATCCGTGTACGACTCGCCGTGCAGCACCACCTCCACGTTCACGCCGCCCCGTCCTTTGACCGCCTCGACCTTCACCAGCGGCGTGGTGGTCGGCATGACGATGACGGCACGGCACCCCATGCGCGCGGCCGACAGGGCCACGCCCTGGGCATGGTTGCCGGCCGAGGCGCAAATCACGCCGCGCTTGCGTTCCGCTTCGCTGAGCTTGGACATCTTGTTGTAGGCGCCGCGAATCTTGAAACTGAACACGCTTTGCATGTCTTCGCGCTTGAAGTAAATCTGGTTGTTCAGGCGCTGCGACAGGGCAGGGGCCAGTTCCAGCGGCGTTTCGGTGGCGACGTCATAGACGCGGGCGGTCAGGATTTTCTTGAGGTAGTCGATGTTCATAGTCTGCAAGCAAGTGATTCTGGGCCAGAAAGGGTCTGGAGCGTGTCTGTCGATAGCGGCGGCGCGGCGGCGGATAGCCTGGCGACAATAATGCTCTGTGGAACTGCGGGCGGGTCTGCCTTTGCCGGCCGGCGCGATGTGTGCGGCGCCCAGGCTGCTCTTCATTATAATGGAGAGCCTTACCGCATCGCGAAGTGTTCCATGATCGAATCCGCAATCGCCTGGCTGCTGCAGCTGATCGCAGCACCGGAAGTCGGGCTGACATCGGTCTTTCTGATCAGCTTTATTTCCGCCACCTTGCTGCCGCT
Source organism: Janthinobacterium sp. EB271-G4-3-2 (assembly GCF_020858035.1). NCBI lineage: Bacteria > Pseudomonadati > Pseudomonadota > Betaproteobacteria > Burkholderiales > Oxalobacteraceae > Janthinobacterium > Janthinobacterium sp. EB271-G4-3-2. Next base: position 179,791 of record NZ_JACYMG010000008.1, on the reverse strand, counting down.
CGGCTCGGAGCCGGCCGTGTTTGCCGTCATCAAGGCCAATCCCGCGCTGTTCTGGGCCGCCATCGGCGTGGCCACCCTGGGCAATACCCTGGGCGGCATCGTCGACTACTGGCTCGGCTACCGGGCCAAGCAGGCGTTCGCCAAGGAGCGCGACACGCGCTGGTTCCGCTGGCTGGCCCGCTATGGCGCCAAGACCATGCTGCTGGCCTGGCTGCCCATCGTGGGCGACCCCCTGTGCACCCTGGCGGGCTGGCTCAAGCTGCCGTTCTGGCCCAGCGTGGCCTACATGGCCATCGGCAAGTGCGCGCGCTACCTGACCATGACGGGCTTGCTGCTGTACGTGCCCGATGGCGTATGGCACCGGATCGGCCAGATGCTGGCCTGAATGGGACTGCCTGCAACGCTAGTTTGCCCCATTTCGTGCAGTTCGATAGTTCGCAGCAGAGTCTGATTTTTGGTATTTTTTCGTTGAAAAATCGTGGAATCTGGTTTTTTATTCGGCAATGGAAGGCTTTTCCATATTTGCTATGGTGGCGGATGCGGTGCTTAAACCTTGGGCGGCATAAGGCTGTTCCCGCATGGTGCGGCGCAATAAGATAAAATGGGTCTTTAGGGTCCAGTCCACATCGTCACCACACTCCATGAACGCTCCCGCACAAATCCAAGCTTTACTGGCAGAAACGCCGAATGGTCCCGCAGCAAGCCGCCTGCGCGAAATCCCGTATAACTACACGTCGTTTTCCGATCGCGAGATCGTCATACGCCTGTTGGGGGAGGACTCCTGGCGCCTGCTCGACGAGCTGCGCGGCGCCCGCCAGACGGGCCGTTCGGCCCGCATGCTGTACGAGGTGCTGGGCGATATCTGGGTCGTGCGCCGCAATCCGTATTTGCAGGATGACTTGCTCGACAATCCGAAGCGCCGCCAGGGCTTGATCGATGCCTTGCATCACCGCCTGGCCGAAGTCGACAAGCGCCGCCTGTCCATCGATGCGGCCGGCGGCGACGCGCTGGCGGCCGGCGAAGCGCCGGAAGCGGCCAAGGCGCGCAGCGCCAACGTGGAGCTGCTGCTGAAGGCGGCCAGCAAGGCAGTGGCCGACTTTGGCGACGAATTCCGCAAGACCTACGACTTGCGCAAGCGCACGGTCAAGGTGCTGGGCCGCTACACGGAAAAACACAATGTGCGCTTCGACGGCATGACGCGCGTGTCGCACGTGACGGACGCCACCGACTGGAGGGTGGAATACCCGTTCGTCGTGCTCACGCCCGACACGGAAGAGGAAATGGCCGGCCTCGTCAAAGGCTGTATCGAGCTGGGGCTGACCATCATCCCGCGCGGCGGCGGCACCGGCTACACGGGCGGCGCGATTCCGCTGACGCCGATGTCGGCCGTCATCAACACGGAAAAACTCATCACCCTGGGCGCCGTGGAAATGACGGTCTTGCCGGGCCTGACGCATGAATACGCGACGATCAATTCGGGCGCGGGCGTGATCACGAACAAAGTGTCGGAAGCGGCGGAAAAGGCCGGTTTCGTGTTTGCCGTCGATCCGACCTCGGCTCACGCTTCGTGTATCGGCGGCAACGTCGCCATGAATGCGGGCGGCAAGAAAGCCGTGCTGTGGGGCACGGCGCTCGACAACCTGGCCTCGTGGCGCATGGTCGACCCGAACGGCGACTGGCTCGACGTCACGCGCCTCGACCATAACCTGGGCAAGATCCACGATATCGCGCTGGCACGCTTCCAGCTGGAATGGCGCCACCCGAGCACGCGCGATGCGGCAAAACCGAACGCGCCGTTCAAGACGGAAATCCTGGAAATTCCTGGCCGCAAGTTCCGCAAGGAGGGCCTGGGCAAGGACGTCACCGATAAATTCCTCGCCGGCTTGCCGGGCATCCAGAAAGAGGGTTGCGACGGCCTGATCACGTCGGCGCGCTGGATTTTGCACAAGATGCCAAAATTCGCCCGTACCGTCTGCCTGGAATTCTTCGGTCAGGCGCGCGACGCGATCCCGTCGATCGTGGAAATCAAGGATTACCTCGACGGCTTGCCTGCCAAGGGCGAGCAATACACGAGCATCCGCCTGGCGGGCCTGGAGCATCTGGACGAGCGCTACCTGCGCGCCGTCGGCTACGCCACCAAGTCGAAACGGGGCGTGTTGCCGAAGATGGCCCTGTTTGGCGACATCGTCGGCGACGATGAAAACGCCGTCGCGCAAGCGGCGTCGGAAGTGGTGCGCATCGCCAACACCCGCGTGGGCGAAGGTTTTGTTGCCGTCAGCCCGGAAGCGCGCAAGAAATTCTGGTTAGATCGTGCCCGCACGGCGGCGATCGCCAAGCACACGAATGCGTTCAAGATCAATGAAGACGTCGTCATTCCCCTGAACCGCATGGGCGAATATACGGATGGCATCGAGCGCATCAATATCGAACTGTCGATCAAGAACAAGCTGCAACTGGCCGACGCCCTGAGCGCGTTCTTTGCCAAGGGCAATTTGCCAATCGGTAAGAGCGACGATGCGTCCGACGACCGCGTCGACGATGCTGAAATGCTGGGCGACCGCGCTGAGCAGGCGCAGCAGTTGCTGGCGCAAGTCACGGCACGCTGGACCTATCTGCTGGCCCAGCTGGACCGTCCGCTGGTGGACGCGAAGGGTGAATTGGCCGAACTGGGCATGGAGCGCTTGCTGCCCGTGTTCGAGGCGCGCCTGGAAACGCAGCCGGACGCCACCCTGTTCGACGTGGTGCAGGACCGCACCGTGCGCATCACGTGGAAGCAGGAAATCCGCGCCCAGCTGCGCCAGATCTTCAACGGCGCCGCCTTCAAGCTGATCCTCGACGAGGCGACGGCCATCCATGCGCGCATCCTGCGTAGCCGTGTGTTTGTCGCGCTGCACATGCATGCGGGCGACGGCAACGTGCACACGAACCTGCCCGTCAACTCGGACAATTACGAAATGCTGCAGGACGCCCACGAAGCCGTGGGCCGCATCATGATTTTGGCCCGCTCGCTCAATGGCGTCATTTCCGGCGAGCACGGCATCGGCATTACCAAGCTGGAATTCCTGACGGAAGAAGAAATCGGCGACTTCCGCAGCTACAAGCAGCGCATCGATCCGGAAGGCCGTTTCAACAAGGGCAAACTGCTGAACCTGCCAGGCATGGGCGCCGACTTGCGCAATGCCTATACGCCATCGTTCGGTCTGATGGGCCACGAATCCTTGATCATGCAGCAAAGCGATATCGGCGCCATCGCCGACAGCGTCAAGGATTGCTTGCGTTGCGGCAAGTGCAAACCCGTGTGCTCGACCCACGTGCCGCGCGCCAACTTGCTGTACTCGCCGCGCGACAAGATCCTGGCGACCTCGTCCCTGATCGAAGCGTTCCTGTACGAAGAGCAGACGCGCCGCGGTATTTCCATCAAGCATTGGGAAGAGTTCGAGGACGTGGCCGACCATTGCACGGTCTGCCATAAATGCGTGACGCCTTGCCCTGTGAACATCGACTTCGGCGACGTGTCGATGAACATGCGCAATCTGCTGCGCAAGATGGACAAGAAGAGCTTCAATCCGGGCACCAAGGCCACGATGATGTTCCTCAACGCCACCGATCCCGTGACCATCAACGCCACGCGCAAGGTCATGATCGGCTGGGGTTACAAGGCGCAGCGCCTGGGCCACGACTTGCTGAAGAAATTTGCCAAGAAGCAAACCAAGGCACCGCCGCCATCGACGGGCAAGCCGCCCGTCAAGGCGCAGGTGATCCACTTCATCAACAAGAAAATGCCGGGCAACCTGCCGAAGAAATCGGCGCGCGCGCTGCTCGACATCGAAGACGACAAGGTCATCCCGATCATCCGCAATCCGAAGACGACGACGGCCGATACGGAAGCCGTGTTCTACTTCCCCGGCTGCGGTTCGGAACGTTTGTTCTCGCAAGTGGGCCTGGCCACGCAAGCGATGCTGTGGGAAGTGGGCGTGCAGACGGTCTTGCCACCGGGCTACCTGTGCTGCGGTTATCCGCAGCGGGGCGCGGGCGAGTTCGACAAGGCCGAGAAAATGATGACGGACAACCGCGTCCTGTTCCATCGGATGGCCAACACGCTCAATTACCTGGACATCAAGACGGTGCTCGTGTCGTGCGGCACTTGTTACGACCAGCTGGCGACGTATCAGTTCGAGAAGATTTTCCCCGGCTGCCGCATCATGGATATCCATGAGTATCTGCTGGAAAAACAGGTGAAGCTGGAAGGCGTCAACGGCACCCGTTATATGTACCACGAGCCATGCCACAATCCGATGAAGCTGCAGGAATCGGGCAAGACCATCAATTCCCTGATCAGCACGGTAGATAACGTGAAGATCGAGAAGAATGACCGTTGCTGCGGTGAATCGGGTTCTCTGGCTGTCACGCGTCCCGACATTTCCACGCAAGTGCGTTTCCGCAAGGAAGAAGAGATGGTCAAGGGCGCCGACAAGCTGCGCGGCGACGGTTTCACGGGCGACGTCAAAATCCTCACCAGCTGCCCGTCGTGCCTGCAAGGACTCTCGCGCTACAATGACGATTCGGGCACGACGGCCGACTACATCGTTGTCGAGATCGCCAAACACTTGCTGGGAGAGAACTGGATGCCGGATTACGTGAAACGCGCCAATGACGGCGGCATTGAACGGGTGTTGGTGTGACCTGCGATCTGTGCACATTGCTGGACGGCTTTGCCAACAAGCAGGGCTGTGAAGCCTTGCTGTGGCGCAGCGAGCGCCTGTCCGTCGTGGCCGTCGATGACGCCGCCTATCCCGGCTTTTGCCGCGTAATCTGGAACAAGCACGTCAAGGAAATGACGGATTTGACGCCTGGCGAGCGCAACTACGTCATGGAAGTCGTGTGGCAAGTCGAGCTGGCCGTGCGTGAAGTGATGCAGCCGGAAAAGGTCAACGTGGCCAGTTTCGGCAACATGACGCCGCACGTGCACTGGCACGTGATTCCCCGCTACCGCGACGACGCGCATTTCCCGAACCCCAGCTGGGCCGTGGTCCAGCGCGAGACGGCGCCCGAGGTGCTGGCCGCGCGCCGCGCGCTGCTGCCGGCCTTGCGCGACGCCATCATTCAACGTTTATCCGCATAAAGTATCGTCATGACTGAAAAAGCAGCAACCCCGCAACCGACCGGCTTGACCGTGCATAACCAGTCGCGCGTGCTCGACGTGGCTTTCGACGATGGCAGCGAATTTGCGCTGCCGTTCGAATACCTGCGCGTGTACTCGCCATCGGCTGAAGTGCAGGGCCATGGCAAGGGCCAGGAAACCTTGCAATTAGGCAAGCGCCTGGTCGGCATCACGGGCCTGGAGCCGGTCGGCAACTACGCCGTGCAGCCCACCTTCAGCGATGGCCATAATTCCGGCCTGTACACCTGGGCATACTTGTACAAGCTGGGCGCGGAAAAAGACAAGCTGTGGCAAGCCTACCTGGACCAGCTGGCGGCAGCCGGCTATCCCGGCGACAGCGGCCGCGACGCCAAGGCCGACATGACGGTCAAGCAGTCGTCCGGCGGCCATGTGCATGGACCGAGCTGCGGGCATAAGCATTAAGCTGAAAAAATAATGCGGTAAGCTTGTCGGATTGCCGCCGCCCCATTCGTCGTATGAATGCCCGCGCTTGCGGGCATTTTTCTTTTGGAGAAGAGACTATGGAATACATGATCCTGATCTACGCCGACGAGGCGCGCTATGCCGCCATGCCAGACGAGCAGATGGCCAGCCTGATGGCCGACTTTGCCAGCTATACGCAGGCGCTGGAGGCGGCCGGCGTGCTGCGCGGGGGCGCCGAGCTGGCGCCCGTGGGCAGTGCCACCAGCGTGCGGGTGCGCAGTGGCAAGCCCGTCATCACGGATGGACCGTTCGCGGAAACCAAGGAACAGCTGGGCGGCTACTATCTGCTCGACTGCGCCAATCTGGACGAGGCGCTGGCCTGGGCCGGGCGCTGCCCGGTGGCCTCGCTGGGCACCATCGAAGTGCGGCCTGTCACGGCATAAACATGGCCGGCGACGCCATTGCGGCCGTCGAGCACGTCTTTCGCCAGGAAAGGGGCAGGGTGCTGGCCGGCCTGATGCGGCGTTTCGGCGACCTGGGCCTGGCGGAAGACGTGCTGCAGGAAGCGTGCCGCAAGGCGCTGGAACTGTGGCCGCGCACGGGCATCCCCGATAATCCCGCCGCCTGGCTCAGTGCCGTTGCGCGCAACGCGGGCCTCGATCACGTGCGCCGGGCGGGCAAGAGCGTCAGCGATGCCGAGGCCCGGCTAGCCAGCCTGACTGCGGCCGTGGCGGTGGAAGCGCCGCCCATCGAGGACGACCGCCTGCGCCTGCTGTTCATCTGCTGCCACCCTGCGCTGGCGCCCGAGGCGCAGGTGGCGCTGGCCCTGCGCACCCTGTGTGGGCTGTCCACGGGCGAGATCGCGCGCGCCTTCGGCGTGGCGGAAGCGGCCCTGTCGCAGCGGCTATTGCGCGCCAAGCGCAAGATCGCGGAAGCGCGCATCCCCTTCGAGTTGCCGCCGGAGCAAGAATTGCAGCAACGGCTGGCGCAGGTGCTGCACGTGATTTACCTGGTGTTCAGCGAAGGCTATTGCGCCAGCGGCGGCGACACCCTGCTGCGTGCGGACCTGTGCGCCGAGGCGCTGCGCCTGGGGCGTCTGCTCGACAGCCTGCAGCCGGGCCAGCCCGAAGTGCAGGGCGTATTGGCCCTGATGCTGCTGCAGGCGTCACGCGGCCCGGCCCGTCTGTCGCACGAGGGGCATTTGCTGACCCTGGAAGAGCAGGACCGGCGCCTGTGGCAGGGGGACTTGATTGCCGAGGGTCTGGCCGTGCTGGAACTGGCCTTGCCAGCGCGCGCGCCAGGGCCATACCAGCTGCAGGCGGCGATCGCCGCCTTGCACGCCAAAGCGCCCACGGCCAGCCAGACGGACTGGCGCCAGATCAGCGCCCTGTACGGCGCTTTGCTGCGGCACAAGCCGGAACCGTTGATCTTGCTCAATGCCGTGATCGCCTGCGCCATGGCGCATGGCGCCGCACACGGGCTGGCGTGGCTCGATCGCCTGGAAGCCGTGCCCAGCCTGGCGCTATCGCATTATCTGCATGCGGCCCGGGCCGACTTGCTGCGCCGCCAGGGCGACCGGCCGGGGGCGCTGGCGGCGTATGCGCGGGCGGCCATGCTGGCTGAGAATGCAGTGGAAAGGCAATACCTTCTCCGGCGTCACGGGGAAATGCGCCTGCCGCTTGTATAATGCTCCCAAGTTCAAACAGACTGCCTACCATGACCAATACGACCCATTTCGGATACAAAACAGTTGCAGAAGACGACAAAGTGCGCGAAGTCGCCAAGGTGTTCCATTCCGTCGCTGCCAAATACGACGTGATGAACGACTTGATGTCGGGCGGGCTGCACCGTCTGTGGAAGACGTTCACCATTGCCAACGCGGGCGTGCGCCCCGGTTTCAAAGTGCTCGACATTGCCGGCGGCACGGGCGACCTGTCGAAGGCATTCGCCAAGCAGGCGGGCCCTACCGGCGAAGTCTGGCTGACCGATATCAATGAATCGATGTTGCGCGTGGGCCGCGACCGCCTCTTGAATCGCGGCTTGCTCACCCCCACCATGTTGTGTGACGCGGAGAAACTGCCATTCCCCGATAACTATTTCGACCGTGTCAGCGTGGCCTTTGGCTTGCGCAACATGACGCACAAGGATGTGGCGCTGGCGGAAATGCGCCGCGTGCTGAAACCGGGCGGCAAGCTGCTGGTGCTGGAGTTTTCCAAGGTGGCCGCTCCCCTGCAAAAGCCGTACGACCTGTATTCGTTCTCGGTCTTGCCGTGGTTCGGGCAGAAAATCGCCGGTGACGCGGAAAGCTATCGCTACCTGGCAGAATCGATCCGCATGCACCCGGACCAGGAAACCCTGAAGAGCATGATGGAAACGGCGGGCCTGGAGCGCGTGCAGTACTACAATTTGACGGCAGGCATTGCCGCTTTGCACACCGGTATCAAGATGTAATGCATCAACGTTGGTGATTTTAGGAGATGGAATGAAATTGAAGAAATTTATGGTCGGCATGATGCTGGCCGCGACCACGGTATCCATGCTGGGCGAGGCGCTGGCCCGTCCCATGGGCGGTGGCCGTTCGATAGGTCGTCAGTCGCAGAACGTGAGCCGCCAGGCGCCCGCACCGGCCCCAGCGCCGGCACCGGCCGCCGCGCCACGCCAGGCGCAACCGGCGCCGGCTCCCGCGCCGGCGCCTGCCGCCAAGGCACCGAGCCGCTGGAAGGGCTTGCTGGGCGGCGCCTTGCTGGGTCTGGGTCTGGGCGCGCTGCTGTCGCACTTCGGCCTGGGCGGCGCCCTGGCCAGCATGATCAGCACCTTGCTGATGGTGGCTTTGCTCGCTGGCGTGGTCTTCTTCATCTACCGCATGGTGCGCGGCAAGCGTGCTGGCAACAGCAGCGGCAATGCGCCGTTCGCCGGCTTCGGCAACCAGCCTGCGCCAGCGGGCAACGTGCCTGACATCGGTTCGCGCATTCCACCGCTGCCGCCGCTGCAGCCTGTCTCGTCCGGCGTAGGCCTGGACAAACCGGTGCCGGCTGCCGCGCCATGGGGCGTACCAAGCGACTTCGACAAGGATGCCTTCCTGCGCCACGCGAAAAGCAATTTCATTCGCCTGCAAGCGGCCTGGGACAAGGCCGACGTCAACGATATCCGCGAATTCACGTCGCCGGAAGTGTATGCGGAATTGCGCATGCAGATCCAGGAGCGGGGTGCGCAGCCGGACTTTACGGACGTCGTGACCATCGATGCCGAACTGCTGGGTATCGAGACGAGCGTCAACGATTACCTGGCCAGCGTGAAGTTTGTGGGCCTGATCCGTTCGGCGCCGGGCGCGGCAGCGGAACCGTTCGCGGAAGTGTGGAATATGTCGAAACCCGTCAGCGGCAATAGCGGCTGGGTCCTGGCAGGCATCCAGCAATTGAATTAATTGCAAAAACTTGCTGAATATTGGCTTAAGTCCATGCGGAATGCATGATGCTTAACAGATATTGCCTGCTGAACTGGTAAGATCGAAACCGCCCACGTTGTTTTACGGGCGGTTTTTTCTTTTTAGGGGCGCGCCTGGCGCGCTGTATATAGATGGCACCACTTTCCGACCTTTCCCTGATGACGCCCGTCATTGCAACCATCAACCACTTGCTGGCGCAAGAGCCGTGGGCGCGCCAGCAGCTGGCCGTGCACGCCGGCAAGCTGGCTTGCATCGACACGGGCGCCGTGGCCCTGCGCCTGCGCGTCGACAGCGCCGGCATGCTGGAAGCGGCTCCCGGTACGGCGCCGTCCGACATGCCGGCCAACGTCACCATCCGCGTGAAATTGTCCGACGTGCCGCTGATCCTGCAAAACCGCGAGCGGGCGTTTTCCTACGTCAAGATCGAAGGCGATGCCGAGTTTGCCAATGCGATTTCGCAATTGAGCAAGGGTTTGCGCTGGGAAGCCGAGCACGACCTGGAAAAGGTGGTCGGGCCCGTGCTGGCCACGCGTCTCGTTGCCGGCGCGAAGGATGCGGCCGCCTTTGTGCGCACGGGCCAGCAAAAGCTGGCGGAAAACGTGGCCGAATATTTTCTCGACGAACAGCCCATGCTGATTCGTCCTTCCACCTTGCAAGAGTATTCCGCTGGCGTGACGCGCGTGCGCGATGACGTCGAACGCCTGGCCAAGCGCCTTGCCCGGCTGGAAAAGGCGGCCGCCGCCGTCCAGCCGCAGTCTTCCTCACCGGATTTGTCTACATGATATTGAAATTCCTGCGCCTGTTTAAAATCATCCGTGTTTCCATCAAGTACGGTCTGGATGAGATAGCGATTTCTGGTCTGCAAGTTCCCCGCACCGCCAAATTGATCGACACCCTGATTTTCTGGCGCGACCTGTCGTCGCCACGGGGCTTGCGCCTGCGCCTGGCGCTGGAAGAGCTGGGCCCGATTTTCGTCAAATTCGGCCAGGTGCTGTCGACCCGGCGCGACCTCATGCCGCTCGACATCGCCGAAGAACTGGCGCGCCTGCAAGACCGCGTGCCGCCGTTTGATTCCGACCTGGCCATCGCGCAAATCACCAAGTCGCTCGGCGCGCACCCGGATCAGTTGTTTGCCCACTTCGAGCGCGAACCGGTGGCGTCCGCCTCGATTGCCCAGGTGCACTTCGCTACCCTGAAAGATGGCCGCGAAGTGGCCGTGAAGGTCTTGCGCCCGGGCATGAAAAAGCTGATCGATGAGGATGTGGCCCTGATGCATATCGCCGCCGACTGGACCAGCCGCCTGTGGGCCGACAGCAAGCGTTTGAAACCGAAAGAGGTAGTGGGCGAGTTCGACAAATATCTGCACGACGAGCTGGACCTGATGCGCGAAGCGGCCAACGCCAGCCAGCTGCGCCGCAACTTCGCCAACTCGGACTTGCTGCTGGTGCCGGAAATGCACTGGGATTACTGTTCCAGCAGCGTCATCGTCATGGAGCGCATGGTCGGCATTCCCGTGTCGCAGACGGAGCGCCTGGTGGCGGCCGGCGTGGATTTGCGCAAACTGTCCAGCGATGGCGTGGAGATTTTCTTCACGCAAGTGTTCCGCGACGGCTTTTTCCATGCGGACATGCATCCGGGCAATATTCTCGTGTCGATCGCGCCCGAGTCGTTCGGCCGCTACATCGCGCTCGACTTTGGCATCGTGGGAACCTTGAACGACTACGACAAGGATTATTTGTCGCAAAACTTCCTCGCCTTCTTCCGCCGCGACTACAAGCGTGTGGCCGAGGCGCACATCGAATCGGGCTGGGCGCCGAAAGACACGCGCGTCGATGAGCTGGAAGCGGCCGTGCGCGCCTGCTGTGAACCGATCTTCGACCGGCCGCTGAAGGATATTTCTTTTGGGCAAGTTTTGCTGCGCCTGTTCCAGACTTCGCGCCGCTTCAACGTGGAAGTGCAGCCGCAACTGGTGCTGCTGCAAAAGACCCTGCTCAATATCGAAGGACTGGGCCGCCAGCTGGATCCGGAACTGGACCTGTGGCAAACGGCCAAGCCCTACCTGGAAAAATGGATGAGCAACCAGGTGGGTCCGCAAGGCTTCATGGAGCGCTTGCGCGCCGAGGCGCCCCGTTATGCGCACATCTTCCCGCAACTGCCGCGCTTGCTGCACCAGGCCTTGACCGTGCATGGCGAGCCGCGTGAAAACGATGTGGAACTGATGAAAACCTTGCTGGCGGAACAACGCCAGACGAACCGCTTGCTGAGCTTTATCGTGTACTTCGTGGGCGCCTTCGCCCTCGGCGCGCTGGGCTTGCAAGTGTTCATGCGCTGGCATCAACTGCCGTTTTAAAGGCTGAGGACGTAAGTGATGGCTGACTTCCAAACCCGCGACCCGCTCTCGCCCGCCTTCTGGGACGAACGTTTCGAAAAGCAATTCACGCCCTGGGATCACGGCGGCGTGCCCACGCGCCTGCGCAGCTTCGTCGCGGGCAGCCCGGCGCCGCTGCGCTGCCTGATTCCCGGCTGCGGCTCGGCCTATGAGCTGGTTTTCATGCTCGATCACGGCTGGGATGCCACGGCCATCGACTTTTCGCCGGCTGCCGTGGCCGCCGCGCGTGCCCAGCTGGGCGAGCGGGCAGGGCAGGTGGTGGAAGCCGATTTCTTCGCCTGGCAGCCCACAGCGCCGTTGGACCTGATCTACGAGCGGGCTTTCCTCTGTGCCATGCCGCGCGCCATGTGGCCGCAAGTGGCCGCCCGCTGGGCGCAGCTGTTGGCGCCGGGCGCCATGCTGGCCGGTTACTTTTTCTTTGACGATAATGCCAAGGGACCGCCATTTGGTATTTCAAAGGAGAAACTGCAGGAATTGCTGGCCCCGCATTTCGACTGCCTGGCCGATGAAGCCGTCGCTGATTCCATCGCCGTCTTCGCCGGCAAGGAGCGCTGGATGAGCTGGCGCCGCCGGGCGGACTGAGGCGGACCGGTCAATTTCCGTTGATGGCAAAGGAAAAGCTTTATAATTCAGGGTTTTTGATGATTTTCTCGGAGTAGAGATGCCGATTTACGCTTACCGTTGTGACGAGTGTGGTTTTGCCAAGGATGTCTTGCAAAAGATCTCCGATCCAGTACTGACGGTGTGCCTGTCGTGCGGCAAGCCCAGTTTCAAGAAACAATTGACGGCCGCCGGTTTCCAATTGAAGGGCACTGGCTGGTACGCGACCGATTTCCGCGGCGGCACGGCGCCCACCACGGCCATTCCGACGGGCCCGGCCGATAACGCCAAGCCTGCCCCGGCCGCCGACAGCGCGCCTGCTGCCGCACCTGCGCCCGCCCCGGCTGCAACCGCGCCGAAAGCGGACTGAGAGCGCGCCGCGCCGATACGATCCATTACCGAGAAACCGATGCGTAAATACTTTATTACCGGATTACTGATTTTGGTGCCCCTGGCCATTACGGCCTGGGTCCTGAATCTGGTGATCAGCACGATGGACCAGTCGCTGTTGCTGGTGCCCGGCAGTACGCAGCCCAGCGTCTGGTTCGGCCACAAGGTTCCCGCGCTGAGCACCATTCCCGGCCTGGGCACGGTATTGACGGTACTGATCGTGTTCTTCACGGGCTTGCTGACGAATAACCTGGTCGGCAATTACGTGGTGAAGCTGTGGGAAAAATTGCTGCAACGCATACCCATCGTCAATTCCCTGTATTCGAGCGTCAAGCAAGTGTCCGATACCCTGTTTTCCCCGTCGGGCAATGCGTTCCGCAAGGCCGTGCTGGTGCCATATCCGCATCAGAACTCGTGGACCATCGCTTTCCTGACGGGCGTGCCGGGCGGCGATGCGGCGAACCACCTGGTGGGCGATTTTGTCAGCGTGTACGTGCCGACGACGCCGAACCCGACATCGGGCTTTTTCCTGATGATGAAGCGCAGCGATGTCGTCGAACTCGACATGAGCGTCGATGCGGCGCTCAAATATATCGTCTCGATGGGCGTGGTGGCGCCTGCGGAAGTTGTTGCTGTACCGGCCCCGGCAGCCAAAGAATAAAGGCAGGCGTCCCATGCGGGACGTGGCCGGATTGAACACTCACTAACCTGAACTGAGAATTTTATGTCTATGCGTACTGAATATTGCGGCCTCGTTACCGAAGCCATGCTGGGACAAACCGTCAGCCTGTGCGGCTGGGTACATCGCCGCCGCGACCACGGCAGCCTGATTTTCATCGACTTGCGCGACCGTGAAGGCCTGGTGCAAATCGTTTGCAACCCGGAACAAGCGGAAATGTTCAAGGTCGCCGAAGCCGTGCGCAACGAATTCTGCCTGCGCGTGACGGGCGTCGTGACCAACCGTATCGAAGGCACGATCAACAACAACCTGAAGTCGGGCAAGATCGAAGTGGTCTGCTCGGAACTGGAAGTGCTGAACCCTTCCGTGCCCGTGCCGTTCCAGCTGGACGACGACAACCTGTCGGAAACGACGCGTTTGACGCACCGCGTGCTGGACCTGCGCCGCCCGCAAATGCAAAACAATCTGCGCCTGCGCTACAAGGTGACGATGGAAGTGCGCAAGTACCTCGACGCGCTGGGCTTCATCGACATCGAAACGCCGATGCTGACCAAGTCGACGCCAGAAGGCGCGCGCGATTACCTGGTGCCGTCGCGCGTCAACGCGGGCAGCTTCTTCGCCTTGCCGCAATCGCCACAGTTGTTCAAGCAACTGTTGATGGTTGCTAACTTCGACCGTTACTACCAGATCACCAAGTGCTTCCGCGACGAAGACTTGCGCGCTGACCGCCAGCCTGAATTCACGCAGATCGATTGCGAAACCTCGTTCCTGACGGAACAGGAAATCCGCGACCTGTTCGAAGACATGATCCGCGTCGTCTTCAAGAACACCCTGGACATCGACCTGCCGAACCCGTTCCCGGTGATGGATTTCGCCGAAGCGATGGGCCTGTACGGTTCCGACAAGCCGGACATGCGCGTCAAGCTGGCCTTCACGGACTTGACGGAAGTCATGAAGTCGGTCGAATTCAAGGTCTTCAACGGCGCCGCCAACATGAAAGGCGGCCGCGTGGTGGCCCTGCGCGTACCGCAAGGCGGCAGCATGCCCCGTTCGGAAATCGATGCCTACACCCAGTTCGTCGCCATCTACGGCGCCAAGGGCCTGGCCTACATCAAGGTCAACGAGAAAGCCAAGGGTCCTGAAGGCTTGCAGTCGCCGATCGTCAAGTTCCTGCCGGCCGACGTGCTGGCCACGATCCTCGAGCAGACCGGTGCGCAAGACGGCGACCTGATCTTCTTCGGCGCGGACAAGGCGAAAGTCGTCAACGACGCCATCGGCGCGCTGCGCGTGAAAATCGGTCACAGCGAGTTCGGCAAGAAAGCCGGCCTGTTCGAAGACGTGTGGAAGCCATTGTGGGTGGTCGACTTCCCGATGTTCGAGCACGATGAAGAAGCGGACCGCTGGACGGCGACCCACCATCCATTCACGGCGCCGAAAGACGGCCATGAAGACATGCTGGAAAGCGATCCGGGCGCCTGCATCGCCAAGGCCTACGACATGGTCTTGAACGGCTGGGAACTGGGCGGCGGTTCGATCCGTATCCACCGCGAAGAAGTGCAGTCGAAAGTGTTCCGCGCGTTGAAGATCGATGCCGAAGAAGCGCAGCTGAAGTTCGGCTTCCTGCTCGACGCCCTGCAATACGGCGCGCCACCGCATGGCGGCCTGGCATTCGGCCTGGACCGTATCGTGACCATGATGACGGGTTCCGAATCGATCCGCGACGTGATCGCCTTCCCGAAAACCCAGCGCGCGCAAGACTTGCTGACGCATGCGCCGTCGGAAGTGGACGAGAAGCAATTGCGTGAACTGCACATCCGTTTGCGCAGCGCCGAGCCTAAAGTAGTGTAATGAAGCATGCGGCTGCCCCGGCGGCCGCTGTTTGATCCACTATGCAAAAAAAGGCGCTGTCGTGGCGCCTTTTTCATTGTTGATATGACTCATAAAATCCCTGTTTCCGTGCTGGTCGTCATTCATACGGCTGACCTTGACGTCTTGCTCATCGAACGCGCGGGCCAGCCCGGCTTCTGGCAATCGGTGACGGGTTCCGTCGATGCCGTCGATGAACCGCTGCCGCAGACGGCCGCGCGCGAACTGGCCGAGGAAACCGGCATCGTCGCCGATGGACACGATATCGTGCTGCGCGACTGGAACTTGTCGAACGTGTACGAGATCTATCCGATCTGGCGCCACCGCTATGCGCCCGGCGTGACGCGCAACACGGAACACGTGTTCAGCGTGCAAGTGCCGCGCGATATCGCCATCACCCTGAGCCCGCGCGAACACTTGCAATACGCGTGGCTGCCGTACCTGGCGGCGGCCGACCGTTGTTTCTCGTCGTCCAACGCGGAAGCGATTCTGCAATTGCCGGCCATGACGGGCCTGGCGCGTCCCATTTGATTTCCCTAGAAAGCATTTCATGTTGAACTGGTTACATTTGACTGCGCAGCAAAAACTGCTGGGCACCCTGGGCATCGTTTTCTGCCTGTGCTTTATCTTCCTGCTGTTTGGCTCCACCGTGCCCGGCCGCACGCCGCCGATCGGCATGCCGCTGATGGCGATCGGCTGGCTGCTGCATCCGGGCGCGTTTGCCAAGGGCAAGCGCACGGTGGCCTGGCGCGGCGCGCCGTTGCTGGTCAAGATCGTCTGGGCGGCCGGCATTACCGCGCTGCTCGTCAGCGTGACGGCGGGCGTGGGACGCATGCTGGCTTAAGTGTTCAAATAATTGTCATATGGTATTATTGCTTTAATGGTAATTCCACTTCATGACGAAAGGTTTTCATGCTGAACTGGTCTCAACTTTCTTTTCAGCAGCGTCTCTTGGGCGCCATATTCCTGTCCTGGATCGTTGGCGCCCTGTATGCCGTGTGTTTTTCCGATCAGCCGCCCGCCCGCTTGCCGCAGGCGGGCTTGCCCTTGCTGATGCTGGGATTTCTCCTGCATCCCCGTTGCTTTGCCGGCGGACGTGGCGCCTTCAGCTGGAGCAGCGCACCCAGTCTGGTGAAGGGCGTGTGGGTGATCGGCATGGTGGTGGGCAGCATCAGTGCCATCGATAGCTTGCTGCACGTGATGGCAGGCAGATAAAGTGGGACTTGGGTGCGCACGCGCACCTACGCTGGCGCCGCGCGGGGCCTGTCTGGGAGTAGAATCAATGCATGAAAATCCGCGTAGCAACTTATAATATTCACAAAGGTGTCTCCTCCGTGCGGGGCTTGCCCCGCGTGCATGCTTTAAAACAGGCGATCGCCCTGTTCCATGCCGATGTCGTCTTTTTGCAGGAAGTGCAAGGCAAGCACGACCGCAATGCGGCCCGCTATGGCGCCGAGAAAAACGGCCACAAGCATTGGCCTGAAGCGTCGCAGCACGAGTTCTTTGCCGGCGCCGAGCACCATTCCGCGTATGGCATGAATGCCGTGTACGATCACGGCCACCATGGCAACGCCTTGCTCAGCAAGTTTCCCATCGCCTCGCAAACCAACCATGACGTCTCCGACCATGCCTACGAGCAGCGCGGCATCCTGCATTGCGTGCTCAAGACGCCGCAGGCCGACGTGCACTGCTATGTCGTCCACCTGGGCCTGTTCGAGTCGGGACGGGGCCGCCAGACGCAGGCGCTGATCGACGCCGTGATGGAATCGGCGCCGGATGGCGAACCCGTCATCATTGCCGGCGATTTCAACGACTGGCGCAACACGCTCAGCGACAAGCTGCGCAATGCGCTGGGCGTGGTCGAGGTATTCGACCAGCGCGCGTCGAACTCGGCCCTGGGCGACCTGGTGCGCACCCTGGCGCGGCGCCAGACGAAAACGCCGATCCCCGTGCCGGCGCGTACCTTTCCCGCCGCCTTGCCGTGGTTCCGCCTGGACCGCATCTATGTGCGCGGTTTCCACGTGGAAGGCGCGCAAGTGATGCATGGCACCCTGTGGGCAAAACTGTCGGACCACGCGCCGATAGTTGCTGCCTTGAAACTCGCGTAGACTGCCGGCATGCGTACAGTCAATTTCATCGCCCACAACGACATCAAGCTGCTGTATTGCGGCACCGATTACTTTCCTGCGCTGATCGCCGCCATCGACGGCGCGCACTCGGAAGTCTATTTCGAAACGTATATCTTTGCCGACGACGCCACAGGCACCCTGGTGCTCGACGCGCTCAAGCGTGCCGCCGCGCGCGGCGTGCTCGTGTGCATGATCACGGACTGGTTCGGCACGGGCAACCGCCGGGTCAATGCCATGCATGCGCAACTGGAAGCGGCCGGCGTGCACCACCGCATCTTCAACCCGTGGTTCCGGCGCGGCATCACGCGCACGCACCGCAAGATCTGTGTGGCCGATGGCGAGATCGCCCTGGTGGGCGGCATCAATATCAACGACGACATGTTTTGCGACTACGACCACAACATCAGCCTGGAAGCGCCGCGCTGGGATTTCGCCGTGCAGGTGAAGGGCCCGCTGGTCGACGCCATCCACGAAGAGGTACAGGCGCAGTGGGCGCGCTTGGGCAAGATGAATCTGGTGCGGCGTATCAAGCTGTACCGCAAGATGCGCGTCGTCAGCAAGGAGCTGGCGAAGAACCCCGTCGTGGCCGGCTTTGTCGTGCGCGACAACCTGCGCAACCGCCGCACCATCCAGCGCGCCTACCTGCAGGCGCTGGGCCAGGCGAGGAAAAGCGTGATGCTGGCCAACCCGTATTTCGCGCCCGGACACAAGCTGCGCCACGCGCTGGCCCAGGCGGCCCAGCGGGGCGTCGACGTGGTCTTGTTGATCGGCGTGGGCGAGTTCCGCATGCAGGATGCCGTGGCGCATTCGTTTTATCCGAAACTGCTGGCCGCCGGCGTGAAAATCGTCGAATACCGCAAGACGCAATTGCACGCCAAGGTGGCCGTCGTCGATGACGACTGGGCGACGGTGGGCTCCAGCAATATTGACGCGCTGAGCCTGTTCCTGAACCAGGAAGCGAATGTGGTGATCAAGGACGTGGCTTTCGCGCAAAGCTTGCGCCAGCATATCGAGCAGGGCGTGGCCGACGGCATCGTCATTCACCAGGACGATTTCAAGCACATCGGCCGCTTCCGGCGCATCGGCTATGAAGCCGCGTTCCTCGCGTACCGGCTGGTGATGCGCATTTTTTCAGTAGGCAAGTACGCATGAGCGAGATGACAACGGTAAGGCTGGACAAATGGCTGTGGGCGGCGCGCTTCTTCAAGACGCGTTCGCTGGCCAGCGAAGCCGTCGATACGGGCAAGGTCAAAGTGGGCGGCGAGCGCGTGAAACCGGCGCGCAGCGTGCGCGTGGGCGACGAGCTGGCCATCGACAATGGCGCGGAGACATGGGAAGTGGCTGTGCTGGGCCTGTCCGACAAGCGCGGCGCGGCGCCCGTGGCGCGCCTGCTGTATGCGGAAACGCCGGCCAGCATCGCCCGCCGCGAGCAGCTGGCCGAGGACCGCAAGCTGTTCCGCGAGCCGGGCAGCACCATCAAGGGGCGGCCGACCAAGCGCGACCGCCGTCAATTGAGCAAGGCAGGCGACCTCGACTGAGGCGCGCTGCTACCCAGGCGGCAAGGGCGCGCGACGCTTTTGCCTGCCTGAAATCGCTACAAACACGCGGCAAAAAAATGCTGCGCCGCACCAATAGAACGCCGGCTCTAAAGTTCCCGTTTGACTTTTACGTGGTAGTGGATAATAGTACGAGCGTTCGGATTTTTTCGAGGCGTGCTTTTTTTTACCCTCGCTTCCGTCCGCCAGATCGGCAACCTCACTTTGAGAACGGACCTCTTGAATACTTCAGTCAAATTCATGCGCAAGGGCGAACTGACCCGTGCAGCCATCCTCGACGTGGCGCTGGACCTGTCCAGCCGCGACGGACTGGAAGGCCTGACCATCGGGTTGCTTGCGGACAAAATGAACATGAGCAAGTCGGGCGTGTTTGCCCACTTTGGCTCGCGCGAAGACTTGCAGATGGAAGTGCTGAAGCTCTACCACTATCGTTTCGAGCAAGAAGTCTTTTTCCCCAGCATGAAGGAACCACGCGGCATCCAGCGCCTGCAATCGATGTTTGCGCGCTGGGTCAAGCGGGTCAGCGTGGAAATCGCTTCCGGCTGCATCTATATCAGCGGCGCCGTCGAGTATGACGACCGTCCCGGTCCCATCCGCGAGGCCCTCGTGGCCATGGTGCGGGCCTGGCAGGGCGCGCTGCTGCGCTGTGTCGAGCAATCGATCGCCACGGGCGACCTGAAAGCGGATACGGACGCCCAGCAGCTGGTGTACGAGATGTATGGCCTGATCCTGGCCCTGCATCACGACGCGCGCTTCCTGCGCGTGCCGGGCAGCATCGAACGGGCGCAAGCGGGCTTTATCCGCCTGCTGGCGTCGTACCAGAATTCCGTCACAAGCAAATAAGCCGTCAGGCAGTATCCGCAACAACGCACACGCACTTACAAGTACAACACTTTAGCTAATCGCCTTCAGGAGAAAATTATGGGTCAATACGTCGCGCCAATCCGGGATATGCAATTCGTCCTGCATGAATTCCTGCAAGTGGAAGAAGAACTGAAGCAAATGCCGTCGTACGCCGACGTCGACGCCGACATCATCAACCAGGTGCTGGAAGAGGGCGGCAAATTCACCTCCGAAGTACTGTTCCCGTTGAACCATTCCGGCGACCGCGAGGGCTGCCACCACGACCCCGTCACGAAAAGCGTGACCACGCCTAAAGGTTTTAAAGAAGCCTACAAGCAGTACGTCGAAGGCGGCTGGGCGGCACTGGCTTGCGATCCGGAATACGGCGGCCAGGGCTTGCCTGTCGTGCTGAACAATTCGTTCTATGAAATGCTGAACTCGTCGAACCAGGCCTGGTCCATGTACCCGGGCCTGTCGCACGGCGCCTACGAGTGCCTGAAGGAACACGGCACCGACCACCAGAAGGAAGTCTACCTGCCGAAACTGGTGTCGGGCGAATGGACGGGCACCATGTGCCTGACCGAACCGCATTGCGGCACCGACCTGGGCCTGCTGCGCTCGAAAGCGCTGCCTGAGGCGGACGGTTCCTGGACCATCACCGGCAACAAGATCTTCATCTCGGCCGGCGAGCACGACATGGCGGAAAACATCCTGCACCTGGTGCTGGCCCGCGTGCCGGATGCGCCGGAAGGCTCGAAAGGCATCTCGCTGTTCCTGGTGCCGAAATTCCTGCCGAACGCGGACGGCACGGTCGGCGAACGCAACCCGATCACCTGCGGCGCCATCGAAGAAAAAATGGGCATCCACGGCAATTCGACCTGCCAGATGAACCTGGACGGCGCGAAAGGCTGGATCATCGGCCAGCCGAACAAGGGTCTGAACGCCATGTTCGTCTTCATGAACGCGGCCCGTCTGGGCGTGGGCATGCAGTCGCTGGGCCTGACGGAAATCGCCTACCAGAACGCGCTGATCTACGCCAAGGACCGCACGCAAATGCGTTCGCTGTCCGGCATCAAGAACCCGGAACTGCCGGCCGACCGCATCATCGTGCATCCTGACGTGCGCCGCATGCTGCTGACGGGTAAAGCCTACGCGGAAGGCGCGCGCGCTTTCACCTCGTACGTGGCGCTGCAGATCGACCGCGAACTGCACCACCCGGACGCCGACGTGCGCAAGGAAGCGGCCGACGAAGTGGCGCTGCTGACCCCTGTCATCAAGGCCTTCATTACCGACAACGCCTGGATCGCCACCTCGGACGCGATGCAAGTGTTCGGCGGCCACGGCTACATCTCGGAATGGGGCATGGAACAGTATGTGCGCGACGCGCGCATCAACATGATCTACGAAGGCACGAACACGATCCAGTCGCTGGACCTGTTGGGCCGCAAGATCCTCGGCGACAACGGCGCCAAGCTGCGCAAGTTCGGCGAAAAGATCAAGGCTTTCGTCGAAGACAACGGCACCGATGAAGCGATGAGCGAATTCGTCACGCCACTGGGCGACCTGGGCGACAAAGTCACCAAGCTGACCATGGAAATCGGCATGAAGGCCTTCCAGAACCCTGACGAAGTGGGCGCGGCATGCGTGCCTTACCTGCGCGTCGTCGGCCACATGATCTACAGCTACCTGTTCGCGCAGATGGCCAAGATCGCCCTCGAAAAAGAATCCAGCGGCGACAAGTTCTATACCGCCAAACTGGCTACCGCACGTTTCTACTTCGCCCGCTTGCAGCCTGAGACGGCAACCCTGATCCGTCAGGCGCGTTCCGGTTCGGCCAACCTGATGGCACTCGACGCAGACCTGTTCTAAGACTTGAGGAAAATATGACCAATTTCATCGTTAAAAAAGTAGCCGTCCTCGGCGCCGGCGTGATGGGCGCGCAGATCGCCGCCCATTGCATCAACGCGAAAGTGCCGGTCGTGCTGTTCGACCTGCCGGCCAAGGAGGGTCCAAAGAATGGCATCGTGCTGCGCGCCATCGAGAACCTGAAAAAGCTGTCGCCTGCCCCGCTGGGCAACAAGGATGACGCCG
The DNA here is from genome assembly GCF_020858035.1 of Janthinobacterium sp. EB271-G4-3-2. Lineage (NCBI taxonomy): Bacteria > Pseudomonadati > Pseudomonadota > Betaproteobacteria > Burkholderiales > Oxalobacteraceae > Janthinobacterium > Janthinobacterium sp. EB271-G4-3-2. The sequence goes on along the minus strand of NZ_JACYMG010000008.1, from coordinate 158,219 downwards.
CGCTGATCCAGGTGGCCAACTACGAAGACAACCTGGACCTGCTGGCCGGTTGCGACCTGATCATCGAAGCCATCGCCGAGCGCATGGACTGGAAACACGACCTGTACCAGAAGGTGGCCCCGCACATCGGCCCGAACGCGATCTTCGCCTCGAACACCTCGGGCCTGTCGATCACCAAGCTGGCCGAAGGCTTCGACGCCGACCTGAAATCGCGCTACTGCGGCGTGCACTTCTTCAACCCGCCGCGCTATATGCACCTGGTCGAGATCATCCCGACCGAGTTCACCAAGCCTGAAATCAGCGACCAGCTGGAAGGCTTTTTGACCACCACCCTGGGCAAGGGCGTGGTTCGCGCCAAGGATACGCCGAACTTCATCGCCAACCGCGTTGGCGTGTTCGGCATCCTGGCCATCGTGCACGAAGCGGAAAAATTCGGCCTGTCCGTGGACGTCGTCGATGATTTGACGGGTGCCAAGCTGGGCCGCGCCAAATCGGGCACTTTCCGTACGGCGGACGTGGTCGGCCTGGACACCATGGGCCATGTGATCAAGACCATGCAGGACTACCTGCCGAACGATCCGTTCGCCGCCGTCTACAAGACGCCGGAAGTACTGGCCAAGCTGGTGGAAAAAGGCGCGCTGGGCCAGAAGAGCGGCGCAGGCTTCTACAAGAAGGTCGGCAAGGAGATTCAACGCCTCGATTTCGCCACCGGTGAATACGTGGCCGGCGGCGCCAAGGCTGCCGACATCATCGCCCGCATCCTGAAAGAAAAGGATCCGGTCAAGAAGATGAAGGCGCTGCGCGAATCGACGAACCCGCAAGGCCAGTTCCTGTGGGCGATCTTCCGCGACGCTTTCCACTACATCGCCATCCACCTCGACACCGTGGCCGACAATGCGCGCGACATCGACTTCGCCATGCGCTGGGGCTTCGGCTGGAACGTGGGTCCGTTTGAAACGTGGCAGGCATCGAACTGGCTGCAAGTGGCCAACTGGGTCAAGGAAGACATCGACGCCGGCCACGCGCTGTGCAGCGCACCGTTGCCAGCCTGGGTCTTCGAAGGTCCGGTTGCTGAAAAAGGCGGCGTGCATACGCCGGAAGGTTCGTACTCCGCCGTGTCGAACAGCTTCGTGCCGCGTTCGACCCTGTCCGTGTATGACCGCCAGCCATTCCGCGCACCCGTCCTGGGCAGCGGCGCCATCGACGGCAAGACCGCCGGTACCACCGTCTTCGAAGACGAATCCGTGCGCGTCTGGCACACGGGCGACGACGTCCTGATCATCTCGTTCAAGACCAAGATGCACGTGATCGGCGAAGGCGTGATTAATGGACTCAAGCTCGCGCTGGCCGAAGCCGAGAAGAACTTCAAGGGTCTGGTGATCTGGCACGCCGACGCAGCCGAAGGCGGCGCGTTCTCGGCCGGCGCCGACCTGCAATCGGCCCTGCCGGCATTCATGCAAGGCGGCGTGAAAGCCGTCGATCCGATCATCGCCGAACTGCAGAACACCTTCATGTCGCTGAAATATGCGAACGTGCCGGTGATCGCCGCGGTCGCTGGCCTGGCACTGGGCGGCGGTTGCGAACTGGCCCTGCACGCATCGAAGCGCGTGGCCTCGATCGAGTCGTACATCGGCCTGGTGGAAGTGGGCGTGGGCCTGATTCCTGCCGGCGGCGGCTTGAAGGAAGCGGCGCAGCGCGCCTACAAGGAAGCCAAGGGTAACGACATCCTGCAATTCCTGAAGACGGGCTTCACCAATGCGGCCACCGCCAACGTGTCGAAGTCGGCGCTGGAAGCGAAGAAGATGGGTTACCTGAAGGAAGACGACGTGATCGTGTTCAACGCCTACGAGCTGCTGCACGTGGCCAAGGTCGAAGCGCGCGCCATGTTCGACGCCGGCTTCCGTCCAGCGCTCCCATCGCTGATCCAGGTCACGGGCCGTTACGGCTGGGGCACCATCAAGGCGCAGCTGGTCAACATGCGCGACGGCGGCTTCATTTCGGCGCACGATTTCAAGCTGGGCGAGATGATCGCCGAGATCGTATCGGGCGGCGACGTGGACCAGGGCAGCTTCGTCAGCGAACAGTGGCTGCTGGATATGGAACGTAAGGCATTCCTGGAGCTGTTGAACCATCCGAAAACCCAGGAACGGATCATGGGCATGATGCAAACCGGTAAGCCGGTACGCAACTAAGCCTGACGTCGATGACGATCCTGTCGTTGGTATTTAAAGTATTGCTGCGCGTGAGGCCAAGCATGGTGTATGACCGTATCAAACAACAGATGATGGACACCTTGCCCTTCGTGCGGCTGCTGGGGATCAGCATCGACGACATCGGCGCCGGCACCTCGAAGGTGTCGATGCCGGAAGATCCAAAACTGAATAATCACCTGGGCACGCAGCATGCGGGCGCCTTGTTTACCCTGGCCGAAACGGCTTCCGGCGCGGCCATGGCTGGCGGCTTCGCCGAGCTGATACCGGGTTTGCGCCCGGTGGCCAAGGAGTCGCGCATCCAGTACCAGAAGGTGGCCCGGGGCGCGACGCGCGCCGAAGGCCGGGTACCGGGCGACCTGGCTGCCTTGAAGGCGCAGCTGGCGCAGGATGGCAAGGTGGCGTTCCCCGTGGCAGTCGATATTTTCGACGCCGAAGGCACGCTGGCGGCACAGGTGACGGTGGACTGGTATTTGTCGCAGAAGCGATAAGAGATTACCTGAGCAGTCCCGGACATTCGACAGAACACGAACCTCGTTCAACATCTTTGAAAGCATAAAATGAGCAAACAACTTCAAGACGCGTACATCGTCTCTGCAACCCGCACCCCGATCGGCAAGGCGCCGCGCGGCATGTTCAAGAACACCCGCCCGGACGACCTGCTGGTGCGCGTGCTGCAATCGGCCCTGGCGCAAGCGCCTGGCCTCGACCCGGCTTTGATCACCGACGCCATCATCGGCTGCTCGTTCCCGGAAGCGGAGCAGGGCTTCAACATCGCGCGTAACTCGGTGCTGCTGGCCGGCTTGCCGAAAACCGTTGGCGGCGTCACCGTCAACCGTTACTGCGCTTCGGGCATCACGGCCATTGCCATGGCGGCCGACCGCATCCGCGTGGGCGAAGCCGACGTCATGATCGCCGGCGGCATCGAATCGATGTCGATGGTGCCGATGATGGGCCACCACCCATCGATGAACCTGGACATGTTCAGCGACGAAAACATCGGCATGGCTTACGGCATGGGCCTGACGGCCGAAAAAGTGGCGCAGCAATGGAAAGTGTCGCGTGAACAGCAGGACGCGTTCTCCGTTGAATCGCACCGCCGCGCCATCGCCGCGCAGCAAGCCGGTTTCTTCAAGGCTGAAACGACGCCAGTGGAAATCATCACGCGCACGCCGAACCTGGCCACCGGCCAGGTCGACGTAACGCGCCGCACCGTCGACACGGACGAAGGCGCGCGCGCCGATTCGTCGATGGAGTCGCTGGCAAAACTGAAGCCTGTGTTCGCCGCCAAGGGTTCCGTCACGGCCGCCAACAGCTCGCAGATGTCCGATGGCGCCGGCGCGCTGCTGATCGTCAGCGAAAAAATCCTGCGCGAGCACAACCTGACCCCGCTGGCGAAATTCTCCTCGTTCGCCGTGCGCGGCGTGCCGCCGGAAATCATGGGCATCGGTCCGAAATTCGCCATTCCCGCAGCATGCGCCGCCGCCGGCATCACGCAAGACCAGCTGGACTGGATCGAGCTGAACGAAGCGTTTGCCGCCCAAGCCCTGGCCGTCATCGGCGACCTGGGCCTGGACCCATCGAAGGTCAACCCGATGGGCGGCGCGATCGCCCTGGGCCACCCGCTGGGCGCCACCGGCGCCATCCGCGCCGCCACCGTGATCCACGCACTGCAGCGCACCAAGCAGAAGTACGGCATGGTCACGATGTGCGTGGGTGCCGGCATGGGCGCAGCTGGCATTTTCGAGCGCGTCTGATCTGCCGGGCGTCGTGACGTAAGAGGTCAGATTAGGTTGGTCAAACTTGGGCGCTGGGGATACCTCGGCGCCCTTTATCTTTTTGGAGACGACATGGATATTTTGTGCAGCAAGAGCGAGGGCATTCTGACCCTGGAATTCAACCGCCTGGAACGCAAGAATGCGATCACGGGCGCCATGTACCAGACCCTGGCCGATGCGCTGGTGGCGGCCGAGACCGATGATGAAGTGCGCTCCATCCTGATCTGTGGCAAGCGCGAGATTTTCACGGCCGGCAACGACCTCGATGACTTCATGAAGACGGCGCGCCCGAAAGATGGCTCGCTCGACCATGACCGCCCCGTGTTCCAGTTCATGCGCGCCCTGTACGGCAGCAGCAAGCCCGTGGTGGCGGCCGTCTCCGGCCCGGCCATCGGTATCGGCACCACCTTGCTGATGCATTGCGACCTCGTTTACGCGGCCGACAATGCCAGCTTCTCGATGCCGTTCACGCAGCTGGGCCTGTGCCCGGAATTCGGCTCCAGCCTGCTGCTCACGCAACTGGCCGGCTATCCGCGCGCGGCGGAAAAATTGATGCTGGGCGAGTCGTTCCCGGCCAGCGAAGCGCTGGAAATGGGCCTGGTCTCGAAGGTCGTGCCCCTGTACGAATTGATGACCTTCGCCCAAGGCCAGGCCGCCAAGCTGGTGGCCTTGCCAGCGGCCTCCATCCGCGCCACCAAGCGATTGATGAAGCAAAGCCGCATGGAGCCGATGAAGGCGGCCATCGCCGAGGAAAACAAACTGTTCAGCGCCATGCTGGGCGGCGCGGAGGCGAAGGAAGCGTTTACGGCCTTCTTTGAAAAGAGGAAGCCGGATTTCAAGAAGTTTGCCTGAGCTCCAGGAAGCAAACCCAAATGCGGCACTGCCGGGGTCGGACCCTCAGGGTCCGACCCCGGAATTTGCTTTCGGGTTTACTCATGCTAGACGACTGGTCTAATTGTGCTATCATGCTCGCATGAAAGCTGAATACACCGACGTGCGCCAGCACATTATCGACCAGGGCAAGGCCATCATCACGCGCAAGGGTTTTGCCGGGGTGGGGCTGAACGAGATTTTGTCGGCCGCCGACGTGCCCAAGGGCTCGTTCTACCATTACTTCAAATCCAAGGAATTGTTTGGAGAAGCGATGCTGGAAGATTACGTCACCGGCTACCTGGACGAAATGGAGCGCGTGCTGGGCCAGCCCGGCCAGAGCGCGGCGCAGGCGCTGATGGCGTATTGGGCCAGCTGGACCAGCGAAAGCCTCGATGGCAGCGGCTGTGATTGCCGCTGCCTGGTGGTCAAGCTGAGCAGCGAAGTGGCCGACATGTCGGAGCCGATGCGCGTGGCGCTGCTCGACGGCACCCACCGCATCATCGCCAGGCTGGGCCTGGCCATCGCGCGGGGCAGGGTGGACGATACGCTGCCATCGGTGGCCGACCCGGCCCAGATGGCAGCCACTTTGTACCAGCTGTGGCTGGGCGCGGCCATGCTGACCAAGCTGCGGCGCGACGCCAGCGCCTTGCAAACGGCCTGGCGGGCGACCCTGGCCATGTTGCAGCTGCCGCCGGATCAATAAGGGCGCCAGACACGCGGATGACAGACGTCCGCGTTTTTTTGAAACGCATTCTAGACGACCAGTCTAATAATAAAGGAGCAGCATGAAGAATTTTGAATTCCATAACCCGACGAAGATCGTGTTCGGCGCCGACACCGTCGCCAAATTGTCCACCCTGGTGCCGCACGATGCGCGCGTGCTGATTTTGTACGGCGGCGCCAGCGCGGAAAAGACGGGCACCCTGGCCGAAGTGCGGGCTGCTCTTGCGCTGGGCCAGCGCACGGTGCAGGAGTTTGGCGGCATCGAACCCAATCCCAGCTATGAAACCCTGATGCGCGCCGTGGCCCAGGTGCGCAATGAAAAGCTGGACTTCCTGCTGGCCGTCGGCGGCGGCTCGGTGATCGACGGCACCAAGTTCGTCGCCGCCGCCGCCCTGTACGACGGCGAGCCGTGGGAAATCGCCGAGCGCGGCGGCGCCGATGTGCAGCGCGCCTTGCCGTTCGGCACGGTGCTGACCTTGCCTGCCACGGGATCGGAAATGAACAGCGGCGGCGTGGTGACGAAAAAAGCCACGCATGCCAAGTTGAGTTTTCGCAACCCGCTGCTGTACCCGCAGTTTTCCATACTCGACCCGAGCAAAACGTTTACCTTGCCGGCCACGCAGGTGGCCAACGGACTGGTCGACGCCTTTGTCCATACCACGGAGCAGTATCTGACCTATCCGGTGCAGGCGAAGGTGCAGGACCGCTTTGCCGAAGGCTTGCTGCAGACGCTCGTCGAGATCGCGCCGCAGGCGGTCGCTTCGCCCGACGATTACGCGACTCGCGCCAACCTGATGTGGACGGCCACCCTGGCCCTGAATGGCCTGATCGGCGCGGGCGTGCCGCAGGACTGGGCCACCCACATGATCGGCCACGAACTGACGGCCCTGTACGACATCGACCATGCGCGCACCCTGGCCCTGGTGCTGCCGGCCCTGCTGGACGTACAGCGCGAGCAGAAACGCGGCAAATTGCTACAGTATGGTGAACGTGTCTGGAACATCACCAGCGGCAGCGACGACGAGCGCATAGCCGCCGCCATCGCCCGCACGCGCGCCTTCTTTGAAAGCCTGGGCATCCCGACGCGTTTGTCGGCCTATCGGCTGGGCCAGGAAGCGGTGGAAGCGGTACTGACGCAACTGGAAGCACATGGCATGACCTCCCTCGGCGAACACCGCGATATCGACCTCGCGCGCAGCCGCCGTATCCTCGAAGCAGCACTGTAACCCTGACATAAAAGGACACAACATGAACATCCTGATGGTACTGACCTCGCACGACCAACTCGGTAACACCGGCAAGAAAACCGGCTTCTGGCTGGAAGAATTCGCCGCGCCCTACTATGCCTTGCAGGAAGCGGGCGCCAAGCTGACAGTGGTCTCGCCCAACGGCGGCCAGCCGCCGCTGGACCCGAAAAGCGACGAGCCGGATTCGCAAACGGACGCCACGCGCCGCTTCAAGCAGGACGCCGATGCGCAAGCCGTGCTGGCCAACACGGGCAAGCTGGCCGACGTAAGGGCAGCCGACTTCGATGCCGTGTTTTACCCGGGCGGCCATGGCCCGCTGTGGGACCTGGCCGAAGACCCGCACTCGATCGCGCTGATCGAGCAGATGATCGCCGCCGGCAAACCTGTCGCCGCCGTCTGCCACGCGCCCGGCGTGCTGCGCCACGTGAAGGCAGCTGATGGCACCCCGCTGGTGCGCGGCAAGCAGGTGACGGGCTTTACGAATACAGAGGAAGACGCCGTCGGCTTGACGGCCATCGTGCCTTTCCTCGTCGAGGATATGCTCAAGCAAAACGGCGGCGTCTACTCGAAGCTGGCCGACTGGCAGCCGTACGCCGTCACCGATGGCTTGCTGGTCACGGGCCAGAATCCCGCGTCGTCGGAAGCGGCCGCGCAGGCGCTGCTCAAGCTGCTGGGCTGATGCCAGGGTAGTGCGTCCGGCCGCTGGTCGTCACACAGCAGTGTGCCTGGCGGCCATGCCCGCCAGGACCAGGCCGACCGAGGCGTGCCATTGCGTCTCGCTGGCCGGCCTGCCCGCCAGCGCATAGCCGTGCAGGAAATCGACGAGCGTATCGCGCCCGCGCAGCCGGGTGTTCTTGTCCAACTCGAGACCGTCGAGGGCCTGCTCAAACAGCGCCGTAAACCGCTCGGCCACGTCGGCTTGCTCCGCCAGCCCGCGCGCCATCAGGCGCACGAAATACGGCGTGGCGCTGACCAGTTCCAGGTACAGCGCGCATAGCGCCAGCAGGCGCCGCTGCGGCCCCTGGCGTGGTGTAAACGGTGGCTGGCGCGGATCGAGCGCGGCAAAACGCTGCGCCATCAAGGCCAGCAATAATTCCTCTTTCCCCGCATAGTAGTGATACACGGCCATGGCATCGACGCCCAGGCTTTGCGCCAGCGCGCGCATGGAAAAAGCGTCGCCTTTTTCTTCCAGCAGGGCCAGGGCCGCCTGCAGGATGGCAGCGTTGTCCAGAGTGGGCGTGGTGCGGCGCGGACGCCCGGCGCGGCGCACGGGAGATTCCAGGTCTTGAAGTTTTTGGGTTTTCATGGGCATAATTCTACACTGTAGAATTAAATCAAGGAGCACCCATGCAAAAACCTTTTGTCAGTGTTTTTCTCGGCATCAGCCTCGATGGCTGCATCGCGGGAGAGAATGGCGACCTGTCCTGGCTGGCCGAACTGGCGCCCGACTCGCCCGAGGCCACCGGCTATACGGCCTTGATGGAGCAGGTCGATACCTTGCTGATCGGCCGCACCACGTATGACGCCGTGCTGGGTTTTGAACCATGGCCGTATGCGGGCAAGCGCGTGGTGGTCCTCAGCCACCGCGACTTCGCGCCGCGCCATGGCGAGCGGCGCCGCGAAGGCAGCGTGCGGGAAGTGCTGGAGGGACTGGCGGAGGAGGGTTGCCGCCACGTGTATCTCGATGGCGGTGCCGTCATCCGCGCCGGCTTGCGCGAAGGCGTCATCGACAGCCTGACTTTGTCCGTGCTGCCCGTGGTGCTGGGCAAGGGCGTGCGCCTGTTCGAGGACGGCTTGCCGCGCAGCGACTGGCGCCTGGACGGGACGCGCCAGCTGCCCAGCGGCGTGGTGCAGCTGCGCTATCGGAAAAATTAGCCCGCGCTGGCGATGTCGACGATAAAGCCGGGATCGTAGCGTTCATTTTCCGGCGTGCCGTCGGGTCGCTTGTAACCGCAGGGGTTGCACACGACGCGGCAACCCTGGACGCGGTAGTCGAGCGAAGCGTGCATGTGGCCATGCACCCACAGGTCGGCCTGCGCCACCAGATCGTCCAGCTGCGAGGCGAAGGCGGGCGAGCCCAGGTTCGTCGCGTATTGCTCTTCCACCGACAGCATTGAGGGCGCCATGTGCGTGATGACGACCGTCTTGCCATCGAAGGATTGCGCCAGCCGCCGTTCCAGCCAGGCGCGGTGCTGCGCGTGCAGCTGCGCCGTGTCGCTGGCGCACAGCAGGCGCGGCGTGTCGCCGCCCGTGCTGATGCGCTTGTAGTCGGGCATGTAGCTTTGTGCCGCAACCATGGCTTCTTCCTGGCGCTCCTCGCCGAACAGCAGAAAATCCGTCCACAGCGTGATGCCGAGGAAGCGCACGCCGCCGAGCGTCACGGCGTCGCCGTCGAGCAGGCGGATGTTCGCGCCCTGCGCGTTCGCGTCGGCGCAGGCGTCGCGCACGGCGTCCTGCATGTGCTCGAGCTGGTGGCCATAGCCTTCGTGGTTGCCGTGCACGTACAGCACGGGCAGGGCGCCGAAGGTGCGCGCGGCCCAGGCGATGGCATTGCTGCCCGTGTCGATGTCGCCGGCCAGGATCACCACGTCGGGTCGGCAGGCGGCAAGGTCGATGGCGGGGGTGTCGTCACCCCAGACTTCCAGGTGCAGGTCGGACAGGATCAGCAGACGCATGGCGATAGGGGAGCAGTGACTGGGCCTCCATCGTAGCGCAAGTCGCCGCGTACGTCTGCTTGACCGCGCGAGGGTAGCGACGTTACCCTGTGGCATCGATTACCGCACACTCATTACTGGAGCCGCATGCCGCCTTTCTTCCTTCCCAAGACCTTGCTCAGCATCGCGCTGGCCGCCATGGCGCTGCCGTTTGCCGCGCATGCGGAAACGCCCGCCATCGATCCCTTGACGCAGCCGATCGCCTCGCCCTATGCGGCGCAGTGGAACCGCCCGCAGCAGCCGGCGCGCATCCACGGCGACACGTATTACGTGGGCGTGGGCGGCTTGAGCGTGGTGCTGATCGATACGCGCGAAGGGTTGATCCTGATCGACGGCGCGCTGCCGCAATCGGTGGCCGCCATCAAGGAGCATATCCTCGAGCTGGGCTTTCGCCTGGAAGACATCAAGTTCATCCTGAATACGGAAGCGCATTTCGACCATTCGGGCGGCGTCGCCGCCCTGGCCCGCGACAGCGGCGCGCAAGTGGTCGCCAGTCCGCTCGGCGCGCAGGCGCTGCGCGCGGGCTCGGTGCTCGCCATGGATCCGCAAGCGGGTGAAATCGACCCCATGCCGGCCGTGGAGAATGTGCGCGAAATCGCCGATGGCGAAACCCTGCAACTGGGCGACGTGACCATCACGGCGCGCTACACGCCCGGCCATACGCCGGGCAGCACCAGCTGGACCTGGGTCTCGTGCGAGGATGCGGAGCGTACGGACTGCCTGAACGTGGTGTTCGGCGCCAGCCTCACGCCGGTGGCGGCCGACGATTTTCACTACCTGGGCGATGAGCGCCATGCGGACCTGACGCCGGCCTTCCGCCAGGTCATGCACGACTTCGCCAAACTGCCGTGCGACATCCTGATCTCGGCTCACCCCGACCACTCGGGCGGCGACCGCAAGCTGACGCAATTGCTGGAAGGCGTCACGCCGAATCCCTTCATCGATACGCAGGCGTGCGGCAGCTACGCGGCCAAAAATGAAGCGAAGCTCGATGCGCGCATCGCCAAGGAAAAAGCGGCTGCGACAAAATAACAACGTTGGCGCGTTTGCCATGAAAAGCGGTTGACGCACTGCAGCATCCGGTGCAGAATCATCGTCCGCAATGCAGATTAACCCAACAAAAGAAAGGATACCCATGTTCGAGCAGGCTGGCAGCAAGTCGTACTTCCACTAGCCCCGCGCATGACGCTCGGGGCCATCGGCATCTTGCCGATCCCGAGCCGGCGTCCTTGAAAACCCCGGTGAGGAAACTCGCCGGGGTTTTTTGGTTTACCAGGACCCCGGCATAACGCAGACATCAGGAACACCGTTATGCCCATTCATCAGACACTGCGCGGCGCCCATGTGCCCGTGCATATTTTTACCGACGATATCGACGCGCAGGCGCTGCGCCAGCTGCACAATATCGCCAGGCTGCCCATCGTCCATCCATATGTGGCGGCCATGCCCGATGTGCATGCCGGCATCGGCGCCACCGTCGGCAGCGTGATTCCCACGCGCGGCGCCATCATTCCGGCCGCCGTGGGCGTGGACATCGGCTGCGGCATGAACGCCGTGCGCACCACCCTGACGGCCAGCGACTTGCCCGACAACCTGGCGCGCCTGCGCAGCGCCATCGAAGCGGACGTGCCCGTCGGCTTCGAGCAGCACGACTGGAGCCGCGTACAGGGCTCGCGCCACGCACGCGCCGCGCGCCCCCTCGCCGGGCGCCTGGAACACATCGTCGAGCGCCACCGCGGCATCGCCAAGATGCTGCGCCAGTTCGAACGCACGTGGATATGCCAGGCCGGCACCCTCGGCGGCGGCAACCATTTCATCGAGATCTGCCTCGACGAGGAGCAGCGCGTGTGGATCATGCTGCATTCCGGCTCGCGCGGCATCGGCAACGCCATCGGCCGATACTTCATCGCCGCCGCGCAGAAGGACATGCGGCGCCACCAGCTGCAGCTGCCGGACGCGGACCTGGCCTATCTGAGTGCAGGCTCCACGGTGTTCGACGACTATGTGGAAGCGGTGGACTGGGCGCAGGATTACGCGCTGCTCAACCGCAGCGAAATGATGCGCCGCGTGCTCGATGTGCTGGCGAAGTTTGCGCCACCGTTCCAGCTCGACGGAGAGGCCATCAACTGCCACCACAACTACATCGCGCGCGAAACGCATGGCAATGCCGACTTGTACGTGACGCGCAAGGGCGCCATTTCGGCGCGGCAGGGGGAGCTGGGCATCATCCCCGGCAGCATGGGCGCGCGCAGCTTCATCGTGCGCGGCAAGGGCAATCCCCAGTCGTTGTGTTCCTGCTCGCACGGAGCGGGGCGCAGCATGAGCCGCAGCGAGGCGAAGCGCCGCTACGACCGCTTCGATCTGGCCGAGCAGACCGCCGGCATCGAATGCCGCAAGGATGGCGGCGTGGTCGACGAGATTCCGGCCGCCTATAAAAATATCGACGCCGTGATGGCGCACCAGAGCGACCTGGTGGAGGTGGTGCATACCTTGCGCCAGGTCGTCTGCATCAAGGGTTGAAAGGAGAGCATATGAAAATCAAAGTGAAAGCCACGCCCAAGCCGCGCAACCCGCTGGTGGCGGCAGCGAAACTGCGCGGCGGCGCCGGCGCGCACCAGTCGGAGGCGTCGCCGCGCGCGGCGCGCCGGGCCGGCAAGCACCGCCTGCGGCAAATGCTGGCGGGCCGTTTGAAGCCGGACGATTAGCGTACCGGTAGCTCGACGATGAAGTTCGGATCAAAAGCGGGATTTTGCGGCGTGCCGCTGCGCGTCCTGTAGCCGCACGGGTTGCTGACGACGCGGCAGCGGCCGATGCGGTAATCGCGCGAGACGTGGAGGTGGCCATGCACCCACAGGTCCGCCTGCGCGGCCAGGTCGTCCAGGCGCGAAGCGTAGGCAGGCGAACACCCCTCGCTGCCGTAGGCATCGTCGACCGACAGCAGCGACGGCGCCATGTGGCTGATGACGACCGTGCGGCCGTCGAACGGCTGCGCCAGTTCGCGCGCCAGCCACGCTTTTTGCTGTGCGTGGAACATGGCCGTGTCGGCCGCGCGCAGCTTGCGAAAGCCCATGCCGGCCAGGCGGATGCGCTTGTAATCGTTCATGACGGCTTCCGCGTCGCGCATGGCCGCTTGCCGCGTGTCGTCGCCCAGCAGGCGGAAATCCGTCCACAGGGTGGCGCCCAGGAAGCGCACCTGCTTGCCAGCCTGATCGGCGATGACGTGGGTGCCGGCATCGAGAAAATGCACGTTGGGCGTGGCGGCGCAGGCCGCGCGCAGCTCCTGGCGCACCTTGTCCAGATGGTGGCCGTAGCCTTCGTGGTTGCCATGCACGTACAGCACGGGCAGGCCCGCGAATGCGCTGGCGGCCCAGGCGACGGCGCGCGATCCCGTGTCGATGTCGCCGGCCAGGATGACGGCGTCGGGGCAGCTGAGCGCGAGGTCGCCCTGCGGCGCTTCATCGCGCCATAGTTCGTGGTGCAGGTCCGACAGTATCAATAAACGCATGCTGTTTTCACGCCTGTGGAAAGAACACCATCGTACCTGAAAACCTTCACTCTTCCGGCAGCGCGGCGAAGCTGTGCGCCAGATAGTCGATCAGTGCGCGCACGGCCGGCAGCAGGCCGCGCCGCGAAGGAAAAACGGCGTGGATGATTTCGCGCTGCGGCCGCCACTGCGCCATCAGCGGCAGCAGGCTGCCATCGGCCACCTGTTCGGTGATCATCATGGTCGGCAGCTGCACCACGCCCACGCCGGCCACGGCCGCGTCGCGCAGGGTCAGCATGTCGCCCGTGACGAAGCGCGGTGTGTGGCGCAGCTGGGCGCGCGCGCCATCGGGGCCGTATAAATCCCACTGGTAGTGCTGTTGCGGCGTGCCCAGGGCCAGGCTGGGCCAGTCGGCCAGGTCGGCCGGCGCTGTCGGCATGGGACATGCGCCTGGCCCAGGGCAAGCTGACGGAGCTGCCCGTGAACAAAGGCTGGAGCACGGCGCTGATCGTCCTGCACGGCACGGTGCTGGTCAATGGAGAGAGCGTGGTGCGCGAAGCGCAGATGGCGCTGTTCGAGCGCGACGGCGACAGCATCACCATCGAAGCGAACAACGACGCCGTGGTTCTGCTGCTGAGCGGCGAGCCGATCGACGAGCCCATCGTCGGCCATGGCCCGTTCGTCATGAACACCGAAGCGGAAATCGCGCAGGCGTTCGAGGATTTCAACAGCGGCCGTTTCGCCCGCATCGCGAAGTAATTTGCGCAGTGAATTTGTGTAGTACCCGTGCCGCATCCCGCGGCACGGTTTTTCAGGAGACCACCATGAGCACCCCCGCCAATTTCCAAGGTTTGCCACCGATGATCGATCCCGACGACGCCGTCATGCTGCTGATCGACCACCAGAGCGGCTTGTTCCAGCTGGTGCGCGACATCGAGCAGCACGTGCTGCGCGGCCACGTCACGGCGCTGGCCAAGCTGTCGCGCCTGGCCAAGATGCCGACGTTTACCACCGCTTCCGTGCCCGACGGCCCGAACGGCCCCTTGATCCCGGAAATCCACCATTTCAACCCGGAAGCCGTCTACATCCCGCGCACGGGCCAGATCAATGCCTGGGACAATCCGGCCTGGGTCGAAGCGATTGAAAAGACGGGCCGCAAGACCCTGCTGATCGCCGGCACGCTCACCAGCGTGTGCATGGCTTTTCCCACCATCAGCGCGCTGGCGGCCGGCTACAAGGTGTTTGCCATCATCGACGCCTCGGGCAACTGGTCGAAGATGGCCACCGACATCACCATGGCGCGCGTCACGCAGGCGGGCGCCGTGCCGATCGACACGTATGCCGTGCTGGCTGAAGTGATGAGCACCTGGAACCGCGCCGACGCGATGGAATTCGCCGCCATCATGACCGACCACATCGTGCCGCCATACCGCGCGCTGATCGAAAGCTATGACAAGGCGCAGGGCGTGCAAAAGAATGGCCGCGAAACCAAGCTGGAAATCCTCGAGGCGGCATCCGGAGGCTAGTCGCCGCTACGGCGTCGGGCATGCGGATGCCTTGCCGGAAGCTGCCGACGGTATTCAGGCGGCGGTCCGTTTCCAGTGCCGGACGGGCCGCCGCATAGTCTGCCCCATACCAGCCCACCTTGGGCGCCAGCGGGGGGACTTGCCGCGCGCGAGCTGTGCGAAGCTGGCGACCTGGCGGGTTGCGGATATCAAATGGGCTATAGTGGCGGCGTGTCTTCACCCAAAGGAAATCCGCTTGACTCCCCCGCTCGAGATCGCCGCCAATGTCTTGATGACTGCTTCCATCATCCTGGCTGGCCGTAACAACATTCATTCCTGGTGGATCGGCATCGTCGGCTGCGTGCTGTTCGCCGTGCTGTTTTTCCAGGTTAACCTGTACGCCGACGTGATGCTGCAGCTGTTTTTCATCGTCACCTGCGTCATCGGCTGGGTGCAATGGCGGCGCGGCGCCGGCGGCAAGCCCTTGCCGATCACGCGCACGGGCTGGCGCAGCCTGGCCTGGATAGTCCCGGCCGGCATCGCCTCCGTGGCGATCTACGGCATGCTGCTGCACCGCTTCACGAATGCCTACGCGCCGTTCATCGATTCGACGGTATTGGTATTTAGCATCATCGCGCAATTCCTCCTGATGAGCCGGCGCATCGAAACGTGGGCCTTTTGGCTGCTGGTCAACACGGTGGCCGTGCCGCTCTACTACAGCCGCGGCCTGCACCTGACGGCCGTGCTGTATGCGGCTTACTGGGTCAACGCCGTCATTTCCTGGTACTGGTGGAGCGTGCAGGCACGCCGCGCGGCGCTGGCGCCGGCCGGCCCGTCCCCGGTGATTGCCGACGCCTGATCTTGCTACATAGCAAGTCCTTAGATTCAAATCATATATACAATCAATTTTTAATTCGTTCACGCGATAAAAATACCGGGATATAGTGGCCTTTCCCCGCTTACCGGTGTCTTATATGTTGCGTTTTACCCTTTCTGCCTGTTTTTACGCCACCCGGCACCAGCTGACCATGCAATGCATGGCGCAGTGGATGCCGGTGCGTGCCCGTCCACGCATCCTCTAAGAACGCCTATCAAAACCTACCGCGCGTCGTAATTTGCGGCCTGCGATGCTCACTGCCTCGGCGGCCCCGTACTTCGTACAGTTGCGCTTCTCGATCGCAACTTACTTCCGCTCGCTACGGTTTTGTTAGGCGTTGTAAGCCACCCATTCATTTCGTTGTCGTTTGCCCGCTGACCACCCGGTCCGCGTGCCCCTGCTCGGCCTTTTTTATCTGAAAAAGGCCGCAATCCCAATAAGAGGAAACCATGTTCAAACCACTCGCCATCAGTCTTGCCATCGCCGCCGCCTTTCCCGCCGTCGCCACCATCGCCCACGCCGAGGACGACATGCTGCGCGTCAACGTCACCGGATCGAATATCCGCGTCAGCGAAAAAGAGGGCGCCAGCGCCGTGCAGGTCATCACGGCCAAGGAATTGAAAGCCAGCGGCAAGACCAGCGTGTCGGACGTGCTGCGCGCCATCTCGGCCAACAGCGGCAACAGCTACAACGAACAATATACGGGCAGTTTCTCGGCCGGCACCTCGGGCCTGTCGCTGCGCGGCATCGGCCAGAAAAATACCCTGATCCTCGTCAATGGCAAGCGCGTCGCCAGCTATGCGACGGCGCAAAACCTGCAGGAAACCTTTGTCGACCTGAACAGCCTGCCGATGGCGGCCGTGCAGCGCATCGAGGTACTCAAGGATGGCGCCTCGTCCGTCTACGGTTCCGACGCCGTGGCCGGCGTGGTCAATATCATCCTGTACAAGGAGTTCACGGGCACCGACATCACGGCGCAGTGGGGCGGCTCGACCGAAGGCACGGGCCAGCATGAAAAGAGCGCGGCGCTGCAGACGGGTTTCGGCAAGCTCGAGGAAGACGGCTACAGCCTGGTCTTCTCGGTCGACGCGCAGCAGCGCGACAAGCTGCAGCAAAGCGATGTGGCATGGATGCGCGATGCGGACTTCCGCAAGCAGCAGCGTGGCGCGCTGGGCTGGGTAGCCACCAATTATGCGGGCAGCGATCCGACGCTGACCCTGGGCGGCGTGCGCGGACCGCTGCAACTGGTCAATTATGGCGACATCACGCCCGGCAAGACGGGACAAGTACTGGCGTACAACCCGTCGCCATATAAAACCCTGATCCCCGGCATCAAGCGCGTGCACACGGCCGCGCGCGCCACCTTCAAACTGAACGCGGACACGGAAGCGTACGTCGACTTGCTGCACAGTTATTCGCGCGCCGACCAGACCTTCAGCGCGCCGCTCACCGTCAACAACGCCACGCGCGTGTGGAACAACGCCACTCAAGCGCTCGACACCATTCCCGTCGTGCTGCCGGTCGGCCACCCGAACAATCCGGGCACCACGCCCCTGCCGTTCACGGCCACCCTGTTCGACCTGGGACCGCGCCTGAAGCAGGACAAGGTCACCTTCTACCGCGCGCTGGCGGGCGTGAAAGGCACGCTGGCGGGCTGGGACTGGGATGCGGCCGTGGGCCACTCGAGCAGCAAGCTGGAAGAAACCGTGCAGAACTTCGTCAACCGCTACGAATTCCAGAAGGTGCTGGCCGATGGCAGCTATAACTTCTTCGACCAGTCGCAAAACAGCGAAGCCGTGCGCAACCGCCTGCGCCTGTCGACCTTGCGTCCGGCCGAGTCGACTCTCGACACCGTCGATTTTTCGGCCGCGAAAGACCTGTGGCAATTGCCGGCCGGTCCGCTGGGTTTTGCCGCCGGTGCGCAGTGGCGCCGCGAAAAGATGGATTCGCAAACCTCGACGGCCGTGCTGTCGGGCACGGAGCTGCGCCCGGCCATCAACATCATCAACGGTTCGCGCAGCGTGTCGGCCCTGTTTGCCGAATTCAACGTGCCCGTCGTGAAAGACCTGTCCCTCAACCTGGCGGGCCGCGCCGACCATTACAGCGATTTCGGCAATGCGTTTTCGCCGAAAGCCAGCGCACGCTACCAGGCGGCACCGTGGCTGCTGGTGCGCGGCACCGTGTCGCGCGGCTTCCGCGCGCCGTCGCTGCCGGAAATCACGCAAAGCACGGCCGTCAGCTACGTCAGTGTGCTCGATCCGCGCGACCCGATCACGCCCACGCAGACGCGCGGCGTGACGGCCATTACCATCGCCAATACAGCGCTGCGTCCGGAACGCTCGAATAACCTGAACCTGGGCGTGGTGGTGTCGCCGACCAGCAGTTCGAGCATCGGCCTCGATTACTACCGCATCAGGCAAGATGGCGTGATCGGCACGGAAAGCGCCACCACCACCCTCGCCAATGAAGCGTCGGCGCCGCAAAAGATCACGCGCGATGCCGACGGCCGCATCACGACCCTGTACCGCCAGTACCGCAACCAGGGACAGCGCGAAGTGTCCGGTATCGACCTCGACCTGCGCCAGCGCTTCGTCGACAAGGACTGGGGCAAGCTGACCCTGGCCGGCCAGTTGAGCCGCGTGCTGCGCTTCGCCGAACCGCTGTCCGACGGCGCGCCGCTCACCGATGGCGCCGGCACCAATTATTTCGGTTCGATTCCGAAATGGCGCGGCGTCACCTCGGCCACGTGGGAGCAGGGCAAGTGGTCATCCACGCTCACCTGGAACTACGTGGGCAGCTATGCGCAAAACACGCATCTCGATGAATCCGTGGCTGCCTTCAGCACGTTTGACGTGACCACCAGCTGGCAAGTCACGCCAGCGGCGAACGTCACCTTCATCGTGCAAAACCTGGCCAACAAGCGCGCGCCGTGGGATTACTCGGCCTCGGGCTTCGACTATACGCAGGCCGACCCGCGCGGCCGCTTCGCCTCGCTCAAGCTGAACTACAAGTTCTAATGACCGTTTGACACCTGCCGCTGGCCCGTCTGTTCATGCAGGCGCTGGCGGTAGGCGCTGGGCGTGACGCCCATGCGTTCGCGGAAGGCCGTGGCGAAGTTGCCCGCGTTGTGAAAGCCGATCAGCAGGGCGATATCCTGCACGTCGATCTCGGTCTGCTGCAGCAGTTCCACGCCGCGGGCGATGCGCGCTTCGCGGATGAAGGCGAAGACCGTCATGCCCGTCTGCTCGCGGAACATCAGGGTCAGCTTTTCGCGGTAGGTGCCCACGCTGCGGGCGATTTCGGACAGGTTGGGCAGGCTGCCCAGGTTGTCGAGAATCAGTTGTTTGACGGCATTGACGAACACGAGGTCCGGATGTTGCTGCCGGTCGCCGATCGGAGTCGCTGTCGGTGGCGTGCTGTTGCTTCTACGCATCAATCCCAGATGGATATGGATGCGCGCGGCCAGTTCTTCCGGCAGGAAGGGCTTGGAAATGTAATCGACGCCGCCCACCTGCAAGCCCATGATGCGTTCCTTGGCTGCATCGGCGCCGCTGAGAAAGATCACGGGTATCTGTTCCGTTTCGGGATTGGCTTTGAGCAAACGGCACGCCGTGTAGCCATCCATCTCGGGCATGCGCACGTCGAGCAGGATCAGGTCGGGATGCGTGGCCAATGCCAGCTGGTAGCCCTGGTAGCCATTGAAGGCAATGCTGAAGCGATAGGGCTGCTCGCTGAGCAGCTCCATCAGCATGCGCTGCTCGAACGCGGAATCGTCCACGAGCAGGATATTCTTTTTGATGGTTTCGCTGGTCAATGGCATGGCATGGATGACTTAACCAAATAGCAAGTTGTTGCTTATTATGCCCTGCTTTTTCTTTTTTTTCTGCTTTTCTCGTGTTTTAAAAGATGTTTCTCCGCCAGAAGAAGCGCGGATTTCCCAGATCGCCAATAATTCGCTCATGCATTGATTTTAAGCAATGTCGATTGCCAAAAAATCTGTTTTGCCAATGCCGCAAAAAATGCCGGAGTCCCCGGGTTCCTGACTCTTGGCACAAGTATTTTGTCGTCCTGGTTTGCGTGCCCGAGAAAACGCCGGCAATACCGTGACTATCCTCGATGCCCTTCACATTGGTGGGCTCATTAATGATGTTCCATCATCAGGAGGTATCATGTTGCGAGTTATTTTTCCCCGCCTTATCGTTGCCGCCAGCGTGGCTGTTGCCGCCACGGCGCTCCTGCCGCGTGGCGCCGACGCGGCCGTGTATCTGAATGGCAGCGCCACCACCACCTTTGACGTCACCCTGAAAATCATCGCCAATTGCACCATCGCGGCGGCCAATCTCGACTTTGGCCAAAGTCAGGGTGTACTGGCTACTGCCGTTAACGTCAATACGACCGTGAATGTCACCTGCACCAATACCACGCTGTATAACGTGGGCTTGACGGCCGGCTCGGGCACGGGATCGAGCGGCACCACGCGCTACATGAGCGGCACGGGCGGCAACCTGGGGACGGTGCAGTTCAATCTGTACCAGGCGGCCGGCAGCACCTTGTGGGGCGATACCCAGGGCACGGATACCGTCGGCGGCACCGGCAACGGCTCATCGCAGCCGATCACGGTGTACGGCAATATTCCGCCGCAGGCGACACCGGCGCCCGATACCTACAAGTCGACCATCACGGCCACCGTGTACTTTTAAGCCAGGCGCTGCGTGAAGGCCCGTGCCGCCTCCCTGATGAAAAGCGTGCTGGCGCTGCTGGCCTGCTGTGCCGCAGGCGCGAACGGCGCCAATCTGCAGATTTCGCCGGTGACGCTCAATTTGCGCGCGCCACAGAATGCCGCGGGCATCAATTTGCAAAACCTCGGCGACCAGCCCATCTACGGTCAGGTGCGGGTGTTCGTCTGGGAGCAGCGCGATGGCGAGGAAACCTTGGCGCCGACGCAGGAACTGGTGGCCAGTCCGCCGATCGTGGAAATCGCCGCCAACAGCCGGCAGACCATCCGCCTCGTGCGTGCCCAGGCCGGCCCCGTGGCGCAGGAAAAGACGTATCGCGTGCTCATCGATGAAGTCAGCCGCGAGGACGGGGCGGGCCGCAGCGGCATCGATATCCGCCTGCGCTACTCGGTGCCCGTGTTCGTGCTGCCGGCCGGTGCGCCGGGCAAGGAAATACTCGACTGGCAAGTGTTTCGCGAGCGGGGCGAGTGGATGTTGCGTGTCAAGAACAGCGGCAATTTCCATGCACAGATCGGTGCGATGACGTTGACGAACCAGGCGGGCAAGGAATTTGTCATCAGCAAGGGGCTGTTTGGTTATGTCCTGGCGGCACGCATGCGCGTCTGGCGCCTGCCCGTCGCCAGGGAGGCCGAACTGGATGGACCGTTGAGTATTGCGGCAAATGTGAATGCAAAGGCGCTCGTTGCCACGAATTCGACACCTTGAACCGGGCCGCCATGGCGGGCGGGTTTGCCGCGAACCGGGTTAAACCATGAGACGCGCACTGGCATCCTTGCTGTTGCTGTTGCTGGCCATGGCACCGGTGGCCAGGGCCGATGGATCGGGCGCCGAAACGGGCGCCGATCCGGGACCGGCCAGCTTGCCGAGCGATCCGATGGCGCCGAATGAACTGTATCTGGAGGTGACTGTGAATGCTGAATCAACCGGGCTGATCTTGCGCTTTACCCAGGTGGGCAAAGGCTTGCGCAGCAGTGTGGCGAACTTGCAGCAGCTGGGGCTGGACCCGGCGCGCCTGCTCGCACCCGGTCAGACCGAGGTGGCGCTCGATGCGATTCCCGGACTCAGCTATGACTATGATGCGGCGCGCCAGAGCGTGTCGCTGCAGGTGGCGGACGACTTGCGCTCGCCGTACCGCATCAACGCGCGCCTGGCCCCGCAGACGCCACCGTCGCGCGTCACGCCTGGCGCCGTCCTCAATTACGAAGCCTATGCGGAACTGGGCCGGACGCGGCGCGCCGCCATCTTCAATGACTTGCGCTATTTCAATGACAGTGGCGTGTTCAGCAACACTGGCACTTTGAACCTGGGATCGGACCAGCGCAAATACATGCGCTTTGACACGTTCTGGAGCCACGCCGACCCCGAGACCCTGCAGACGTGGCAAGTGGGCGACCTGATTTCGTCGTCGCTCAGCTGGAGCCGCGCCGTGCGCGTCGGTGGTCTGCAGTGGCGCAAGAATTTCCAGCTGCGCCCCGACCTGCTGACCTTTCCCGTCGCCTCCGTCGATGGCACGGCGCTCGTGCCTTCGTCGCTGAGCCTGTACGTCAATGGCGTGCAGCAATATGCTGCCAGCGTGCCCAGCGGCCCGTTCGTGCTGAACCAGGTAGCCGGCATCAATGGTGCCGGACAAGCCACCCTCATCACGCGCGATGCCCTGGGGCGCAGCGTGACGACCGTGCTGCCCCTGTATGTCGATACGCGCATGCTGGCTGCCGGCTTGAGCGATTATTCGGTCGAGGCGGGCGCCGTGCGGCGCGACTATGGCCGCCGCCTGTTCGGCTATGAGCGGCAGCTCGTTGCCAGCGCTTCCGTTCGCCATGGCGTCAGCGACAGCTTCACCATCGAAGGACATGCGGAACTGGCTGCCGGCCTGTATCAGGCGGGGGCGGGCGCGCTGGTGCGGCTGGGCCAGGCGGGCGTGCTCAGCGGATCGTTGTCGGCCAGCGCCGGCCGCAGCCGTGGCGTGCAGCTGGGCGCCGGCTACCAGTACATGGGGCCGCGCTTCAGCGTCGACGTGCAAAGCGTGCGCGCCAGCGCCGGGTTTGGCGACCTGGCTTCGCGCGACGGCAGCCCTGTGGTGCGCGCGGCGGACCGCTTTACCGTCAGCCTGCCGTTGCCGGCCGGCAGCAGTATCAGCACCAGCTATATCAGTTACCGCACACCCGGCGCACCGCCATCGAAACTGGCCACCCTGGGCTATTCGGCCACCTTGCTTCACGGCCTGTTCCTGAACGCCAGCCTGTTCCAGGATTTGCGGCAACGCGAGAAGCGGGGATTTTATGTCGGCCTGAGCATGGCCTTCGACAATAATCTGTCCATCAGCACGAGCGCCAGCCGGCAAAACGGCGAGAGCGGCCGCAGCGTCAGCGCGCAGCGCGCGGCGGACTTTGGCGGCGGCTTCGGCTGGAACTTGCAAGCTGGCACGGTGGGCGGCAATGCCTACCGGCAGGCGCAAGTGGAATACCTGGGCAATGACGGCCGCGTGAGCGCGCGCACGCAAAGCAGCAGCATGGGCACGGCCTCCTCGCTGGGCGCGGCTGGCGCGCTGGTGCTGATGGATGGCCATGTCGAGACGGCGCGCCAGGTGGGCAACGGTTTTGCGCTGGTCTCCACTGGCGGCGTGGGCAATATTCCTGTGTTGCATGAAAATCGCCAGATCGGCGTGACGGGCGGGAGCGGCTACCTTCTTGTGCCGAATTTGAATCCCTATGGCAATAACCAGATCAGCATCGCCACGGATGAACTCGACGTCGACGCGCGCGTGCCCGTGACCAATATGACGGTCGTGCCGCAACGTCTGGCCGGCGTGCTGGCGGCCTTTCCCGTCGAACGCTACAGCGCCGCCACCGTCATCGCGCAGGGTGCCGATGGCAAGCCGCTGGCCACGGGCATGCCCGTGCTGCATGTGCAAAGCGGCAAGCAGACGGTCGTGGGCTTTGACGGCATCATTTTCGTCGACGACCTGAGCGAACAGAATCAATTGCAAGTGGGCGAGGGCGACAGCGCCTGCACGGTCGGCTTTGCGTATGTGCGTCCTGCCGCAGGCGGCTTGCCCGTGATCGGGCCGTTGCGCTGCGCGGCCGCTGCCGCCGGGGGGGGCCGCTGATGCGCCGCCTGCTGCCATGGCTGACCTTGCTGCTGGGCTGCGCCTGGGGTAGTGTGGCGCAGGCGGCCGATACCTGCACGGTCAGCATGACGAATATCAATTTTGGCGCCGTCAGCCCGATTTCCGGCACCGATTACGTGGCGCAGGCAACGGGCACCTTCAGCTGCCTGTTTTCGTCGCTGAACCTGGGACAGTTACTTACGCCCAATGCGCAAGTGTGCATCTCGCTGGGGCTGGGCACGAATTCCACCTCGGCCCTGCCGCGCAAGCTGGGCAATGGCAGCAACCGCATGGAGTACAACGTGTACGTGGACAGTTCATATGCGACGGCGAAGATCTGGGGGGGCGCCGGCGTGACGGGCGCGCCATCGACCTTCGGCATGACCCTGTCGGCCGGCTTGCTGGCTCCGCCCGGCACGTATTCCACCACCTTTACCGTGTACGCGAAGATCCCCGCCGGTACGGCCCTGGCCGCCGTGCCCACGGTCGCCAACGCCAATACCGTCTATGCGTCGAGCTTTGCCGGCGTGGGCACCTACACGTACACGACGTATGGCCTCGTCAACCTGCAGGGGTGCTCGGCCACCAGCGGCAGCTTCGGTTTCACGGTGAGTGCCACGGCCGTCAACGACTGCACCATCGCGGCCAGCCCGATGGCATTCGCCAACGCCTCCATCCTGACGGGCAACTTGCGCAGCACCAGCACCTTGTCCGTGCGCTGCGTGAATAACAACGCCTACCAGATTGCCCTGAACGGCGGCAGCGTGGCGGCCAATGTGGCCAACCGGCAAATGAAAAACCTCTTAACGACGGACAAGGTCAGTTACCTGCTGTCATCCACGCTCGATGGTGCGCCCTGGGGCGATGGCACGGCAGGCACGAACATGGTGACGGGCACGGGCACGGGCGCCAGCGTGCCGCTGACGATTTATGGCCGCGTGCCGGCGCAGGTGTCGCCGCGCCCCGGTGACTACAAGGACACGGTGACGGCAACGATTTATTTTTAGAACGTGACGGTAACGAGGCCGGCGCCCGATGGCGTCGCCTGCTGGTGCAGCAGATAGGGCGTGTTGTGCTGGCAGCGCACCTGGGTGCCGCTACGCTGCGAGACGACGGTGCACGCTTCGTGGACGACGAAGGTGGCCTGGAATGTGGCGGAAGAGACGGTACCGGCGGTGGTGGTCTGGCAAAGGGACAGGGCGAGCAGGGCAGGCAGTACGGCAAGCTTCAAAGGAGTCCTCTAAGCGTATCGGGTGAAAAACGGGCGGAAAGCAACATTCTCTGACGCCGTTTCGCACATCGGGACTGGAGAAGCTGAACTGGGCATCATTGTACTAGAGCAAGAAAAGTGTGAGTTTTTGCGTATTTTTAATCCCTCGCCGGGGGCGGGGGGAGGCTTGCAAGGTGATAGTAACTAAGTTTCCGTGTTGCAACTGAAATACTTTTCGATTGTTGTTTTAAATCAATGTGAGGAGATGGCCATGAAACATACCAACTTTAATAATTTGCCTTGCCCGATTGCGCGCAGCCTGGGCAAGGTGGGCGAATGGTGGAGCATCCTCATCCTGCGCGAAGCGTTTTACGGCAAGACGCGCTTCGACGAATTTGAAAAAAGCCTCAAGATCGCCCCCACCATCCTGACGCGCCGCCTGGCCGACCTGGTGGAAGGCGGCTTGATGACGCGCCGCCTGTATTGCGCCAAGCCGCCCCGCTACGACTACGTGCTGACCAAGTCCGGGCGCGCCTTCAAGCCCGTCTTGCTGGCGTTTATCGCCTGGGGCAATGAAAACTTTGCGCCCGAAGGCGCCAGCCTCGTCATCGCCAGCCGCGATACGGGCCTGGCCGCCGATCCGGTGCTGGTCGACGCCACGACGGGCTTGCCCATCAATGACGAGTATTACGCGTTCGCGCCAGGACCTGCCGCCAGCGACAGCATGCGCAGCATCATCCTCGACGCGGAAAAAAGCAGCGGCATCGCGCCCAAACCGAAGGCGCCGGCCGCCAACCGCGGCTGGGTGGCGGAAGGGCACCTGGCCTGAGACGCGCTGGCAGGCGCGCACCAGGTTTGGCGCAAAGCAAGACGGACTGCACGGTATGGCGTTACCGTCGCACTATGCAATGCAAGTGCGGCGCAGGCCCGGCTGTGCAGGGTGAGGCGCCATCCGTGACCCGATGTCTGTTGAAGGAGTACTGCGATGACTACATTGCCACAACACGCTCGCCGCGCCGCCACCGTGCTGGCGCTGGCTGCCCTGCTGGGCGCCTGTTCCCATGGCCCGCACCAGCCGGGCGGCCAGGACGTCACCTTGACGGGCGCGCAGGAAGTGCCGGCCAACACCAGCACGGCCACTGGCAGCAGCACCATCCGCGTCGCCCATGACCGCAGCGTCAGCGGCGGCGTGCGCTACACGGGCATGGTGGCCACCGTCGCGCATATCCATGAAGCGCCGGCCGGCGCCAACGGCCCCGTCATCATGCCCCTGGTGAAAACGGCCGAAGGCATGTTTGCCGTGCCGGCCGGCGCCATGCTGACGCCGCCCCAGTATGCGAGCTACCAGGCCGGCAACCTGTACGTGAACGTGCACAGCGCCGCCTACCCGGCCGGCGAGATCCGCGCCCAGCTCAAGCCCTAGCCGCCGGCGCTTTCCCCGAAACCTCCTTGGGCCGCGCGAGCGGCCTTTTTTTGCGCCCTCCGGCCAGCGGCAGCAGCGCGCTACAATGGCGCTTCATGCTGACCATCCTCGCCATCACCTTTCCCTTCTTTGCCCTGGTGCTATGCGGCTACCTGGCCGTGCGGCGCAAGCTGCTGCCGCTGGCCGCCATCGGCGGCTTGAACAGTTTTGTCCTGTACTTCGCGCTGCCGTGCATGCTGTACCGCTTCGGCGCCGCCACACCCATCGCGCAGCTGCTCGACGCCGGCGTGTTCGGCGTGTACCTGCTGTGCGCGCTGATCATGGTGGGCGTCACGACGGCCATGACCCTGAGCCACCGCATCGACTGGAACAACGCCGCCTTCGGCGCGCTGGTGGCGGCCTTCCCGAATACGGGCTTCATGGGCGTGCCCCTGCTGTTGACCCTGCTGGGCCCCCGGTCCTCGGGCCCCGTCATCGTCACCATCATCGTCGACATGCTCATTACCAGCTCGTTGTGCATCGCGCTGTCGCGCATCGGCAGCGGCGGCGCGCACGGCAGCCGCGCCGCCGTCGCCAACGCCATGAAGGGCATGCTGGGCAACCCGATGCCGTGGGCGATCGTGCTGGGCGCCATGTCGTCGTGGCTGGAGCTGGCCTTGCCCAAGCCATTGATGCAGACGGTGGGTTTGCTGGCCGATGCCGCCTCGCCCGTTGCCCTGTTTACCATCGGCGCCGTGCTGGCCCGTTCGCAGATGAGCACGGCCGACCCGGCGCCGCTGGGAGAATATGTGCCCGTGGCGCTGAAAAAACTGCTGCTGCATCCGCTGCTGGTGTGGGGTATCGGCCATGCGGCCATCGCGCTGGGCGCGCCGCTCGATCCGTTCGCGCTGACCTGCATGGTGCTGGTGGCGTGCCTGCCCAGCGCCAGCAATGTCTCGCTGCTGTCGGAGCGCTTCGGCGCGAACACGGCGCGCATCGCCCGCATCATCCTGGTCTCGACGGCGCTGTCGTTCCTGACGTTTTCGGCGGCCGTCAGCTGGCTGGCGTGAGGGGGCACTCAACGTCACGGGGCGCGCCCCGCGCCTTGCGCATCATCGGGAGCAGAGCGACGACGCGCATCGCCCGCATCATCCTGGTCTCGACGGCGCTGTCGTTCCTGACGTTTTCGGCGGCCGTCAGCTGGCTGGCGTGACGTTGGCGGCGATCAGCGCGCCGAGTGCCTGCGCCGCGCCGGGCTGGGTGCCGGCGGCCAGTTCGCGCGCCATGGTGGCCTGGTCCTGCATGCTGCGGTTCTGCCCCAGCTTCCATTTGCCCGTGATGCGCGTGAGGGGGATTTCGATGCCGACGATGGCTTTCAAGAGTTTCTCGATATAGCCGGCCGGTGCATCGCTCACCCGCCATGGCGCGGCTTGATCTGCCTCATGGCGCGCCGTCAGCCGCTCCACCAATCCCAGCAGCCACGCCGCGTCGTCGATGGCGCGCAGGGGACCGTGGGCGTGCACGACCGCGTAATTGAAGGTCGGCACTTCCTTGCCGCTGCGCTGCTTTTCCGCATACCAGGCGGGCGTGATGTAGGCGTGCGGGCCCTGGAAAATCACCATGCATGCATCGTTCCCGCCGGCGGCGCGCCACAGCGGATTGGCGCGCGCCACGTGAGCGCGCAGGGTGCCGAATGGGGCGTCAAGCGTGGGTGCGGCGATCTCGAACGGCAGATGGTCGGCGCATAAACCATCGGCGCCATGGCGCACCAGCGCGCCCAGCGGATGCGCGTCGATCAAGCCATGCAGCACGTCGAGGCGTTCTTCGCGAAAGCTGGCGGGCGAGTACATTTAATCGGCTCCTTCCACGACCACGTCGGCCGTCAGCGAATTGGCGATGTAGCAGCGCTCGTGCGCGTCGTGGTGCAGGGCGGCCAGCGCCTCGGGCGAGGGCGGCGTTCCCGCAAACGCGATGCGCGGACGCAGCACGATGCGCGTCATGGCCAGGCGGCCTTGTGCATTCTTGCCCAGCTCGCCGACGGCGTCGTCGCGGTAATCGTCGATGACGTAGCCGCGCTGCGCCGCCAGCGACAGGAAGAACAGCATGTGGCAGCTCGACGTGGCGGCCACCAGCGCTTCTTCCGGGTCGATATTTGCCGCCACCGACATGGGCAGCGGCACCGACAGGGGCGACGACGAGGCGGCTACCGTCAGACCGCCGTCGAACTGCCATTCATGGCCGCGGCTGTAGCGCTGGCCGGCAAAATCCTGGCCGTCGCGCTGCCAGGCCACGGTGGCGAAAAACTGATGCATGGGTGCTCCGCAAAAGTAGAGAGGATGCGCCATCTTAGCGCCAATCTTGGCTATTTAAAACAGCCAATAAGTGCTATCTTGAGACTACCAATTCAAGAGTGCCGCCATGCCAGCTTCCCACCTGCACCAGATCATCGCCACCTTGCCGCTGCAGCGCGGCGCCAGCGAGCCGCTGTTCCGCCAGCTGTATGCTGCCATCAAGGCCGCCATCCTCGATGGCCGCATGAGTCCCGGCATGCAGCTGCCGCCCACGCGCGATTTTTGCCGCCTGCTGGCCGTGTCGCGCCAGACGGTGCTCAATGCGTATGCGCTTCTGACGGCCGAAGGCTACCTCGATGGCGCCGTGGGGCGCGGCACCTTCGTCAGCGTCGAGGTCCCGATGGCCGCGCCGCCCGCCAAGATGGAAGCGCCCGGCCTGCTGCGGCCCCTGTCGGCGCGCGGCCAGGGCGTGGTGGCGGCCATGCGCCAGGTGGCATATCACCGTGGCCCGCTGCGGGCCTTCCGCGTCGGCATGCCGCGTATCGACCATTTCCCGTTCGACGTGTGGAATCGCCTGGAAGCGCGGCGCTGGCGCAGGCCCGACCACCATTTCGGCTACAGCGATCCGGCCGGCTACCTGCCGCTGCGCGAGCTGCTGTGCGTGTATCTGAAAGCGTCGCGTGGCGTCCAGTGCACGCCGCAGCAGATCGTCATTACGTCCGGTTCGCAGCAGGCGCTGTTCCTGCTGTCGACCATCCTGCTGGCGCCCGGCGACGCTGCCTGGATGGAGTCGCCCGGCTACCGGGGCGCCAGCGGCCCGCTGCGCGCGGCCGGCGCGCGCGTGTTTCTCGTTCCCGTCGATGCGCAGGGACTGGACGTGGCGTATGGCATGGCGCACTGTCCGCAGGCGAAGCTGGCGTACGTGACGCCATCGCACCAGATGCCGCTGGGCGTGAGCATGAGCTTGCCCCGCCGCCTGGCCTTGCTGGCCTGGGCCGCGCACAACAAAGCCTGGCTGGTGGAAGACGATTACGACAGCGAATACCGCTACGCGGGTGCGCCATTGGCTTCGCTGCAAAGCCTGGACCGGGCCGGCTGCGTGGTGTATGTCGGCACCTTGTCGAAAGTGCTGTTCCCTGGCCTGCGCCTCGGCTATATGGTGGCGCCGCCCGCGCTGGCCGAGGCGCTGGTGCAGGCCAAGGCCGTGATGGACCGGCACACGGCCATCGTGCCGCAGATGGCGCTGGCCGACTTCATCGCCGAGGGCCACTTTGGTCGCCATATCCGCCGCACGCGCGACAGCAATGCCGAACGGCGCGACTTGCTGGTGCGCGGCATCGCGCGCGAACTGGGCGACCAGCTCGCGTGCGGCCCGGCCGACAGCGGCCTGGAACTGTGCGCGTATTTTCGCGCCGGCCACGATGAGGAAAGCGTCGCGCGCGCGGGGCTGGCACGGGGCATCGAATTGCGTCCGCTGGGCCACTATGCCGATCCGGCGGCAGGGCCCGAGTGCGCCACTCCACCAGGGCTGCTGCTGGGCTTTGCGGCCATTCCCCCCGCCGAGATACAGCATGGCGTGCAGGAACTGGGATGCATCCTGCGCGGCCGATAAACTATACTGGCACTTGCCTGCACATGAAGAACACGACCATGACCACCATCCGCTGCTCCTGGGCCAACCCGGCCAATCCCCGCTATCTCGACTACCACGATACGGAGTGGGGCGTGCCCTGCCACGACGAGCGACGGCTGTTCGAGATGCTGAACCTGGAAGGCGCGCAGGCTGGCCTGAGCTGGGAAACCATCCTCAACAAACGCGACACCTACCGCGCAGCGTTCGATGACTGGGACGCGGACAAGATCGCCGCGTATGGGCCGGACAAGGTGGCGCAGCTGCTGGCGGACCCCGGCATCGTGCGCAACCGCCTGAAGGTGGCGGCCGCCATCACGAATGCGCAAGCCTATTTGCGCCTGCGCGCACAAGGGCAGACCCTGGACAGTTTTTTGTGGGCGTATGTCGATGGCCAGCCCATCGTCAACAGCTGGCAGCCGGGCGCATTTCCCGCCAAGACGGCCCTGTCCGACAAACTGTCGAAAGACTTGCTCAAGCTGGGCTTCAAGTTCGTCGGCTCGACCATCATCTACGCCTACATGCAGGGCATCGGCATGGTCAATGACCATGCGCCCGCCTGCTTTTGCCGCGCGGGGCGCTGATGCACCGCGCGCTCGTCCTGCTCGACACGGATTTTGACGGCGCGCGCTTGAGCGCCGTCTGTGCGGCGCATGGCGGGCGCCGCCTGCATTACATCGCGCTGGCACCGCGTCCCGTCGACGCACGCCACTTGCCCGAGCAGTGGCGCGCGCAATGGCCGCCCTGCGTGCCGGGCCTGCACCGCATGGTGTCGCACGATGGCTTGGTCACGCTCGATGTGCTGATCGGCGAGCCCGACGCATGCCTGGCGCAATTGTCGGCGCGCGTCGATGAAGTGCACCTGGCTTGGGTGCCGCCAGCCACGCCGGTGCTGGCGCGCCTGATGGTCGATGGCGCCCGCCTGCAAGCCGTGCACCTGGACGAGGCGCAGCGCGCGGCCCTGCAAAAGAATGGCTTTGTTTTTGACGAGAGCCGGCTGCGCGCCATGTTTTATGCGCGGCGCGGAGAATCCGCGAGCGCGGTGGTACCCGAGCGGCGCGCCATCGTCATCGGCGCGGGCGTGGCCGGTGCGGCCGCCTGCGAGCGGTTGGCCGCGCGCGGCTGGAAGGTGACCCTGATCGAACGCCACGCGCAGCCGGCCAGCGAGGCCTCGGGCAACCTGGCTGGCATCTTCATGCCCCTGATGTCGAAGGACGACAATATCGCCACGCGCCTGGTGCGCGCCGCCTACCTGTATTCGCTGAGCCGCTGGAAAGACCTGGGCGGCATTGGCGCCGCCATCGAGGGTGTGCAAAGCGGCGTGCTGCACCTGGCGCGCGACGGCGCGCATGCGCAGGTGCAGCGGCAGATCGCCGCCAGCGGCCTGTATCCGCGCGAATTCGCCCGCTGGCTGGAAGCGCCCGAGGCGACCGCCATGCTGGGCGCGCCGGCGCCCGATGGCGCCTGGTGGTTCGAGCAGGGCGGCTGGGCGCGCCCGTCCTCCGTCTGCGCGGCCATGTTCGACGCCTGCGGCGCCTTGCTCACGCGGCGCTTTTCCAGCAGCGCCCTGCGCCTGGAGCGTGGCGACCAGGAATGGCTGGTGCGCGATGCGGACGGCGCCCTGATCGCGGCGGCGCCCAACGTCATCCTGGCGGCGGGTACGGGTGCCGCCGATTTCGAGCAGGTGGCCGGTCTGCCGCTGGACGCCGTGCGCGGCCAGGTCACGCACCTGGCCGAAGGCAGCTTGCCATCGTTGCCGTTCGTCGTCTGCCGCGAAGCCTACATGACGCCGGCGCACGAGGGCACCGTGTGCGTGGGCGCCAGTTACGATGCGGACGCGGACACCAGCTTGCGCCCATCGAGCCAGGAAGACAATATCGCGAAGATCGCCGATATCCTTGGCGTGACCCCGTTCGCCGCGCCGCTGGCCGGACGCACGGGCTTTCGCTGCATGGCACCGGACCGTCTGCCGCTGGCGGGCGCCCTGCCCAATCCCGGCGTACCGGGCCGCTGCGAGCGCCTGCGCGACGTGCCTCGCTGGCCCGGCCTGCATGGCTTGCTCGGCTACGCCTCGCGCGGCCTGATCTGGGCACCGCTGGCGGCCGAGCTGCTGGCGTGCCAGCTGGAGGGGGAGCCGCTGCCGCTGGAACGCCAACTGGCAGAGGCGCTGGATCCTGCGCGGTTTTTATTGCGGGAACGGCGCCGCGCTGGTTGAGCGTTGGCGCAGAGCAGGCGAGGGCTGGGGTCAGACCCCCAACACAGCTGACGCAAAGCCTGGCGCCAACGCGCGTGAGGGTCTGACCCCATATGCGGACGCTCCGCGCGTAGTCCCCATATCTGTTTTTCAGCTTTCCAAACTCTTTTTAATTTGTTTTCCGAACAACATAAGTTCGCTACAGTGGACTCGTGCTGGTTTTTGACGATGGAATAAAGAGGTGGAAAGATGGCTGCTGCAGAACTGATTTTCGATCCCCGCGCCGCGCATGGCGGGGCGGCGTTTGACGAAGTGCTCAATCTGGCGCGCACCCGGGCGCAGGCGCAGGGCTTGCCGTACGCGGGCATCGTCAGCGCGCAGGATGCGTGGCAGCTGGTGCAGGCCGGCAAAGCCGTGCTGGTCGACGTGCGCACGCATGAAGAACGCACTTTCGTCGGCTACGTGCCCGCCTCGCTGCACGTGGCGTGGGCGACCGGCACGTCCATGAACCGCAATCCCCGCTTTACGCGCGAACTGGAAGCGAAGGTGGGCGGCAAGGATGCCGTCGTGGTGCTGCTGTGCCGCAGCGGCAAACGCTCGGCCGCGGCCGCCGAAGCCGCCGCCAAGGCCGGTTTCACGCACGTCTTCAATATCGCGCAAGGCTTCGAGGGCGACCTCGACGAGCAGCAGCAGCGCGGCCATAGCGGTGGCTGGCGCTGGCATGCGCTGCCCTGGCTGCAAGATTGAGCCTCTTCCCGGGACCACCATGAACCAGCGAGCCATTCCCCCCGCCTCCCTTGCCGCGCAGCCGCAATGGGAACTGCGCCAGATCGTCGATGAATTGCGCGCCGTGCGCGAGCAGTGGCGCGAAGGGCTGGCCAGCAATCAGGAGTGCGGCGCGCGCGAATTCCCATCGCGCCAGCACTTGCACGACATCATCAAAGCCCTGTGCGCGGCCCTGTTCCCCATGCGCCTGGGCCCCCTCGACCTGCAGCAGGAGAGCGAGGATTTCTTCGTCGGCCACACGCTCGACACGACCTTGACGGGCTTGCACGAACAGGTGCGGCGCGAACTCAGTTACCACGCGCGCCAGCACGGCTTGCAGCAGACCGTGTCCATCGAACAGCAGGCGCTGGCCATCGTGCAGCGCTTCGCCCGCGCGCTGCCGCGCATCCGCGCCCAGCTCGACACGGACGTGGCGGCCGCCTTCCATGGCGACCCGGCCGCGCACAGCGTCGATGAAGTACTGCTGTGCTATCCGGGCATCCTGGCCATCATCCATTACCGCCTCGCGCACACCTTGTATGCGCTCGGCGCGCCGCTGGTGGCGCGCATCATCGCCGAAGTGGCCCATTCGCAGACGGGCATCGACATCCACCCGGGCGCCATCATCGGCAGCAGCTTTTTCATCGACCATGGCACGGGCGTGGTGATCGGCGAGACGGCCATCATCGGCGAGCGCGTGCGCATTTATCAAGCCGTCACCCTGGGCGCCAAGCGCTTTCCGGCCGGCTTTGATGGCGTGTTGAAAAAGGGACTGGCGCGCCACCCCATCGTGCAGGACGACGTGGTCATTTATGCGGGCGCGACGATCCTGGGACGGGTGACCATCGGCCAGGGTTCCGTCATCGGCGGCAATGTCTGGCTGACGCGCAGCGTGGCGCCCCGCAGCCATGTCACGCAAGCGCACAATCAGCAGGAGGCACCGGAGCCGCCGACGCCATCCCACCCCGCCTTTGCCCACCACCCATGAGGACAGCATGTTGATCAAACAGTTTGGACTGGCCGTGCGCCAGTTGCGCGAAGGGCATGGCTGGTCGCAGGAGCGCCTGGCCGAAGCGGCCGACTTGAACCGCTCGTTCATCGGCGAAATCGAACGGGGCGCCGCCACGCCGTCGCTGCTGACGGTGGAAAAGCTGGCCGTCGCGCTGGGCGTCGGCCTGGCCGGCTTGATGGCGCGCTGCGAACCGGAACTGGTGGATTAATGCCGGCCTGGTGGCGATAGCATGTTGAGAGAAGAGGGGAGACGTCCGATACTTTATTTGTTTTTCAGATAAGCATATTCACTTTTCTCATCAGGAGTAGTCATGACAGTAGCAACAGAGAGCCAGTTCGCGCTGGGCGATAACGCCGCGCGCCAGCTGGCCAATGCAAGCAAGAGCGTCCCCCAGCTGTCCACGATCACGCCGCGCTGGCTCGTGCACCTGCTGCAATGGCTGCCCGTGGAAGCGGGTATCTACCGCCTCAATCGCGTGAAAAACCCGAAGGACGTGCGCGTGGCCTGCTCGCAGCGCGACGAGTCGGAACTGCCGCAAACCTTCGTCGACTACGACGAGCAGCCGCGCGAATATTTTCTCAACGCCGTCAGCACGGTGCTCGACGTGCACACGCGCGTGTCGGACCTGTACAGCAGCCCGCACGACCAGATCAAGGAGCAGCTGCGCCTGACCATCGAAACGATCAAGGAGCGCCAGGAAAGCGAATTGATCAACAATCCCGACTACGGCCTGCTGGCCAGCGTGCATGACGACCAGCGCATCTTTACCCTGACGGGCGCGCCGACGCCGGACGACCTCGACGAACTGCTGACGAAAGTGTGGAAGGAGCCGGGCTTTTTCCTCGCCCACCCGCTGGCCATTGCCGCCTTTGGCCGCGAATGCACGCGCCGCGGCGTGCCACCGCCGACGGTCAGCCTGTTCGGTTCCCAGTTCCTCACGTGGCGCGGCGTGCCGCTGGTGCCATCGGACAAACTGCCGATCGAAGACGGCAAGACGAAGATCATTTTGCTGCGCGCGGGCGAACAGCGGCAAGGCGTGATCGGCCTGTTCCAGCCCGGCCTGGCGGGTGAGCAAAGCCCGGGCCTGTCCGTGCGTTTCATGGGCATCAACCGCCACGCGATTTCGTCCTATCTGATTTCGCTGTATTGCTCGCTGGCCGTGCTGACCGACGATGCGCTGGCCGTACTGGAAGACGTGGAGATCGGTAAATACCATGACTACCCAGACACCTACAAGTGATGGCGCGGCGGGCTTGCCTGCCGTCCCGTTCTTACCCGACGAAGCGACCTTGAACCGCCTGGCCGGTGAATTCTTTGCCCGCTTGCCGGGGTTGGCTCCCGCGTTGGACATGTCGCCCAGCCTCGGCGGTTCCGGCAGTGTGCTCGATGCGGCGCCCCGCTATGCGAACCGTCCGCCGCCGCAGCCCGGCCCTTCCTTCGCCGCCATTGCCCCTGGCGTGGCGACGGCGCAAGTGCCGCCCGTGACGGCGCAAGTGCCGCCCGTGACGGCGCCGCTGGAAGCACCGATTGCGCCGTCGCCCGCATCGATTCCCACGCCGCGTGCGTCCGCCCTGGGCGCGCCGTCGCCCTACTATTTTGTCGGTGGCGCGCATGGCTATCCGGCGTCGGACGGCAAGCTCGATGGCCTGGCGCAGCAGGGTCTGGGACAGGCCGCGCCGCAGCAGGCACCCGCGCGCCAGCTGCCCGTATCGCCGGCTAACAGCCAGCCCGTGTTCTATTTCCAGACCGAGCTGCCCTCGGCGACGAAGCCCGGTCAACACCAGGCGCCGGCGCCATTCGACGTGCATGCCGTGCGGCGCGATTTTCCCGTGCTGGCCGAAAGGATCAACGGCAAGCCGCTGGCCTGGTTCGACAATGCGGCCACCACGCACAAGCCGCAATCGGTGATCGACCGCGTGTCGTATTTTTATGCGCACGAGAATTCGAACATCCACCGCGCGGCGCACGCATTGGCGGCGCGTGCCAGCGACGCATACGAGGCCGCGCGCGCCAAGGTGGCCAATTTCCTCGGCGCCGCTTCGCCTAACGAAATCATTTTCGTGCGGGGCGCCACCGAGGGCATCAATCTGGTCGCCAACACCTTTGGCCGCAAATACATCGGCAGCGGCGACGAGATCATCGTCTCGCAGCTCGAGCACCACGCCAACATCGTGCCGTGGCAGCAGCTGGCGGCGGAAAAGGGCGCGACCCTGCGCGTGATTCCCGTCGACGACAGCGGGCAGATCATCCTCGACGAATTCCGCAAGCTGCTCAACGGGCGCACCAGGCTCGTGTCCGTGACGCAGGTGTCGAATGCGCTGGGCACCGTGACGCCCGTGGCGCAGATCATCGCGCTGGCGCATGCGGCCGGCGTGCGCGTGCTGGTCGATGGGGCGCAAGCCGTGTCGCATTTGCGCGTGGACGTGCAGGCGCTGGGCGCCGATTTTTATGTCTTCTCGGGGCACAAGGTATTTGGCCCGACGGGCATCGGCGCCGTGTATGGCAGGGCGGACTTGCTCGAGCAATTGCCGCCATGGCAGGGCGGCGGCAACATGATCGCCGACGTCACGTTCGAGCGCACCGTCTACCAGGGCGTGCCGAACCGTTTCGAGGCGGGCACGGGCAATATCGCCGATGCCGTGGGCCTGGGCGCGGCCATCGATTACGTGCAGCGCATCGGTCTGGAAAACATCGCCGCCTACGAGCACGCGCTGCTGGAATACGCGACGCACCAGCTGCAATCGATTCCCGGCGTGCGCCTGATCGGCACGGCGTTCGACAAGGCCAGCGTGGCCTCGTTCGTGCTGGCCGGCTATGCGCCGGCGGAAGTGGGGCGCGCACTGAACGACGAGGGCATCGCCGTGCGCTCGGGCCACCACTGCGCCCAGCCGATTTTGCGCCGCTTCGGCGTGGAAGCGACCGTGCGGCCATCGTTCGCCTTCTACAACACGTATGAGGAAATCGACCGCATGATCGTCGTGGTCAAGCGCCTGGCGGGCGCGCGCCGCTGATCTTGTCTGCTTGTCAAGCTGATGCCGCCCCTGCGCCAGCGGGGGCGGCATTGTTGCGTCATGTCACGGACTTTGCGCGCGGCTGGCTGGCGTCCGCAGGCTGGCGGTATAATTTATCCTTGGCAATATTGAAGCTGCGGCCCAAGGAGATATCCGGTGGAAGATCAACACAGCTCGCCCGAGCTTTTCCTGTTCCTGGCGTCGACCGTGCACGACATGAAAAACTCGATCAGCGTGGTCAGCGGCACTCTGGAGTCGCTGCTGGCGGCCGAGCAGGCGAAAACAGCCCCCCAGGCCGACCCCGCCTACCTGCAGATGGCGCAGATGCTGTACCAGACCAAGCGTCTCAACGATAACCTGATCCAGCTGCTGGCCCTGTACAAGGAAGTGGGAAAGCCCGGCTACCCGTTCGACGTGCAGCCGCAGCTGGTGAGCCAGGTGGTCGACCAGGTGGTGGACCAGGAAAAGATCCTGCTGGCGTCGAAAGGCATCCGGCTGGAGACGGCTTGCCCGCCAGAGCTGATCTGGACCCTCGATGAAGACCTGGTCATCGGCGTGCTCGCGCATGCGATCAACAATGCCATCCGCTATACGAAGGATACGATCCGCCTGTCGGTGCGCGAGGCCGATGGCTTGCTGGAGCTGCGCGTGGAAGACAATGGCGACGGCTATACGCAGGCCTTGCTCGACGCAGGCAGCGCGGCCATGGATGGCATGGTGGCCGGCGTGAATTTTTCCACCAACAGCACGGGCCTGGGCCTGTATTTTTCCAGTGAAGTGGCAAAGATGCACAAGCACCGTGGCAGCAGCGGCAGCATCGCCCTGGAAAACGGCGGCGCCCTGGGCGGCGGCTGTTTCATCCTGCGCCTGCCCTGAACGAGGACTCCATGACGACAGACAGCCACGCCACGGCCGCCGAAGCGGGCAGCACCGACTGGGCCGACAAACATTATCTGCTGGTCGACGATTTCATCGGCATCCGCATCCTGCTGCGCGAATCGCTGCGCAACCTGGGCGCGCGCCATATCGACCAGGCGGCCAGCGGCGGTGAAGCCATGAAGCTGCTGGCCAAGACGCGCTACGACGTGGTGCTGTGCGATTACAACCTGGGCGAAGGCAAGAACGGCCAGCAAGTGCTGGAAGAGACGCGCGTGCGCAACCTGACGGCGCCGTCCAGCGTCTGGCTGATGGTGTCGGCCGAGAAAAGCGTGGAATCGGTGATGGGCGCGGCCGAGCACCAGCCCGACGCATATCTGATCAAGCCGATCACGGAAGGCGTGCTGCTGACGCGCTTGAACCGCGTGTGGCACAAGAAGCAGGTGTTCCGCGAAATCGACCAGGCCTGCATGGAAAAGGATTATCTGCGCGCGGCCAAGCTGTGCGACGCGCAGATCGAGCTCAACAAGCTGCACGAGCTGGAATTGCTGCGCATGAAGGCGTCGTTGCTGCTGAAAAGCGGCGAGCCGGAAAAGGCCCGCGCCGTGTACGAAAAAGTGCTGGCCGACCGCGATTACAGCTGGGCCAAGGCGGGCCTGGGCAAGATCCGCATGAATAACGGCGAGCACGAGGCGGCGCGGCAGATCTTCCAGGGCGTGATCGTCGAAAACAAGTACTACATCGATGCCTACGACCAGATGGCCGTCGCCTACCAGCTGATGGGCCAGCACGAGGAAGCGTGCGGCGTGCTGGAAAAGGCGGCGCGCCTGTCGCCCAATTCCGTGCCGCGCCAGCGCAACCTGGGACTGGCGGCCCTGAAAGTCGGCAATGTCAGCATGGCGGAAAAGGCGTTTCGCAAGTGTATTTCCATCGGCGAGTTTTCCGTCATGAAGACGCCGGACGCCTACCTGGGCCTGGCGCGCGTGTGCGGCCTCAAAAAGGATGCCAAGGAAGCGCTGCAGTGGCTGCTGCTGGCGCAGCGCGAATTCTCGCCCGAGCAGATCGGGCTGCGCGCGAAGATCACGGAAGGCATGGTGCACCACGAAACGGGCGATTACCGGCGCGCGCGCAAGTGCGGCGACGAACTCGAAGCCATGCTGCTTGACGACCCGGCGCGGCCCGAGAAAAGCATTTGCATGGAACTGGCGACCCTGCTGTTCGCCGTCGGCGTCAAGGATGCGCCGGCCGGCCTGCTGTGCTACGTGGTCAAGAACAACCACGATAACCAGGTGGTGCAGGACGAAGTGCAGAAAATTTTCGACAAGGCCAAGATGGGCGACGAGGGCACCAGCCTGATCATCGCCTCGCGCAAGGAAGCGTCGGACTTGATGAACAAGGGCGTGCTGCTGTGGAAGACGGACAAGCTCAACGAAGCGGTGGCCTGGATGCGCACGGCGCGCGAAAAGCTGCCGAACAACTTGCGCATCCTGTTCAATTCCGCGCAAATCATCGTGTCGTTCCTGGAGCAGCGCGGCTACCAGGCGGAATTGGCGGCCGAAGCCATGGAAGTGTTGTTGTATGTGGACAAAATTGCACCAGGGCAGCAGCGCTTCGCGCAATTGATGGAGCAACTGGTGCAGCTGACGCCGCCGCCCGGGCCGGAAGAGGCCGTCGTGGTAGCGGAAAAAGCGCCGCCGGTGCCGGAAAAAGGGGGAAAAGTCGTGCGTGAGCGTGCCGGATGATAAACTAGGGGCCAGCGTGGGTTCGCCCGTGCTTGAGTTGCTCTACAACAATAAGGAAGAAACTATGCGTGATGTGGTCAATGAAGTATACAAAAAAATGAAAGTCGGCGCCGTTGCCTGGGTACGCCCGGTCGCCGCCAAGGGAGACACGCTGGAAACATTCCAGTCTTCGTACGAGCACGCCAAGGCGCTGGCCGACGAAGGCCTGATCACGATCGGTGACGTAAAACGCCAAGCCGACAATCAGATCGAGGCGATCCGCATTCATCGTATCGCCTGATCATATCGCCAGCTTGAAACATCAGGCCTTGCCTGGTGCTTTCGACTTGGGTGCCGCGCGCTTTGCCGGCGCCTTGCGCAGCGGGGCCTTGGCCTTGGCTGCCGTGCCTGCTTCTGCCGGCTTGGCGGATTTGCCGGCCGCCGGTTTGGCCGCCGCTCCAGCCGCTCCACCGCCAAAACTGGCGGCATCGGGCGACATGGCTGTCGACACGGCCTGCTTGAACTGATCTTGTAACAAATTCCACCAGGCACTTGGATTGGCCAGCTGGGCTGCCGCCTGGCTGCCGGCATCGTGGGGGGCCGCTGCGGCCGGTTCCGGCGCGGGCGCGGGTGCAGGCGCCGGTTTCGGTTCAGGCGCTGGCGCTGCGGGTGCCGCTTGCTGGAAAAACGCGGAAGCGTAGGGCACGGATTCAAACACGGTTTTCTCGCTGGCACCGGGCTGGGTGATGGCCGCCGCCAGGGAAGCGCCCATCGATTTCAGGGTGGCGATGGTGCCGCGCTGCACTTCCAGTGCCTGGATACTGCCGCGCAGCATGCTGGTATTGAGGTTCAGCCAGGCTTCGACGGCTTTCAAGTCATTGATTTTCTTGTCCAGCTCTTCCACCGACATGGTGGGCGCCGTGATGCCGGGCACGCCCATGCCGGGCACGCTCATGCTGCCCCACAGGTTCTTGACGAAGTCGAGGGTGTCGGTCACAACTGCTGCGCCCGGCATTTGGGGCATTTGCGGGTTTGCCATGCGAAATCTCCTGGTAGGTGGATGTGCCTAGCGTAGCAGATATCAGCTTGCTACTGACGCAAAGCCGCCAACATTTTCTTACATAAAACAGTAGGAGTTGAGCACGGGCAAGAAGCAGGAAGTGGGGGGAAGGCGGTACACTACGGCCTATGATGCCTGACTCCTTCTTTTCACCACCGCGCCGCCGCACCGTCATTTTTGTCGCGATCATCGGCGCACTGCATTACGTGGCGCTGGAATGGCTCACCTCGCGTGCCAGCATGGTGCCGCTGGGGCAGGATCATGCGCAGGTGGTCAGCATGGCGCTGATCGCCGAGCCACCCAAACCCGTGCCGGTGGCGCCGCCTCCGCCGCCGAAGCTGCAGCCCTTGCCCGAGCCCCGCTTGCCGCCACCGCCGCCGCCGACGGAACTGCCGTCGAGCGAAGCGCCGCAGTTGACTGCGCCCGCCAGCGACGTGCCGGAAGGACCTGCCACGACCGAACCTGCCGCCGTGGCTGCCCCGGCCATCACGGCGCCCGCACCCGCTGTGGCGGCCGCGCCCGTGCCGGCCAGCACACCGCCGCCACCGCCCGTCGAGCAGGCGCGGCGCTACAAGACGAATGCGCCTGCCTCGGCCCAGTTCGACCTGCACGTGGACCGGCGCGATGCGGACGGCACCAAGTGGCAGGGCGTGGCCGCCATGGCGTGGGACAACCGCGGTGACACGTACCAGCTGAAACTGGAAGTGGGCTTGAGCATGCTGATCACGCGCATCAATCTGCTGGTGCTGACCAGCGAGGGCCTGATCGATGACGGCAGCATCGTGCCCGTCACGGCCACGGAAAAACGCAAGGGCCGCGCGCAAACGGCCACGCATTTCAACCGCGATGCCAAGGCCATCACGTTTTCTGCCACGACGGCCACGGCGCCATGGCAGGAGGGGACGCAAGACAAGGCCACCGTGCCATTCCAGCTGGCCGCCATCGGCCGCGCGGACGTCAACCAGCTGGCGGGCAATATCGATATCCTCGTCGGCGAGGAAAAGGAAGCGACCGTCTTCCGTTTCCAGCTGGTGGGCGAGGAAGAACTGGACACCAAGATGGGCCGCCTGGTGACCTGGCATTTGCGCCGGCCACCGAAGCCCGGCACGTATTCGTCGCAGCTCGATATCTGGCTGGCGCCGTCCATGCAATGGTATCCGGTACAAATACGCAATACCGAAGCGAACGGGGCGCTGACCACGCAAACCGTGACCCAAATTCGCGTCAATGACGCTACAGGAAAATAGATGACTACTTTGAAACGCATTTTGCTCGCCAGCCTGCTGGCCGCCACCCTCACGCCTGCCATGGCCGACGCCCCCCTGGAGCATCCCACCATCAAGCGCCCGTACAAGCTGGTGCCGTCGGCCGACCTCGTGTATTCGATCAAGGCCAAACAGCGCGGCATCGGGCTGTCCGGCGAATCGGTCAGCAACTGGCGCGTGGGCGACGGCAAGTATTCGCTGCTGGCCGAAACCAAGGCTGCCCTGTTCGGCAAGATCCTCGAGCAGCGCAGCGAAGGCACGGTCGACGATTTCGGCCTGGCGCCAGCCCAGTTCGTGGAAAAGCGCTTTCGCAAGGATGCCGTGACGACCACCTTCAAGCGCGACAGCAAGACCATCGTCTTTGGCGAAGGCGATGAAACCTATCCGCTGAAAGGCGGCGAACAGGACCGCAACAGCGCCGTCTGGCAACTGGCCAGCGTGGCGCGCGCCGCGCCCGAGAAGTTCGTCCCCGGCTCGGAATGGGCGTTCTTTGTCGCCGGCGCGCACGATGCCGAGCCGTGGACCTTCAAGGTGGTGAAGGAAGAGACGGTCGCCACGGGCATGGGCGAGGTCGCCGCCATCCACCTGGTCAAGGCGCCGCCGCCGGACAAGAAGGGCCAGCAAGTGGACCTGTGGCTGGCGCCGTCGCTGGAATGGTATCCCGTGAAGGTGACATTCGCCGATGCGGACGGCGGCGATTACGTCGAGCAAACCTTGCAGAAGATCGTCAAGAAGTAAGTGCTTGCTATCATAGCAAATATTGATTTTCTCTATTTTTCACCCCTAACGGCAAATGCTGGGGTCAGACCCGCCGGGTCTGACCCCGGATTTTCGCTGTTGATTTTTTTGCTGATACAACACTCGGCTTGTCAACAGCGCC
This sequence comes from Janthinobacterium sp. EB271-G4-3-2, assembly GCF_020858035.1. Lineage (NCBI taxonomy): Bacteria > Pseudomonadati > Pseudomonadota > Betaproteobacteria > Burkholderiales > Oxalobacteraceae > Janthinobacterium > Janthinobacterium sp. EB271-G4-3-2. The sequence continues at coordinate 115,649 of NZ_JACYMG010000008.1, read as the reverse complement.
ATCGCCCCTTTTCCACAAGTCGAATTGCATGTCAGAACTGATATACTGACGCCCCCGCCCCGCAGCGCTGCGTTAGCCCGCTGCGCCGCCCGCTGAACACTCATCCGGAAAAGAATGATTGATATAATGGCAAGTGCAGCCGTGGCTACGGATGCAAATCAGATAGAGCAAGAGCATCACGATTCCTTGCAGGCGCATTTCCAGCCCAATATTTCGGCCGATGAAATCGAGCAAGTTTTTCACTTGAAGCGGGCGCAGCCCCTGCTGCAAGTGTTTACGGCTCTGTTTCACGGCGGTTTCGATGGCGTGCTGGTGCGTCTGCTCGTGTTGCGCGAACTCGCGTCCGATGCGGCCACGTCAGCCTATACGCGCGCCGATATCAATACGAAACTGGCCTATCTGTTGCCGGAAAGCCTGGAAACGGTCTTGCTGCGCCTGCGCTCGAACCAGTTGCTGGCCTGGGATGCACAGCAGGGCGTGTACCGCGTGACGCCGATGGCGCGCAACGTGCTGTCGGCCATCGACAGCTTGCTGGGCCTGGGCCAGACGGAAGACGAAGCGGAAATGGGCTTTCTGCTGTCGCAGGTGGCGGGCGCGCAAGCCGTCGGCGGCGTATCCGTTGAACAACTCCAGCATTTGCTGGGGCGCCTGGTGGACTTGACGGAGGAGTTCTCCGACGCGATTGCGTCCGGTTCCGAATTCCGGCTGCGCACGGCGCAGGCGAAGTGGAACATGGCGTGCGACTGGGTCGAGAAGGGTTCCGAGATTCTCGTGGCCATCACGTCCGACGAAAACGCGGACAGCGCCACGCACAAGGCGGCGCAGGCGATCGGCCGCGCGCAAAGCAAATTGCTCAACATGCAAGGCATGTTTTCGCGCGCGCTGAACCAGATCGAGCGCCAGCGCGTGCACCTGGGCCAGTCGGGCCTGTCGACCACGGACATCAAGCGCTGGCTTTTGCTGCACGAAGACCTGGCCAGCCTGGCCGAAGGCGCCATTGATCAGCCCGTCGTGCCGCTGTTCTCCACGCCGGCCGAGATGATCGACGTGGCCGAAACGGAACTGCTGTCCGAACGGGCGGCAGGCATTACCAACACGGGCCTGCCCAGCGGAGAGGATGCGCCCACCACCATCAGCGACGGACCCGCCATGCAGCTTGAACTCGATGACCTGTTGGACCGCCTGTCGAACTTCGCCAGTCTGGGCAATTTCCCCAGCATCGGCGAAGAGGGACCGAAATCGGTGCCCGTGCAGGACTCGCTGCTGCCTGCCAGCTTTGCCGTGGCGTCGTACCGCGCCTCGATGCTGCCGCTGCTGGGCGACGTCTCCGAAGCGAGCTTGCAAGGCTCGACGGCCGAACTGGCCCGCTTGCCGATCACCTTTACACCGACCGACGAGATGGTCCAACTGACCGACCCCCACGTGGCGGCCATGTCGATCGCCTCGCTTTCACTGAATGTTTCACTTGATTTAGATAGCGGCACCGCCGATGAATGACGATTCCCAAATCCTGATTGCGCGCCTGCTCACGCATCAAACCCTGCGCCGCGACGACAAGCTCGTCAAACGCGTGCTGTCCGACGAGCTGTTCCGCGCCGAGATCGATGCGCGACTGCTGGCCTGCGGCTTGAAGCTGCTCGACAACGTGTATGCCGACCACGTGACTTTGGCACTGACGCGCACCATCGAGCCGAAGATCTTCGGCGCGCGCGATGTGTGGCAAAACAATAATTTCGGTTTGGCGCGCGATGGCGTGGCCTTGCTGGTGGTGCTGTGGGCGCAGATCATCCTGCCCAAGCGTGAACGCCAGGAAACGCACCAGCATGCGGACGACGATCAGAACGATATGTTCGGCACGGAAAAGCCGCTGCCGCGCGCGGAAGACGCGTCGATCGGCATTTCCTACAAGGCGCTGCTGTCCGACTTCGGTGACAAGCTGGGCAAGAAGACGCGCATGGACATGAATTTGGGTACCTTGGCCAAGCTGGGCTTCATCGAGCGGCGCGGCGATTTCATCCTGGAAGGTCCGTTGCTGGACCTGATGATGGACACGGACGTGTTGAAAGAGCGCATCATCAACGGCGCCCTGGCCGACGTATTCAAGCGGGCGCCGGCGCGCCTGGTGGCCATCGATCCTGACGCCGATCTGGCAGACGACCTGTCCGCCGACATCGGCGACCTGCCTGACGCTGGCGACGAGCCCGCGTCCGACCTTCCTCACTGAAAGCGCCCATGTTTCATATCAAATCACTTGAACTGGTGCACTGGGATTACTGGCAGCGCATCAAGAATATTCCGCTCGACGCGAAGATCATCACCATCGCGGGCCAGAACGGTTCGGGCAAGACCACCTTGCTCGACGCCTTGCGCACCCTGTTCGGCCTCGACTGTTCGATGGGGCGCACGTATAAACACTATGCGCGCCACTCGGGCCAGCAGACGGCCTGGCTGCGCGCCGTGGTCGACAACAAGAACGTGGGCAAGCAGCTGTCGAACCGCCCGTTCCGCAGTTCCGGCTTCTTCAGCGACGATGAAGTGACCCTGTTTTGCCAGATCCAGAAAAATGGCGGCGACTGGAAGCGCCAGTATCTGATGCGTCCGGGCAATGTGCAGATCGAGGACATCACGGATGCCAACGACTGGCTCGGCGTGGAAAACTACCGCAAGCGCCTGGCCAACGCGGGCCTGTCGCCAGCCATGTCGAAAGTGCTGGCGCTGGAGCAGGGCGAGACGGACAAGCTGTGCGAATATGCGCCGCGCCAGCTGCTCGATCTGGTCTTCCAAGTGTTTGGCGACAAGGAAGTGCTGGATGCCTACGACGAAGCCAAGCGCCACCAGCGCGACACGGAAGTGGAGCTGAAACGTTTCGAGACGGAACTGGAAGCGTCGAAAACCAACCTGGAAGGCTTGCGCCTGCGCGTGGCCAATTACCACCAGTGGGAAGGGCTGCATAAAGAGCGCCGCAACCTGCTGGAAGAAGTGCTGCCCAGCCTGCAATACCACGAGGCGCGCGAAAAAGCGGCCATCGCCAGCCGGCAATTGCGCGATGCGCGCAAGCCGATGGCGCAGGCGGACCAGCAGCTGACCGATAAACGCAATGCGCTGGCTGCGCAAGCCAAAGCCCTGTCCGACGCGCAGATGAACGAAACCCTGCTGGAGCAGGAATCGATCGGCCTGCAGAGCCGCCTTTCCCTGATCAATGCCAAGCTGAAACCGCTGGACAGCCTGCTGGAACAGAAGGACCGCTTGCAGAAGCTGGCGGCGGACTCGGGCAGCGACATCGCCGAAGTGGCGGCCCAGCTGGAACAGAAGGAAGCGGAACTGCTGCGCCAGCGCCAGCAGCGCGACGCCTTGTCGGCGCGCATCGCGGGCGAGCAGGCGACGATTGCAGCATTGCAAGGCAAGACGGCCATGCCGGAGCCGGACAATGTGCGCGGCATGCGCCGCGCGCTGCGCGACGCGGGCATTGCCCACGCGATGCTGTCGGACATCGTCGAAGTGACGGACAGCCGCTGGCAGGGCGCCGTCGAAGGCGTGCTGGGCGGTTACGCCTCGGTCGTCTTGCTCGACAAGGCCAAGGATGCGGCCGCCGCTTACCGTCTGGCCGAGAAGGAGCGCTACCGCCACTTCATCGTGCCCGACCTGGTCACGGCGCCCGTGGCGAAAGACGAGAGCTTGCTGGCCGTGGTGAAATTTTCCGCGCCCGTGCCAAGCTGGCTGATCGAGCAGCTGTCGCGCATTGCCCGCGTCGATTCCGTCGAAGCGGGCTTTAAATTGGGCAACCACGAAGAGTGGATCACGCCCGAGGCCTACCACCGCGAACGCCGCGGCGGACGCTCGCTGTTCGTGGAAGCATCGCGCTACCGCTTCGGCCAGGCTGGCCGCAGCGGCCGCCTGGAAGCGCTGCTGCGCTCCTTGCCGGGCCTGGAAGGCCAGGAAGACACGCTCACCCTGGCGATCTCGAAGCTGGCGGCCGAAGTGGGCGCCCTGAAGGCGCGCATCGCCGGCGTCGACGCGGCCAAGGAACTCAGTGCGCGCCAGGAAGAATTCGCCGAAGCGCTGCGCAATTCGAAGCCGCTCAAGGAAGAGCGCCTGGAAGTGGGCGGGCGCCTGGGCGAGCTGCAAAACCTGACGAAGAACGCCACCGTGGCGCGCACGCGTGCCGATACGGTGTGGCAAAACGCGCGCCTGGCCTTGTCGGAAGCGGAAGCCGGTTCGCGCCTTGGCTACAAGAAGCAGATTGAACAGCGCGCCGAGCACGCGCGCGCCTTGCTGGCCCTGCGCCACGCATGGCGCCATCTGCCGAAAAGCTGGCGCCGTCCCGCGCGCCGCGCGGCGCTGGTGGCCGAGCACCAGAATGCGCACCAGGTCGATCTGCGCGTGGCCAGCCTGCAAAACAGCCTGGCGCGCGACGACTGGGAACTGGACGCGACCGTCATCGACCAGCACCACCGCCTGTCGGACCAGCTGCACGGCCGCCAGTCGGAAACGGACGAGCGCCGCTACCAGAACAACCGCGCCATCGAAGCGACGGGCAATGCCCGCGGCGCCTACATGGAGCGCTTGCGCTACACCATCAAGACCTACAGCAAGAACATCAAGGAGCTGGGCGAACTGGCCGGCATCGAAGTCCATGCCGACCCCGTGCGCCTGGAAAACGACGACGTGCAGCTGTCGCAGGCGGGCTTGCACGTGCGCTTCAAGTTCGACGGCAAGGGCGTCATCGGCATGAACGATGGCGAAGCGTCGGGCGGCCAGCAGGTGATGAAGTCGCTGGTGTTGTTGATCGGCCTGCTGAAATCGGAAGACGGTTCCGGCGGCTTCGTCTTCATCGACGAACCGTTTGCCCATTTGGATATCCGCAACATTCAGCTGGTCGGCGAATTCCTGAAGAACACGGAAGCGCAATACCTGATGACGACGCCGCTGACGCACAACACGGATGTCTACGATCCGTCGGAGCTCACTTTGATCACCAGCAAGAAGAAAAAGGATACCCAATGGGCGCAACCGATTTTCGTGCTGCAGCGCCGGGTCGATCCGGCACCGGGCAAGGCGGCGTGATGATCATGCGCAAGCTGGTTCTGGCCACGGCCCTGTCGCTGGCATTGGCAGCCACGGCCGTGGCCAACGACGGCATCGGCTCCGTGAGCGCGGGCGGCATCCTGTTCGGCAAGACGGATGCCGTGGCCATGAAAAAGGAAGTGCTCAGCGTGAGCACGGACTTGATCAAGGTCGAGTATGAATTCCTCAACGAGTCGGCCAAGGATGTGGAAGAGACGATCTTCTTCCCGCTGCCCGAATACTCGTCCGGCTACCATGGCTCGCCCACGTATTACGGCCAGCCGCAGCAGTTCACCGTCGACGTCGATGGCAAGCGCAAGGACTATCAAACGACCTTCGTCGCCAAGCTCGACGCCGAGGACGTGACGGCCCGCTTGCGCCAGCTGGGTCTGTCGGATGCGCAAATTGCCTATTTCCCCTCGCACACGCCGTTCGACAAGAAGGTGGCGCCGCTGACGGCCGCGCAGAGCAAGATCATGATACGCGAAGGCTTGCTGGCCCAGCTGTATGACGAGGAATGGGTGCCGGCCTGGACCGTCAAAGTCATCTACCTGTGGCAGCAGAAATTCCCCGCCGGCAAAGTCGTGCGCGTGCGCCATCAATATGCGCCGTTCGTCGCGGCCGGTCCGGGCGCGTCCTACCTGGGCGATGGCGATACATTTGAAAAGAAATACTGCGGCGACAAGGCCTTCTACAAGACGTGGAACCGCCTGGCGGCCAAGCAGGGCGAGAGCGGCTTCGTCAATGCTGTCTGGGTGTCGTACATTCTGACGACGGGCAACACGTGGAAGAATGGCATCGAAGACTTTACCTTGAACCTGATCAAGGGCAAGCCGGACGAGCTGATCAGCCTGTGCTTCCCCGGCACGTTCACGAAAATCAGCCCCACCACCTTGCAAGTCAAGCTGCGCAACTTCCATCCGAAGCAGGATCTCGACGTGTACTTCGGCAATGTCGAAAGCGCGGGCGACCACGACGGCGTGGCGCCACGGATCCGGCCATAGGAATGAGCACGCAGGAAGCGCTGGCCGCGCGCCTGCGCGCCATCGCCCGCGCCACGCCGTGGTGCATGCAAGCCCTGCGCGCCGTGGCGCAGCTGGGCTTGCCCCACTGCTGCATCGGTGCCGGCGCCGTGCGCAACCTCGTGTGGGACGCCTTGCACGGCTACGCGCAACCGTCGGCATTGAGCGACATCGACGTGGCGTATTTCGATGCGCACGATGTGCATCGGGAAAGCGAAACGCAGTTGCGCCAGCGCCTGGAAATCGTGCTGCCCGGTGTGCCGTGGGAAGTGTGCAACCAGGCCCGGGTGCACCTGTGGTTTGAAGATGACTTTGGCTACGCCGTGCCACCGTTGCTGTCGCTCGACGACGCCATCGCTTCCTGGCCCGAGTTTGCCACTTCGGTTGGCATCTATCTGCAGCCTGACGGCGAGATCGGCATCATCGCGCCGCATGGCCTCGATGACCTGTTCGCCATGGTGGTGCGACGCAACCCCGCGCGCATCAGCGAAGACGGCTATGCGCAACGCCTGGCCAGCAAAAACTATGCGGCGCGCTGGCCGCGCGTCACCCTCATCGCCTGAGAAAAATGATGGTTTAAAAGCAAGTAAATGCACTGTGGATACAGATTGCCTATAATTGCCAATTTCTCAATAGTGTTCTGCTGATTCCATGTCCCTGTCCATTTCCATGCCGCTGCGCCGCTTCGGCCGTTTGTTCTGCCTTTCCTCCGCCCTCGTGGCGCCCGCCGCCTGGGCCGACAGCTACAGCGATTTCCAGCAAGCGAGCGGCCAGCTCGAAGCGCTGATGGCCAAGGTGGCGCCGCAAAGCGGCTTGCCGCGTCTGGGCGACCCTGCCGTGGCGGCATTGTTTGCCCATATCGCCGATGGCCCCCGCCTGTTCCAGGCGCCCGTGGCCGCGCTGCAAGACATGAATCAGAGCGTGGCCGTGTGCGAGCGGGCGACCAATCTGGGCAAGGCGTATTACACGTTTGGCCTCGCGCGGCCGCTGCCGTTGTCGGGCGCGGAGCCGCAGCAGGCGCGCAGGGAACAAGTGACGCAGAACCTGGCCGATTACGGCGATGAAATGGCCGCCTTGTTCGCCTTTGGCATGCATTGCCATGCGCACTTGATTGGCTTGATGGAAAAGGAGTTCAGCAGCCAGCCCTTGCAGGAGGTGAGCAGTGCAGAGCGTATGCGCGCCCGCGCCTTCAGCAAGGGATCGAGCACCATGTTTGTGAACGTGGTGCAGTTCGTGCAAGTGCCGTTCTGGAACGTGGCGCAAAAGCAGCGGATGCTGGAAGCGGCGGCGCAGCACGCCGCGGCGAATGCCAATTTGATGGCGCCGCCCTTGCGCGAGCGTTTGCTGACCAGTCTGGCCGATGCGGACAAGGATCTCGATCCGGCCCTGGCGCCGGCGCTGGCGGCGATACGCCAGGCGCTGTCGGTGACGATGTGTACCGGCCTGTGCCAGTACTACTGACTGATGTGACTTACTCGGATGCCTGCAGCGGCTTGTTGCGCTGGCGCCAGCGCACGAGGCCCCACGCATACACGGCGTAGTAGCCGATGACGAGGCCGTAGGCGGCCATGGTCAGCGGACTCTGGCCGAACGGCGGCGGCGGCACGGGCACGTCCAGGCGCGTGTTCAGGTAGATTTCCATGCCGCGGTACAGCAGACGGGCGATGAACAGCATCGTGACGGCCAGGCCCAGGTAGCGGTGCTGGGTAAAGAAAAAATCCTTGCCGACCTGTTCGAAGCGCGTCAGCTTCAAGCCCAGCACGCCCAGCCAGCCGCCGGCCAGCGCGCCAGCGCCCAGGCTGGACAGGGGCAAGAGCTCGAATTTCGTCGTCGTTGCCAGGAACAGCAGCAGCGCGGGAAAGACGATCGCCACGCTCCAGTGGCGCCACAGCTGCGACTTCTGGCGCGCCACCAGTTTCTTCAGGCGCGAATAAATGCGCCAGACCAGCAGCGGGACCAGGAACAGCAGGGCGAGGGTAGTGGTTTCCATGTAGACATTCAGGTGCGGGTAAAACAGCGATTGTAAGCCAGATGGGGACGGGCGGCGATGCTTGTCAAACAGCAAAAGTTGCTGGTTGACATTTACATGGCATGAACGCACTATGCCCTGTCACATCATGCTGTGGCCGCGGACGCGAGGCCGGCAGGCAAATATGGGCAGCGGCACGCATCTCGTGGTATGGTCTTCCTTTGCCCGCAGGGAGGCCAGCCATGTCAGTCATCCATACCCACCGCGCGCCCGACCCGGCGCCCGTCGATGAACCCATGCCGGCGCCGGAGCCGCAAGAAGCGCCCGGGCGCCAGCCGGGGCCCGTGCACCCGGTGCCGCAGGACGATCCCGTGCCGCACCCGCATCCCAGTTAATCTCTTCAAGAAAGGCTGTTTTAGATGGCAATTGTCAAGGAAGTCTACACACGCAAAGTCAGCGGAGAATCGTTCGACTATGAACTCGACTACACCCAGGGCGCGGACGTGGCCTGGATTGCGCGCGTGTACCACGACGGCGTGCTGAAAGGCTCGCCGCACGGCGCGCTGACGGCCAACGTGCTGTCCGGTCCCGCACTGGAACAGTACCTGCGCGCCTACGTCGAAGGCATGATCGAGCGGGGGCTCGACGTGGCCGAGTAAGCTGTTTGCGTTAGAGCAAAGAAAAGGGCGCCGAGGCGCCCTTTGTGTTTCTGGTGGTGTCGGATGACGCGCATGCACATGTACCGTAGGTCGGATTAGCCCGCCAGGGCGTAATCCGACAACATGGTTGGCACCACGATGGCCACGACCAATCTAATCAAACGCCCACGTATACAACACGTCCAGCGCATTGTTCGTGCCCGTCTGGAATTGCAGGGTGATGCGGCGGTTCAGCTTATAACGGAGCTTGACCAGGCTCGTCGCCGTGCTGGTGCCTTGCTCGAACGTCAGGTAGGCGCGCGACGACAGGCGCTTGCCGACGGTGACGACCGTGCTTTCCAGCCCTTGCGCCTGCGACAGGCCCACTTCGTCGAGGCCCAGCGAATTGGCCAGCTTGCCTTGCAGGCCGCCGCCGGAGCCGCCGAAGAGGGCGCCGGCCGCCGTCGTCAGGAGGGCCATTTCATCTCCGGCCGCCGTTTCCGCGCCGTGACCGAGGATCAGCCAGGCCAGCTTGTCGCTGTCCGACACGCTCGGCGTGGACACCAGCTTGGCCGTCGGCGCCTGGGCCGTACCGCGCACTTCCACGCCCGCTTCCACGTTCGTTTCCGACAAGGCTTCGCCTTCGGGGCGCTTGCGCACGGCCAGGATGTTCAGCGACGGGTTATCGTAGGCGCCCGTGAAGGCGATCAGGCCCCGTTCGATCGACAGCTTCTGCCCGTAGGCCGCGTACTGGCCGCTGGTGACCTTGATGCTGCCCGTCACGCGCGGCGCGGCGCGGTTGATGACACGCGCGCGCACATTGCCCGCCAGATCCGCGTCGATGCCCATGCCGCGCAGGTGGAAGGCATTGCCCAGGTCGAACTCGAGGTCGATATTCAGGGGCAGCGACGGCGCTTCCTTGCCGCCCTTGACTTCCTTGCCCAGCACCACGACGTCGCTGCTTTGCGTCGGCGTGTCTTGCGGGGCCAGTTCGATCAGCGCGCGGTTGGCCTTGAACTTGCCCTCGAAGCTGAAACGCTTGTCGTTGCGCACCAGCGTGCTGTTGCCCGACAGGACCAGAGTGCGGTCGGGGCGCGACAGCGCCTGCAGGCGGTCGGCCAGCAGTTTCAGTTCCAGGCTCGCTTCGCCATTCGCAAAGCGCACCCAGCCATCGGCCTGCACCTTGCCGTCGCCGCCGTCAAAGCTCAGGCGCTGCAATTGCAATTGATCGCCGGCCAGCTTGGCTTGCAGTACGCCATTGCGCAATTTCAAGCCCTGGTCGGCCCAGTTCACGAGCAGCTTGCTGCCGTTGATGTCGCCATTCAATTGCGGCGCGCCGATGGTGCCGCTGCCGGACAGGGCCACCTTCAGGGCGCCGCCCAGTTCCAGACCCGGCTGGCCCGTCAGCGGCGCCAGCCACGCCAGCGAATCGATATTGGTGGCGCCCGTCAGCGAGAGGGCGCTGTCGTTGCTGATGCGTCCGCCCAACATTTGCACGGTGGCATTGATGTCGCTCTGGCCCGCGCGCGCGCCGTCGAGTTTCACGGCCAGGCGCAATTGCTGGTTGGCCACATCCACTCGCGCATCGAGCGTGCGCAAGCCCAGCGCCAGCGGCTGTTCCACGCCCACCGTCACGTCGCCTTTTTCGCGGTAGATGTGCAGCATGCCGGCCAGGGACGGATCTTTCTGCTTGGCCGTCGGCACCTGCATGTCGAGCGACCATTGCGCGCCCAGGGTCAGGTCGCTGCGCGCATTGGCTTGCAGCGCGGGAATCACTTGCGCCAGATAGGTCAGCGCCACGCCGGCCGCCTGGCCGGAACTGGTCCAGCGGGGGCCGTTCTTGACGAGGCTTTGCATGGTGATGCTGCCCGCCGGCAGTTTGATGACGGTATTGCCCACGCTGATCTGCTCGGGCTGGCCCAGGCCCGCCACGCCACTGCCGGCAGGGCCTGCCACTTTCACGGGCACGGGCGCTTGCAGCACGAGCGCATAGCGGCCCTTGTTTTGCAGGCTGTCGATCGTGCCCGTCCAGCTGGCGCCGCTCTGGCTGCCGCGCACTTGCACGGTGGCGTCGAAATCGTCATTGCGCGCCGCCAGGCTCACCGTATGGCTGCCGCGCGTGCCCGTCGTGCCCAGGCGGGCGCTGGCCAGCTTGAAGGTGGGTGTGCTGTAGCCCGTGATCTCCAGGCTGCTGACCATGGGGTCGAGCGCGCCCTGGCCAGTGCCCACGCTGGCGCTGCCTTTCACGGCTTTCAATTGCTGGTCGCCAAAGAAGGTCAAGTCCTTGCCGTCGAGCGTCAGTTGCGCGGCGGGCGCGTCCATCTTGCCGGAGACGGAACCGGCCGCATGCAGCACGCCGGCAAAGCGCGGTCCCAGGGTCGACAGTTGCGGCGCATCGAGCTTCCACGTCAGCTGGTCCGTGGCGCCGCCGAGCGCGCCCTTGGCCAGCAGGCTGTTCGGTCCCAGGCGCAATTCCGTATCGACGCTGTCGATGCGCTTGGCGTTGGCCGACAGCTTGGCGTAGCCGGCCAGCGGGGCGTTTTGCAAGGTCGATTCGCGCAGGGCCAGGTTCAGGGCCACCTGCCAGTCGCTCGTCAAGCGGCCGCTGCCGTTGAAATCCGCATTGACGTTGCCGTTCGGCAGGGATGCGCCAAACGCGGCCGGGTTGATCTTTTGCAGGGACCCCGTCATTTTCAATTCCGCCTGCTGCTTGGCTCCCGTCAAGCCCACTTCGCCGCTGGCGTGGATGGCGCTGTCGGGTGCGGGACGCTTGCCGCTGGTCAGGCCCAGGCCCTTCGCATCGGCAACAAAGCTCGTGCGCGGCTGCTGCATGGTGCCCTGCACCACGCCGCTGGCCAGCACCGTGCCCAGCAAGTCGCCCTGCAAGGCGGAAAGTTGCCGCGCATCGACGTTCCAGTTGAGTTTCTCGCCGGCGCCGCCAAAGTTGCCCTTGGCCGTCACGTTGTTCTTGCCCAGCGCCAATTGCACGTCGATGCCGCTGAAGTGGGCCGCATCGGCCGTCAGCTTGCCCTTGCCCGACAGGGGCTGGTCGAGCAGCTTGCTGGGGCGCACGGTGAAGTCCGCGTTCGCCAGCCATGTTGGTGCCACGTGGCCATTCGCGCGTACCTCGAGGTTCAGGTCGGCCACGGGAAAGGCGCCGAAGTCGGCGGGATTGAGACGGCTGGTGCTGGCCACGGCCTTGAACGGTTGCTCGTCCTTCAGGCTGATCTGGCCCGTCGCATGGACGCTGCTTTTGCCCGCTTGCAAGGTCGCCTTGCGCAGTTGCACCAAGGAGTCGGCCAAGGTCGCTTCCACGTCCAGGCGCAGCTTGGCTTCACCGAGCTTGGCGCGCAGGGTCTGCATCTTGCCGTCGCTGTCGAGCACGATATCGCCGACGATCTTGGTGCTGTTGATGCTGCTGTAAATGTGCTGCAAGTCGATCTTGTCCGTGTGCAGGGTCAATTGCGCATTGCCGATGGGCGCGTCGGCCGCGTCGCGGTTAAGCTTGCCGCCGCCCGTGAATTTGCCCGCGTTGCCGAAATCGATGATGGCCGACTCGAGCGTCGTGGCCGTCAGGGTGCCGCCCAGGCGCGCCTCGAACTGGCGCAGCGGCAGCTTTTGCTGGTCGATGGGGCCCGGCGTGGCGTGGTTGAGGATGGCCAGCTTGCCCGACACGGTTTGCGCGTTGGGGCGCGTGTCGATGGCGGCGTCGAGTTCCAGGCTCAGGTCCGCCTGCGGCAAGGTGGCGTCGAACTTGCCCGGATTGATGTTGCGGCCACGGATGCTGGCCGAGCGCAGGATGATGACGGGGTCGAACGGCGCCAGCGCCAGCCGGGCGTCGGCCGTGGCCGCGCCCGCGCTGCCCTTGGCCGTGACGTTCAGCACGCTCAAGTTGCCGCCCAGCTGCAGCGCCAGGGCGGCCGGTTTTTCGCCGGCCGGTGGCGTCACTTGCGTCAAGCCGGCCTTGCCTGACAGTTTGAATGGCTGCGTGGCGGCTATCGTCGCGCTGGCCGTGGCCTGGCCGAACGGCGTCAGGGCCGACGCGTCGTCCAGCTGCCATTGCGACTTGTCGCCCGACAGGGTGAAACGGATTTTTTCAAACACCGTGTTGCCGCCCGCGCTGACCAGGGTCACCTTGTCCAGGCGCGCGTCGGCAATGCCGATCCTGAACGGCGCGGCCAGGCTGGTGGGCATGGTCGACGGTTCCTCGGACGGCGCCGTGCTTTCCACGGACAGGCTGGCCACGTGCAGTTCGCTGATGGCGATACCTTCCGAGAAGAACTGGAACGGCGACCAGTTGATGTCGATATTGTCGGCCGTGATGTGCTGCGTCTTGCTGCGGTAGCTGACGTGGCCCAGGTGCATGCGGTTGTACAGTGAACCGGACACGCCCGACACTTCGATCTCGCCGCCGCTGGCGCTGGCCACTTTTTGCACCAGCATCTGCAAGGTCGATTCGCGGCCCAGGAACCAGAAGGCGCCGCCCAGCACCACGGCCAGGCTGGCGACGGCGATCAGTACGTAGCGCATCGCCCGGCGCGTTTTTTTGGCCGGCGGCGGAGGGATGGCGCCGGGGGATTCGGTAGTCATATCGGACATCAGAAAGTGAATCCCAGAGAGAAGTGCAAACGGTAGGCGTGGACGGCGTGGCCATATGCCACGTCGACATTGATGGGACCGACGGGGCTCTTGTAGCGCCCGCCCAGGCCGTAGCCCGATTTCGGCGTCATGGCCTCTTTCATGGTGTCGGCCGCGTTGCCGGCGTCATAGAAGGCGGCGATGGCCCACTTCGGCTTGAACCAGTACTGGTATTCGGCGCTGCCGGTGAGCATGTAGCGCCCGCCGACGGTAGCGTCGCCCTCTTTGACGCCCAGTTCCTGGTAGGCATAGCCGCGCACCGACTGGTCGCCGCCCGCGCGGAACAGGTAGACGGCCGGCACGCCGCGTTTTTCCTTCGAGCCCAGCGCGCCCATTTCGCCGCGCACGATCAGCTCGCCCTTTTCACCGAGCGGATGGTAATACACGGCCTTGCCGGCCACGCGCACGAAGCGCTCGTCCGTCAGCACGGGCAGCAGGGCGCCGCCCACCTGGGCGTTGATGACATAGCCCTTGGTGGGGAACAGCAGGCTGTCGAGGCTGCGCTTGGTGATGGCATAGGTCAGCGGCAAGCTCTTGCTGCGCGTCTGTTCCAGGCCCACGACGGTTTTGTTTTCACTGAGGAACTCGAACGTCAGGCTGCGCTCGAGGTTGGTGCCGCCCCAGTTGCGCTTGGCCGAGATGGTCGTCACAGCCGTGATTTCGTTGGAAATGTCGCTGCGCTCGAACGAGGCGCCCGCGCTGTCGTTGTAGCCGCGCTCGGTCGTTGGAAAGTAAAAATTGGCGTGCGCCGCCTGTTTCTTCGTTTCCATGGTGATCGCGCTCTTGAAGCGCGTGCCCCACACGTTCAGGTTGTCATAGTTGAGCTGGGCGCGATTTCCCGTGTTGGTACTGAAACCGAGACCGGCGCTGACGTTCTGCTGCTTGTTTTCCGTCACGCGCACGACCAGCGGCAGCTGCGGCGCGGGGCCGCGGTTGGCGGGCTTGGCGTCGGGCGCGGCGCCGGCGGCATCGGCTTGCTGGCTTTCCTGGCCCGCCTCGATCTGCTCGCTGAGGATGCTGCTCATGTCGGCGCTCACTTCCACGCTGGCAAAGTAACCGGTGTCCTGCAGGCGCGCCTGGAACGATTGCAGCGCCGATTCGCTGTAGTACTCGCCCGGACGTATCTTGTCGAGGTTGCGGATGATGCTGGCATCGTAGCGCTTCAAGCCTTCGATGCGCAGTTCGCCAAAGCGCAGCTCGGGGCCGCTGTCGAGCACCACCAGCAAGGAGACTTTGTGCGTTTCCGGGTCGACCACGGCTTGCGTATCGACCAGCTGTGCGCGCGGGTAGCGCGTCTGCACCACTTCGCGCAGCAGCGCGCGCTTGGCCGCTTCCCAGTCGGACTGGCGAAACACGCTGCCCGTCTTCAGGGCCCAGCTGCGCTTCAGCGCTTCCGTATCGTAAGGCTCGCTGGCGGCCAGCGGCGGTGTGGGGTCGAAGCCGCGCAATTCCAGCTCGACCTTGTCGATGGTCGCGGGCTGGCCCGGGTCGACGTCGACGATGACGACGGGCTTGGCGCCCGTCGTGTCGACGCGCACCGTGACGACGGGCGTGTAGTAGCCGGCCGTGGCGATGAGGTTTTTGGCTTCCTCGGGCGTAGCGCGCACGAGGCGGCGCAATTGCTCGCGGTCCATGCGCGGGTTGCCGCGGAAGCGTTCCAGGTCCAGGTTTTTTTCGAGCAACTCATCGAGGTCGCCGGGCGCGTTGACCTTGACCTCGTACTGCAGCGGCGCTGGCGCCGCTTCCGTGGCGCTGGCGCTCTCTGGCGCGGCATCCTGCGTGGCCTCTTGTGCGGCGGCATGGGCGGCAGGAAACAGCAATATGGCACCGCCGGCGGCCGCCAGTGTCAGTTGACCCATTACTTTTGCCACTACTTGTGCCAAAATTCGTGGTCGTATCGCCTTGCCGGCAGTCGTATGCCGTATGGGTCGTGCAGAAAACATGGTGCTCCAGATAAGTAAATGCTGACTGCATGTTACCGGAATAGGTAAACTGATGGCGGACGAATAAGTATTTTTTGCGCAGGGAATCATGTTTTCCCGCGCACTCGGACAGAATAAAACTGAAAAGAAAGAAATTATGCTAGCAACGGACTCCGCACTGGTGCTCTTTAGCGGTGGACAAGATTCCACCACCTGCCTGGCCTGGGCCCTCAAGCACTATAGCCGCGTCGAAACCATCGGCTTTGATTATGGCCAGCGCCATGCGATCGAACTGACCGTGCGCCCCGGCGTGCTGGAACAGATGCGCCAGCAGTCGCCCGAGTGGGACAGTCGCCTGGGCCAGGATCACATGATCGACCTGTCCCTGATTTCCGCCATTTCCGATACGGCCATGACGCAGAACGTCGAGATCGTCATGCAGGAAAACGGCTTGCCGAACACTTTTGTTCCTGGACGCAATCTGCTGTTCATGACGGTGGCCGCCACCGTGGCCTACCGCCGCGGCTTGACGGTGCTGGTGGGCGGCATGTGCGAGACGGATTTCTCCGGCTATCCGGATTGCCGCGACGATACGATGAAGGCGCTGCAAGTGGCCCTGAACCTGGGCATGGACACGCGCTTGAAGCTGGAAACGCCGCTGATGTGGCTGGACAAGGCGCAAAGCTGGGACCTGGCGGAAGACCTGGGCGGCCAGCCGCTGGTCGACCTGATCCGCAGCGGCACGCATACGTGCTACCTGGGCGAGCGGGGCCAGTTGCACGACTGGGGCTATGGCTGCGGCACTTGCCCCGCCTGCGCCCTGCGCGCGAATGGCTACCAGCAATACGCTGCGAGAAAAGCGCTGAAGTAACAGGTTGCGCCGTTTCTTCAAGCGGCGCGGCAGGGAGGCCAGCCATGCTGTGGTTTTTGCCACAGGAGCGTCTTGCCATGAAATCCCTCTTTGCCGCGCTGTACGGCCCCGTGTTCTGGGCCGGCTTCATCGGCGCCGCCGCTTGCCTGATCGCGGCGTGCCACTATTCCCTGTGGGCCTTGCCGCCCTTGCTGCTGCTGGCCCTGCTCACTTCCTTTCTTGCCGAACGCTATCTGCCGTATGACGGCGCGTGGAACCACGGTCACGGCGACGGCTGGCGCGATACGCTGCACGCGCTCGTCAATGAAGCGCTCTACCTGCTGGGCCTGGCGGCCTTTCCCGTGCTGGCCGGGCACCTGGCGCTAGGCCCATTCTGGCCAGTCCAGTTGCCGTTCTGGGCGCAGCTGCTGCTGGCGATCCTGATTGCCGATTGCGGCATCACGCTCGTGCATTACCTGAGCCACCGTTATTATTTTTTGTGGAAACTGCATGCCGTGCACCACAGCGTACAGCGCATGTACGGTTTCAACGGTTGGATGAAACATCCGCTGCATCTGCTGCTCGAAGCGGCGGGCGGCATGCTGCCCTTGCTGCTGCTGGGCATACCGGAGAAGGTCATGGCCGTGCTGGCGTTTGCCGTGGCGATCCAGCTGTTGCTGCAGCACGCGAATGTCGACATGCGCATGGGGCCGCTGCGCCACGTGTTCGCGTGGGCACCCTTGCACCGTTTTCACCACATGAAGTATGGCACGGCCGGCGACGTGAATTTCGGCCTGTTCTTTACGTGCTGGGACCGCCTGCTGGGCACGGCGTTCGACGCGCCCGGCTACCGCATGCGGGGCGAGGACCTGGGCATCGGCAGCCGTCCCGATTATCCCGTCGCTTATGGACCGCAGCTGCTGGAACCGTTCCGCTCGGAAGAGGGCGTGCGCGCGCCCGCGCTGCCGGCCGGCTTGCAGCAGGCGCTCAATCGTGCCGTCAATCGAGCAGCTTGACGTCGAGCTGGCGCAAGCTGCGGTCGGCGCGCACGCCGAACAGGCTGCGCATGGTGCGTGAAAAATGCGCGGCATCGGCAAAGCCGGCGCCGTGGGCCGCCTGCGTCAGAGTACTGCCGAGCAAGATGAAACGGATGGCCAGGCGCAAGCGGCGCCACAGCACCAGCCGCCGTACGGGCAAGCCCAGCTGGGCGCTGAACAGGCGTTCCAGCTGGCTCAGCGACAAATGCGCGGCCTCGGCCACGGCGGCCGCGCTGACCTTGCCGGACAAGAGCGCATCGACCTTGTCCAGCGCCCGCAGCAGGCGGGGATCGGGCAAGCGCTCGCGCGGCTGCGCCTGCAGCGCGGCGGCCAGGCTGTCGAGGCTGGGTACGCCGGCGCTGGCGGCCGCCGCCAGCAGGGCCGCGCCACCCAGGCGCTGCGGCTCCGCATAGATGGTCAGCATGGGGGCCGGCGCGGCCACGATGGCGTGCGGGCGCAGGCTGTCGACGAGCAAATGCCGCGCCGTGTGGACGATGCCGTCGAGCTCGGCCGTGAAAGGCGCTCCCGTGCTCAGCATCAACTGGTGCGCATAATGGGCGTGGCTGTCCGTGGCGCCCGCTGCGCCATGCAAGATGGCAAAGTCCGGCGCCAGCCAGAGTGTTCCCTGCCAGCTATCTTGCTGCAAACGCGGCTCCTCGGTGATGGATTGCGGGGCGATCATACCAGTGTCGGGCGATGGTTTTCATGGCATCGAATTTTCCTGGAGTACCCATCATTGCATCGATGAAATATGTGCTCTTTTTAATACAATATTCAGCATTGCAAGGGCGCCCGCTGTAACGTACTATCATTCTCATCGACTACCGATGGTAGTTGTACAGCCCGCTGCCAGCCCTGTTGCCGGCCGTGAAATGGTTTGATGTTGGTCCTGCCTGTCAGCCTGTCATGTCTACACGCGCGTCTTCGTCGTGGTTTGCCAAGCCAGTGTCGCACTGGGTGGGACCGCGCGCGTTGGCCGCGCTGGTGCTGGCGCTGTGCCTGGGGTTGACGTATGGCGCCTGGCGCAATGCCCATGATGCCAGCGAACAGCAGGTGCAGGCCGATTTCGATTTCCGCGTGCGCGAACTGGTGGGCAACATCGCCGGCCGCATGCAGACCTACATCCAGGTGCTGCACGGGGTGCAGGGACTGTATGCCAGTTCGCAGGAAGTCACGCGCCGCGAATTTCATGCCTATCTGTCGGTGCAGCAGGTGGACCGTCACTTTCCCGGCATCCACGGCATCGGCTACCTGCCGCTGTTGCCCGGCGCCGCCCTGGCGCGGCACGAGGCCAGCGTGCGCGCGGAAGGCTATCCCGGCTATGCCGTGCGTCCGCACGGCCAGCGTGCCTGGCATGCGCCCATCACCTATCTGGAACCTTTAAGCGACAGCAACCTGTTGGCCTTCGGCTATGACCTCTGGTCCGAACCCGTGCGCCGCGCCGCGCTCGAGCAGGCGCGCGATACGGGGCGGGCCGCCATGACGGGCAAGATTCACCTGGTGCAAGATGGCGGCAGCGACCAGGCGCATGGCTTCCTCGTCGTGCTGCCCGTGTACGGGAATAGTGTGCCGCATGGCACTGTGGAACAGCGGCGCGCCGCCTTGCGCGCCTGGGTGTTTGCGCCGTTCCGCATGGACGACCTGATGGCGGGCGTGGGCGGCGAGGCGGCGCGTCAGCTGGACCTGGAAATCTATGATGGCGCGCAACTGGCCGAGGCGTCCCTGATGTACGACAGCTTGCCGGGCGGCTTTTCCTCTGCCGCGTCGGACAGCCTCGTGTCGCGGCAAGTCATCACCATCGCCGGCCGACCCTGGACCTTGCGCGTGCGCGCCATGCCGGGCTTCGATGGCGAACTGCTGGCGCGGCCCCGTCTGGTGGCCTGGACGGGTGTGCTGGCCAGCATCGTGCTGGCGCTGGCCGCCTGGCTGCTGGCGGCGGGCCGCGCCCGCGCCCAGGCGGCGCTGGCGCGCTCGAGCGAACTGACCGGCCAGTTGGAGCAGGGGCAGGCGAGCGTGCTGGCGATGGCCGAGGCGGCGCAGCGCAGCCAGGCCATGCTGCGCAGCATCCTCGATTCGACCATCGATGGCATTCTGGTCGACAATATCAATGGCCGCATCTTCACGTCGAACCGGCGTTTCCGCGACCTGTGGCAAGTGCCCGACGCGCTCGACTGGCAAGCCGATGGCGCGGCGCTCGTGCGTCACGTGGAAAGCCAGCTCGAGCAGGCGGCGCCTTTCCTCGGAGCACGCACCCACGCGCCGCACGGCCACCGTGAGCGGCGCGACGTGCTGCACCTGCGCGATGGACGGGTGGTCGAACAATATGTGCGCAGCATGCAGTTGGGCAATGAGCAGGCGCGCTTGTGGACTTTCCGCGATATCAGCGAGCGCAGCCAGATGGAACGGCGCGAGCATACGCGGCGGCAAGTGCTGGAAATGCTGGCCACGGGCGCGCCGCTGGAACGGGTGCTGGAAAGCGTGGTGCTGAGCGTGCAAGCCGACCATCCCGCCATGCTGTGCAGCATCTTGCTGCTCGATGAAAGCCGCCACCGCCTGGTGCTGGGCGCGGCGCCGAGCTTGCCCGCGTTTTTCAACCTGTCCAGCCATGGCCATGACCTCGACACCTTGCAGGGCGTGCATGGCATCGCCGCGCAAGCCGTGCGCGACGGCCAGCGCGTGATCGTCGGCGACTTGCATGCCGCTGCGCAGGAAACGATGGAACTGGCGTGCCGGGCCCAGCTGCAATCGTGCTGGGCCGAGCCCGTGCGTGGCGGCTCGGGCAAGCTGCTCGGTGTGCTGATGGCGTATCACCGCCAGCCGACCTTGCCGGGCGCCGCGCATCTGGCGCGGTTGAGCGAGGCGGCGCACCTGGCCGGCATGGCCATCGAACAGGCGCAGGTGGCGCTGGCCCTGCGCGCCGGCGAAGCGCGTTTCCGCAGCCTGTACGACCATGCGCCCGTGGCCCTGTGGGAACAGGACTGGTCTGCCGTGCGCGCCGCGCTCGATGCTCTCGAGCAAGCGGGCGTGCGCGATCTGGGTGCCCACTTCCAGGCCAATCCGGACGCGCTGCGGCGGCTGGCGGGGCTGGTGCGCATCATCGACGCGAACGGCGCCGCGCTGGCGCAGGTGCGGGCCAACGAGGACGACCAGCGCCGTGGCGCGCTGAGCCTGGCGCAGAATTTTGACGACAGCGCCTTGCCCCGTTTCGGCGATGCGCTGCTGGCGCTGGCTGGCGGCGCCCACCTGTACGAGTGCGAGAGCAGCTTCGTGCGTCTCGATGGCGCGGCGCGGCAAAATGAATTGAGCTTGCTGGTGATGCCCGGCCATGCGGACAGCCTCGATTTCGTCATGGTGTCGTCGCTCGATATCACCGAGCGCAAGCGCATGAACGCGGAATTGCTGCAGCTGGCCACCACGGATTTCCTGACCGGCTTGCCGAACCGGCGCCACTTCATGGCGTCGCTGGAAA
Organism: Janthinobacterium sp. EB271-G4-3-2; assembly: GCF_020858035.1. NCBI lineage: Bacteria > Pseudomonadati > Pseudomonadota > Betaproteobacteria > Burkholderiales > Oxalobacteraceae > Janthinobacterium > Janthinobacterium sp. EB271-G4-3-2. The sequence continues at coordinate 95,040 of NZ_JACYMG010000008.1, read as the reverse complement.
ACGAGCATGCCCGCTTGCAACGCGAGCTGGCCAGCTGCGCCAGCGTGCTGATGCTCGACATCGATCACTTCAAGCGCGTCAACGACGAGTATGGCCATGCCGTCGGTGATGCCGTGCTGCGCCACCTGGGCGCGCAGATGTGCCAGGCGCTGCGCAAGGTCGACGTGCCGGGCCGCGTGGGCGGCGAGGAATTCGCCATCTTGTTGCCGGGCACGGATCTGGGCGCCGCCGCCGTGTTTGCCGAACGGCTGCGCCGGCGCGTGGCGGAAAGTTCGCTGACCATCGATGGCGGCACGGTGATCACCATCACGGTGAGCATCGGCATGGCCGCCATGGCCGGTACCGATGCCGATTGCGACGCCGTGCTGGCGCGCGCCGACGAGGCGCTGTACCGGGCCAAGCGGGGCGGGCGCAACCGCATCGAACAGAATGACGGCGGCGGCGACGGCGTGCTCAGCAAGTTTATGGCGCAGTGATTACAGGCTGTGCTGACGCGCTTGCGCCTGCTTGCGGTTGCGGCTGACGATGAGCCAGACGATGGCGACGGGAATCAGCAGCGGCAGCAGCACGGGCGTGCTCAGCGCGAGCGCCAGCACCACGCACAGGGCCACGGCGGCGATCAGCACCACGCTCACGCCGGCCAGCACCACGCCCGCCACGATGGCGGCGCACACCACCGCAATGGCGGCGATCAGCAAGCCGCCGCCGGCAAACACGAGGCCGAACAGCCACTCGAGCGGACCGTCGATATCGTCGCCGTTGAACTGCATGTGCATGTCGCTGCCGCCGACCTTGTCGAGGAACAGGCAGGCGAGCATGACGATGAGGACGAAGGTGAGCAGTTTTTTCATGGTAGGCCTCGCAGTGTGGGTGATCGGGTATTGCATGGTCACACTGTAGGGGCGCGCCCGGCTTGCCGCCAGCGGCGTGCGACAGGCCGTCATTTTCACGGTATGGAAGGCGCTGGAGGCCAGAAAACGCTGATCTGGAACAAGATTTCTTTTCTTGTAATGTGCGCAAGCCGTCCTATACTGAATACCTCACTCTCGCAAGGAGGGCAACATGCTTTTGTTTGCAGACACCGGGGATCAATCGCTATCCCCCCCTGACCATCGAATCACGCGCCAGCGTAGCGCCACGCAGTCCTGCGCCGAGCCCGTCGGTGCGCCATCGGCGATACCGCCGATCATCATCAATCCTTTTAATTACCATGCGCCGCTGCCGGCCATCGACCCGCGCTGGGTACCGCCGGGTCCGCCGCTGACCTGGCCCAACCGGCCTGCCATGTCCATGTGCTGACAGTCGCGTGGGAAGATGCCGGACGGAAGTGTTGAACGTTCACCCGTGCCGCCGGGAACGCGGCACGGGCGGGCGTTTTCGACTATCATGCTAGCCCCGACCTTCCATCACGAGCACCGCCATGAGTACCGATTTCCCCGACTTTTCCGACGAAGCAGCCGAGCAGGACAATGACGCCCCGATCCAGGAGCCGCGCCTGTGGGTCGGCAATGGCTGGACGGCGAGGGTGATCAAGAACGAGGAAGATGAAGGCTGGGCCGTGGCCATGATCAAGGATGGCGAACCGGAGCCGGCGCTGGTGGGCCCGTGGACCATGGGCCGCGACAAGAAAAACCCGAAGCCGCTCGACGTCAACGCCTTCAATACCCTGGTCAAGACGGCGTCGGAAGTGCTGCGCCGCCACGAGCAGCAGCTGCATGCGCAATTGCACAAGAACCTGTTCGTCGCCACGGACGAGGGGCAAGTCAAGGTGATGTTCGACATCGTCCCCGACGAAGACCACCCGTACGCGGAACTGAGCGCTTACGACGCCGATGGCGAACAGATCGCCAAGGTGCGCACCTCGGCCGCGTTCAAGTTCAACGCCACGTCAGCGGCGAACTGGATCGAGGGCGGCTACCGCCGTCCGTAATCCAATGCCACCACCGGCGTCAACAATGTGTCGGATTACGCGCTTGCGCGCTAATCCGACCTACCTCCTCTTTTTTCCTGCGATACGCGAGCCGGTACAGCAGCGGCAGGCGTAGGTCGGATTAGGCCTGAAAGGCCGTAATCCGACATCTTGTTTGCGCCAGTGGTGGTGTCGGATTACGTTACTTCGGACCTAATCCGACCTACATCCGACCTACCTCTTGCGGCATACGCGAGCCGGTACAGCAGCGGCAGAACCAGCAAGGTCAAGGCCGTCGACGATAAAATGCCGCCGATCACCACCGTGGCCAGCGGACGCTGCACTTCGGCGCCCGTGCCCGTGGCGATCGCCATCGGCACGAAACCCAGCGACGCCACCAGCGCCGTCATCAGCACGGGCCGCAGCCGCGTGATCGCGCCTTCCCGTATGGCATCCTGCAAGGGCATGCCCTGTTCGCGCAGCTGGCGGATGTAGGCGATCATCACGAGGCCGTTCAGCACGGCCACGCCGGACAGGGCGATGAAGCCGACGGCCGCCGAGATCGACATGGGTATGTCGCGCAGCCACAGGGCGACGATGCCGCCCGTCAAGGCGAACGGGATGCCGCTGAACACCAGTAAACCATCCTTCACGTTGCCGAACATGGCGAACAGCAAGACGAAGACGAGGGCCAGCGCCACGGGCACCACCAGCTCCAGGCGTTTCGTGGCCGACTGCAGCTGCTCGAACTGGCCGCCCCAGCTGGTCCAGTAGCCGGCGGGAATGGCCACTTGCGCTTGCAATTGCTGCGTGGCGTCGGCGACAAACGAGCCGATATCGCGCCCGCGCACGTTGGCGCTGATGACGATGCGGCGCTTGCCGTCTTCGCGGCTGATCTGGTTCGGTCCCGGCGCCACTTGCAGGCTGGCCACTTCACCGAGCGGAATGAAGCGGGCACGGCCTTCCGCCGCTGCGCCCAGGGGCAGGGCGATGGGCAAACGTTTCAGCTGCTCCAGGTCGCTGCGCAGGCTGTCGGGCAGGCGCACGACGATGTCGAAGCGGCGGTCGCCCTGGAACAGGGTGCCGGCCTCCTGCCCGCCGATGGCCGTGGCAATCGCCGCTTGCACGTCGGCAATGTTGAGGCCGTAGCGGGCCGTCTGCTCGCGGTCGATCTGCACCGTCAGCATGGGTAAACCCGTCGTCTGCTCGACCTTCACTTCCGTCGCACCGGGTATCTTGCCCAGCACGCCGGCGATCTTCGCGGCCGTGCTGTCGAGGACAAGCATGTCGTCGCCGAACAGTTTGACGGCCACGTCGCTGCGCACGCCGGAAATCAGTTCATTGAAACGCAGCTGGATCGGCTGCGAAAACTCGTAGTTGTTGCCCGGTAAACTAGTGGCCGTCGCTTCGATTTCCGCCAGCAATTGCTCGCGCGATTTTCCCGGTTCCGGCCATGCGTCGCGGGGCTTGAGCATGATGTAGCCATCGGAAATATTCGGCGGCATGGGGTCGGACGCGATCTCGGCCGTACCCGTGCGGGCGAAGACGCGCGCGATTTCCTTGTGGTTTGCCATGAGCTTGCTTTCCAGCTGCTGCTGCATGGCCAGCGATTGGCTCAAACTGGTACCGGGGATGCGCAGGGCCTGGATGGCGATGTCGCCCTCGTTCAGGCTGGGCACGAATTCGCTGCCCATGCGCGTGGCCAGCAAGCCGGACAGCACGACGGCTACCGCCGCGCCCGTCAACACGACGGGCGTGTTGCGCATGACCTGGTCCAGCAGCGGCGCATACCAGCGCTTGGCGGCGCGCATGATGGCGTTTTCCTTCTCCGCCACCTTGTCGCCGATAAACAGCGCGACGGCGGCGGGAATGAAGGTGATCGACAGCAGCATGGCACCGAGCAGGGCAATCACCACCGTCAGGGCCATCGGCGTAAACATGCGGCCCTCCACGCCCGTGAGCGCGAAGATGGGCAGGTACACGACCATGATGATCAGCTGCCCGTACAGCAGGGGCCGGCGCGCTTCTTGCGAGGCTGCAAACACTTCCTGAAAACGTTCCTGCAAGGTCAAGGGCCGCCCCAGTTTTTGCTGCGCATGGGCCAGGCGGCGCACGCAGTTTTCCACGATGACCACGGCGCCATCGATGATGATGCCGAAATCGAGCGCCCCCAGACTCATCAGGTTGGCGCTCACATGGTATTGCACCATGCCCGTAAACGTGAACAGCATGGCCAGCGGAATCACCATGGCCGTGATGACGGCCGCGCGGATATTGCCGAGGAATAAAAACAGGATGGCGATCACCAGCACGGCGCCTTCCAGCAGGTTTTTCTTCACCGTATTGATGGCCTTGTCGACGAGTACCGTGCGGTCATACACGGTGACGGCGTGCACGCCTTTCGGCAGGCTGCGGTTGATCTCGACCATCTTCTTGTCGACGGCTTGCGACACGGCGCGGCTGTTCTGTCCGATCAGCATGAAGACGGTGCCGAGCACCACTTCGCGGCCGTTTTCCGTGGCCGCGCCCGTGCGCAGCTCGCGCCCCAGCACCACGTCGGCCACGTCGCGGATGCGGATCGCCACGCCCTGCACATTGGCGACGACGATGTTGCCGATGTCGCTTTTTGACGCCACCTGGCCCGGCGCGCGTATCAGCAACTGCTCGCCCTGCTTTTCGATATAGCCGGCGCCCACGTTGCTGTTGTTGCGCTCGAGCGCCGTCACCACGTCTTGCAGGCTGATGCCGTAGGCGGCCAGTTTTTCCGGATAGGGCGCCACCTGGTATTGCTTGGCGTAGCCGCCGATGGCATTGATTTCCGTGACGCCCGTGACATTGCGCAACTGCGGCTTGATGATCCAGTCCTGGATTTCGCGCAGGTCCGTCGGCGTGTAGGGCGTGCCGTCCGGCTTTTTCGCGCCGTCCTGCGTTTCCACCGTCCACAGGTAGATTTCACCGAGGCCCGTGGACACGGGCCCCATCTTGGGCGTGATGCCGGACGGCAGACTTTCCTTGGCTTCCTGCAAGCGCTCGTTGATCATCTGGCGGGCAAAATAAATATCCGTGCCATCCTTGAAGATCACGGTCACTTGCGACAAACCATAGCGTGACAGCGAGCGCGTCTGTTCCAGGTTCGGCAAGCCGGCCATGGCCGTCTCGATGGGGAACGTCACGCGCTGCTCGGTTTCCAGCGGCGAATAGCCGGCGGACTGGGTATTGATTTGCACCTGCACATTGGTGATATCGGGCACGGCGTCGATGGGCAGCTTTTGATAACTGTAGATGCCGAGGCCGGCCATGGCGGCGACGGCCAGCATCACCAGCCAGCGCTGGTCGATGGCGAAGCGGATCAAGCGTTCAAACATGATGGTTTCCTTAGCTTTGACGTGATCAGTGTTCGTGGCCGGCGGAGTCCTTGCCCAGCTCGGACTTCAGGACAAAACTGCCTTGCGCCGCGTACGGCGTGCCGGCGGCCAGGCCCTGCTTGATGTGAGTCAATGTGCCATCGCTGCGGCCCAGCACCACGGGCGTGGCCTGGTAGCCATCTTTTATCTGCACGAAGACGACGGGCTTGTCTTCCACCGTCTGGATGGCCGTGCTGTGCACGGTGACGGGCGCGTCCGCTTCGCCGGACACGACCTCCACCGTGACGAACAGGCCCGGGCGCCAGGCCATGTCCGGGTTCTGCAAGCTGATGCGTGCCTTGGCCGTGCGCGTCTGCTCGCCCAGCAGCGCGCCCACGTAGGTGATCGTGCCTTGCGCGCTGGCGTCAAACGCGGACGCTTTCACCTCCGCCTTGCCTCCCATGCGCACGGTGGCCAGGTCTTTCGCCGGCACGGCGATTTCCGCCCACACGGTCGACAGGTCGGAAATGACGAAGATATTCGCGTCTTCCTTGACGGCCTCGCCCAGGGTGATGTGTTTTTCCAGCACCATGCCATCGAACGGCGCGCGGATGTCATAGCGGTTCAGCGGGCCTTTGCTGATACCGCTGGCGCCCAGCGCGCTGAGCTTTTGCTGCGCGTTCTGCACGGCGATCTCCGCTTCGCGCCACGCCTGCTGCGCCTGCAGGTAATCCTGTTCGGCCGAAATTTTCTCGCGCCACAGTTTTTCCTCGCGCTCATACGTGGAGCGGGCCAGCGACAAGCGCCGCTGCGCCGACAGCAGCGCGCTGCGCTGTTCCGACAATTCCGTGCTGGCGATGACGGCCAGCACTTGTCCCTTTTTCACCAACTGGCCCAGGTCCGCCTGCACGGCTTCGACCACGCCGGCCAGGCGCGGCACGACGTGGGCCGTACGGTCTTCATTGAACCGGATTTCACCGGGCAGGGCGACCGTCGTCTTGATGCGGCCAGGCGCGGCCGTGGCGATGACGACGCCAGCGGCCTTGCTTTGCGCCGCCGTCAATTCCAGCTTGCCTTCCACTTCTGCGTGGCCATGTTCGTCTTTCTTTTCAGCATGTGCTTCCGCCTTGACGGCAGGGGCGGGCGGGGCGCTGGACTTGCCGGTACCGAGGATGAGGATTGCCAGCACGATGCCGGCGGCCGCGATGGAAGCGATGGCGACCGCCTGCTTTTTGTTGAGTGTGATGTTCATGGATGGTGTTCCTTACAGGGGAGCTGGTGTGCCCAGCAGGCGCTCGATGTCGGCGGCGGCGCGTTGCGCTTCCGTCAGCGCGCGCAGGTATTGGTTTTTGGCTTGCAGCAAGGTGCGCTGGGCATCGAGCACGTCGAGGAAGGCGAACTTGCCGAACTCGAAACCTTTGCTGGCCGCGTCATAGGCGCTTTGCGCGCCAGGCAAGATGTCCTGGCGCAAGCTTTCCACGTCGAGCCGGGCCGTGGCCAGGCGTTCGGTGGCGGCGGCCACGTCCGTTTGCACGGCGATGCGCGTGGCGGCCAGCTCGTCGCTGGCCTTGTCGCTGCGGCGCAGGGCGTCGAGTTTGTTGCCGGCGTTGCGGTCGAACAGAGGCAGCGGCAGGGCCAGGCCGATGATGGCCTGGTTGCGTCCCAGCTCTTCCGAGCGCTTCATGCCGATGCTGACGGTGACGTCGGGCGTGGCGCGCCGCTGTTCCACGTCCAGCATGGCTTGCCGCTGGGCCAGCGCGCTTTGCGCCTGGCGCACGGCCGGGGCTTGCTCCAGGCGCGCCGCCAGTTCGCTTGCCTGGGGCAGCTCCGGCAAGGTTTCCAGGCGTCCCTCGGCGATGCTGAAGCGGGGCGTGGCGTTGCCCCACAGGGCGGCCAGGCGCTTGCGGGCGCTGGCCAGGGTGCTGCGGGCCAGGTTCAGCTCCAGCCGCACGCTCGCTTCCGCGACCCTGGCGCGGGTTTCCTCGACGGGCGAGGCCTTGCCAGCCGTCACTCGTCGGGCCGTGATGTCGCTGGCGCGCGCGGCCAGAGCCTGTGCGCTGTCGGCCAGGCGCAAGCCTTCCTGCGCTGCCAGCACATCGACAAAGGCGGAAGTGACGGCGGCGCGTGTGTCGGCTTGCTGCATTGACAGGCCCGCTTGCGCCAGGTCTGCGCCGCGCTGCGCGACGGCGGCGCGCGCACCGCGCTTGCCGCCCAGCTCGATCAGCTGGTTCAGTTGCACGGTGGTGCTGCGCGTGGCGCGCCGCGTGTCTTCCAGCACGGTTTGCAATTCCGGGTTGGGCAGGGCGCGCGCCTGCTGCAGGGCGCCGCCCTGCGCCGCCAGTTCATGGCGGGCGGCCGACAGGGTGGCGTTGCCGCCTTCTGCCAGGGCCAGCGCGGCGGGCAGGGTCAACGGTGAGGCGGGTTCCACGCTGGATTGCGCGTGGACAAGGTTGCCGGCCAGCAGGCCAGCGGATAGCAAGAAAATGAATCGGTGCATCGAATTCTCCAAAAACATGGAAAAGAATTCGACGGGACGCGCAGGCCTGCGCCTGACTTACTGCGATAAGCGATTGAAACGTCCCGTCGGCCTAGATGGCCGACGACCAGTCAGGGCGCTTGGGAGCGTCCGGGATGTGGGAAGCGTAAAAGAAGGGGGAAGTGTCCGCGTTGACGGACGCCGTGTCGCCGATGGGCAGGCTGGAGCCAGCTGGCAGCCACGCGTGGCCGATGCCATGGCAGACGTTGCAGTCGCTGTGGGGCTGGCCTTTTTTGTCACTGGTGGGCTGCTTGTCCGCATCGGACTCGGCCTTGTGCTGGTGGCTGTGGTGGCCCAGGTGTTGCGCCGCCTTGCCTTCCTCGTGCAGGCAATACGCGCTCGCCGCGGCCCAGGACATCTGGAGCGGAAGCACGAACAGCAGAAAAATGAGGAAGAATCGGCGCATGGTGACGGCTATTGTACAGAAAGAAGCGCTTAGCGGGGTTGGGCGCGCCACGCCTTCAGCTGCGCGGCGATGGCCTTGCCCTGGAACAGCTGCGGCTCGGAATGCTCTTCCGCTTCCATGCCGCCCTCGCGGAAATCGGCCGCCTCGCGCGCCTGCACCAGCACTTTGGCCTTGTCGAAGGCTTCGGCAAAGCCGGCGCTCTTTGGCAAGGCTTCCTTGAAATACGCTTCGCTGAAATACGTAAAATCGTTCTGGTCGTCGCAACCGAACGAGGTGCGGTCGCTGCGCGCGGCCGTGATGATGAGGGTGTTGTCATCTTTTAAGGGCGCAATGAAGCCGCCCGCATAGCAGGCCGAGATCACGATGACTTTCCAGCGGATGCCGCTGTGCTTGAGCATGGACGCCAGCTCCTGCGCAGGCAAGCTGTGCAAGTCCATGCCGTTTTGCGCCAGCGCCAGTTCGTGCTCGGGCGAGCCGTGGCTGGTGAGGAACAGGAACAGGATGTCGTTCTGCTTGTCCATCTTCGCGCCCAGCGCGTCGAGGCTGGCCGCGATGCTGGTGCGCGTGGCCATCGGTTGCTGCGCCACCGTGTTGCGGCTGTTGACCAGCATCAGGGAACGCCCTACGGTGCCGTAGTCGCGGTCGAACTGGCGTTGCACGAAGGCCGTTTCGCGGTGAAACACTTCCTGTGCGCCATCGCCGGCCACGCCCAGCAGGTACAGGTTGATCTTTTTCGCCGCATCGCGCGGCGCGATGCGGGCCAGGGCGCCGTCGAGCAGGCTGCGCTGGTTGTACAGGGCCAGTTCGATATTGTCGCGTGTGAGCTTGTCCAGGGCAGGGTCGTCCAGCTGGCCTTCCGTCCAGTTGCCGCTGTCTTCGCGCCGGCCGTCCGCCTGCGCCACGGCGTAGCGCAGCACGCCCTTGCCGTCAAACTGGCCATTCTTGAAGGCGCCCCGGTATTCGTCGCCGTCGGCCGTGCGCAGCACGCCTTCGCCTTCGAATTTCCAGTCTTTCAGCTCGCCTTCGTAGTGGATGCCGTCGCTGGTGGTGACCTTGGCCTTGCCTTGCACCTGGCCCTGGACGAATTCGCCTTCGAAGACGGTGCCGTCCGTGTCGGTCAGTTTGCCGACGCCGTGCGGGCGCCAGTGCTTGAAATGGCCTTCGAAGGTGGCGCCGTCGGCGCCCTGGAAGCGGCCTTGTCCCTCGAAGCTGCCCTTGACGAAGTTGCCCGCATAAATCTCGCCCTTCGGCGAGGTGTAGCGGCCGATGCCGTCGAAGGCGCCCTGGCGGAAGGCGCCCGTGTATTCGACGCCCGACGCCTGGCGCAGCTTGCCCTGGCCGGAAAACACGCCGCGCGCGAAACCGCCTTCGTAAAACGCGCCGCTTGCGTACTCGAGCCGGCCCTGGCCATGCATCTTGCCCGCGACGAGGGGGCCGAAATAGCGTCCGCCATCGGCCGTTTCCGCCGCCGGCGCCTTGGCTGGCGCGGCGCACAGCGGCGGCATGCCCAGCGCGGCAAAGGCCAGCAGGCCGGCGAGGGTGTAGGGACGAAGCGAGGCGCGTAGCGTGGCGGTCATGAGGACAGTCTGGTCTGTAGGAAGGGGCCTAGTCTGCCACTGTATTGCCAGCGTGGCAAATGTGCGCGTGGCGTGTGTTGCTCTGCCTCAAGGCAAGATTCTCCGTTTTATGCCGTGCCAAGGCCGGGCTGAACTGATAATATTGATTTTCAGAACATATACTTGCACAAGGTACATAGTCACCCATGGAAAGCCGCCTCAGCCGTCTGGAAGCCGTTCAAACCGTGTTGCTGGAGATCGGGCAGCGCTCGAGCACCTGCAGCGATATCAGCGAATTCCTGCAGGCGGTGCATGCGGCGCTGGGACGCATCATGTATGCGGCGAACTTTTACGTGGCGCTCAGCGACCATGACGACGGTCTCGTGCGCTTTCCCTATTTTGTCGATGAATTCGACGCCGCGCCCGACCCGGACGAGGGCGTGCGCCTGGCCAGCGCCGCGCAGTCGCCCACGGCATGGGTCATCGTCAACCGCAAGCAGCTGGTGATGACGGCCGACGACGACGCCATGCGCGCCATCGGCGGCGGCGCCTGGGGCGGCGGCACGGCGGCCGAGCACTGGATCGGCTGTCCGCTGCTGGACCAGCAGCACCAGGTGCTCGGTGCCATCGTCATCCAGAGCTATGACGCGCAGCACCGCTTCAGCCTGGAAGACCAGGCCCTGTTCGCGCTGATCGCCACGCACGTGTCGAGCGCCCTGCAAGGCATGCAAAGCATGGACCGGCTGGAAAAGGCGGTGCAGGAGCGCACGGCCCTGCTGGCGCACGAGGTGGCCGAGCGGCGGCGCGCGGAAAACCTCCAGCATGCGCTGTATGAAATCGCCAACCTGTCGGCGCAGGCGGCCGACGCGACGACCCTGTATGCGCGCCTGCACGCCATCATCAGTGAGCTGGTGACGGCCAAGAATTTCCTGATCGCCCTGTACCACCCGGACAACAAGGACATCACGATCCCGTATTTCGTCGACGAGAAGGATGCGCAGGCGCCCGTGAAACGCTTTCATTACGGCATCGGCATGAGTTCGTACGTGCTGGCGCGGCGCAAGGCTTGCCTGCTCGATGCCGGCAGCTATGCGGCGCTGGTGGCCAGCGGCGAGATGGACGAGCCGCTGGGCAATGTCGGCATCGCCAGCTGGATGGGCGCGCCCATGCTGCTGGGCGAGCGCAAATATGGCGTGATCATCGTGCAAAGCTACGACGAATCCGTCGTGTATGGCCAGGCGGAACTGGACGTGCTGGCCTTCATGGCCAGCCACGTTGCCGTGGCGATGGCCCGCATCCAGGCCGACAGCGCCATGCGCCAGGCCAAGGAAGCGCTGGAAGAGCAGAACGCGGCCTTGAACAGCGCCCTGAGCGCCTTGCAGGAAGCGCAGTCGGAACTGGTGCGCCAGGAAAAGCTGGCGTCCCTGGGCCGCCTGGTGGCGGGCGTGGCGCATGAAATCAATACGCCGCTGGGCATATGCGTGACGGCCACCAGCCATCTGGTGCAGGAATTGAAGCTCACGCGCGAAGACCTGGACGGCGGCCAGCTCGATGAAGACGGCTTGCGGCAATTCTTCGACATCATCGACCAGACCTTGCGCATCATGACGACGAACACGCAGCGCGCCGCGGCCCTGGTGCGCAGCTTCAAGCAGGTGGCCGTGGACCAGTCCTCGGACGAACTGCGCAGCTTTAATTTGCGCAAATACCTCGACGAAATCCTGCTGTCCTTGCAACCCAAGCTGAAAGGCAAGCCGGTCAAGGTGGAGATCGACTGCGCGCCCGAGGTGCAGCTGCGCAGCTATCCGGGCGCCGTCTCGCAGATCGTCACGAACATGGTGGTCAATTCACTGGTGCACGGCTTTGCCGAAGGCGAGCCGGGCAAGATCAAGCTGTCCGCCCGGACGGTGGGCGACATGCTGGAACTCGACTACAGCGACGACGGCATGGGCATGGACAGCGCCACCCTGGCACAGCTGTTCGATCCCTTCTTCACGACGAAGCGGGGTTCCGGCGGCAGCGGACTTGGTGCGCACATCCTGTACAACCTGGTGACGGGACCGCTGGGGGGGACGGTGAAGGTGGTCAGCGCGCCGGGCATGGGCTTGCATTACAAGATACGCTTCCCGCTGGAGCCACGTAGGTCGGATTAGCGGCAAGGCCGCGTAATCCGACAACACCGTTGGCGTGGCTGGCGGTGGTGTCGGATTACGGCCTGCGGCCTAATCCGACCTACGTCGCTGGAGCCGAAGAGTGCTTGAAATTTGAAGCTTGAAAACGGCGGGCCCGCTTGGCCCGGAACGCCCAAATGGGGCCTTGGGCCGCAGCGTGGTTTGCCGATGTGCGTATCGCGTAGGTCGGATTAGCGGCGCAGCCGCGTAATCCGACAACATAGGCTAGCTTTTAATCCGGGAAACGCTGATTCAACGCCAGCGCCTCATCCAGATTCGCAATCAGCAACTCCACATACTGCGGATCGAGGTGGCTGCCGCTTACTTCGCGCAGGTAGCTGACGACGCGTTCCAATGGCCAGGCGTCCTTGTAGCAGCGCTTGTGCATGAGGGCGTCGAAGACGTCGGCGACGGCGGCGATGCGCGCGTATTTGTGGATGTTTTCGCCGACGAGACCTTGCGGGTAGCCGCTGCCGTCGAATTTTTCATGGTGCTGGTGGGCGATCACGGCCGCTGCCTTCAAGAGCGGGCGCTGCGAGCCGTCGAGGATGGACATGCCCACCGTCGGATGCTGCTTCATGATTTCCCATTCGGCCGCATCGAGCTTGCCCGGTTTGAGCAGCACGGCGTCGGGCGTGGAAATCTTGCCGATGTCGTGCATGGGCGCCGCGTGGCGCAGCACCATGGTTTCCTCTTCCGACATGCCGGACGCCTGCGCCAGCAGCTGGCACACTTCGGCCATGCGGCGCACGTGGTTGCCGCCTTCGTGCGAGCGCGATTCGACCACATCGCCCAGGCGCAGGATCAGCTCGGCCTGGGTATCGGTGATTTCCTGCGTCAGCAGGATGTTGTCGAAGGCGATCGCCACGCCCGAACAGAATACTTCCAGCAATTGCGCGTCGAGGTCGGAAATTTCTTCCACGCCTTTCAAGACCAGCAGCGAGGCCTTGCCGCTGCTGTTCGGGAAATAGCCGACATAGGTGTCGCCGTGCAGGCGCGAAATTTTATTGCTCTTGGCGTCGTCGAGCTGCGACAGCAGGGACGGGCTGAGAATGCCGTCGTCCGTGTCGCCGATCTGCGCGAGGATTTCGTAGTCCTGCTCGCCCGTGATGGCGCTGGCGCCGCGCAGGCGCAGCAGCATGCTCGTTTCCAGGCGGAGCAGGGCGACGACTTGCTGCAGCAGGCCGCTGGCAAAGTCGCGCAAGTTGCGCTGCTTGAAGATGTGCGCCGAGGCGGCGATGACGCGCTCGAGGCCTTCGCGGTAATGGAGCTGGGCCTGGCGCGCCTCTTCCACCTTCATGATGTCGCGGTAGGCGCGCAGGGCGGCAAAGGTGGTGGTGAACAGCTTGGTGCGGTCCAGTTCCGTCTTTTCCTTGTAGTCGTTGATGTCGTAGTTGACGATCACGCGTTCTTCCGGCGCCTGTCCCGGCTGCCCAGTGCGCAGCACGATGCGCGTAAACTGGTTGCCCAGGTCTTCGCGCATCCAGCGCGCCACTTCCAGGCCGCTGTCTTCGCGTTCCATCACCACGTCGAGGAAGACGAGCGCGATGCCTTCTTCGCGCGCCAGCACCTGCTTCGCTTCGGCGCCGCTGTACGCGTGCACGAAGCTCAGGGCGCGGCCTTCGAGGCGGAAACGGCTCAGCGTCAGTTCGGTGATGTCGTGGATGTCGGGTTCATCATCGACGAGCAGGACTTTCCAGGGAGGTAACTTGGGCGATGCTGAAGACAAAAATGACATAAGGGCAAGTTCCGCTAAAAGGCATAACTGACGCAATGCTGAGACGCCCGCGCCAGGAATTCCTGTGCGCCACTACCGGCGTTGCGCGTTTTTCGGGCGCATTTTGTCGATTGTAGACTGACAGCTAAGTATTAACAATAAGCAAGAACAATTGACTAAAATCATGCAACACACGTGCTAAAAAAGCACTTTAAATCCGCGCTGCCGACACTATCTATACTTTATCGCTTAGGCAACTATATTTTCAAGACAATACTTTGTTTTAATTAATATTGCCAATGAATCTGCAAAAAAGTCTGCGGCCGGTCTTGTCAAAGTTGCCGTAGGAAAAGGTAACAAGGTATGAATTTCGCTTTGAACGGCGGCGCATGGGGGTATAGTGAAGCGGATCAAAAGTGGCCCATGCGCCACCCACATTTTTCCTGAAAGGATTACATCATGAAAAAGAAGACAACGCGCGCCCTGATTGCCGGCCTGGCATTGCTGGCCAGCAGCGCGGCTTGGGCAGGAACCGAAGTGCATTTCAGCAAACCGGATCAATTCACGGATGTGCCGTTCGACCCGCAAGAACGGGAAGACGTACTGAAGGAGCTGACCCGGCATTTCGAGAAGCTGGGTACGGCGCTGCCGCCCGGGCGGACCTTGAAAATCGACGTCACGGACGTGGATCTGGCGGGGCGTGAAAATCCCTCCCTGCGTGCCGGCCATGATATCCGCGTCATGAACGGCCGGGTCGACTGGCCGCGCATGCGCTTGCAGTATGTGCTGGAACAGGATGGCAAGGTCATCAGCAGCGGCAATGCTGCCCTGTCCGATATGTCGTACCTGAGCCGCATCAATCCTTACTTCAGCAATGAAAAGTTGCGCTATGAAAAGCTGATGATCGACGACTGGTTTTCCGATACCTTTGGCGTCAAGCTGAAGCGCCACGCGCGCAAGTAGTGAGTCAGCGGAGGTAAACATCTTTCGATGCGCGCCTGCTCGCCATTTTGCCGTATGGCGAGCAGGGCGGCATTCATCTTCTCGATGAACCCGTGTTGACGCCGATGGTCAGGCCGGCAAAGTCGGTCGGGAAGTGCGCGCGCGGCATGTGCATGACGGCGTCATGGCAACACAGCACCGCCAGGATGATGGTTGGCGGCGCGGCCAGGGCGCACGGCAAGACGCCCAACAACGCACAGTCCTGCCCTTATCGGTAATCGCATGCCGCTCCGGAATTAATTATCTTCCTGGCGCATGGCGGCCTTGAACTGCTGTCAATCGATCCAGTTCACCTGCGGGAACTTGCTGCCGAACTCTTCCGGCATGGGCACGACCTGGCTGCGCTTGTAGTTGAAGAAGACAAAGCCGGACTTGGCCATCGCGATCAGGGTGTTGTCGCGCGGGCGCGTGATGCGGAAGGTGATGTCGCCGCCATACTTGTTGAAATCCATGACCCCCACTTCGAACAGCAGTTGGTCGCGCGCATGGGCTTCGGCGCGGTAGGTGGTGGCCAGGTCGGTGACGATGATGCCGGTGCCGTCCGCTTCGATGTCACGCACGCCATATTCGAACAGGAAGCGGGCGCGCGCCTCGGAAATCATGGAAATCATGGAATCGTTGCCGAGATGGTTGCCGGCGTTGATGTCCGTCGTGCGTACCGTCAGTTGCGAGGAATAGCAGTACTGGTCTTCGGGAAATTCAAGTTTCAAACGGGCCATGGTGTTCTCTTGGGCTGGTGCGCAGGGCGCGGCGGAAATGCCAATTCTAGCCGGTTCCCCGCGCTCCGTCGAAAAACGCGGCCTCAGGCGTGCACCGCCATGACTGCTTGCACATGCTTATTGGCCCACCTTATTGGCCCACCTTTTTGCGTACGCTTATTTACGTACAATCTTGTACACCTTGCCCGTGCCGCTCAGCATGTACAGCTCGTTTTGCGCATCCTGACCGAACGACAGGATGTTGCCCACGTTGGTGATGCCCCAGTCTTTCACGGCCGATGCCGTGCCATTGCTGTAGCTGAAACTCTTCAGCCAGGCGCTGCAGTAATCCGAATACAGGTATTGCCCCGCCAGTTCCGGCAGGGCCGTTCCCCGGTACACATAGCCGCCTGTGATTGAGCAGCCGTTGGCCGTATCGTTGTTGTACGTGATGGCGGGCAAGACCAGCCCCGCCTGGTTGCAGCTGGCGCTGTTGTAGCACTGCGTGCCTTCCATGATGTTCCAGCCATAGTTGTTGCCCGCCTGGCCCACGGGGCGCACGTCGACTTCTTCCAGATTGGCCTGGCCCACGTCGGCGATGTACAGCAGCTGGGCTGGCACGTCGAAGGCATAGCGCCACGGGTTGCGCAAGCCGTAGGCCCAGATTTCAGGACGCCCGCCTGCCGTGGCAAACGGGTTGCCAGGAGGAATGGCGTACGGCTGGGCGGCGCTGCTGGCGTTGACGTCCAGGCGCAGCAGCTTGCCCAGCAGTACATTCGTGTTTTGCGCGTTGCGTGGCGGGTCGCCCGCGCCGCCGCCATCGCCCGTGCCCGCATACAGATAGCCGTCCGGCCCAAAGCTGAGCAGGCCGCCATAGTGGTTGCTGAACGTGGGGTGGGGAATCGTCAGGATGGTCAGCGCGGACAGGAAATCGGCCACGTTGGCGTTGCCGGCCGACACCTGCCGGCGCTCGATGACGATATCGCCGGCCAGGTTGGTGTAATACAGGAAGAAATAGCCATTGCTGGCGTACTGCGGATGGAAGGCCATCGACAGCAAACCCCGCTCGCCGCTGGTGGTGGTCAGGGCGCTGATGTCGAGGTAGGGCGTGGCCAGCAGAATGCCATTTTGTACCACGCGGATGCGGCCGGCCCGTTCGAGGATGAACAAACGGCTGTCGCCGGGCGGCGCCGTGAGGAAGATGGGCATGTTCAAGCCGCTGGCCACCTCCTGCAGGCCCAAGGCCAGCGGCGTGGCCGCCGCATACTGGATGCTGGCGCTGGCCGTCGCCCCCGCATTGATTTGTACCTGCTGCGTGACGGGCGTGGGCGCCAAGGTCCCCGTGCCTTGCGCCACGCTGGCGGCGTTGAGCGTATAGGCGCCGGGCGCCAGGTCCGTCAAGGTGGTGCTTGCCGTCAATGTCTTGCTGTAGGACGCAGGTCCCGTGACCGTGACGGCACCGGCCACGCCGGCCGGCAAGCCGCCGATGCTGACCGCCAGGCTGCCTGTGGTGGGGCCGGGCGCGGGGTCGTCGTCGCCACCGCCGCCACAGGCGGCCAGCAGGGCCAGGCAGCATGCCAGCAGCAGGGCCAGCCAGGGCCGGGGAAAGCGGGGAAGGAAATCGCGCATGTCAGTCTCCTGCGGGAACGGCGCAACGGTGGCTCAATCGGGGCAGCCTGTGCCAAGAATGCGCGTCTTTGCAACGGGTAGGTTGAGCTGGCGCAAACAGACATCGCACTGGCGCCAGCATACGCCCCGCGTGCGCCGCGCTTCCGTGCGCTGCTGCACCGTGCGGCGCCATCGGACAAATGCGCCGCGTTTTCAGACAAGCGCGGGGCCCGCTGTGCCGCCGCGCCCGCTGGCGCCCGATAATGGCGCATCTGAAACCGAGCAGGAAGACACACCATGAAAACCAAAGCCGCGATTGCCTGGAAGGCGGGCGCCCCGCTGACGATCGAAGAAGTCGACCTGGCCGGCCCGCGCGCCGGCGAAGTGCTGGTCGAGCTGAAAGCCACGGGCATTTGCCATACCGATTACTACACCCTGTCCGGCGCCGATCCGGAAGGCATCTTCCCCGCCATCCTCGGCCATGAAGGCGCCGGCGTCGTCGTCGACGTGGGACCTGGCGTGACGACCCTGAAAAAGGACGATCACGTCATCCCGCTGTACACGCCGGAATGCCGCCAGTGCAAGTTCTGCCTGTCGCAAAAGACGAATTTGTGCCAGGCCATCCGTTCCACGCAGGGCCGCGGCCTGATGCCGGACGCCACCAGCCGCTTCTCGCTCAATGGCCAGCCGCTGTTCCACTACATGGGCACGTCCACGTTCTCGAACTACATCGTCGTGCCGGAAATCGCTCTCGCAAAAATCCGTTCCGACGCGCCATTCGACAAGGTCTGCTACATCGGCTGCGGCGTGACGACGGGCGTGGGCGCCGTCCTGTTCTCGGCCAAGGTGGAGGCGGGCGCCAACGTGGCCGTGTTCGGCCTGGGCGGCATCGGCCTGAACGTGATCCAGGCGGCGAAAATGGTCGGCGCCGACAAGATCATCGGCATCGACATCAACCCGGCGCGCCAGGCCATCGCACGCAAGTTCGGCATGACGCATTTCATCAACCCGAACGAAGTGGAAAACGTCGTCGACGCCATCGTGCAGCTGACGGACGGCGGCGCCGATTATTCGTTCGAATGCGTGGGCAATACGCACTTGATGCGCCAGGCGCTCGAGTGCACGCACAAGGGCTGGGGAAAATCGTTCATCATCGGTGTCGCGGCGGCGGGCCAGGAAATTTCCACCCGTCCATTCCAACTGGTGACGGGGCGCGAATGGCGCGGTTCGGCCTTCGGCGGCGCGCGGGGACGCACGGACGTGCCGAAGATCGTCGACTGGTATATGGAAGGCAAGCTCAACATTGATGACCTGATCACGCACCGCTTGCCGCTCGAACGCATCAACGAGGGCTTCGACCTGATGAAGAGCGGCGAATCGATCCGTTCCGTCGTGTTGTATTAATTTTATCGGACTGTACTCATTGCGCAACACATGACGGACGGGGCAGGGCGGCACGCTGTACTTCCCCGTCTGCCCCTGCTAGTGTGAAGACATCCGCCTTGCTTTGGGAGCCGTCCATGTTTGCCACTGCCTATCTCGCGACCTTGCGCCGCATGCTGCCCGTCTTCCTCGGCGCGGCCCTGTCTTCCCTGCTGGCCTTGTGGTGGAGCAATGCCGCCATCTTGGCCACGCCCGCCATCTGGCTGGCGCTGCTGGCCACGTATCTGCTGTGCGCACTCCTGTTTACGCCGCTGGCCCGGCAGAGCCGCCAGCTGGCCACGCGCCACGTGCGTCACGGCAAGCCGCGCTGACCTGCTAGCGCGCCGTGCTGGAAAAGCGCTCGCGATAGTCGCGCGGCGTGATGGCGAGTTTCTTTTGAAACAGGCGGCGCAACCTGTCCTCGCTATGCAAGCCCGCCTGCACGGCCACCTGTTTTAAGGAGGACACATTGTCTTCCAGCAAACGGCGCGCCACTTCGAAGCGGGCCGTGTCGATGAATTCCGTGGGGCTGGTGCCCGTTTCGCGCTGAAACACGCGCGTAAAATTGCGCTCGCTCATGGCCAGCCTGGCCGCCAGCAGCGGCACGGTGAGCTCTTCGGCAAGATGTTCCATGATCCAGCCCTGCAACTGGCGGATGGTCGGATGCGTCGTCATCTGGCTCGACAGGTGCACGGAAAACTGCGACTGGCCGCCGGGCCGCTTCAAATACACGACCAGGTCACGCGCCACTTCCAGCGCGATATCGCGGCTGAAATCGTCTTCCACCAGGGCCAGCGCCAGGTCGATGCCGGCCGTCACGCCCGCCGATGTCCAGAATTTCCCTTCCCGCACGAAAATCGCATCGGCATTGACCTGTATCAATGGATAGCGCTGGCGCAGGCTGTCCACGGCGCTCCAGTGCGTGGCCGCGCTCTTGCCGTCGAGCACACCGGCTTCGGCCAGGAAGAAGCAGCCCGTGCACAGGGCCGCCAGGGTATCGATGCGGGGCGCCGCCTCGGCCACCCAGGCGGCGAGCGCGGGGATGTCCTGCAAGACTTGCTCGACGTGGTGGCAGCCGACGATGACGGCCAGGTCGGGCAGGCGGCTGGCGTCGAGCGCCTTGCTCGCGTGCAGCGACATCAGGGTGTCCGATTCGATCGGGCCGATGGCCGTCGAGGCGATGCGCACGTCGTAGCCGCCGGGCAGCTTGCGCAGGCGCAAATGGGTGTTGGCGTAGTCAAACACCTTCATGGCGCCGATGGCTTCGAGCGCCTTGAAGCCGGGATAGACGATGATGTCGACGGTGCGCAGGGGAAATTCTTTGGGGCTTTGCTTGATCATGCGATATGCGCGAGGGGGATAAATACTGCCATAATGCAACAACAGCGATGGCGTAGGTTAGCATGAAATAATCGGCGCGCCCGCTGGCTCCCCACCCATCGGATTCCTGAATATCGTGCGCTTACTCCACATTTTTGCCGCCCTGACTTTGTTGTTGGGCTCATCCCTTGCCCACGCGGCCACGCTCAACTTCAATGGCGGCGCCGTCAGCGGCTGCGGCCTGAGCCAGGATGGCTTGCAATACACATGCTCGTCGCTGGCGCTCGGTTCTACCGACGTCATCGTCATCGGCAGCGCGTATGGCGTGACGGTCAACAGTTCCTTGTCGATGAGCTATAACCAGGGCTTGACGATGAGCGGCAACGCCGCGCTGACGGTCAAGGGCAATCTCGATATCAAGGATATCAATCCGCCGAACCTGAAGGTGACGGGGGGGAGCTTGACGGCCGATGGCGGCACTTTCTTCCTGGGCGCGCAGGAACAGACCATCACGGCGAATATCTTCGCCACCAGCATCAAGATGGGCTCGAACAACGTCACGGTGACGGGCAAGATCAGCGCCAAGGGGCCGGTGGAAATCGCCTCGGGTTCGGTCATCAACGGGCCGATCAGCGGCACCATCGTCAATATCCTGGCCGCCAGTACCCGCATCCAGGGCGATATCACGGCGACCACTTCGCTGACCATCGGCTCCGGCAGCCAGGTGACGGGCAACCTGAAATCGCCGACGATCGACCTGAAAGCGTCCGGCCTGCTCGTCACCGGCGACGTGGAGGCAAGCAATTCCTTGTCGATCGCCTCCGGCAATGGCATCAAGGGCAATGTGGACGCTGGCGAGGTAACGCTCGACTCGTCCAACGCCTATATCACGGGCAACGCCAAGGTCGACCACATCACCCTGGGCTGGCAGGGCCGGGTGCAGCAAACCATCACTTGCAAAACCTATACGCCATCCAATCCGTGCAGCTGCGTGACGAACAACAGCGGTTATCCCGTGGGTAGCGTGAATGGCCCGAAATGTGGCCCGGCAACCCCGGAAGGCGCCCACCATTTCCAGATCGAGCATTCGGGCAATGCCCTGACGTGCGCGCCACAGACGGTGACGGTGACGGCATGCGCGGATGCCGCCTGCAGCGTCAAGTACACGAACGGCGTGAATGTCACTGTCAGCCCTGGCGGCACGGCGACGCAGATAGGCAACACCGGCGTGGCGACGGCCAGCGTGCGCCAGTACACGGTCGGCACGGCCACCCTGAGCCTGACGAGCGTGCCCGGTACCACGGGCGCGCTTGTATGCAAGCGTGCTTCGGACAACAGCAGCAGCTGCGACATGAGCTTTGCGGCGACAGGCTTGACGGTGATTCCCGTCAATCATGTTTCTGGCACGCAAAAGGCGTTCGGCATCAGCGCCGTGCAGGCGCCCCCCAGTGCGACCCCGCAAGCTTGCGTGCCCCTGTTCAAAAATACCAGCAAGACCCTGAATCTCGCTTGCAGCTATGGCAATCCCGCCAGCGGCACCCTGCCTGTTTTCGTGCAGGGAACTGGGGCCTTCGTGCCACTGGCATCGAACAGCACCAGCGCCTGCAGTACGGCGGGCGCGAACGTCAACCTGGCGTTCAACGACCAGGGCGTCGCCACCGCCATCATGTCGTATGCGGACGTGGGGCAACTGAATTTGAAGGCCACCTATATGGGGTCGGCGACAACCGGCGACGCCGGCTTGAGCATGACGGGCATCGGTAATGTTACCGTCGTGCCCGCCGCGTTCGGCGTCCCCGTCATTACCAGCCCCCAGCGTGCGGGTGCGCCGGTGGCGGTCAGCATGCGCGCGCTCAATAGCGCTGGCGCCGTGACGCCGAACTTCGGCAATGAAAATCCGGCGGAGACGGCGCTGCCGACACTGGCCAGCCTGGTCAGGCCGACGGCCAGCGAGATCGCCGCGCCGGACACACCAGCCAAGCCGGCCATGCAGGGTGGCGTGGTCTTTACGAATGGCAGCGTTGTCAGCAGCGACATGAACTGGCCGGAAGTGGGCACCATCACCATCGCCTTCAATCTGGCCAACCCCAACGGCTACCTGGATGCCAACCTTGCTGTGCCGGCCTTGCCCAAGGCTTCGGGCGTGAGCGGGGAGGTGCAGTTCATCCCGCACCACTTCATTACGGAACTGGTGAAGACCGGCGCTCCCGCCGGCATCGCCACGCCGTGCGCGTCGCCGCTCACCTGCGCCAACGATGGGGCGACAGGCCGCTACGCGTATTCGGGGCAGGCGATAGGCGTGCGCGTGACGGCGCGCGCCTTGGGCGGGACGCCGACCAAAAACTATGACGACCGCGTCCCGAGCGTCCTGGCGCCCGTGCTGCTCGAAGGCCTCGATGCGGCCACGGGCACGATTTCCTTTCCGCCGAGTACCCCCGATGGCAGCAGCCGGCTTACCGACGGCAGCAAGGCGCAAACCACCGTCACCGGCGTGGCGCCCGCGAAATTTACCCTCGGCGTTGCCCTACCCATGGTCGCCTACCGTTTTCCGGGCAAGGCCGGCGTGCCGCTGAAGGTGGCACCTACCGACGTGCGCTTGCGCGCCAGCAGCACCTATCCCGGCGGCGCCATCGTCAGCTCAAGCTCGGCAGTGATACAGAACGAGGCCCGAATGACTGTGTTGTCGGGGCAATGGATGGTGCCCCACGGCTATGGTTCCGAGTTGTTGCCCGTCAGGCTGGCCGTGCAAGTCCAGTACTGGAATGGGACGAAGTGGGTCACGAATCTGCTCGACAGCATCAGTGCGATCAAGAAGCCGGATGTGGTGCTGGCCAATTGCAAGAAAACGCTGGACTGCGCCAAGCTGGCCGTTGATGACCGGACATATACCGTCGTCCAAGGCGCATTGCCGCAAACCAATCTCCTGACATTGCTGGCGCCCGGCGCCGGCAATGCCGGCAGCGTGGACGTTTCCGTGGGCAGCCATCCTTACCTGGCCAGCACTGTGGGCACCGTCGTCTTCGGCGTCTTCAAATCGGGTCCCGTGATTTACCTGCGCGAGATGTATTGAGCCTGGACCAAGGGCGGGGACAGAAAAAAGGAAAAACCAGTAACATGGCTGGCTGTGGCATTTTCCCCAACCTCAGACTGGAGTTTTCTATGAGCACAACTTCGCAGTGGATCGATATCGCCGGCCTGGACGGCAGCTTCCAGGCTTACCTGGCCGTGCCGCATGTGGGCAAGGGCCCCGCCATTATCCTGTTGCAGGAAATTTTCGGCGTCAACGAGCATATCCGCGCCGTGGCTGACCAGTATGCGGCCGATGGCTACGTGGTGCTGGTGCCGGACCTGTTCTGGCGCGCCGGCGCGCACATCGAGCTGGGCTATGACGCGGACGGCTGGAAGCGCGCCGTCGAGCTGATGCAGGCCACCGACAATCCGCAGGCCGACGCCGATATCGCCGCCACCGTCGCTGTCCTGCGCGCGCGTCCGGAAGTGACGGGCAAGCTCGCTTCGGTCGGCTACTGTTTCGGCGGCCGGCTGTCGTACCAGGCGGCCGCGGCCGGTCTGGTCGATGCGGCCATCGCCTATTACGGCGGCGGCATCCAGAACAAGCTGGACCTGGCCGACCGGATCAAGGTGCCGCTGCTCATGCATTTCGGCGGCCAGGATAGCCATATTCCGCCGGAAGCCGTGCAAAAGATCGCCGAGCGCTTCGAAGACCGCCAAGACGTGGAAATCCATATCTACCCAAGCGCCGAGCACGGTTTCAACTGCACCCACCGCGACAGCTACCAGCAGCGCGCCGCCGCCCAGGCGCATGGCAATTCCCTGATTTTCTTGGCGGAAAATCTGTAAGACTGCCTCGCCAGCCAGGCCAGCCGCCATTGCCAGTTCAGCAGCAACGCTGCATGGGCGTTAAAATAGCGGCTGTGCCGGGCAACTCCGGCCGGCCGGGCACGGCGCCCGGCAAACCTGGATGAGGAACCGAATTAAAGATGGCCCAAGTAATTGTTTCTGTAACATTGGCGGCAAGCGCCGAACGAGTGTGGGATTTTATCGGCGGCTTCCAGTCGCTGGCTGAATGGTCGAGCTCGATCAAAACCAGCCTGTCCGAGCACGGCGGCCGCGTGCGCCGCCTGAAAACCACGGACGGCGCCATCATCGCCGAACGCCTGCAAAGCTACAGCGAAGCGGCCAAGAGCTACAGCTACACCATCGTCTCGGGCCCGATCCCCGTCAAGAACTACCGTTCCACCTTGCGCGTCACGGGCGAACCGGGTGCGAACGAGTGCGTGGCCGAATGGTCGAGCGAATTCGACGCGGCCGAAGGCGTGGAAGAGGTCATGGTGGGCGCGTTCCAGCATTTGTACGAGACGGCATTCGTCGACCTGAAACGCATCATGGCGATTTGAATGAAAAACACCGGCCGAGGCCGGTGTTTTTTTATGTGTGGAAAGTTTTAGCGCTTCACTTTTCCAAACGCCTCGCCCTTGTTCCACACCGGCAAATTCTTGCCGTTCGCCACTTCATAGCCGAGGTTCAGAGTGAATTGCGCCTGCTGCACCATGCCGGACAAATCCCACGATGGGTTGTACTCGTCGGTGACCTGATGGTAATCCTTTTTAAACGCCACCAGGCGCTCGCCCGACGCTGTCGGCTCCTTGACGAAGTCGAACGAGCCGTCGCCGGAAAACACGGCCGAGCCCACGTTAAAAGCGGGCACGCCAGCCTTGGCAAACGCGAAATGGTCGGCCCGGTAAAACGCGCCGGACAGGTCGGGGATGGTCGGCGCCAGACGCAGGCCCATGCGCTTGGCGACCTTGGCGGCGCTCGCGTACAGGCTGCTGCGCTCGGCGCCGGCCACGCCGATGTCGTGCGTCTTGCCGACAAAATTCATGCTGTCGAGGTTCAGGTCGGCGGCCGTCTTGGCCAGCGGCCACAGGGGCGCGCGCGTGTAGGCCGTGCTGCCCAGCATGCCCGTTTCCTCGCCGGCCGGCCACAGGAAGATCTGCGTGCGGCGCGCCGGCTGTTTCACGGCCACTTGCGCCATGGCCAGCAAGGCGGCCGCGCCCGAGGCGTTGTCGATGGCGCCGTTGTAGATGTGGTCGCTCTGGCCGGCGCGCTGGCTGCCTTCGTCATCCTTGCCCAGGTGGTCCCAGTGGGCCGAGTAAATGACGGCCTCGTCCTTGAGTTTCGGGTCCGTGCCCGGCACGATGCCGGCCACGTTGAATTGCTCGATGCTGCGCACCTGGCTGTCGAGCGCCACCTTGACCGTGGCGTTCAGGGCCACGGGGCGGAACTCGCGCGTTTCCGCCTGCGCGCGCAAGGCGTCCAGGTCCTGTCCGCCGGCTTGGAACAACGTGCGCGCCATGTCTTCCTGCAGCCAGCCTTCCATCGCATTGCCCGCACCGGCCAGGTTGAAGCGTTCATGGCCGAAACCGTTGGCCGGTACCGACCAAGGGTACGAAGCCGATGCGGTCGTGTGTATCAGCAGCACGCCGGCGGCGCCCTGGCGCAGCGCTTCCTCGTACTTGTAGACCCAGCGGCCGTAATAAGTCAGCGACTTGCCGGCGAAGCGCTGCGGTTCGGCGCTTGTGGGTTGCGGGTCGTTGACCATCATGATGACGAGCTTGCCCTTCAGGTCGACGCCCTTGAAATCGTCCCAGTTTTCTTCTGGCGCGCGGATGCCGTAGCCGGCGAACACGACGGGCGCGTCGAACGCCACTTTCTGCTGGCCATTTGCCGCGCCAAAGACGATGTCCTTGCCGAAAGCGGGAGACAAGGCCTTGCCGCCCGCGCTGAACGTGACTTTGCTGGATGGCAAGGCCTTGCTGCCGACGATGGTCAGCGCCTGGCGGTACGTGCCATCCTTCAACGGCTGCAGGCCGGCCACGGCCGCCTGCGTTTCCAGGTAGCGCACGGCCAGGTCGCCGCCGCGCTGGCCCGTGCCGCGTCCTTCGAGTAAATCGTCGGCCAGGAAGGACAGGTGGGCACGCAGGGGCGCTTCGGCCACGAGCGGTTGGGCGAGGGCGGCCGTGCTGAACAGGCTGGCGGCGAGGACGAAGGGAAAACGCATGACGACTCCAAAAGTGAATACGGGAAAGCAAAGCAGCGACAATCTTACTCTACCGCAATGCCTGGCGTAGCGCGCGGCGCGCGCGGGCCGATTGCGGCCACAATGGCTGCTCGTCCACCGACAAGGAGCGTTCCATGACTGCCACGAACTTGCAATCGAGCAATACCCTGCGTACCGCCGACGGCACATTGATCCACTACAAGGACTGGGGCAGCGGCCCGCCCGTCGTCTTCAGCCACGGCTGGCCATTGTCGTCCGACGCGTGGGAAGACCAGATGTTTTATCTGGCCTCGCGCGGCTACCGCGTCATCGCGCACGACCGGCGCGGCCATGGCCGCTCGAGCCAGCCGTTCGACGGCAACGACATGGATACCTATGCCGACGACCTGGCCGCGCTGATAGCCGCGCTGGATTTGACGGGCGCCACCCTCGTCGGCCATTCGACGGGCGGCGGCGAAGTGGCGCGCTACATCGGCCGCCATGGCACCGGGCGCCTGGCCGGCGCCGTGCTCGTGGGCGCCGTGCCGCCGCTGATGCTGCAAACCACGGAAAATCCGCTGGGCTTGCCCTTGTCCACCTTCGACGCCATCCGCGCCGGCGTGCAAGCCGACCGCAGCCAGTTTTTCCAGGATTTGAGCGTAGCCTTCTATGGCTACAACCGGCCCGACGCGAAGCCGTCGCAGGGCGTGCGCGACGGTTTCTGGCGGCAAGGCATGCAGGCGGGCATGCCGGCATCCTACCTGTGCATCAAGCAATTTTCCGAGACGAATTTTACGGCTGACCTGGCCAAGTTCGACGTGCCGACCCTGGTGATCCATGGCGATGACGACCAGATCGTGCCCATCGCCGCCTCGGCGCGGCGCACTGCCGAACTCATCATCGGCAGCAAGCTGCTCGTGTATGCGGGCGCGCCGCACGGCCTGGCGACGACGCACAAGGACCGGCTGAACGAGGACTTGCTGGAATTTTTGCGCCACTCGGTCGATGCGGCAAGCAATATCGAGGCGCATCTGTAAAGTAGCCGAATCTATTGCAAAACATATAATATTTCTTGGTTTTTGCACCAATTGCGTGCGGATCGCCGATTTTTCTGCGTTTTAGACTGCAAAAAATGGCGTTCTGCCGCCCCGTTCCACCCGGTAAGGTCCAGTAAAGAGTAAACTAGCAGATACACTCTTTCGCATTGGGCGATTCGAGCGAACTTGTGAGTGATTTCATGTCTGATACACCAATTTCCTTATTTTCCGACCTTAACCTGAGCGAGCCGCTGATTCGCGCGCTCAAGGATGTCGGTTACGAAACACCGTCGCCTATCCAGGCGGCCACGATTCCATTATTGCTCGCGAACCGCGACGTGCTGGGCCAGGCGCAAACGGGCACGGGTAAAACCGCCGCCTTCGCCTTGCCGATCCTGTCGCGCATCGATCTGAAACAAAGCTCACCCCAAGCCCTGGTCCTGGCACCGACGCGCGAACTGGCCATCCAGGTCGCCGAAGCATTCCAGGTGTACGCCGCCCACATCCCTGGCTTCCACGTGCTGCCGATCTACGGCGGCCAAAGCTACGGCCCGCAGCTGTCGGCCTTGCGCCGCGGCGTGCACGTCGTCGTCGGCACGCCTGGCCGCGTCATCGATCACCTGGACAAGGGTTCGCTCGACCTGTCCAAGCTGAAAACCCTGGTGCTCGACGAAGCCGATGAAATGCTGCGCATGGGCTTTATCGACGACGTCGAACGTATCTTGCAAGAAACGCCGGACGGCCATCAAACGGCCCTGTTCTCGGCGACCATGCCTTCCGTCATCAAGCGCATCGCCACGACCTACCTGGTGAACCCGGCCGAAGTGACGGTTGCCGCCAAGACGGGCACGGCCGACAACATCCGCCAGCGCTACTGGCTCGTGTCGGGCATGCACAAGCTCGACGCGCTGACCCGCATCCTGGAAGCGGAAGCGTTTGACGGCATGATCATCTTTGCCCGCACCAAGCTGGGTACGGAAGAGCTGGCCGGCAAGCTGCAAGCCCGCGGCTTCTCGGCTGCCGCCATCAATGGCGACATCCAGCAAGCCCAGCGCGAGCGCACGATCCAGCAGTTGAAAGACGGCAAGATCGACATCCTCGTGGCAACCGACGTGGCCGCCCGCGGCCTGGACGTCGAGCGCATCAGCCACGTCGTCAACTACGACGTGCCGCACGATCCGGAAAGCTATACCCACCGCATCGGCCGCACGGGCCGCGCCGGCCGCAGCGGCGAAGCGATTTTGTTCATCACCCCGCGTGAAAAGAACTTGTTGAAAGCCATCGAACGCTCGACCCGCCAGCCGATCGGCATGCTGGAATTGCCAACGATCCAGGCCGTCAACGACGTGCGTATCGCCAAGTTCAAGGAACAGATCAGCGAAACCCTGGCCTTGGGCGAACTGGAACAGTTCCAGTCGCTGATCGAGGATTTCGAACGCGAACAGAACATTCCCGCCATTGAAATCGCCGCCGCCCTGGCGAAGATGGCGCGTGGCAATGTGCCTTTGTTGCTGGACAAGAACAAAGCACGCGAGCAAGCCACGTGGCAAGACGACCGTCCTGTGCGCCAAGACCGTTTTGAGCGCAACGACCGTCCGGAACGGGGCGACCGCTTCGACCGTAACGAGCGCAGCGAACGTCCGGCCTTCCCGAAAAAGGAACGCATCTCCCGTCCTGCCGACGCCGGCATGCAGACTTTCCGTATTGAAGTCGGTCATCAACATGGCGTGAAACCAGGCAATATCGTGGGCGCCATTGCCAACGAAGCGGGCATCGATTCGAAAAACATCGGCCGCATCGAAATCTATGACGACTACAGCGTCCTGGACTTGCCGGACAGCATGCCGAAAGAATTGCTGGATCAGCTGAAAACCGTGTGGGTCGCGGGCCAGCAGCTGCGCATCAGCCGCGACGGCGACGCGCCGGACCTGGCGCCGCCAGCCGCGCCGCGCAAGCCGTTCGCCGCCAAGTCCGCGCCAGCGTTCAAGGATGCGCCTGCGGATGCGGGCGACGCAGCCCCTGCGCCGCGCGCGCCGAAGAAGGAACGTCCACGTCCAGGCGTGACGGCCTACCGTATCGAGGTGGGCCGCGAGCACGCTGTGACGCCAAGCAACATCGTCGGCGCCATCGCCAACGAAGCGAACCTGGAAGCCAAGCATATCGGCCGTATCGATATCTTTGACAACTTCAGCGTGCTGGACCTGCCGGAAGGCATGCCGCCGGAAATCCTCGACCACCTGAAATCGGTCGTCGTCTCGGGCCAGAAACTGCGCATCAGCCTCGATGACGGCACGACGGAGCGCAAACCGGCGCCACCGCGTCCGAAGTCCCCGCCCCGTAAGACCTACAAGTAATCGATCCTCACGGGCGCTGCGGCGCCCGTGTCGCGGATTGGAGACAGTTCCCCCACTGGCGCATTCGCGCCAGTTTTTATTTTCCCTCAAGAAATGAATATTGTTGCCGCGTTATGGTTGGTAGCAGGCGTCGCCGTGCTCCGGCCATTGCGCCAGTTCCCTTGCGCCTTTTTATCGACGCATACGCCGTATTTATTAACTGTCGCGCCAACAAATAATTTTTTATTAATTATTGTCTCTGCGCGCAATTTGAATTTTACATTCAATAAAATCAATCAAGTTGAGTCAAAGTAAATTCTAAAACATAAATGAATTGGC
This sequence comes from Janthinobacterium sp. EB271-G4-3-2, assembly GCF_020858035.1. Taxonomy (NCBI): domain Bacteria; kingdom Pseudomonadati; phylum Pseudomonadota; class Betaproteobacteria; order Burkholderiales; family Oxalobacteraceae; genus Janthinobacterium; species Janthinobacterium sp. EB271-G4-3-2. Next base: position 65,584 of record NZ_JACYMG010000008.1, on the reverse strand, counting down.
TTTTATTAAATTATTTGACCAGTGTCACTGTCGCCGGGGCGATATATCATGGGTGCTTGATGTGGTATATTGTTTTTATGATTTTGTTATGCTAGTTGAAAAAAATAGAGGAGCGACGATGCGGGTCAATACGCCTATCACGCAAAATGAATACGTATTAAATGAAGGCATGACGATTGTTTCCACCACGGATTTACAGGGAAACATCAATTACGCCAATCAGTATTTCATTGAAGTCAGCGGTTTTTCAGAAATGGAACTGCTGGGTACGCCACAGAATATTCTGCGTCATCCCGATATGCCGGCCGAAGCGTTTGCCGACCTGTGGGACACCATCAAGACGGGCATGCCATGGACCGGCATGGTCAAGAACCGCTGCAAGAATGGCGATTTCTACTGGGTCTTCGCCAATATCACGCCCGTCATCGAAAACGGCCGCCCGATCGGCTATATGTCCGTGCGCACCAAGCCCACGCGCGAGCAGATCAACGAAGCGGCAGCCCTGTATAAAAGTTTTAAAGACGGCAATAGCGCGAACCTGGCGATCCGCAATGGCCGCGTCGTGCGCCAGGGCTGGGCCGCCAAGCTGGCCGAGTGGCGCAAGCTGACCCTGTCGCAAGACCTGGCCCTGCATTGCATCGTCTTCGGCGTGGTGCTGGCCATCCTCGGCTGCGCCGTGTGGAATATCGATGGCGACACGAGCACGGCCACGCGCAGCTGGCTCAGCGGCGCCGCCGCCGCGGCCGTGGCGCTGATGCTGTATTTCTGGGCCCACCTGCACAATTCCCTCGTCGCACCGCTGGGCGAGGCCATCACGGTGGCGCGCAAGATGGCTGGCGGCGACTTGACGGGCGTCATCGACAAGGTGCGTGACGACGACATGGGCCAATTGATGGCGGCCTTGCGCCAGACGAATATCAACCTGCACAGCATCATCGGCGACGTGCGGGCCAACTTCGAGGATATCCGCGTCACCACGGCCGAGATCGCCACCGGCAATATGGATTTGTCCAGCCGCACGGAATCGCAGGCGTCCAGCCTCGAGCAGACGGCGGCCAGCATGGAGGAACTGACGTCGACCGTGCAAAACAGCGCCGACCACGTGGCCACGGCCAACGACCTGGCGGCGCAGGCGTCGACCGTCGCGGCCAAGGGCGGCACCATCGTCAGCGAAGTGGTCACCACGATGGATGAGATCAGCACGTCGTCGCGCAAGATTCTCGACATCATCGGCTTGATTGACGGCATCGCCTTCCAGACGAATATCCTCGCCTTGAACGCGGCCGTGGAAGCGGCCCGCGCGGGCGAACACGGCCGCGGTTTCGCCGTCGTGGCCGGCGAAGTGCGCAGCCTGGCGCAGCGCTCGGCAACGGCGGCAAAAGAAGTGAAAAACCTGATCGACCATTCGATCGCCACCGTGAACGCGGGCAGCGTACTGACCAGCAATGCGGGCGCCACCATGACGGAGGTGATCGCCTCGGTAGCCCGCGTGACGGAAGTGATGGACGAGATTTCCTCGACCACGCGCGAGCAGAACCAGGGCATCGGGCAAGTCAACCAGGCCGTCATCCACATGGATGGCATCACGCAGCAGAACGCGGCGCTGGTGGAGCAGGCGGCGGCCGCCGCCACCAGCCTGGCGCAGCGCACCGACAGCGTGGCCCAGTCGATCGGCATCTTCAAATTGAAGGCGTCGCCCAAGCGCAAGACGGCTGGCGTGGGACGCAGCGTGGGCGCGGGCGCGGCGTCGCGGGCCTTGCTGAAGGCACGCTAAGACAATCTCCCGCCAGCGCACCGCTGGCGGGATTTACTTCGCTACCCGGTACACCTCTCCGCTGCGCACCTTCCGCACCACCCCATCCCCGCCAAACAGAATCACGTATTCTCCCTGCGCGCCCGAGGCGGCCGGGTAGGTGTACATCCACACTTCATTGCCGCTGTCGAAACGGATGGACGTGCTCTCGCCCAGCGCCGCGCGCACCTGTTCGCGCGTGCTGCTGCCCGGTTGCACCGTCTGTTCCAAGGTTGCGTACGGCACGTTCTTGCTTGCCTGTAAGGCGCGCGTGCCGGAGCAGGCGGCGAGCAGCACCAGCACGAACACACTGAGCCACTTCATGGCGCCACCTCGTCCATGTAAGTAAATTCCAGCAGGGTGTCGTCGGGCCAGCGGGCATCCCACAAGGGCGCGTAATACGTGCGGTCAAGCAAGACCTGGCAGTCGCAATAGGGCAGCGAGGCGGGCGTCTGCTCGCCGCCCGCGTACAGCATCCTGAACGGTAACGCCAGGCGGCGCTCGCCATGCACGAGGGTGACGCCGAACAGGGGACGGTCCGTGAAGAACAAATAGTTGCCGTCCGGCTGCGAGCAGACTTTGTCCGTGCTGTAGAGCATGCTGGACAGCCAAGCGATGATTTGCGGGTCGTTCGAGATCAACCCGGAATCCATGCCGGCGCGGCATTCCAGGCGCAGGTCGCCCAGGCGCCGCGTGCCGGGCGGCAAGCCGGGCGTGATCACTTGCGCGCGCCAGCTCATGGTGGTGGCCTTGCGGTTGGCGATCAGCACGGCGTCTTCGCGCGCCGCTTGCGCATTGCGCACGGGGGCGAAGCTGTTGTCTTCGGCCAATGGTAACGGGATGCTGACGGTGTCGCCGGCGATGCGCAGCCGCACGCCCGCCATGTCCACGCCGGGCTGGCGCGGCAGCAGGCGAAAGCGCAGGCTCGCTTGCGGCGCCAGCGCACGGTCGCGCTCGAAACGGTCCACGCCCTGCAGCATCTTGCGGTACGATTTATCGACGGGGTCGCGCGTGGCGTCCACTTTTACCTGCGGCACGGGCGCGGTTTGCGCGAGGGCAACCGGGCCAGGGAGCAGGCAGGCAAGCAGCAGGGGAATAGGGATGCGCATGGCTTGATGCTACGCTTTTTTACGCGGCAGCCACGCACGGGTGGGCCTATCAATATTCGCTATATTTGCGCGCATCGCCGCGCACCTGCCGCGCCGGGTATTTCTGCGCATTGAGTTCCATTTTTTCCAGCACGGCCGCGTGCAGGTCGACGCCGCTCTTGTCGGCCAGGCGCACCAGATACATCAGCACGTCGGCCAGTTCGTGGCGGATGCCCGTGCGTTTGACCTCGTCCAGCTCGGCATCCGCGCCCGTGGGCAGCCACTGGTAGTGCTCGGCCAGTTCCGCCACTTCGACGGACAGGGCCATGGCCAGGTTTTTCGGCGTGTGGAACTGGTCCCAGTCGCGCTCGTCGGCAAAGGCGCGCAGGCGCGCGCGGATGTCAAACAGGCTGTCGGCGGGCGCGTTCATGCGGCCACCTGCAGCGGTTTTTCCATAAAAACACTGAATGGATCGTCAGGATAGTCGCCGTATGGCCCGCGCCGCTGGTAGCCGTGGCGCGCGTACAGGGCGATGGCTTCGGGCTGGTGGATGCCCGTCTCTAATGTCAGCAAGCGGCAGCCGCGCGCCAGCGCCTGCTCTTCCAGCAGGGCCAGCAGGCGCTTGGCCAGGCCCAGGCCGCGGCTGTCCGGGTGCACGTACATGCGCTTGACCTCGCCGAAATCGGGCGTGACGACGATGGCGCCGCAGGCCCGCGCCGCGCCTGCCGCATCGCGGGCGACGGCAAACAGCAGGGTATCAGGCGGCACGCACGCCAGGTCCAGCGAATAGACGCACTCGGCCGGATACAGGGTCTGTTGGTAGGCGTCAAGCTCGGCGATCAGGGTTTGCACGTCGGCTTGTTGCGGCGATTCCAGGCGGATAGTCATGGGAAGGTCGAATGTATGGGACTTCCCCCATGGTATCACCGCGGTGGCGCCAAGCGCATCGTCAGGCCGATGGGCGACATCACAAAACCCATCAGTTCCTGCGCTTCGCCGCCATCGGGCGTGTCGACGCCGGCGATGTCGAAGCTGCCCAGCAGCATGGCCATGGCGATCTTGATTTCCAACAAGGCCAGGTAGCGGCCCGGGCACGTGCGCAAGCCGGCGCCGAAAGGCATGGCGGTGCGCTTGTTGTTCTCCTCGCCGCCTTCCAGCCAGCGTTCGGGCTGGAAAGCCTGTGCATCGGGAAAGTGTGCATCGGACACGCTGTCGTGGCGCATCACGCACCACAGCATGCTGCCGGCGGGCACGGCCACGTCGCCCACCACCGTGTCGCGCAGCGCTTCGAGCGGAATGTAGGGCGCTACGGGTTTCAAGCGCATGGCTTCGCTGGCGCAGGCGCCCAGGTAGTCGAGGCTATCCATTTGCGCCACGCTGAACTGCGCCACGTCGGGTGCCAGGCGCCGCACTTCCTCGCGCGCCTTGGCCAGGCTGTGCGGATGGCGCTGCAACAGGTAGATGATCCAGGAAATCGTGTTGGCCGTCGTGTCTTCGCCGGCCAGCAGCATGGTCAGCACATTGCCGGCCACGGCGCGGTCGTTCACGCCGCTGCCGGGTTCGTCGGCGGCGGCGATCATGGCTTCGAGCAGGTTGGGCGGGCGCACGCGCCGCGCGGGGTCTTGTTCCATGCGTTCGCGCGCCTGCCGCACCAGTTGCGCCACGGCCACGTCCAGCGCCGCCACGTCGCGGTCCAGGCGCCGGTCGACGGGCAGCTTGACGTAGCGCCAGTACGGCAGCATCGACAGGCTGCGCCGCGCCACGGCTGGCAGGATGGCGTCCAGGTGGCGCTGGATCACGTCCTCGCCCGATTCGAGCGTGTTGACTTCCGTGCCGAAGGCCAGGCCGGCGATGATGTCGACCGTGTAGCGCTTCAGGTCGCCATCGAGGGCAATGGGCTGGCCTTGCGTGGCGGCATGCTGCCAGCGCCGCTGCAAGCGCTGCGCCACCGTCACCAGTTTCGGAAAATACGCCTTGATGGCGCCCGGCGCCATGCCGGCCATCACCATGCGGCGCTGGTTGCGCCATTCGCTGCCTTCGGCCAGGAAGACGCCGGGATTGCCGCCCATTTCCTCCGAGACGATGTAGCTGCTGAGGGGGCGGCGGAAACCATCGGGACGGTCGCGCAGCACGGCGGCCACCGCCTCGCTGTCGGCCACCACCAGTACCAGAGTGCGGCCGAACCAGGCACGCATGAAAGGTCCATAGCGGCGTACCCAGCCTTCCACGTCGCGGTGGATGCGCGGCAGCCGCACTTGCATGGCGTTGCCGATGATGGGCAAGGCGAATGGCCCCGGCAACTGGCGGATCTGGCGCAGGGTGGCGGCGGGTGCGGCGGCGTGGTCGAGTGGCGGCATGGAAAGCTCCTGTGGGAACGATGGCTAGACTCTAGCGCGCTTGCGGGCGCGCGTCTTGAACGAATACGACATCGCGCGCGGCCAAAAATTGCCGGTACAATCGTCGCCATGCCTGCCGCCCCCACGCCCCTGACCCGTTTGATCGCGCCGCGCACCGCGCTCGCTTCCTGCGTGCGCGCCTTCCTCGTGCGCGACACCACGCATTGCGCGCCGCTGCCGCCCGCGCAGCGCCTGAACCGCTTTCCCGCCACGCCCATGTGCTGCCTGCTGTGGACGGTCGCGGGCGACGTCGAGGCGGCCGGGCCCGGCCCCGACCTGCTGCACGTGCGCATGCCGCCCGCCCTGTTCAGCGGGCCGCGCGGCTATCCGCTGGTCAGCTACAACCCCGGCCCCGTGCACTCGTTCATGGTGATGCTGTATCCGGCCGCCCTGCACGCGCTGACGGGCATCGACATGGCGGCCCTGTTCGACCAGGTGCGTCCGCTGGAACCGCTGTTCGACGCCGACTGGCTGGCCTTGTCCGACGCCGTGCTGGCCGCGCCCGACGATGCAGCGCGCATCGCGCTGGTGGAAGCATTCCTGGCGCCGCGCTGGGCGCTGGCGCGCAAGAGCGGCGACCATCCCACCGGCGCCATCCAGGACTGGGTGCGCCGCCTGGGCGTACAGGCGGCCTCGACGGGCCTGGCCAGTGGCGCGCGCAACATCGAGCGCCGCATCAAGGCCTGGGCCGGCCAGCCCATGCGCACCCTGCGCCGCATGCGCCGCGCGGAACAGTCGTTTCTCGACGCACGCGAGGCCATGCTGCAAGGCAATGCTTCATGGACCGATATCGCCGCCGAGGGCGGCTACGCCGACCAGGCCCACCTGTGCCGCGAAGTGCGCGCCATCACCGGCCTGAGCCCCACCGAACTGGCACGCGCCAGCCGCGAAGATGAAAGTTATTGGATCTATAGGATATGGGCGTAATCCGGCAACATGGTTGGCGCGGCCGGTGGTGATGCCGACCTACCGCTCGCTGTACACCTTGCCCTTGGATAGGGTCACTTCATGGTGTCCCGCGCCGGGCGCCATCATGGGGAAACAATTTTCTGCGCCATGCACGCGCACGTCGAGGAAGTACGGGCCGTCGGATGCCAGGCAGGCCGCCAGCGCCGCGTCGAGCTCGTCGCGCCGGCTCACCGTCTGCGCCTGCCAGCCGAACGCGCGGGCCAGGGCGACGAAATCGGGCAGCGCTTCCGTGTAGCTGTGGCTGTAGCGCCCGCCATGGATGAGTTCCTGCCACTGGCGCACCATGCCCATGTAGCCATTGTTCGACAGCACCACTTTCACGGGCAGACGGTGCTGCACGGCCGTGGCCAGTTCCTGGATATTCATCAAAATCGACGCGTCGCCGCTGACGCACACGACGCGCTTGCCCGGATGGGCGATCTGCGCGCCGATGGCGGCCGGCAAGCCATAACCCATGGTGCCGGCGCCGCCCGAGGTGAGCCAGCGGCGCGGCTGCTCGAAGCGCATATGCTGCGCGGCCCACATCTGGTGCTGGCCCACGTCGGTGGACACGATGGCGTCCTGTCCGTCCAGGGCCGCCTGCAGCCGGCGCATCAGCGCCTGCGGCGCGATCACGTCCGGCGTGTCGTCGAACGTCAGGCTGTCCTGCGCGCGCCAGCCGTCGATGCGCTGCCACCACGGCTGACGGTCCGCCAGCAGGCGCCCGCGCAACTGCGCCAGCAGGGCGGCCAGCACGGGCGCGCAATCGCCGCGCAGGGCCACGTCGGCGCGCACCACCTTGCCGATCGATGCCGGGTCGATATCGACGTGGATGATTTTCGCTCCGGGGCAGAAGGCGTCCAGCCTGCCAGTCACCCGGTCGTCGAAGCGGGCGCCGACGCAGACGATCAGGTCGGCATGGTGCATGGCCAGGTTCGCTTCCAGGGTGCCGTGCATGCCCAGCATGCCGAGGAAGGCAGGGTGCGAGGCGGGAAAGGCGCCCAGTCCCAGCAGGGTCAGAGTGCATGGCGCGGCGGCCAGTTTCACCAGCTGCTGGAAAGCGGCGCAGGCATCGAGGCCGGAATTGATGAGGCCCCCGCCGCCATAGAACACGGGCTGCCGCGCGTTGGCGATCAGGCTGGCGGCCTGCTCGATATCGGCCGCGTCGGGTAGGGACGCGGCCAATGCGGCGGCGGATGGCAGCGGCGTGTTGTCCGCAACGGGCGCCAGCTGCATATCCTTGGGAAAGTCGATCAGCACGGGGCCGGGCCGGCCCTGCGTGGCTTGCACGTACGCTTCGTGCACGACGGCCGCCGTCTCGTCGGCCGTGCGGATTTGCCGGTTCCACTTGGTGACGGGGCGCGAGATGCCCAGCGCGTCGCATTCCTGGAAGGCGTTCGTGCCGATGCTGGTGGTGGCCACCTGGCCGCTGATGCAGATGACGGGAATCGAATCGCACAGGGCGTCGAGCAAGCCCGTGGTGGTATTGCTCATGCCGGGGCCGGAGGTGACGAAGACGACGCCGGGCCGGCCCGTGCTGCGCGCATACCCTTCGGCCGCATGCACGGCCGCCTGTTCGTGGCGCACGAGCACGTGGCGCAAACGCGGCTGCGCGTGCAGCGCATCGTACAGGGGCAGCACGGCGCCGCCCGGGTAGCCGAAGACGGTGTCGACGCCGAGCGCCAGCAGGGTGTCGATCAGGGTACTGGCGCCGTTGCGCGGCGCAAGATCATGGGCGGGAGCGAGGAGGGGCGCGGGATCGGGTTTCATAGGTCTATTTTCTGCTTGCCCCGGCAGAAAAGGCTGCTGGTTTTCTCGTATAGAATGACTTGATCAGCAAAATTTGCTGCAAACATGGGAAATCGCAAAATGAAGCTCGACAAATTCGACCTCGCCATCCTGACGGCCCTGCAGCAGGATGCCCGCATCAGCCTGCACGAACTGAGCGCCAAGGTGGGCCTGACCTCGTCGCCGTGCTGGGCGCGCATCAAGCGCATGGAGGACGATGGCGTCATCGAAGGCTACACGGTGAACGTCAACGCGGCCAAGGTGGGGCTGGCCGACACCGTCATCGTGCAAGTGACCTTGGACGACCATTCCGACCAGGCCCTGTTCGAGTTCGGCCACGCGCTGGCCATGATCCCGGAAGTGCTCGAAGCGTTCCTCGTCTCCGGCGACTACGACTACTACCTGCGCATCGCCGTCAGCGACACGCGCGACTATGAACGGCTGCTGCGCGAGCGTTTATACAAAATCCCCGGCATCCGCCACAGCAAATCGAGTTTCGTACTGCGCCAGCTCAAGCAGAGCTACTTGCCCTTGCAGCGATAGCCTGCCCGCACGGCGGGAGTTTTTCCCTAGTTCATCGATGGTGGCTGTCCGATACTGGGCAGACATAAAAACCATGATAAAAAACGGGGACCCGCATGAAACTGACTTTATTGGCCGCCGCCGCCATGGCGCTGTGCCAGGCGCAGGCTGCCGAACCTGCTGCCGCCAGCTTGGCCGCGAACCTGGCCGCCTCGGGCGACTTGCCCACCGTCATCATCACGGGCAGCATGCCGCTGCCCACCGTGGAGCAGCCGCGCGATGCCTTGGCCGCGCCCGTGCAGACGGCCAGCGCGCAGCAGATCGCCTCCAGCGGCGCGCTCGATATTTCCGCCTTCCTGCGCCGCAACCTGGGCAGCGTCTACGTGAACGAAGTGCAGAACAACCCGTTCCAGCCCGACGTCAGCTACCGCGGCTATACGGCCTCGCCGCTGCTGGGCACGCCGCAGGGACTGTCCGTGTACCTGGACGGCATGCGGCTGAACCAGCCGTTTGGCGACGTCGTCAGCTGGGACTTGATCCCGCGCATGGCGATCAAATCGCTGACCTTGATGCCCGGCTCGAACCCCCTGTTCGGCTTGAATACCCTGGGCGGCGCGCTGGCCCTGCAGACCAAGGATGGTCGCAGCCATCCCGGCACCGCCGTCGAGGCGCGCCTGGGTTCCGATCAACGTCGCGGCGTCGAGGTCGAGCATGGCGGCAGCAATGCGCAGGGCTGGCACTGGTATGTGACGGGCAACCGCTACAAGGAAGTGGGCTGGCGTGACGATTCGCCATCCGACGTGCGCCAGGTGTTTGGCAAGCTGGGCTGGAGCGATGCGCGCACCGATATCGCCGTCACGCTCGCCCACGCGGACAATGCGCTGACGGGCAATGGCTTGCAGGAACAGCGCATGCTGGCGCGCGACTACCGCAGCGTCTACACCAAGCCTGACCTGACGGAAAACAGGTCGACCCTGCTGAACCTGACGGGCAAGCACCAGGCCGGCGCCGCCTTGCTCTTGTCCGGCAATGTCTACTACCGCAAGATCGACACGCACACCTACAACGGCGACCTGAACGACGAGTCGCTCGACCAGTCCGTCTACCAGCCCGGCGCGGCCGAGCGCGCGGCCCTGGCGGCGGCCGGCTACACGGGTTTTCCCGTCAGCGGGGCGAATGCCGGCAATACGCCTTTCCCGAAATGGCGCTGCATAGCCAACGTGCTGTTGAATGACGAGCCGGCCGAAAAATGCAATGGCATGATCAACCGCAGCCATACGCAGCAGGAAAACTATGGTTTTTCAGGCCAGTTCACCGCGCTGGCCGACGTGGCGGGCGCGCGCCACGCCGTCACCGCCGGCGCCGCCTTCGATGCCAGCCGCGCCACGTTTCGCCAGACGAGCCAGTTCGGCTACCTGAACCCGGACCGCGGCATCACGCCCGTCGACTTCTTTGCCGACGGCACGCAGATCGACGACGACGGCATACCGGTCGACAACCGGGTCGACTTGAGCGGGCGCATGCGCACGTGGAGCGTGTATGTGAGCGACAGCATCGCGTTCAATCAAGACTTGACCCTGACCGTTTCCGGCCGCTACAACCGCAGCACCGTGCGCAACCGCGACGCCATCACGCCCGGCGGCGGCAGCGGCTCGCTCGACGGCGACCACCGTTTCAGCCGCTTCAATCCCGCCATCGGCCTGGCCTACGCACCGGCCGCAGGCATCAGCGCCTATCTCGGCTACAACGAAGGCAGCCGCACGCCGACGGCCATCGAACTCGGCTGCGCCGACCCGGACAACCCTTGCCGCCTGCCCAACGCCATGGCCGGCGACCCGCCCTTGAAACAGGTGCTGACGAAGACGTGGGAAGCGGGCATGCGCGGCCAGTGGGGCGAGGTGGCGCGCTGGAGCGCGGGCGTGTTCCGCGCGGAAAATCACGACGATATCCTGTTCGTGGCCGACAACCAGGCCGGTTTCGGCTACTTCAAGAATTTCGGCAAGACGCGCCACCAGGGCGTGGAGCTGGCGGCGGGCGGCAAGGCGGGCGTGCTGGACTTCGGCGTCAACTACACGTGGCTGCAGGCGACGTATCAAAGCCGGGAAACCGTCAACGGCAGCGCCAACAGCAGCAGCGACGCGGAGGCGCCCGGCCTGGAAGGCAATATCGCCATCACGCCGGGCAACCGGATTCCGCTCACACCGAGCCATATCCTGAAGGCGCACGTGGAGGTTCAGGGCGGACGCGACTGGACGGTGGGCCTGGCCATGACGGCCGTGTCGAGTTCCTATGCGCGCGGCAATGAAAACAATGCGCACCAGGCGGGCGGACCAGCGTACCTGGGCGCGGGCAAGAGCGGCGGCTACGCCGTGGTCGAGCTCAACGGCAAATACCAGCTGACACGGCAGCTGAGCGTGTTCGCCCAGGTCAACAACCTGTTCGACCGACACTATGCGACGGCGGCCCAGCTGGGCGCGACGGGTTTCGACGCCAACGGCAATTTTAGTGCCCGGCCGCTGCCGGCCGTGAACGGCGAGTATCCGATGGTCAACGCGACCTTCTATGCGGCCGGCGCCCCGCGCAGCGTGAATGTGGGCTTGCGCTACGTGTTTTAAGGGTGGACGTGCTCGATGACGCCATTGCGCAAGGCCAAGTGGACGAGGGCGGCGGGGCCGGGCACGTCGAGCTTTTCCTTGATGCAGGTCTGGTGGTTGGCCACCGTCTTGCTGCTCAGGTGCAGCAGGCGGGCGCAGTCGGCGGCGCTGCGGCCTTCGGCCAGCAGGCGGAAGATTTCGAATTCGCGTTGGCTCAGGCTGCTCAAGCGCTGCGCTTCCATGCGGGCCGTGCCTTGCAGCACGCCCGGTGCGCTGTGCGGGTCCAGGTAGCGCCGGCCCGCGTGGGCGGCGCGCACGGCATCGACCAGGTGTGCCGGGTCGGCCTGCTTGCTGACGAAGCCGCAGGCGCCGCCGTCGAGCGCGCGGGCGATCAGCTGCGGCGTGTCGTGCATGCTGAACACGAGCACGCGGGCGCCGGCATCGCGGACGATCAGCTTGCGCAGCAATTCCAGGCCGCCGATGCCGGGCATGGACAAATCCGTCACGCAGACGTCGGGCGCGTGCTCCAGGTGCAAACCATACGCCGTTTCGCCATTGCCCGCCTCGGCCACGACGGCGATGTCGCCACCCTGTTCCAGCAGGCGCCGGTAACCGGTGCGCACCACCGGGTGGTCGTCGACCAGCATCACGCGGATCGGGGTCATGGCCGCGTTCATGCCGCACCGGCCGCCAGCGGCATCGCCACTTCGATGCGCAAGCCGTTGCCCAGCGCGCTGATCCAGCGGATATGGCCGCGCAGGCCGGCCACGCGCTCGCGCATGCCCAGTATGCCGAAGCCATCTGCCAGCGTTTTATCCGGGCATAAACCCTGGCCATTGTCTTCGATGGCCAGGTGCAGCACGCCGTGCGCATCGGCGCGCAATTCCACCGTGGCACGGTCGGCGCCCGCGTGGCGCGCCACGTTCGTCAAGCCTTCCTGCACCAGGCGGTAGATGGCGGTGGCGGTGCTGTCGTCGAGGCTGGCGGGGACGGCGTGCGGCGCGAAATGGCAGGCGATGCCGTGCTGCTGGGACCAGCTGTCGCACAGCGCCTGCAGGGCCGGCGCCAGGCCCAGGCTGTCGAGCACGGGCGGGCGCAGCCGGCGCAGCATGGTGCGCACCATCGCATGCAGCGCTTCCGACGAGCGGGCGATGCTGGCCGCGCACGCCTGCACATGCGCCTGGTCGCCATCGCGCGCGCGCAGGATGTAGCTGGCGGCGGCGCGGATGGCCGTGCAGTCTTGTCCCACTTCATCGTGCAGCTCGCGTGCCAGCGCGCAGCGCTCCTCTTCCTGCGCGCGCAGCAGGCGCTGCGTGAGGGCGCGGTTTTGCGCCAGCAGCAGCGCCACCTGGCGCCCGCGCCGCACGGCAAAGCCGGCCAGGGCCAGCGTCAGCAACAGCAGGCTCAGGGCCAGTTCATCGAGTTGCCAGTGCTCGTGGCGCCACAGCGCGTAGGTCAGCCGTTCGGCCAGGTCCAGTCTGGCGGCCAGCAGGAAAAAAGCCAGCGCCAGCGCGCTGCACACGAGGAGGCGCCGGGCCGGCCGCGTGCCTGAGCGGCCGTTGCCGGCCAGTTGGTAGTGTTCCATGATGCAGCTCCCTGTGCACGGTCGATCTCTTCGTTGTGCAAGCTTCATGCCATCGGCGCAGGGGCTGTGGCCGGGCGCGCAGGGGAGAGACAAGTGTTCCAGGATGGAACAGGTGTACCGCGATGTGACGGGTGGTGCTATGTCGCGGCGGGCGCGGTTTTCGAGCTTATCTGAAGTCGCGCCGGCATGCTGGCGCACACGTCTGCAGTGTGAGGCATTGTTGTTCCAATGTAACGTTGAGATTGCTCAAGCTTTCATAGATAAAACAAAACAAAGTATCGCAGAGCTAGATAAAAAATAAATAAATGATATTAAAAATATGTTATTTGTTTTATGCGATTTGCTATATTTGTTGACACTTTTGTGAAAAAGCTGAAAGCGGGCGCCAGACCTGCCGACCTATCTATCCACAACAAACAAGGGAATAGAATGAATCGTCCATCACATGCGCGGGTATCGCCCGCCACTGCCCATCCGCCCGCTACCCGCGGTCGCGCCACCATCCTGGCCGCGCTGGCCACCTTGTCCGTGCTGGCCTCGGCGCCGGCCATGGCCGATGTCCTGACCTTCGATAATTTGCGTCCCGACGTGTATGAAAGCGGCCAGACGCTCAATACGTCGAGCTACAACCTGCTGTTCCTGGCCGACCCGACCACGGCGGCCGGCGGCGGCGTCAGCGGCGTGGGCGCCATCCTCGATGGGCGCGCGGGTTCGTCGTGCGATATCGCCGCCTGTCCGCAGGGCGGCACCGGCAACTACCTGGCCATCCTCAACGATGGCGGCGTGAATTTCGCGCGTGCCGACCACCAGGCGTTCAGCCTGGCCGGTTTCGACTATTCCTTCATCGCCCCCGTCTCCGGCTTGCCCAACATGCAGTGGGGCCAGCTGCAGCTGAGCGGCACCCTCAGCAACGGCCAGGTGGTCAGCACCTCGCTGGCGTTCCCTGGCCAGGGCAGCGATGGCAACTACCATTTCCAGGGCGCTTCCCTGCTTGGCGGCTTCAGCAACTATGCGTTTACGGGCCTGACCTTCAACGCGTGTATCTTCAACGATACGGGCGCGTGCAGCAATTCCATCGATTTCCCCGCCTTTAACCAGGGCCAGTTTGCGCTCGACAATATCAACATCAGCGCCGTGCCGGAGCCGTCGACCTACATGCTGCTGCTGGCCGGCCTGGGCGCCATCGGCATGCTGTCGCGCCGCCGCGCTGGCAAGTTCGCCGCGTTCACCGTGCAAGGAGCATGAGATGAAATTACGTCCCGTTTCACTCGCGATCCTCCTGCTGGCCGCCAGCCTGGCGCAAGCGGCGCAGGCGCAGGAACGCCGTTCCTACATCGTGCAGCTGGTCGACAAGCCGGCCGCCACCTACACGGGCCAGGTCGACGGCCTGGCCGCCACCAAGCCGGCCCCGGGCGCACGCATCAACGTGGGCGCCGCCGATGTGCAGGCCTATTTGAGCTATCTCGACACCAAGCAGGCCGCCGTGGCCGGCACCGTCAGCGCGGCGGAAATCACGCACCAGTACAGCGTCGTCTTCAACGGCTTTTCCGCCTTGCTGACGGACGATGAAGTGCGGGCCCTGAAGAAAAACAGCGGCGTGGCCAGCATCAGCGCCGACTCCATCCTGCAGCTCGACACCAGCTACACGCCGACCTTCCTGGGCCTGGACAAGCCGGGCGGCCTGTGGGAGCAGCTGGGCGGCAAGGCGCACGCGGGCGAAGACATCATCATCGGCATCGTCGACAGCGGCATCTGGCCCGAGAACACGGCCTTTGCCGACCGCCTCGACGAGAACGGCGTGCCCAGCCACAGCGGCGGCAACGTCGTGTACGGCGCGCCGCCGGCCAGCTGGCAGGGCACTTGCCAGACGGGCGAAGGCTTTGGCGCCGAGAATTGCAACAACAAACTGATCGGCGCGCGCTACTACCGTGCCTCCACGTCGGCGCTGCACTGGACGGAATTCCGTTCGCCGCGCGATTCCGTCGCCGGCCTGACGGGGCACGGCGGCCATGGCACGCATACGGCGTCCACGGCCGGCGGCAACAATGGCGCCTTGGCCACCTCGAACGGCGTGTCGCTGGGCAAGGCATCGGGCATGGCGCCGCGCGCCCGCATCGCCGCCTATAAAGTGTGCTGGACGGCCGCATCGACGGGCCGCAACGGTTGCGCCACGGCCGACAGCGTGGCCGCCATCGACCAGGCCGTCAAGGATGGCGTCAACGTCATCAACTTCTCCATCGGCCCGAACGCGGGCGGCGGCGCCTTCGACGAGCCGACGGAAGTCGCCTTCCTCGGCGCGGCGGCGGCCGGCGTGTTCGTCGCCACGTCCGGCGGCAATTCCGGTCCATCCACGCCGGCGCCCGACGTGCCGGCGCCCGTCTCGCACATCAGCCCCTGGCTGGCGACGGTCGCCAATTCCACCCACAACCGCCTGTACGCGGGCAATGTCATCCTCAGCAACGGCACCAGGCTGGAAGGCGCGTCGAGCAATGCGAAGACGCCGGCCCTGCCGCTGATCCGCTCGCGCGATGCGGGCCTGGCCGGCGTGCCGCCGACGGACCTCAATCTGCTGCGCTGCTTCGGCGGGGCCGATGCCACGTCCGCTTATCTGGACCCGGCGAAAGTGGCGGGCAAGATACTCGTGTGCGACCGTGGCGGCAACGTGCTGGTCAACAAGAGCGCGAATGCCAGGACGGCGGGCGCGGCGGGCGTGGTCATCGCCAACGTGGCTGGCGGCGCCAACACCATCATCAACCAGGCGCACACGCTGTCGACCGTGCACCTGGCGCAGGCGCAGGGCGACGCGCTGAAGGCTTTCATGGCGTCCACTCCGGACGGCACGGCGGCATTGGGCGAAATCCATACCATCCCCGACACGACGGTGCAGGCGCCGATCGTCAGCGACCGTTCCTCGCGCGGACCGAACGTGGCCAACGCGAACATCCTGAAACCGGATCTCTCGGCGCCCGGCACCAACATCCTCGCCGGCGTGACGGCCGACCTGACCCCGGCGCAGCGCGATGCCGTGGCGGCCGGTGGCGTGGCGCCAGTGGCCGAGTGGGATTTCTATTCCGGCACGTCGATGGCCAGCCCGCACGTGGCCGGCGTGGCGGCGCTGCTCAAGCAGCAGCATCCGAGCTGGTCGCCCGCGGCCATCAAGTCGGCGCTGATGACGACGGCCTTCAGCACGTATCCCGATGGCTTGAACGGTTCCGTGTCATGGGATGCCACGGCGAAGAACTCGGGCCAGCTGCCATGGGGCCAGGGCGCCGGCCACATCGCGCCGAACAGCGCGGCCGATCCCGGCCTCGTGTACGACGTGTCGGAAATCGACTATGCGCGCTTCCTGTGCGGCCTGAACCTGAAGGTCTACAGTCCCGCCACGTGCCAGGCCGTCGGCACCATTCCTGCCTACAACCTGAACCTGGCGTCGCTGACGGCGGCCAATGTGCTGGGCACGCAAGTGCTGACGCGCACGGTGACCAACGTGGGCGCCAGCAGCGCCGTCTATAACGTCTCGGCCAGCCTGCCCGGCTACACGGTGGCGGTGACGCCAACGAGTCTGAGCCTGGCGCCGGGCGCCAAGGGCCAGTATCAGGTCAAGCTGACGCGCACCACGGCGCCGGCCAATACCTGGACCTACGGCGCCCTGAGCTGGACGGATGGCACGCACACGGTGCGCAGCCCGCTGACGGCGCGCGGCACGTCGCTGGCCGCCATTGCGCTGGTCAGCAGCGAAGCGGCCACGGGCAGCAAGGTGCTGACCCTGGGCACGGGCTTCACGGGCGCGCTGGTCGGCGTCAAGTCGGGTCTCGTCGAAGCCGTGCGCCAGACGCGCACGATCGGCCAGGCGGTGACGGGCGCTGCCGCATCGGCTGCCTGCAAGGCCGGTGGCGCCACGGGCGTGAACGTGCACAATGTGGTGATCCCGGCCGGCACCCTGGCGGCGCGCTTTGCCACCTACGACTCGGAAACGACGGGCGGCGCGAATACCGACCTGGACATGGAGGTCTACAACGCCGCCAATGTGCTGGTCGGCAGCAGCGGCAATGAAAGTTCCAATGAGCAGGTGGAACTGCGCCTGCCCGCCGCCGGTACCTACAAGGTGTGCATGATCGGTTTTGCGCCGCAAAACGGCCAGGCCGACTACGCCTTGTCGTCGTGGGTGCTGGCGCCGGGCTTGAACAACGGCAGCTTCAAGGCGTTGATGCCGGGCACGGCTTTCATGGGCGGCACGGCGTCTGTCTCGCTGAGCTGGTCCAACCTGGCCGAAGGCAAGCGCCACCTGGGCGCCGTCGGCTACCAGGTAGCTGGCGTGGTGCAGGGCGTGACGGTGGTCGAGGTCAATACCAATGATCCCGTGCCGCTGTTCCAGAACGCGCGCGGTGCCAAGCCGGTGCTGGCCGAGTAAACCGTTGCAGATGTCAGCGCAAGGCGTGCCTCCGGGCACGCCTTTTTTTTAACGGAGACCCCCGTTCGGGAGGAATAGCACTTGCATGGCGGTAACGCCCCCGGTATCTTGTCGGCTAGCCAAGGCTTTGTGGCCTGGCATTCTTGGGGAGTCGCGCGTGACCAGTTTCCGCACCAATACCGACCGCCTGCTGGAAGTGCGCCTGCAGGATGAAAAAGTGCTGGCGATTGCCGGCGCCATGGTCGCCTATACGGGCGCCATCAAATTTGAAAAGTCCCTGCTCGGCGGCGAGGGCCTCTTCGGCGCGCTCAAGCGCAAGGTGACGAACGAAGGCATGCAGGTGATGCAGGCCTCTGGCACGGGCACGGTGTTTTTCGCGCAGAATGCGGCCGAGATCACCGTCATGGCCCTGGCCGGCGAAAAGCTGACCATCGAAAGCAGCAGCCTGCTGGCCTACGACACGAGCCTGAAGACGGGCACCAGCTTTGCGGGCCTGCGCGGCGCCAGCTCGGGCCAGGGTCTGTTTTCCACCACCGTCGAAGGCAACGGCAACCTGGCCGTCATTTCGCGCGGCAACCTGATCATGCTGGAAGTGACGCCCGCGCATCCGCTGCGCGTGGATCCGGACGCCTTCGTCGGCTTCAAGGGCGACATCCGCCAGGAATTCGTCTTCGACGTCAACTGGCGCACGATGATCGGCCAGAGCTCGGGCGAATCGTACCAGCACAAATTCACAGGCCAGGGCGTGGTGTTCATCCAGCCCGCCGAACGTTAAGTTAGCGAGGACCCGCGATGCCTGTCTATCAGCAGATCAATGAAAAGATGCTTGAGGTCAAACTCGGCAATGAAGAAGTGTTCGCGCGCAAGGGCGCCATGGTGTCGTACCAGGGCGACGTGGCGTTCAGCCGCTCCTTCCTGGCGGGCCAGGGCGTGCAAAGCCTGGCCATGCGCGCCGTCACGAACGAAGGCTACGCCATGATGTCGGCGCGTGGCACGGGCAGCGTGTTTTACGCGCAGGGCGGCCTGTTCGTCACCATCGTCCCCGTGCGCGGCGAAACGTTTTACGTGGAAAGCGATTCCCTGCTGGCCTTCGATGCGCGCCTGACGGCCGGCACCATGTTCCTCGGCAACCAGGGCGGCGTGCAGGGCGTGGTGCGCGGCATGGCCTCGGGCCAGGGCTTGTTTACCACCACCTTGCAAGGCACGGGCGATGTGGCGATTTTGTCCGACGGCAACGCCATCGGCTTGCCCGTCACGCCGGACGTGCCCGTGTTTGTCGACCCGCAAGCGTATATCGGCCACACGGGGCAGCTGAGCTCGACCATCGTCACGGACTTGAACTGGAAAACCTTTGTCGGCCAGGCGTCCGGCGAATCGTACCAGGTGAAGTTCACGGGCCAGGGCACGGTCTACATCCAAGCGAGCGAAAGGTAAGCCATGACGATTTACACTCCCGATACCTTGCCGAAGAACGATAACCTGAACCGTTTTTCGTATGTCATCGACGTCAAGGAACAGATCTTCATTCGCAAGGGCAAGATGATCGCCTTCTATGGCGAGCTGCGCTTCGAAGCCATGGGCAGCAGCGTGCTCGACTTGATCGTGCGCAATGCCTTCAATGCGCCGAAATACATCCACCACTTTGTCGTCGCGCAAGGGCAGGGCCAGTTGATCCTGGGCGACAACGGCAACGACCTGGCCTGCTACGACCTGGACAACGCCAACATGACCATCCGCGCGAAAAACCTGCTGGGTTTTACGAAGGATGTGATTTGCCAGGAATCGACCTTGCCCGGCTATCTGACCATGATAGGCACCGGCAAGGTGATCGCCTCGTCGAACGGCCCCGTGCATTTCCTGGAATTGCCGTGCCGCGTGGACGAGCAGGCCGTGCTGGGCTGGGCCGATTGCCCCAGCCCTTCCTACCACTACGATTATGCCCACGTGCAAGGCTGGGCCTCGGCCGCCGGCGCGCTCACGGGCTTTACCTTGTCGGGCGAGGAAAAGCAGATCGACTTCACGGGCGCCGGCACGGTGCTGGTGCAGTCATCCGAGCTGGACGTGACGGGCAGCTCGGCCCTGGCCAACCTGCTGGCGCAATTGCCGATGCTGGGCAAGGAAGACCTGGGTACCTTGAGTCTTTCCGTCCAGCAGCAGATGAAGCAGGAACGTTAAGCTACTTGACGGCCGCCCAGCTGGGCGGCCGTTTTTCCAGGAAGGCGGTGACGCCTTCGTCCGCATCCTCTTCCATCATATTGCGCGCCATCACGTCGCCCGCATACGCATACGCGTCGTCCAGCGACAGCTGGCGCTGCCGGTAGAACATGGCCTTGCCGTAGCGGATAGCCGTCGGGCTTTTCGCCATGATCTGCCGCGCCAGGCGCGCCACGGCCTCGTCGAGCGCCGCGTCGGCCACCGTCTCATTGATCAAGCCCCAGTCGGCGGCCGTGTCGGCGTCGATGAAACGGCCCGTCACCAGCATGTCGAAGGCCCGCTTGGGCGACACATTGCGCGACAGGGCCACCGATGGCGTGGCGCAGAACAGGCCCACGTTGATGCCGGAGACGGCAAAGCGGGCCGATGCGCCCGCCACGGCCAGGTCGCAGCTGGCCACCAGCTGGCAGCCGGCCGCCGTGGCGATGCCGTGCACGCGGGCAATCACAGGCACGGGCAAGGTTTGAATGGCTTGCATCACGCGCGAGCATTGCGCGAACAGGGTTTGATAATACGCAAGCTGGCGCGTGGCCTGCATCTGGCGCAAATCGTGGCCCGCGCAAAAAGCCTTGCCTTCGGCGGCCAGCACCACGCAGCGCACGCGCGGCTGCTGCGCGATGGCATCGAACGCTTCCTGCAGCGCGGCCAGCATGGCTACCGACAGGGCATTGAATTGCAGGGGGCGGTTCAGCCGCAGGGTGACGAGGCCGCCCTCGTCCTCGCGCAGCACCAGCGGCGCTTCGGTATCATGTGTTGCGGTCATGCGGTCTCCAGTGGCCTGATGGCCTTGTTGTTCTAGGAAATCTTATTTGGCGGCATTGACGCTGCCGATGCCGGCGACCGACTTGTGCACGATCTTCGGCTTGCCGTAGTAGGTCAGTTCGCCCATGCCGCGCACCACGGCGTTCAGCTCGCCCGAGGAATACACCTTGACGGAGCCGATGCCTTCGAAATTCACATCGACGTTTTTCGCCAGCAAGGCTTTCGTATCGACTTCGCCCACGCCTTGCGCCTTCAGGCGCAGCCAGTCGACCTGGCCATCGGCGGCCAGGCGGCCCGCGCCCTTGTAGCTGATGTCGACTCTTGGACCATTGAGCTTGGTGAGGATCTTTTCGCCCGCGCCTTCCGCGATCAGCTTGCGCAAGGTGGGCATGGTGATGATGACCCGCGGGTCGCCCTCGGTCTTCTTGATGTCCTTGTCCTTCATGGAAATTTTCAGCTCGCCATCGACCACTTCCGTGATCACGCCGCTGAGGAATTTCTGGTCGCCGCGCAGCAGCAGGCTTTGCTCCTTGCCCGATTCCACTTCGATGCTGATGGGGCCGCGGATGTCGATGGCGTTGAAGGCGGCTACCGTGCGGGTTTGCTCGTCGGCATGCGCGAGGGTGGAGAGGCAGGCGAGGGACAGGACGGACAACAGGAACAGAGGACGCATGGCGGTTTCCTTGAGTAGTTGATCAGTGTATTCTATTGTGCAACATCTCGATTGGGGAGAAATTTGCGACGAACGGCACAAATCGCGGTGCGGATGACACGGCGCCGCCGGCCAGCCGCGCGCCCGGCAAGGCGCCATTGGTCTATGCTATGGCGTACCGCGTCCTGGAGAGCAGATGAAAAATTATCACAAAGAAGATTATCCCGTCGCCGATATCCGGCGCTTCCTCGAACCGGGGCCGGTGGTGCTCGTCAGTTCAACGTGGCAGGGCGAAAGCGACGTCATGACCATGGCCTGGCATATGCTGATGGAATTCACGCCATCGTTGCTCGGCTGCTTCATTTCCGACGCGAACCACAGCTATGAAATGATCAAGCGCAGCATGGAATGCGTGATCAACCTGCCCACGGCCGACATGGTCGACCAGGTCGTCGCCATCGGCAATTGCAGCGGCGAAGACACGGACAAGTTCACGGCCTTCGGCCTCACGCCCCAGCCCGCCGAGCTGGTGGGCGCACCCCTGATCGCCGAATGCTACGCCAACTTCGAATGCAAGCTGGCCCAGGTGGCGGGCAATCCGAAAGGCGGCTTCTTCATCTTCGAATGCGTGAAAGCCCACGTGGCCACCTCGCCCAAGCTGCCCGAAACGTTACATTACCGCGGCAACGGCGAGTTCATGGTGTCGGGCCGGACCATCAGCCGCAAGAGCTTGATGAAACCTGAAATGTCGTAGGTCGGATTAGCGCGGCTATGCCGCGCGTAATCCGACGACATTGTTGACGCTTAAATCACCCCTTGCGCCAACATGGCATCGGCCACTTTGACGAAACCGGCGATATTGGCGCCATCGACATAGCTGACCGTGCCATCGGCGCGCGTGCCGTATTGCTTGCACGCGGCGTGGATGCCTTGCATGATCTGCAGCAAACGCGCGTCGACTTCTTCGCGCGGCCAGGAAATTCGGGCCGCGTTCTGGCTCATTTCCAGGCCGGACGTGGCCACGCCGCCCGCATTGCTGGCCTTGCCCGGCGCGTACAGTACGCCGGCCGCTTCGAATGCCTTGGCTGCCTCGATGGTGGTGGGCATGTTGGCGCCTTCGGCCACGCATTGCACGCCATTGGCGATCAAGGTGCGCGCATCGTCGATATGCAATTCATTCTGCGTGGCGCAGGGCAGGGCGATGTCGACCGGCACATGCCATGGCGACACGCCGGCCTCGAAGCGCACGCCCGTGCGCGCGGCGTAGTCGCTGACCCTGCCATACAAATGGTTCTTGATTTCCATCAGGATGGCCAGCTTTTCCGGGGTAAAGCCTTCCTCGTCGATGACGGTGCCGCTCGAATCGGAGACGGTGATGACTTTCGCGCCCATGGCCATGGCTTTTTCCACCGCGTACTGCGCCACGTTGCCCGAGCCGGACACGGACACGCGCATGCCTTCGAACGAGCGGCCCCGCGTTTTCAGCATTTCCTGCGCAAAGTACACGGTGCCGTAGCCCGTCGCTTCCGGCCGCATCAGCGATCCGCCGAAACTGGCGCCCTTGCCCGTGAACACGCAGTCGGCGCGGTTGCTGAGCTTTTTCATCATGCCGGCCATATAACCGACTTCGCGCCCGCCCACGCCGATGTCGCCGGCCGGCACGTCCGTGTCCGAACCCACGTGGCGGAACAGTTCGCTCACGAAGGCCTGGCAGAAGCGCATCACTTCGCCCGGGCTCTTGCCCTTCGGATCGAAATCGGCGCCGCCCTTGCCGCCGCCCATCGGCAAGGTCGTCAGCGCATTCTTGAACGTCTGCTCGAAGGCGAGAAATTTCAGCACGGACAAGGTCACGGAAGGGTGGAAACGGATGCCGCCCTTGTACGGCCCGATGGCCATGCTGTGCTGGATGCGGTAGCCGCGGTTGACTTGCACTTGCCCGTGATCATCGACCCACGACACGCGGAACATCACCACGCGCTCCGGCTCGATCAAGCGTTCCAGCAAGCCTTGTTCCGCGTATTTCGGGTGCTGTTCCAGGAACGGCCACAAGCTCTCCATGACTTCGGTGACGGCTTGCAGAAACTCGGGTTGACCTGGATTGCGTGCGGCGACATGCTGGACATACTCGTGAGCAGATGCGTATTTCATCAGAATTCCATGGAGGTAATCGGTTATTTGGGCAACTATCATCGCAGATTTCGCACAAAAATGGTGCGAAAATTTGGTTTTGAGGGGTTTCTGCTACATTGTGGGGCGAATTTTCCCGCTGGCCGATGCGGAAAGACAGAGCGGTGACGAACTCACAAATGACAACGCCAACCCGAAGGTTGGCGTTGTCGTCAGTATGCTGCCAGGAGCATCACCCTGCCATGCCGCGCAGGATCAAGCCCGTGATGTAGGCGCCGTAAGTGCCCAGGGCGTAGCCGAGCACGGCCAGCAGCACGCCCACGGGGGCCAGGGCCGGGTGGAAGGCGCTGGCGATGACGGGAGCCGAGGCGGCGCCGCCGATGTTCGCTTGCGATCCCACGGCCATGAAGAACAGGGGCGCGCGGATCAGCTTGGCGACGAGTAGCATCAGGCCGCCATGCACGGCGATCCAGATCAGGCCCAGCAGGAACAGGAAAGGCTTGTCGAACAGGGCTTTCAAGTCCATGTGCATGCCGATGGTGGCCACCAGCACGTACAGCATGGCCGAGCCGATGGTCGAGGCGCCCGCGCCTTCCAGGCTGCGCGCGCGGGTAAAACTCAGCAGCAGGCCGAAGGTGGTGGCGAGCACGACGATCCAGAAGAAATTCGACGTCAGGCTGTAATCCTGCAGGCGCCATGCGGCCGGCAGGGTGGCGATCCAGCTGATGATGGGGCCGGCCAGGAAATGCGACAGGCCCGTCACGCCCAGGCCCACGCCGAGGATGATCATGATGTCGGTCAGGGTGGCGATGCGCGCGTGCTGGGCGCGGTAGCTTTCGATGCTGTCCTTGAGCGCATTGATGGCGGACAAATCAGCACCGGTCCAGCGGTCGAAGGCGCCCGCGCGGCCGGCCAGGAACAGCAGCACGGCCGTCCAGACGTTGGCCACCAGCACGTCGACGGCGACGAACTGGCCAAACAGCGTCGCATCCACTTCAAACACTTCCTTCATGGCCGCCTGGTTGGCGCCGCCGCCTATCCACGAACCGGCGACAGTCGTCATGCCGCGCCAGGTGTCGCCCGCCACCGTTTCCGGGTGGATCAAACGCAGCGCCTCGAACGAGACGAGGGCGCCCAGCATCACGCCCAGGGTGCCGGTCAGGAACATGATGATGGCCTTGGGACCGAGGCGGAGGATGCCGCCGAAATCGATGGCCACGCACAGCAGGACCAGCGCGCTGGGCAGCAGGTAATCGCGCGCCACGGCGTACAGGCCGGACGCGTTGCCGTCGATGATGCCAAACGTGTTCAGCAACGCCGGGATCAGATAGCACATCAGCAGGGACGGGATATACGTGTAGAACTTTTTCCAGAGGCCGTCTGGGCGGGAGGCGGTCCAGAAGACGGCCCCCAGGGTCATCGCGAGCAAGCCGAGGACGACGGCGTCATTGGTGATCAGGGCGGGTGTGGCAGGTGGCATCGGGGATTCCGGTGAACGTGTCAGGGACGCACGGGATGCCGATCAGGCCCCCGGGCGCGGGTGGCCGTATCGTATAGCAATGTTGAGGCCTAAACAAATTATTTAGGCCGTGCCAGTGGAAATTTTTCTTGCCAAATCAAACACTTGTGGATTGCTTCGCCTCCCTGCGCGCCAGACTGGCGGTTACAAATAGCGCGCCAGCAAGGCTTTGTCGAGGGCGCCGTCGAGTTCGATGCGCACGAAGTGGCCGCTGCCGGGCGCCACCTGGATCTCGCTGCCGTCATCGCTGAGCATGCGGGTAATGGTGAAGTCGCGGTTGCCGCCAGGATGCACGGCCTCGATGCGGTCGCCCACGGCGAAGCGGTTTTTCACTTCCACCCTGGCCCAGCCGTCCGCCACGCCCAGCACGTCGCCCACGTACTGGCTGCGATCCGCCTCGGACGCGCCGCGCATGTAGTTCTGGTGCGCCTGCGTATGGTGGCGCTGGTAAAAACCGTCCGTGTAGCCGCGGTTGGCCAGGCCTTGCAGCTGGCCCAGCAGGCTGATGTCGAAGGGACGGCCCGCCACGGCGTCATCGATGGCCTGGCGGTAGACTTGCGCCGTGCGCGCCGCGTAGTACAGCGACTTGGTGCGGCCCTCGACCTTGAGCGAATCGACGCCGATTTTCACCAGGCGCTCGATATGCTCGACGGCGCGCAAGTCCTTCGAATTCATGATGTAGGTGCCGTGCTCGTCTTCGAGGATCGGCATCAGCTGGCCCGGGCGCTGCGCTTCTTCAATCAGGTAGGGCCGGTCGGCCAGCGGGTGGCGCGGCTGCTGGTGCAGGGCGGAAAATGCATTGTTGTCGGCCTCGGCCAGCGCCTGGTGAAATTCCAGCGGCACCACCTGCATGCCGCCCAGGTCGCCGCTGGCGTCTTCGGACGCATTTTTCACCTTGTAATCCCAGCGGCATGAATTCGTGCACGTGCCCTGGTTCGGGTCGCGGTGGTTGAAATAGCCGGACAGCAGGCAGCGGCCCGAATAGGCGATGCACAGGGCGCCGTGGACGAAGACTTCCAACTCCATTTCCGGGCAGCGCTGGCGGATTTCCTCGATCTCGTCGAGCGACAGTTCGCGCGACAAGATCACGCGCGTCAGGCCCATGCGGTGCCAGAATTTCACGTCGGCCCAGTTGACGGCATTCGCCTGCACCGATAAGTGCACGGGAATCTCCGGCCACTTGTCGCGCACCATCATGATCAGGCCCGGGTCGGCCATGATCAGCGCGTCCGGACGCATGGCGATCACCGGTTCCATGTCGCGCAAATACGTTTTCAGCTTGGCGTTGTGGGCGAAGATATTGCTGGCGACAAAGAACTGCTTGCCGCGCGCATGGGCGCCATCGATGCCTTCCTGCAAGGCTTGCAGGGTCGAAAAATCGTTATTGCGCACGCGCAAGCTGTAGCGCGGCTGGCCCGCGTAGACGGCGTCGGCGCCGAAGTCGAAGGCGGCATGCATCTTGGCCAGGGAGCCGGCAGGCAGGAGGAGTTCGGGAGCGTGGCGCATGGGGGATGGGCAAAGCCGGCGATCTTATGCTGGCTGGCCGCATATTGCATTGCCTTGGGTCAAGGGATTGGCATACGCCGCAAGGTGCTCAGACGTCAGGCGTTCAAGCCTGTGTGTCCCTGGTGCCGCTCGTGCTGGGCTTGCGCTTTCAGAAACCGGCGCAAGCCCTGGCAGGCTAGTGCGCGTGCGCGGCCCCGCTGTTGCCGGCCTGTCCCGTCATGGGCAGGTGTTCGGGCGGCATGCCGTCCTTGAACAGTTGACGCAATTGCTGGCGCAGTTCCGGCGTGTCGTGGTGATGGTGTACCGAGACCGCGTGCTCCACGGCAATACCCAATAGCTCTTCCTCGCTGTCGGCCGAGATGGCCACCGAACAATGCGTGTCGCTTGGGAATTCCCGGCAATCGATGAATTTGCGCGTCATGATCGACTCCTTTCCGAAAAGAGCGGGCACAGCACCCGCTCAATTCAGTATAGGCCGCAATCCGGCTCAGGCTGCGCGGCTGTTGATATCGGCCCCGTGCGCCTGCAAGTGTGTTGGTTGCGCCGCAGCGGGCGCAAAATCGTCGACCTGTATCAAGCCGTCGACCAGGCGCGCATAGTCCAGCAAGGTATTGTGCTCCTGGCAGTTGACGGTGCCCGTCGCCTTGGCCGTCGCCAGCCACTGCTGCATGGCGGACAGGCTTTGCGGCAGGTGCCGCAGGGCCGCGCCTTCGGGCGTGTCCTTCAGGCGTTTTTCGATGTGCAGAACGTCGGGCAGCAGCGCCAGGGCCCGCTCGGCGCAGGCCACGGGATCGCTGGTATCGATGGCCACATAACCGTCGGCCAGCAGGCGTTCGCGGTCGGCGCCCGGCGTTTGCAGGGCCAGCGCCACCTCGCTGCCCAATTCGTCGGATGGCGGACGATGGGGCTGGCCGAACGGGAACAGCAAGGTGCGCAGCAGCACGGCCAGCACGCGCGCGGGGAAATTGTCCAGCACGCCCGTCAAACCCTGCTGCGCCTTGACCAGCGCATCTTGCAGCGACCAGTGCACGTAGGGCAGGTCGGCCTCGGGACGGCCATCGTCCTCGTAGCGCTTCAGCACGGACGACGCCAGGTACAGCTGCGCCAGCACGTCGCCCAGGCGGGCGGACAACCGCTCGCGGCGCTTGAGTTCGCCACCGAGCACGAACATCGACATATCCGTCATGACGGCAAACGCCGTCGACAGCCGCGTCAGCGCGCGGTAGTAGGGCGCCAGTGCGGGCGCGCCGGCATCGGGCACGGCCGCCAGGCGCGCGCCGCCCAGTCCGTACCACAAGCCCCTGGCCAGGTTGCCCAGCACAAAGCCCACGTGGCCAAAGAAGGCCGCATCGAAATCGCGCAGTGCCTTGCGGCCGTCGCTTTCGTTGACGGCGGCCATTTCCCTGAGCACATACGGGTGCGCGCGGATGGCGCCCTGGCCGAAGATGATCAGGCTGCGCGTGAGGATGTTGGCGCCTTCGACCGTGATGGCGATGGGGATTTGCTGGTAGGCGCTGGCGAGGAAATTGTTGGGGCCGATGCAGATGCCTTTGCCGCCGAGAATGTCCATGCCGTCGTTGACGAGCGCGCGGCCCCGTTCCGTGACGTGGTATTTGACGATGGCGGAAATGACGGCCGGTTTCTCGCCCAGGTCGACGGCGTGCGCGGCCAGGGTGCGCGCCGCGTCCATCAGGTACAGGTTGGCGCCCATGCGGGCCAGCGCTTCCTGCACGCCTTCGAACTTGCCGATTGGCATGTTGAACTGGCGCCGCACGGCCGCATACGCGCCGGTGCCGCGCACGGCCATCTTGCCCATGCCCACGCTGGACGAGGGCAGCGAAATGGCGCGCCCGGCCGCGAGGCACTCCATCAGCATGCGCCAGCCTTTGCCCACTTGCGCCTGGCCGCCGATGACCCAGTCGACGGGGATGAAGACATCGTTGCCCGACGTGGGGCCGTTCTGGAAGGCGGCGTTCAATGGGTGATGGCGCCGGCCGATCACGACGCCGTCGTGGCTGGCGGGGATCAGGGCGCAAGTGATGCCCGGCGCATCGTTGTCGGACAGCAGATGCTCGGGGTCGCTGGTCTGGAACGCCAGCCCCAGCAAGGTCGCCACGGGCGCCAGAGTGATGTAGCGCTTGTTCCAGCTGAGGCGGAAACCCAGGGTCGATCTTCCCTCATGCATGCCCATGCACACGACGCCCAAGTCGGGGATGGCGGCCGCGTCGGAACCCGCATACGGACTGGTCAGGGCAAAGCAGGGAATCTCGGTGCCGTTGGCCAATCGCGGCAGGTAATGGTTTTTCTGTTCCTCGGTGCCGTAGTGCAGCAGCAGTTCGGCCGGTCCCAGCGAGTTGGGCACCATCACGGTCACGGCCAGTGCCGAGCAGCGGCTCGACAGTTTCATCACCACCTGCGAATGCATGTAGGCGGAGAACTGCTTGCCGCCGTATTGTCTGGGAATGATCATGCCGAGGAAACCCTGGCTTTTCATGTAGGCCCAGGCTTGCGTTGGCAAGTCCTGCGCCTGCTGCGTTTCCCAGTCGTCGACCAGTTCGCACAGCCGCTCGACATCGTGATCGAGAAAATGGCGCTCCTCGGCCGTGAGCGAGGCGCGTCCATAGCCCAGCAGCTTGGGCCAGTCGGGCTTGCCGGAAAACAGGTCCGCATCCCACCACGTGGTGCCGGCTTCGAGCGCGTCGCGCTCCGTGTCGGACATCGTCGGCAGGATGCGCTTGAACAGGGCCAGCAGGTGCGGCGTAATCAGGGCGCGGCGCACGGGGCCGGGCGCGAACAGTACAACCAGGCCCAGCAGGGCCACCATCAGTATGAGCGTCAGCATGCGATATCTCCCTGTTAGATGACAACAGGATAGGCCGAGATGGCGAATGTTACTGTGCGGTACAGCGCATACGCACAACGCCAACCGGATGGGTTGGCGTTGTGGTGTGTGGCGTGAGGCGTATTAGCGTTGCGGAACGACAATCACCGTGTCGCCCGTCTTGCCCTTGGCACCGTCGTCGCCCTTGGCGCCATCGTTGCCTTGTGCACCCGTAGCGCCCTTGGCGCCATCGTATCCGGCGGCACCGCTGTCGCCGGTCTGGCCCGTGGCGCCGGTGGCACCGGTCGCGCCGGCAGGCGCTTCAGCACCCGTGGCACCCGTGGCGCCGGCAGGGCCAGGCGCGCCGGCAGGGCCGGGAACGACTTGGACGACGGTAGGCGCAGGTGGCGCTTCGCGCTGGCAAGCGCTCAGGGCGAGGGTAGAGGCGAGCGCGAGCAATATCAAGGTAGGTTTCATGATGCATCCTTTGGCAGTGAGCCGTAATGTACGGAACGGCTCGACGGCGTCGGGCGCGAGTTTCGCATGGCGGTGTGGCGGGGAGAGCTGACCAGGTGGCCGTTGCGCCGTGTCGCGCAGGGCGCTGGCGGCGGGAAGGGATGTGGTCTGCCTGCATCATGTACTCTTGGGCGGCTGCAGTCCGTTCGTTTGCGTACACAGTGGCGGGCAGGATGAGATTTTGTGCAAAAGAAAACAAGAACGCCACCAGGAAGTGGCGTTTTTGATAATCCTTGCTGAATTCCTGGTGGTCCGGGGCGACTCGAAGCTCCGGCACAAGGATGTTCAACAAGCGCCTTGCGTCCGGCAATCGCCAGGCCGTGCCGTCAAGCGGCGCCGGTGTGCTTGCCTGGTCAGGCGCGTGGCCTGCTGCGCCGCCTGGCCGCATGCGGCAGCGCGAACAGGTACAGGCCGGAAATTAGCATGAGAAAGAGCGGGGGCAGCGGCGAGTACGTGATCCATGGCGACGGCTCGGCCTGATCCATGGCCCTTGCCGCAAAGTTGGCAATCACAGTCACGGTGAAAACGATGGATAGCCAGCGGTGGCTTTGCCGAATCGAATGGCTCCAGTTCATGACGTTTTCCGCGAATGCGACTTGGTTGCGGCCCCGATCATTTTCCAGCCATTGCCTGACGGGTCGCGAAAGCCGGCATCCACCTGTCCGTAGCGGTCCACGGGCTCCTGCGTGAATTCAACGCCGCACTTGCTCAGACGTTCGTATTCTGCACGGCAGTCGTCGACCAGGAGCACCAGTGGCGGCATGGCTCCCTTCGCTACGATCTCATGCAGTGCCTGCGCGGTTGCCACGTCATGTATCGGCGGTCCGGGGATGAACAAGCCGAGCTGGAACGATGGCTGCTCCGCATGCTGGACCGTCAGCCAGCGGTAATCGCCGTTTCGGACGTCGGTGTGGACGCGGAATCCCAATTTGTCGACGTAGAACGCAAGCGCTTCATCCTGATCGCGCACATACAGACCGACGACATTGACACTGTGAGTCATATTAGCTCCTTGGATTGAAGCTACAGTTTGCCAGTTGCTTTCCTGCGCCGCTTCTCCAAAACTGCGGTATTCAGGTTGGGCCGCCGGGCATTGCGCATGACGCACTCGGGGATATGCGCCGCCAGGTGAGGAACTGCCCGCTCACGCGTTCGAAGCTCGCCCGGGCTTGCGCCGGTGATGTCACGGAAGATGCGCCCAAAGGTGCCAAGACTGGCCCACCCCGTTTGAAGCGCGATCTCCGTAATGGGCAGATCGGTATCGCGCAGCAGTGCTGTGGCCCGTTCGATACGACGGGTAAGCAAGTAGCGATGGGGCGGTACGCCGAAGGCCTTCTTGAATTCGCGCGCGAAGTAGGCCACCGAGACGGCGCTCACTTGCGCCAGGCGGTGGACGGGCCAATCCTCGTGGGGAGCGCCGTCCATCTTGTCTTTCGCACGCAACAATCGCCGCAATAGCAGGGGACTCTGACCCATTCTATCCTCGCGCCAAACATGGAGCGCCACCAGGAGCGCAATGAACCGATACACGGACTCCCGGCCGCAAACGAAAACGCCAACCTGCGAGGGTTGGCGTTTTGTCACAACGAATTCTTGGTGGCCCGGGGCGGAATCGAACCACCGACACAAGGATTTTCAATCCTCTGCTCTACCGACTGAGCTACCAGGCCAAGGCGGCGAATTATAGCAGAAAGACTTTCTACCTGACCAGAGCTAGCTGTGTTCAAATGCAACAGATGGCCAAAACATGGTGTTTTGGCATCCTTGTATGACCTGAAGGGATGTGGCGATGCAGCGACGTATTGGAGTGCAGGGCCTGGCGGTGGCGGGCTTGTTCAGTTTGTTTTGCGGCGCGGTGCGGGCCGATGGGTTGGCCGATTTGAATGCGGCGCTGGCCCGATTGCAGGGCCAGATGCCGATCAAGGCGCAGGTGGAATCGAAAAGCTGGCGCCGTGAGGGCGAGGGCAAGGCGGCGGAAGAGGATAGCGGCCAGGCGACAGTCACCGTCGAAGGCGGGCCGGCGGGCTTGCAAGTGCTCTACGGCAAGGATTTGCTGGCGAAAGTGGAGGCCGAGCAGCGCACCAGGGTGAAAGATCCGAAGGTGAAGACGCCGATCGGCTTTGCGCTGGGAGAAATGAAAGCGACGGAGCTGCGCTCCATGGTGTCGGCGGCGGACGCCTTGTCGCGCGAGATCGAGGAAGCCGTGTTCAGCAGTGAAAAGGTGGATAGCTACAAGGGCAAGCCGGCGCGTCTGCTCAGCTTTACTTTATCGCTCGACAAGGTGCCTGAGAAAGACCGCAAGTATGTGAAGAAGTTCGAAGGCGGCATCGAGGTGTGGATCGCCGCTGACGGCACGCCGCTGGCCAGCCATTTCCACTTTGACGTGAGCGGGCGCGCCTTTGTCGTCGTCAGCTTTACGCAAAAGTCGGACGAGACGCGCCAGTATGGCGTCAGCGGCGACCATTTATTGTTGCTGCGCAAGGAGAGCAAGAACACCACCTCGGGCGCGGGCGAGAGGGTGGAGAGCAAGATCGTCAAGACCCTGCAATTGCAGTCCTGACGTGTTGCCGAATCATTTCATTACATGGCGGCGCTGCCGCCCATGGCGCTCTTTTGCAGCACGCAGCGTCCCGCTTCGCAGGTGGCGCCCGGGTCCGTGACGATGGAGCAGGTCGACATCATGCCGTCCGCTTGCTGCTGCTTGCGGCTCGCTTCGGCTTGCGCCTGGGCCAGTGCCTTGAGTTTCTTGCCGTCATTGCCCTTGCTGGACCAGGCCAGGTAGCGCTCGGGGCCGCCGCAAGCCTTGGCGCCGATGGCGATGGTCTGACATTGCTGGGTGGAATCGCAGGCGGCGGTGCCCACTTCCGCCTGGATTTGCGCCAGCAAGCCGGCATTGCCGGGGGCGGGCGGCGCATCATCTTGCGTGGGGGCACTGCCGCAGGCGCTGGCGGCCAGCAGCAGGAAGCTGGCGCACGTGGCGCGCAGCAGTGGCAACAGGGTTGGGTAGGTAGGCGTTTGCATGCCCTTATCATGTGCCACGCTTGCGTAAATGGCAAGCGCGATTCGCACTTGGCCAGAACCTTGATCCCGGTCATTTTCATTGCCAACCCGTCAAAGTTAATATAAATCAACATCCAATCAGCGATGTACGGGTGGCGACCGGGCCGGCGCGCTGCATTCCCGCGCTGGCGCGCGCCGCCGATTCGGGAATGTTTCCAGGAGATAGACTATGCGCCGCACCATGTCCCCCTTCCTCTTCATCGCCAGCCTCGCTCTCAGTGGCGCGTTGCACGCCGCCAGCAAGGAGCCGATCCAGCCCATCACTGCCGCCAAGGTGGCCAATCCAGCGATGGTCGAGCTGGGCAAGAAACTGTTTTTCGACCCGCGCCTGTCGCGCTCGGGCTTTATTTCCTGCAACAGCTGCCATAACCTCAGCATGGGCGGCACGGACAATATCAAGACCTCGATCGGCCACAACTGGCAGCGCGGGCCCATCAATTCGCCCACCGTGCTCAATGCCAGCTTGAACGTGGCGCAATTCTGGGATGGCCGCGCCA
Organism: Janthinobacterium sp. EB271-G4-3-2; assembly: GCF_020858035.1. NCBI lineage: Bacteria > Pseudomonadati > Pseudomonadota > Betaproteobacteria > Burkholderiales > Oxalobacteraceae > Janthinobacterium > Janthinobacterium sp. EB271-G4-3-2. The sequence goes on along the minus strand of NZ_JACYMG010000008.1, from coordinate 32,786 downwards.
AGGATTTGCAGGAGCAGGCGGGCGGACCCATCGCTAATCCCGGCGAGATGGCTTTTACGCACGAGCTGGCCATTGACGTGCTGGCCTCGATACCCGCCTACCGCGCGGAATTCAGGCAAGTGTTTGGCCAGGACAAGCTGACCATCGAGCAAGTGACGCGCGCAATCGCCGCCTTCGAGGAAGTGCTGGTGACGCCCGGTGCGCGTTTCGACCAGTGGCTGTCGGGCAAGAAAAGCGCGCTGACGAAAGACGAGCTGGCCGGCTACCAGCTGTTCAAATCGAGCGGCTGCATCGCCTGCCATAACGGTCCCGCCGTGGGCGGCAACACTTTCCAGAAGATGGGCGTGGTGGAGCCGTATAAAACGGCGATGACGGCGCAAGGGCGCTCGGCCGTGACGGGCAAGGATGCGGACCGTTTCAACTTCAAGGTACCGACCCTGCGCAACGTGGAGCTGACGTACCCCTACTTCCACGATGGCGAAGCGGCCACCCTGACGCAGGCCGTCGATGTGATGGGCCGTTTGCAGCTGGGCCGCACGTTTACGCCCGACGAAAACGCCAAACTGGTGGCCTTCCTGAAAACCCTGACGGGCAAGCAGCCGCACCTCGTGCTGCCGATCTTGCCGCCATCGAGCGATACGACGCCGCGGCCGGTGCCGTTTGACTGAGTGCTTGTGGTGGGTGTGGTGTCGGATTACGCCCTTGCGGGCTAATCCGACCTACACCTGAGCGAGTAGGTCGGATTAGCGGCGCAGCCGCGTAATCCGACATTTTTTGTTGATATCGCTTATTTCAACGTACGATTGAACAGCTGATAGATACGGCGGTACTGGTCATACCACGCTTCCGGCTGCACGAAGCCGTGGCGCTCCATCGGATAGCTGGCCATTTCCCAGTTATCCTTTTTCAGTTCGATCAAGCGCTGCGACAGGCGCACGGAGTCCTGGTAAAACACGTTGTCGTCGATCATGCCGTGGGCGATCAAGAGGTTGCCCGTCAGCTTGTCCGCGTATTCGATCGGCGACGAGATTTTATACGCTTGCGTATCGACGTCCGGCGTGTTCAGGATGTTGGCCGTGTACTCGTGGTTGTAAGTGGTCCAGTCCGTCACGGGACGCAGGGCGGCGCCCGACTTGAAGACGTCCGGCGCGCGCATCAGGGCCATCAGGCTCATGAAACCGCCATAGCTGCCGCCATAGATGCCCACGTTCTTGATGTCGCCCTGGTGCTGGGCTGCCAGCCAGTTGGCGCCATCGATGAAATCTTCCAGTTCCGGGTGGCCCATCTGGCGGTAGATGGCCGTGCGCCAGGCGCTGCCGTAGCCGAGCGAGGCGCGGTAGTCGACGTCGAGCACGATATAGCCTTGCTCGACCAGCAGGTTGTGGAACATCTGTTCGCGGAAGTACACGGGATAGCGCTCGGTCACATTCTGCAGGTAGCCGGCGCCGTGCGCGAACATGACGATCGGATAGCGCTTGCCCGCTTCCAGCTGCTTTGGCCGGTACAGCTTGGCCCAGATCGGTGCCGCGCCATGCGTGGACGGCACTTGCACCAGTTCCGGCATGACCCAGTTGCGCGCCTTGAAGGCGTCGCTGCGCGTATCGGTGAGGATAGTCGCCTTGCCGCCAGAGATAGAAACGGTGGCCAGCTGGGCCGGCATATAGCTGCTCGAATAGCGCAGCAGCAGCTTGCCGTTGTCGGGCGACAGGCCGAAGTTTTCCACGCCTTTCAAACTGGTGACTTCGCGCGCGCCGCCATCCTTGGCCGTGCTGGCGCACACTTCATACGTGCCTGGCGCCTGTCGGTTGCATAAAAAATAGGCGTTCTTGCCGTCACGGCTCCATTCGACGGCGCTCACTTCCCACTGGCCGCTGGTCAGCGCGCGCGCCGGGGCCGCGCCCTGTTTCGTGTACAGGTGGGCGTAGCCGCTTTCCTCGGACAGATACCACAAGGTCGTGTTGTCTGGCAGCCAGCCGAATTCCTCGGCGCGGCGGTTGACCCAGGCCGTGTCGCTGATGCGGTGCGCCGGCACGAGGGCGCCGTTGGCCAGGTCGACGGTGGCGAGCCAGCCGTCCTTGTTGTCGATGGCGCGGATGCGCACGGCGGCCTTGCCGCCGTCATCGGTCCAGGCGATGCCATCGCGCTGGGCGTCGATGCGCACGGGGCGGTTGCCTTTCAGGGGCGGCAGCTTCTGTTCGGCGCGCAAGGCTGCCAGCGGGTCGGTGGCGATGCCGGGCAGGCTGTCAAAGGCGATCTCGCTTACCTGGCCCGTGCGCAGGTTCGCCAGTTTCAGGCTTTGCGCGATCGGCATGTTGCGGCCCACGCGCGTGCGCTCGTCGTCCGCTTCCGGATAGCCCGTTTCCGTGACGTAGCGGGCCAGTTTGCCCAGCTTGCCCTTTTCGGCGGCCTTGTCTTGCGTGACGAACAGCAGCCAGCGGCCGTCCGGCGACAGGGCGCTGCCGGAAATCGTCACTTTGTCGCCCAGGTAGATCGGTTCCGGCGCGCGCGTGGCGTCCAGGCGGCGCTCTTCATGGCGGCGTTCGCGGTTCGTGTCGCGGTCTTCCTTCTGGCGCGCCAGGTTGACGATCAGGCGCAGTTGCAGCTCGCGCAGGGCGTCCGCTTCCGGCTTGGCGTCCGGGTCCTTGGCCGCGCGCAGCAGGGCCACGGGGGCGCTCAGGCGATCAAGACGGTTCCAGCTGAACCAGTCGCTGCCGCTGCGGTACTGCACGGCGCCGCCGTCGGCGGAATACTGCGGGTCGCTGATGGCGGAGACGCCCCGCGTGATCTGGATCAAGGCGCCGTTTTTCAGGTCGCGCTCGAACAAGTCGCCGTTGCGCAGCAGGATGGCGCGCGTGCCGGCCCGGTTGACGACCATTTGCTGGCCATCGAGGTTGGCCAGCTGTGCATCGTCGACCTTCTTGCCGCTATTGAGTTTCGCATGCGCGCCCGATACTTGAAACGTGTCGCGCAGGGGCGAGCCGAGGCGCTTTTGCTTGTAGTAGAGCTGGCCATTCCAGCCCCACCATGCCGCTTCGACGGGTGTGCCGATCCAGTCGGGATCGGCCATGGCCTGGTCCAAGGTGATCGGCGTGGGCGCGATGGTGGTGGCGGTGGAGGAAGGGGCCGCATGCGCGGCGGGCAGCAAAGAGAGCAGCAGGAGCGGCAGCAGGGGAGGAACCAGACGCATCGGGGATCACTTTAATCAAAGGGGATGATGAAGGTACAGGCTATGAGGCCGGTATTCTAGCGGAGGAGTTGCGTGCAGGAAATGTCGGAAAGCTAAGCCTGATGCCCGGCCAGCCAGGCGAGAAAGTCGGCGAGCGGCATCGGCCGCGCATACAGGAAGCCCTGCAAGCCGTCGCAATCGTGGGCGATGAGGAAGTCGGCCTGCTCCTGCGTTTCCACGCCTTCGGCCACGACGCGCAAGCCCAGGTGGCGCGCCATGGCCAGGATCGCCTGCACGATGGCCGTGCCGCGCGCATCGTGCGGCGTGTCGTCGATGAAGCGCTTGTCGATTTTGAGTTCGTACAGCGGCATCGAGGTCAGGTAGGCGAGGCTGGAATAACCGGTGCCGAAATCGTCGATGGAAAAGCGGATGCCCAGCTCCGCCAGTTCGCGCATGCGCGCCAGCGAGGCGTCGCGCTGGTCGATCAATAAACCCTCCGTCAATTCCAGGATCAGGGCGCCGGCCGGCGTGCCGTGTTCGGCCAGCGCCGCCTGCACGCGGGAAGCGAAATCGGGCTGGCGGAACTGGGCCGGGCTGACGTTCACGGACAGGGGGACGGGCGATCCCGCCTGCGCCAGCACCCTCGCGGCGCGGCACGCTTCGCGCAGGGCCCAGTGGCCCAGCTTGACGATCAGCCCCGATTCTTCGGCGATGGGAATGAAGATGTCCGGCGCGATATGGCTGCCGTCCGCCTGCGGCCAGCGCATCAGCAATTCGGCGCCCGTGACCCGGCCGTGACGGTCGACCTGCGGCTGCACGTGCATGCATAAGGCGCCGTCATCGAGGGCGCGCGCCAGCGCCCGTTCCAGGGTCAGGCGGCGCTCCACGCCTGCCTGCATGGCCGCTTCAAAGAAGGCGATGCCGTTGCGCCCTTCCGCCTTGGCGCGGTACATGGCGATGTCCGCTTCGCGCAGCAGGTCGTGCGCCTGTTGTTCCATTTTCGGCAGCAGGGTCACGCCGATGCTGGCGCTGCAATGATAGGACTGCGCGCCGATCTCGAAGTCGCGCGCGATGGCGGCGCGGATTTTCTCGGCCACCTGGGCCGCCGCGCGGGCGGCGCTGTCCAGGTCATCGGCCAGGTGCGCCAGCAGCACGACGAATTCGTCGCCGCCGAGGCGCGCCACCGTGTCGGCCTTGCGCATCAGCTGCGCCAGCCGTTCGCCCGCCAGGCGCAGCAGCGCGTCGCCGGTGGCGTGGCCGCGCGCGTCGTTGATGTGCTTGAAGTGGTCGAGGTCGATGAACATCAGCGCGCTGATGGTATGGTTGCGCGGCGCGGCGGCCAGCAGGTGGCCGATGCGGTCCATCAGCAGGCGCCGGTTGGGCAAGCCTGTCAGCACGTCGTAGAAGGCCAGGCGGTGGATGTCCGCTTCCGATTTCTTGCGCTCGTCGATTTCGCGCTCGACGGCCACCCAGTGCGTCTGCCTGCCATCCGCATCCGTAAACGGCACCAGTTCCGCCTCGACCCAGTAGGCCTTGCCGGCCTTGTTGTAATTCAGTAATTCCGCCCTGGCCGGCTGGGCGCGGGCCATGGCGGCGGCGACGCGCGCCAGTTCGTCCGCATCGGTGGCGGGGCCTTGCTGGAACAGCAGGCTGCGGCCCAGCACTTCGGCGCGCGCATAGCCGCTGCTGCGCTCGAAGGCGTCGTTGACGAAGATGATGCGCGTGGCCGGCGCGGCACCGGTGCCGGGATCGGGGTCAGGCAGGACATCGGCCACCTCGGCGATCATCACCATGTCGTTCAGGCGGGCCAGCGCCGTGGCCGTCAGGCGCAGATCGGCGTTCAGCTGCGACAGGGCCTGGCTGCTGCGCTCCAGGTGGCGCAGCAGGAAGGCGCACGACAGGGTCAGCACGGCGGCGATGAACAGGAAGTTCAGGGCCACGATCAGCGCGCGCAGCACGGGCGAATCGGGCACGCCGCGCAATTGCAGTTCCACGTCGGGATGCAGGCCGAGGAGGAAGATGGTCAGCGACGTCAGCGCCAGGGTGGACAAGGCTGGCCGCATGCCCAGCAGCAGGGCCGCCAGCACGGGCATGAGCATCATGTAGATCTGGCTGACGGGGCCGATTTTCATCAGCAGGCCCACGCCCACCAGATAGGCGACGATGAGGAATTGCCACACGCGCCAGCGGTAGGGCATGGCGCGCAGATGCCAGATGAGGCCGATCCAGCCGATGGCCAGCAAGTCGAGGGCGACTATGGACCAGATAGCTTCGCGCGCGGCCAGCAGGGCGCTGGGGATGGCGGTGACGATACCCAGCAGCAGCACCGCCTGCAGCAGGCGCGCAAAAATCTGTCCGCGCCAGTGCGCGAGATCGTTTGACGCGGCCACGCTGCCGTCCTTTCCCCAGGGAGCTTTGCTGCCGAGCTGGGCAGTATGGTAAAAATATTACGCGGTATCTTTCAGCATGTCATCTTGATCATTCGGCATGATTGACGGCGCGACCACATGGCGCACCGGACCGCTTATCCCTCTTCCTCCGTGGGCCAGTAGTGGCTATCGGGCGTGTCGCGCGCGCCGAAGATGGCCTGGCCGACGCGCACGACGGTGGCGCCTTCCTCAATGGCGATTTCATAATCGCCGGACATGCCCATCGACAGCTCGTCGAGGCTGATGCCATCAGGGACGTCCTGGCGCAGCCGGTCGCGCAATTCGCGCAGCAGCACGAAGCAGCGGCGCACGCGCACGGCTTCCGCCGACAACAGGGCCAAGGTCATGAGTCCGCGCACGCGCAGCGCCGGGAAGGCGGACAGCTGGCGCAGGAAAGCGGCCACCTCGTCCGGCGGCAAGCCGTACTTGCTGGCATCTCCCGAGGTGTTTACTTGCACGAACACGTCAAGCCCGCGTCCTTCCGCTTGCAGGCGCCGTTCCAGCGCCTCGGCCACGCGCAGGCTGTCGAGCGCCTGGAATTCGCTGGCAAAGCGCGCCACCAGCTTGGCCTTGTTGGTCTGCAAATGGCCGATCACCGACCATTGCAGGTCGGCCAGGTCCGCCATCGCTTCCCATTTGCGGCCCGCCTCCTGCGGCTTGTTTTCTCCCAGCATGCGGCAACCGGCGGCGTAGGCCAGACGCAGGCTCGCCTCGGGCTTGGTCTTGCTGACCGGTAGCAGGCGCACGCCGGCCGGATCGCGCCCGACCCGCTGGCATGCGGCCGCCATGCGCGCATGCACTGCCGCCAGATTGCGGCGGAAGTCGTCCACCGACACGGCTTGCGGCCAGCGCCCATGCCGCTCATGCATGGTGGGAGTGAGGAGGGGAGTGTCGTTGTGCATGTGTCAGCCTTGTATTTGCCTTATTAGCGGCAGGAGTCGCCGCAGTGATGTATGATTGTCCTATGCCAAAATATATCATGTCTGAGACTATCGTGAAGATTGCCGGAAAAACCGCCGCGGAACTGTTCGACAGCATCCGCGCGCTGACGCAGGCGGGCGAATTGCTGCCGGGCCAGGAGTTGCCGACCGTGCGCGAGCTGGCCGCGACCCTGGGTGTCAACCGCAATACCGTGTCATTGGCCTACCAGCGCCTGGTGACGGCCGGGATCGCGGTCACGCAAGGGCGCTTGGGCACGGCCATCCGCGCGCAGCGCGATCCCGGCGAGCAGGAAGGCTTGCTGCCCGGCTCGCCATTGGCCGACCTGGGCGGCGGCAATCCGAACCTGGCCTGGCTGCCCGACGTCGGCGCGGCCCTGTCGCGCAAGCCATACCGCCCGCGCCTGTATGGCGAAGCCACCGTCGATCCGGAGCTGGAAGTGCTGGCGCGGCGCTGGCTGGGTGGCGATTGCCCCGAAGGCCACGACATCACCGTGACGAATGGGGCCGTCGATGCGGTCGAGCGCCTCTTGGGGACGTACCTGGCCGCGGGCGACAAGGTGGCCGTGGAAGACCCGTGTTTCGTCAGCAGTATCAACACCTTGCGCATCGCCGGCCTGCACGCCGTTGGCGTGGCGGTCGATGCCGAGGGCATGCAGGCCGCAGCGCTGGAACGGACGCTGGCGCAAGGCGCGCAAGCCGTCATCGTGACGCCGCGCGCGCACAATCCCACCGGCTGCAGCCTGAGCGCCGCGCGTGCGGATCAGCTGCGCGCCGTGCTGGCCGCCTACCCGCACGTGCTGGTCATCGTCGACGACCATTTTTCGCTGTTGTCCACGGCCGGCTACCAGGACGTGATACCCCCGGCGGCCCGGCGCTGGGCCCTGGTCCGTTCCGTATCGAAGATCTTCGGTCCCGACCTGCGCCTGGCCGTTGTCGCCAGCGATGGGCAGACCGCCCAGCGCCTGCGCTTGCGCCTGGCGCCCGGCACGAACTGGGTCAGCCATCTTTTGCAGGATGCCGTGAGCGCCTGCCTGTCGTCGCCCGACGTGTCCGCGCAGGTGGTCCTGGCCCGCGCCGATTATGCGCGCCGCCGCGACATGGTGGCGGCGGCGCTGGCGGCGCAAGGCCTGGTCTGCGCCAGTCCCGCCGATGGCCTGAACCTGTGGCTGCCGCTGCCGGACAGTAGCCAGGCGGCCGTGCTGGCGCTGGCCCGGCATGGCTGGCTGGTGCGCGGCGGTGAAGCGTTCGGCGTGCAGGCGCCAGCGCAGGGATTGCGGATCACCGTATCGGCCATCGATGAAGCGGGCGCGCAGGCGTTCGCCGCGGTGCTGGCCCAGGTGCTGGGCCGGCCATAGTTTTTTAATTTCTCGCCACAGAAAGGGAACATCATGAAAGTCCATTTCGTCGTGCATGAAGCATTCGAGGCGCCGGGCGCCTATGAGACTTGGGTACGTGAACGGGGCCACGAGGCCACGTATTCCCGCGTCCATGCCCAGGAGCCGCTGCCTGCTTCCATCGCGGACATCGACCTGCTGGTCGTCATGGGCGGGCCGCAGTCGCCGTTGACGGCGCGCGAGGAATGCCCGCATTTCGACGCCGCAGCCGAACAGGCCCTGATAGCCGCCTGTGCCGCGGCGGGCAAGGCCGTCGTCGGCGTTTGCCTGGGCGCGCAGCTGATCGGCGCGGCCCTGGGAGCGCGCCATGCGCACAGCCCTGAAAAGGAGATCGGCAAGTTCCCCATCATGCTGACGGCAGACGGAAAGGTGAACGACAAGTTCGCCCATGTCGGCGACGTCCTGGAAACCGGGCATTGGCACAGCGACATGCCGGGCCTGACCGACAGCGCGAAGATCATCGCCTATAGCGAAGGGTGCCCCCGCCAGATCGTCGAATACGGCAATCTGGTGTACGGCTTCCAGTGCCATATGGAGTTCACGCCGGAGGTGGTCGAACTGCTGATCGCCGCGTCAGCAGCAGAACTGGCCACGCTCACGTCGCACCGCTTCGTGCAGCAGCCAGCGGCCCTGCGCTCCCACGACTGGCAAGCCATGAATGGCCAGCTGTTTGTTTTCCTCGACCGGCTGATGCAGGCTTACGCAGGGCAATAAAAAAGGCTATGTCACCGTCAGATGTGGGAATGCACCCAGCGTTGCTTTCAATAACGTTTCCGGTGAACGGATGCGCCTGGCGTCGAGTATCCAGCGGCGTGCGGGTGAGCGCATTGAAGGTGCGCCCGCACGGCCCGCAGCGGTAGCGCTGCAGTCCATGCGCATGGCCGTGCCGGTGCAGGTGCGCCGAGTGGCAGGCGGGACAGGCCAATCGCGGCTGCGCGACACTTTCCAGCAGCGCGACGGTCGCGTCGTGTGGTGCGTTGCCACGCAGCAGGACAATGCCTGCCTGCCGCTGGCGTCGGTTCAACTGCGCAAACTGCGCAATCAAGGTGATCCATTCGGCTGGCCGCATGATCTGCTCCTGCAGGGTAAGTATGCAGAGTCAGACAACACAACCAAGGGAAGATTCCGGCATTTCCCTACTTGCCGATGACAGAGCCATAAAAAACGCCAGCATGATGCTGGCGTTGCGGGGACAGGCCGGTGAGGCGCTTATTTCTTCGGCGCGCTCAGGCATTCCTTCATGAACGCCTTGCGGGCGTCGCCCTTCATGTCCTTGGCGTCGACATTGCACGCCTTCATCTTGTTTTGCTGCGTCATGGCCGGCGCCGGCTTGGCGCTCAGGCATTCCTTCATGAAGGCCTTGCGCTCATCGCCTTTCTTGCCGGCGGCATCCGCATTGCAGGTGGTCATTTTTGACTGTTGCGCCGTCTTGGCGACGGGCGCCGCTTCCGGTGCGGCGGCAAAGGCGGTGCTGGCAAACGCGGCGGCGATGCAGAGGGCGATGAATTGTTTCATGGTAAATCCTTTAGGCGCAGTCGGTGGAAGGGGACATGCAAGCGGCAGGCAATGCCGGTATGCAGAACGTAACTAACTATATGACATTTATCAACAAAATTTCCACTCGAGTGTGTCTTTTTGTTACTGACAGGCACAAGGCGCTCCCCGGCTGGCCCGGGCAGCCATGTTGCGGCGGCAGCGCCCCTGTTTTTTGCTATGCTAGCGTCTTTCCACCGGCCGATGCTGCTGCCTTGGCCGGCGCACCCTCAATACGGAGTAGTTATGGTCTCGTTGCAAGAGCAGTTTTTAAAGGCCGGCCTGGTCGACAAGAAGAAGGTCAAGCTGGCCAACCAGGACAAGAGCAAGCAAAAAAAGGACGAGCGCAAGAGCGGCACGCAAAGTGTCGACGAGGTGCGCCTGGCCGCGCTCGAGACGCAGCGCAAGAACGCGGAACGCGCGCGCGAACTGAATGCCCAGCGCGACGCGGCCGCCAACCAGAAAGCCATCGTGGCGCAGATCGCGCAAATGGTGCAAAAGAACCGCCAGAGCAAGGGCAACAACGGTGACGTGCCGTATAACTTCACGTTCAACAACAAGATCGAGCGCATCTACGTGACGGCGGCCGTGCAAGCCCATCTGGTGGCGGGCCGTCTGGTCATCGTCTGCCTGGGCGGCGCCGTGGAACTGGTGCCGCGCATCATCGCCGACAAGATCGCCGAACGCGACCCCGCCATCGTCGTGCGCGTCAAGCAGGCCAGCACGCAAGTGGATGAGGACGATCCGTACGCGGCGTTCCAGATTCCTGATGATTTGATGTGGTAAGAGGGCGATCATCGGGCGCCCGGTGCGCCGGATGGGTGTCGCTACGGGCCGGAAACGGCCCGTTTTTGCGTGGTGCCGCGCCGCTTGCTCACATGCGGCAGCGCGAACAGCCAGCGATGGACAGCCAGCGGTGGCTTTGCCGTATCCCATGGTGCCGGTTCATGGCGATGTCCGCGCAGACGGCTTGGCCGCGGCTCCGATCATTTTCCATCCATTGCCGGAAGGATCGCGAAAGCCGGCATCCACCTGTCCGTAGCGATCCACGGGCTCTTGCGTGAATTCGACGCCGCTCTTGCTCAAACGCTCGTATGCGGCGCGGCAGTCGTCCACCAGCAGCACCAGTGGCGGCATGGCTCCCTTCGCCACGATTTCATGCAGGGCTTGCGCGGTTGCCGCGTCATGTATCGGCGGTCCGGGGATGAACAAGCCGAGCTGGAACGAGGGCTGATCCGCAGGCTGCACCGTCAGCCAGCGATAGTCGCCGTTTCGGACGTCCGTGTGGACGCGGAATCCCAATTTTTCGACGTAGAACGCAAGCGCTTCGTCCTGATCGCGCACATACAGTCCGACCACATTCACATTTTGAGTCATATCAGCTCCTTGAATTGAAGCTACAGTTTGCCAGCTGCTTTCCTGCGCCGCTTCTCCAAAACTGCGATATTCAGATTGGGCCGTTCGGCGTCGCGCATGACGCACTCGGGAATATGCTCGCCCACGTGCTGGACCGAGCGTTCGCGCATTCGCAGCTCGCCCGGGCTTGCCCCGGTGATGTCGCGGAAGATGCGCCCGAAGGTGCCAAGACTGGTCCAGCCGGTTTGCAGCGCGATCTGCGTAATGGGCAGGTCGGTGCCGCGCAGCAGTGCCGTGGCCCGCTCGATACGGCGGGTAAGCAAATAGCGATGTGGGGGGAGGCCGAAGGCCTTTTTGAATTCGCGCGCGAAGTACGCCACCGAGACGGCGCTCACTTGCGCTAGCCGGTGAACGGGCCAATCCTCATCGGGGGCGCCGTCCATTCTATCTTTCGCACGCAACAATCGCCGCAATAGCAGGGGACTCTGACCCATCCTATCCTCGCGCCAAACGGTTAGTTATCCGGGCCGCCCACAGGAGCGGGAATCGACCGATATGCGATATGCGGACTTCTCGGCCGCAAACGAAAACGCCAACCGGCAAGGGTTGGCGTTCTGTAACAACTAATTCTTGGTGGCCCGGGGCGGAATCGAACCACCGACACAAGGATTTTCAATCCTCTGCTCTACCGACTGAGCTACCAGGCCAAGGTGGCGAATTATAGCAGACCGAAACGGGAATGCAAGAGCCGGCGACGACTTTTCCCGGATTTCCTGCATGGCTATCACATTACTTGCCTGTGGATCAAATATGATTTGATATAAACGGTATTTTTCTCAACAAAGGATGGGCGCATAGTGTGCTCATCGTTACTGACTTGAGAGGACTGCCGCATGAATACGACTACCCAACACACAACCATCCCTGAAATCGGCCTGGGCACCTTCCGCCTGCAGGGCCAGGTCGTCATCGATTCCGTCACCACGGGGCTGGACGTCGGCTACCGGCATATCGACACGGCGCAAATCTACGGCAATGAAGCCGAAGTGGGCCAGGCGATCGCCGCCAGCGCCGTCCCGCGCGGTGAGCTGTTCGTCACCACGAAGATCTGGATCGACAATCTGCAGCGCGACAAGCTGATTCCGAGCCTGAAGGCCAGCCTGCACAAGCTGCGGCTGGAGCAGCTAGATTTGACGCTGATTCACTGGCCGTCGCCGCAGGACGCGATTCCCGTGGCCGACTACATGGCGGCGCTGGCGGAGGCGAAGGCGCAGGGGCTGACCAAGGCCATCGGCGTATCGAATTTCACGAATGCGCAGCTGCGGCAAGCCATCGATACGGTGGGCGCGGCGGAAATCGCCACGCAGCAGGTCGAGATCCACCCCTTCCTGCAAAACCGCCAGGTCGTCGAGTTCGCGCGCAGCCAGGGCATCCACATCACGGCCTACATGCCGCTCGCGTATGGCAAGGTGATGGCCGACCCCGTGATCGCGGCCGTCGCCGCCAGGCACGGCGTGACACCGGCGCAAGTGGCCCTGAGCTGGTCGCTGCAACAGGGCTTTGCCGTGATCCCATCGTCGACCAAACGTGCCAACCTGGAAGCGAACCTGCATTTCCAGCGCATCACCCTGTCGCCGGACGAGATGGCGCAGATGGCCGCCCTGGAACGGGGCGAGCGCCTGGCCAACCCGGACGGCCTGGCGCCGCAGTGGGATTGAAATGGGCGCCATGACGAAGCTGGGGCAGGGCGGTTTCAGTATCGGCCTGGAACTGCGGCAGAAGCGCCGCCCGCTGGCCGAGACGATGCAGGAGATCGCGGACCATGTGCTGCCCGTCTTTCATGGCGCCGCTTGATCTGAGGCACGCGTTCTGTACTTCCGGACTATCTAAAACAGGTGGGGCAAACGCTATAATGGCCGCATGAACAGTCCCACTTCCCCCACCATGCGGCGCTTCATGCACAGCCACAGCGACGTTTGCATCGTCGGCAACGGCGCCATCGCGAAAACCACGGCGCTGGCGTTTGCCCAGGCAGGACAAAGCGTCACCCTGTTATCTCCGGCGAGCCCGCCGGTGACCGCATCCCCTTCGGCCGCCAAGCCGGTCGAAGCCAGCTGGGATGTGCGCGTGTATGCGCTCAACCACACGGCGCACGACTTGCTGTCGTCGCTGAAGGTGTGGGGCGCTTTAGAGGCCGACAGGGTGGCGCCCGTCGACGCCATGCTGGTCAACGGCGACGGCGCGCAGGCGGGCGGACTCGGTTTCGACGCCTATGGCGCCCATGTGGGCAGCCTGGCGTGGATCATCGAAGACCGCAACCTGGGCCAGGCGCTGGACGCCGCCCTGAAATTCGCGCCGAACGTCAGCGTGCTGCAGGGCCGTGCCAGCCGCATGGAATGGACGAACGACTCGGCCATCGTGCACCTCGACGGCGGCGACACCATCACCTGCGCGCTGGTGGTCGGCGCGGACGGCGCCCAGTCGTGGGTGCGGGGCCAGTGCGACATCGGCCTCGATTACCGTTCCTACGGCCAGCGCGGCGTGGTCAGCAACTTCGCCTGCGAAAAGCCGCATCATGGCGCGGCGCACCAGTGGTTTACGGGCAGCGAAGGCATCGTCGCGCTGCTGCCGCTGCCGGGCGAGCGCGTCTCTCTCGTCTGGTCGGCGCCCGATGCGCTGGCCGATACCTTGATGGCCGAACCGGCCGATGCCCTGGCCGCGCGCCTTGCCGCATACTGCCGGGACAAGTTGGGCAAGCTCACGCCTTTGCAGCCGGAGCTGGTGCGCGCGTTTCCGTTGACCCTGATGCGCCCGCACGCCATGGTGGCGCCGCGCGTGGCCCTGGTGGGCGACGCCGCCCACGTGGTGCACCCGATGGCCGGCCACGGCATGAACCTGGGCTTTGCGGACGTGGCGCAGCTGGTCAAGACGATCAGCGAACGCGAAGCGCACCGCGGCATCGGCGACGAACGCGTGCTGGCCCGCTATGCCCGCGCGCGCAAGGAAGACGTGCTGCTGATGCAGCTGGCGACCGATGGTCTGGCGCGTTTGTTCGGCACCGATCTGGAGCCGTTGCGCGTGGTTCGCAATTTGGGATTAAACTTGCTGGATAAATTACCGGCCCTGAAGCGGAAAATGATCTCGCACGCATTGGGACATCCGTAAATATCAGCATATCTTAAGATATCGCCGGATAATGGCGGTAGTGAAAATTCAAGGTCGCCGCAGCTGGTCTGCGGCGTTCGTTTTGTTAAAAGATCGCCGCCGGACCAGAGTCCAGTCCCGCCAGGCGTGTCAAGTGGAGAAGTGATAGTGATAACAATGAACAGAAGCATGAGCAAAATCGCCTTGCTGATGGCCTCGGGCCTGATGATGTCGTGCGCCGGCGCGGAAACGCCGACGGAAGCGAACATCAAAAAGCTGATCGAGCCGCGCCTGGGCGAAGGCGCCAAGGTCGATTCGGTCAAGGAAACGCCATACGGCGGCCTGTACGAAGTGCGCACGGGTGGCGACATCCTGTACACGGACAAGAGCGCGCAATACCTGTTCGTCGGCCACGTCTTTGACGCCAAGACGTCGCAGGATCTCACCAAGGTGCGCCTGGACGAAGTCAACCGCATCAAGTTCTCCGATCTGCCGCTCGATTCCGCCATGAAGACCGTCAAGGGCAATGGCAAGCGCGTGATCGCCGTGTTCGAAGATCCGAACTGCGGCTATTGCAAGCGCTTCCGCCAGAACGCTTTGAAGGAAATCGACAACGTCACCGTCTACACCTTCATGTACAACATCCTGTCGCCGGACTCCATCGTCAAGTCGCGCAATGTGTGGTGCGCGCCGGACCGTAACAAGGCCTGGGATGACTGGATGCTGAACGGCAAGGCGCCAGCCACGGTAGCGGCCACTTGCGCCAACCCGCATGAAAAAATCCTGGCCCTGGGCCAGCAGCTGCGCGTCTCTGGCACGCCAGCCATCTTCTTTGCCGACGGCAGCCGCATTCCTGGCGCGGTCGATGCGAAGACGCTGGAGCAGAAATTCTCGACCATTAAGTAATCCGGGCTGTCGCCAGGAAGGCTGGACGGCGCGCCCTCGCAAGGCGCGCTTTTTTTTGCGTTTTTTTCCGCTGTCGTATCATCAAGTGTTGTTCGTAGACGCCATAACAATCCAAAAAAGGGGAAGCAGCAGATGATTACCTTGAATATCAACGGACGCGACACGCAAGTCGACGCCGATCCCTCCACGCCCATCCTGTGGGCGCTGCGCGATAACCTGAACATGACGGGCACCAAGTTCGGTTGCGGCGCGGCCCTGTGCGGCGCCTGCACGGTGCACCTCGACGGCCAGCCGATACGCTCGTGCATCACGCCGATTTCGTCGGTGGGCGCGCAAAAGATCACCACCATCGAAGCGATGGAAAACGACCAGGTGGGCAAGGCCGTGCAGGCGGCATGGGTGCGCCACGACGTGCCGCAATGCGGCTACTGTCAGAGCGGCCAGGTGATGAGCGCGACGGCGCTGCTGCGCGCCAACAAGGCGCCCAGCGATGCCGACATCGACGGCGCCATGAGCGGCAATATCTGCCGCTGCGGCACCTATCAACGGATCCGCGCGGCCATCAAGGACGCGGCCAAGACCCTGGCCTGAGGAGAACGGCATGCGTATCGAATGGTTGAATCAGGAAGCATTGCAGCATGGCGGGGTGACCCTGGGCGCGGCGCTGGCATCGGCGCCGGTGGCCGTCGTTGGCACGGCCGATGGCGTATCGCGGCGCGGTTTCATGAAGGCTGGCGCGGTGGCTGGCGGCGGCTTGATGCTGGGCTTTTTCCTGCCGGGCGCAGGCAAGCTGGCGCGGGCGGCCGATGCCGCTCCCGCCAAGCCCGTGTATGCGCCGAACGCGTTTTTGCACATCGCCCCCGATAACACGGTGACGGTGCAAGTGAACCGGCTGGAATTTGGCCAAGGCGTGCAAACGAGCTTGCCCATGCTGATCGCCGAGGAACTCGACGCCGACTGGAGCCTGGTGCATGGCGCACTGGCGCCGGCCGGCGAGCAGTACAAGGATGCCGCCTACGGCATGCAGATGACGGGCGGCTCGGGCAGCATCGCCCACTCGTTTACGCAGTACCGCGAAATCGGCGCCAAGGCGCGCGCCATGCTGGTAGGCGCCGCTGCCGCACAGTGGAAGGTCAATCCCGACCAGGTGCGCGCAGCCAAGGGTGTGCTGTATGGGCCCGGCGGACAAAAGGCGACGTATGGCGAGTTTGCCGACGCGGCCATGCGCCAGCCCGTGCCCACCACCGTCAAACTGAAAGACCCGCGCGAATTTTCCATCATCGGCAAACCCGTGAAACGCCTGGACGCGGCCGCCAAGTCGACGGGAAAACAGCAGTTCGGCATCGACTTCAAGCCGCCAGGCGCGAAAGTGGCCATGGTGGCGCGTCCGCCCGTGTTTGGCGCGAAGGTGGCGAAATTCGACGCCAGCAAGGCGAAGGCCATCAAGGGCGTGCTGGACGTGCTGGAAGTGAAGACCGACCGTGGCGGCAGCGGCGTGGCCGTCATCGCCGACGGCTACTGGCCCGCCAAGCAGGGGCGCGACGCGCTGGTGATCGAGTGGGATACGAGCGCCGTGGAAAAGGTCAGCAGCGACAAGCAGCTGGCCGCCTTCAAGGCGCTGGCGAAAACGCCGGGCACCGTCGCCAGGCCTGCCGACATGGGCAAGCTGGCCAAGGCGCCGAAAAAGATCGAAGCCGTCTACGAATTCCCCTACCTGGCGCACGCGCCGATGGAGCCGCTCAACTGCGTCGTCGATCTGCAAGCGGACAAATGCACGATGTGGGTCGGCTCGCAATTCCAGACGGGCGACCAGGCGGCGATTGCCGCCACTTCCGGCCTGAAACCGGAGCAGGTGACCTTGCACACGATGATGGCCGGTGGCGGCTTTGGCCGGCGCGCCGTGCCCTCGTCCGACTACGTGGTCGAAGCCGTCAATGTCGCCAAGGCGTACCGCGCGGCGGGCAAGAGCGGTCCATTAAAGCTGATGTGGAGCCGCGAGGACGACATCAAGGGCGGCTACTACCGGCCGTCGCATGTGCACCGCGCGCAGATCGGCCTCGACGCCAAGGGCAAGATCCTCGCCTGGGACCACACCATCGTGGGCCAGTCCATCATGGCCGGCACGCCGTTCGAAGCCTTCATGGTGAAAAATGGCGTCGACGGTACCATGGTCGAAGGCATGGGCGAGCCGTACACCCTGCCGATGAAGCTGTCCGTGCACACGGCCAAGGCGAACGTGCCCGTGCTGTGGTGGCGCTCCGTCGGCTCGACGCACACGGCCTTCGTCATGGAAACCCTGATCGACGAAGCGGCGCATGTGGCGAAGATGGACCCCGTCGCCTACCGCAAGCAGCTGATCGACGCCAGGCACACGCGCCACATCGCCGCGCTGGACCTGGCCGTGGCCAAGTCCGGCTACGGGAGGAAGAAGTTGCCGAAAGGGCAGGCATGGGGCGTGGCCATGCACGAGTCGTTCAATTCCGTCGTCGCCTACGTGGTGACGGCCTCGGTGGTGGAAGGCGCGCCCAAGCTGCACCAGGTATGGGCGGGCGTGCATTGCAACCTGGCCGTCAATCCCTTGACGATCGAGGCGCAAGTGCAGGGCGCCGCGCTGATGGCGCTGGGCATGACCATCCCCGGCGCGGCCATCACGCTCAAGGATGGCGTGGTGGAGCAGCAGAACTTCGGCGACTACCCGGTGCCGCGCATGCCCGACATGCCGGTGATCGAGGTGCACCTGGTGCCGTCGGGCGACGCGCCGACGGGCATGGGCGAACCGGGCGTGCCGCCACTGGCGCCGGCATTCGCCAATGCGCTGTTCGCCCTGACGGGCAAGCGCTTGCGCAAGCTGCCGTTCGACCTGGCGGCCGCATGACGGCAGCGGTTTTTTGAGTACGGTCGGCATCTTGCTGGCAGCCGGAAGGGGACGCAGGTTCGACCCTTCCGGCGTACAGAACAAATTATTGCAGCCGCTGGCCGAAGGCCCGCACGCGGGCTTGCCGGTGGTGGTGGCGGCAGCAAAAGCCATGCTGGCCGCCTTGCCGCGCGTGCTGGCCGTGGTGCGTGCCGACGACACGCAGGTGGCGCGCGTGCTCGGCGCGCTGGGCTGCGAGGTACGCGTCTGCCATGACGCGGACACGGGCATGGCCGCGTCGCTGACCTGCGCCATCGATTACGTGCGCGGCGCGCCGGGCTGGCTGATCGCCCTGGGCGACATGCCTTTCGTGGAAGCGGCTACAATCGCCGCCTTGTCGCAAGCCATCGGCGATGGCGCGCGCATCGCCGTGCCCGTGTTCCAGGGACGGCGCGGCAATCCTGTCGCGTTCAGCGCTTTCCACTTGCCGCTGCTGCTGGCGCTCGATGGCGACCAGGGCGCGCGCAGCATCGTCAACAGCCATGCCGTATGCGAAGTGACAGTGGACGACGGCGGCATCTTGCGCGATATTGATACACCTGACGATTTGTCGCCGGTGCATGGCGCGCCCGGGCGATTGTAGAACATCCATGCCAGACACGAGGAAAACATGAAGAAAGCACCGATTAAAAAAATCACCGCAAAAGCCTCCGGCAATGCCACAAGCAAAGCCGTTGCGAAAACCAAGGCGAAAGCCGCACCGGCCGCCGGCATCATCTACAGCATCGCCGCAGCGGACCTGGCAGGCCACATGTTCATGGTGACGTTGACGGTCAAGTCGCCGGCCGCCATCGGCCAGGTCCTGTCCTTGCCGGCCTGGATCCCGGGCAGCTACATGATCCGCGAATTTTCGCGCAACATCGTCAGCATCCGCGCCGAGTCCGAGGGCAAGGCCGTGGCGCTGACCAAATTGGACAAGCACTCGTGGCAAGCCGCGCCGTGCAAGGGTCCGTTGACGGTCGAATACGACGTATATGCGTGGGATTTGTCCGTGCGCGCCGCCCACCTGGACCAGAATCACGGCTTCTTCAATGGCACCAGCGTGTTCCTGCGCGTGCTGGGCCAGGAATCCGACGCCCATGAAGTGCACATCGTGCAGCCCAAGGATGCCGCCTGCAAGACCTGGCGAGTGGCCACCACCCTGCCGGAACTCAAGGCCAAGCGCTATGGTTTCGGCAGCTACCAGGCCGCCAACTACGATGAATTGATCGACCACCCGGTGGAAATGGGCGACTTCGCGCTGGCCACCTTCTCCGCGCATGGCGTGCCGCACGATATCGTCGTCACGGGCAAGGTACCGAACCTGGACCTGGACCGTCTGTGCCGCGACCTGAAAGCCATCTGCGAAACGCAGATCGCCTTCTTCGAGCCGAAGACCAAAAAAGCGCCGATGGACCGCTATGTGTTCATGACCATGGCCGTCGGCGACGGTTACGGCGGCCTCGAACACCGCGCCTCGACGGCGCTGATCTGCGCGCGCGCCGACCTGCCGACGACGGCGTCAAACGGCACCGAGATCGGCGACGGCTACCTGAAATTCCTGGGCCTGTGCAGCCACGAGTACTTCCACACCTGGAACGTCAAGCGCATCAAGCCGGCCGCCTTTGCGCCGTACAACCTGCAGGCGGAAAGCTACTCGCCGCTGCTGTGGCTGTTCGAAGGCTTCACCAGCTATTACGATGACCTGATGCTGGTGCGCGCGGGCCTGATCGACGAGGCGGCCTATTTCAAATTGCTTGGAAAAACCGTCAACAGCGTCTTGCGCGGCAGCGGCCGCACCAAGCAAAGCGTGGCCGACTCCAGCTTCGACGCCTGGGGCAAGTACTACCGCCAGGATGAAAACGCGCCGAACGCCATCGTCAGCTACTACACCAAGGGTTCGTTGATCGCGCTGGCCTTCGACCTGACGATCCGCAGCAAGACGAACGGCGAAATGTCGCTGGACGACGTGATGCAGGCGCTGTGGCAGCGCTATGGCCGCGATTTCTACAAGGGTAAAGCGCGCGGCGTGACGCCGGCCGAAGTCGAAGCCCTGTTCGATGAAGTTTCCGGCACGCGCATGAAGCCGTTCTTCGAGCGCTACATCCGCGGCACGGACGACGTGCCGCTGGCGCGCCTGCTGGCGCCGTTCGGCGTGAAATACAGCGACGCGCGCAAGGCGGAAAAAGCCAGCCTGGACGTCAACCTGGGGCGCGACGGCAACGACGCCAAACTGGCGCAGGTGCACCAGGGCGGCGCCGCCCACGCAGCCGGCCTGTCGGCGGGCGACGTGCTGGTGGCCGTCGATGGCTTGCGCGTAACGGGCAACCCGGCGAACCTCGACACCTTGCTGGGCCGCTATGCCGTCGGTGCCAAAGTGACAGTGCACGCCTTCCGCCGTGACGAGCTGATGACGTTCGCGGCCGTGCTGCAGGGCGACCGCGTGCCCGGTGTCAGCTTGGCCCTGTTGCCGGCGCCAAAGAAAGCCACGGGGCCGAAGCGCCCTAGCGCTGTATAAGCTGTTCGTCATGCGGTAAGATAGAAAACCGGCCGTCACTGGCCGGTTTTCTATTTCAGGCTGCAATTTCTCAATGCCGCGTATCCGCCGGCATTGGCCTCTTGCCATCATTATTTACTGCATATGAACTAATTTTTCCTTAACTAAACTAAAATTGCCGAACTGATTCTTTTTGACCGCGCCCAACGTGCAAACCCTCGATCCTCGAACGATCATGCTGATGACGACCCTGATGTGCGGGGCGATGAGCATCGTCATGTTCTCGGTGTATCGCAGCTTCCGGCGCGAGGTGCAGGGCCTCGGACATTGGGCGGCCGGTTTGCTGCTGCTGGTGTGCGCGTCCCTGTTGTTCGGCACCCGCGAGGTGCTGCCGCCGGCATTGTCCATGATCGCGGCCAATGCGGCGTTGGTGGCCGGCATCGGCCTGTCGATGCTGGGCACGGAGAAATTCTTCGGCCTGGCGCCCAGCCGCCGCGCCTATCTGCTGATACTTGCCCTGGCCATCGCCGGCAATAGCTGGTGGCTGCTGGCGCGCCCCGATTTCTCGGTGCGCGTGGCGGTCTTTTCCTTGCTGGTCTTCCTGTTTTACGCGCGCCAGGTGCAGCTGGTGTGGCGCCATGGCGAGCGCCACTTTTCCAGTTTTTTCTTTGGCGGGCTGATGCTGATGCAAGCGGCCGTGGTGCTGGCGCGCGGCGTGTCGGCCTTGCTGCATGGCGGCGCCAGCGTGAACCTGATGGTGGCCGGCACGCCGGCCGGCATCTATCTGGCGGTCGCCAATTTCATGGCGCTGCTGCTGACGGTGGGCTTCATGACGGTGGCCACGCGGCGCCTGCAGCAGATACTGGAGCGCCGTTCGACCCACGATCCGCTGACGCAGGTGCTGAACCGGCGCGGCTTTGGCGACGCCTATGCGCGCGAGACAGGCAATCTGCGCCGCCGCCGTTTGCCGCTGACACTGCTCAGCATCGACCTCGATTACTTCAAATTGATCAATGACCGCTACGGTCACGCGGTGGGCGACCAGGTGCTGGCGCACGTGGCCGCCGTCATCGGCAGCGCCTTGCGCGAATCGGATTGCGTGGCGCGTTTCGGCGGCGAGGAGTTCGTCGTGCTGATGCCGGACATGCCGGCGCATAACGCGCTGGGCGTGGCCGAACGCATCCGCGCCTTGCTGCACGAGCCCGGTCATGCGGGGCTGCCACCGTGTACGGTCAGCATCGGCGTCGCTTGCCAGGCATCGGTGATGGAGGGGCTGGAACAGCTGCTGTCGCGCGCCGATGCGGCCCTGTACCTGGCCAAGGAGCGGGGACGCGACCGCATCGAACTCGATGCTTGCGCGGTTACTGAGGGCCGGACAATGTCCGCAGCTGGAAGCGGTACTGGCCGTTGAAGACGTTGAAGAGGAAGGTTTCGGAGAAATCGAAGCTCCGGGCGTGGCGGCGCATCAGGTGTCCCGCCGGAGGAAAGTAGGCCGGCATGCGCCGCACGGCGGCCAGCGCGGCGGCCGATGCTTCGCCGTCGCGCGAACGATGCACGTGCACGCTTTTCAGCTCGCCGTCCGGGCCCACGCTCAGGTCGAGCACGACGATGGCCGGCAGCATGGGCGGCAGGCGCCCGCTGAACGTATATTCTGCGTTGGCGGCCATGATCTGCTGCGCCACCAGCGATTTGTAGGCATCGATGCTGGCGGCGAGCTGTATCGCGGCCGGCGTGCGAGGGGGCGTGGACGTGGGTGCGTTCACCGCTGGTGGCGGCGTACTTTGGCAGGCTGCCAGCAGGCTGGCGACGGCAAGGATGGTGATCGCGTGTCTCATGGCTGCCAGCCTACCATGGTTTAACTGAACAGGCGTTCCAGTTCCACGCCGGGGTCTGGCGCGCGCATGAACGCTTCGCCCACGAGGAAGCTGTGGATGTGCGCATCGCGCATGCGCTGCACGTCGGCCGTGCTGTGGATGCCCGATTCCGTGATGATCAATTTGTCTTGCGGGATGCGCGGCAGCAGGCCGAGTGTCGTTTCCAGCGACGTCTCGAACGTGCGCAGGTTGCGGTTGTTGATGCCGATCAGCGCGCTCTTGAGCTTGAGCGCCGCCGTCAGTTCTTCGCCGTCGTGGCTTTCGATCAGCACGCCCATGCCCAGTTCGTGGGCGCACGCCTCCATCTCCGCCATCAGGCCATGGTCGAGCGCCGCGACGATCAGGAGGATGCAGTCGGCGCCCATGGCCCGCGCTTCATAGATCTGGTACATGTCGACCATGAAATCCTTGCGCAGCACGGGGATGGCGCAGGCGGCACGCGCCTGCTGCAGATACTCCACGCTGCCCTGGAAGAACTGCTCGTCGGTCAGCACGGACAGGCAAGCCGCGCCGTGCTGGGCATAGCTGGCGGCGATGTCGGCAGGGCGGAAGTCGGCGCGGATCACGCCTTTCGACGGCGATGCCTTTTTCACTTCGGCGATGATGCCGGGCTTGCCGGCGGCGATGTGCTGGCGCAGGCTGGCTTCGAAGCCGCGCAGGCCGGCGCGCAGTTCGCTGTCGCTTTCCACGTCGCCGCGCAGGCTGGCCAGGCTGCGGCGGGCTTTGGCCTTGGCCACTTCATCGGCTTTTACGGCCAGGATTTTATCGAGTATGTCGGACATGATGGTCGCTATTCTATAAAGGAGGGCGGAGGACTTACGCTTGCGCCGGGGTGCCAAGCTGCTGCGTCACCTGCACGAATTGGTCGAGTTTCGCCAGCGCGGCGCCCGAGCTGACGGCGGTGCGCGCGCGCGCCAGGCCGTCTTCGATCGAGCTGGCCACGCCGGCCGCATACAGCGCCGTGCCCGCGTTCAGGGCGACGATGTCGGCAGCGGCACCAGGCTCGCCGCGCAGCGCTTCCATCATCTTCGCTTTCGATTCGGTGGAATCGGCCACTTTCAGGTTGCGGCTGGCGATCATCGACATGCCGAAGTCTTCCGGATGGATTTCATATTCGCGGATTTCGCCGTTGACCAGCTCGCCCACGAGGGTAGAGGCGCCGAGCGACACTTCATCCATATTGTCGCGGCCATACACGACGATCGCATGCTGCGCGCCCAGGCGCTGCAGCACGCGCACCTGGATGCCGACCAGATCGGCGTGGAACACGCCCATCAAGATGTTCGGCGCGCCGGCCGGATTCGTCAGCGGCCCCAGGATATTGAAAATCGTGCGCACTCCCAGCTCCTTGCGCACGGGCGCCGCATGCTTCATGGCCGCATGGTGGTTCGGCGCGTACATGAAACCGATGCCCGTTTGCGCGATCGACTGGGCGATCTGCTCGGGCTGCAGGTTGATGTTGACGCCCAAGGAATCGAGCACGTCGGCGCTGCCGGACGAGGACGACACGCTGCGCCCGCCATGCTTGGCCACGCGCGCGCCGGCCGCCGCCGCCACGAACATCGAGGCGGTGGAAATGTTGAATGTGTGCGCGCCGTCGCCGCCCGTGCCGACGATGTCGAGCAGGTTGGTGGTGTCGGCCATGGGCACCTTGGTGGAAAACTCGCGCATCACTTGCGCGGCGGCGGCGATTTCGCCG
Source organism: Janthinobacterium sp. EB271-G4-3-2 (assembly GCF_020858035.1). Taxonomy (NCBI): domain Bacteria; kingdom Pseudomonadati; phylum Pseudomonadota; class Betaproteobacteria; order Burkholderiales; family Oxalobacteraceae; genus Janthinobacterium; species Janthinobacterium sp. EB271-G4-3-2. Next base: position 8,954 of record NZ_JACYMG010000008.1, on the reverse strand, counting down.
ATGGTTTCCTTTTTCACGCGCAAGCCCATGGTGAGGGCCGCGATCATGGTGGGCGACATTTCGCCGGACATGATCTGGCGGAACAGGTACAGCATTTCGTCGTGAAAGATCTCGCGGTGTTCGATGCAGCGCAGCAGGGCTTCTTGTGGTGTGATCGGCATGATGCTTCCTTCTTCAATGATGGCGCAGGAGGACACTGATGGCACGCCGGAGCGTGCGCATGGGATCAGCGCTCGAGAAAATTCTTCAGCAGGGCGTGGCCGTGTTCCGAGAGGATCGATTCGGGGTGGAACTGCACCCCCTCGATATCGTATTCCCGGTGGCGCACGCCCATGATTTCGCCGTCGTCCGTCCACGCCGTCACTTCCAGGCAGGAAGGCAGCGAGGCGCGTTCGATCGCCAAAGAGTGGTAGCGGATCACTGTGAAGGGGCTGGGCAAGCCTTTGAAAACGCCCACGCCCGTATGCGCGATGAGGGAAGTCTTGCCATGCATGACTTGCTTGGCGCGGATGACCTTGCCGCCAAACGCTTCGCCGATGGCCTGGTGGCCCAGGCACACGCCCAGTATCGGCTTCTTGCCGGCGAAGTGCTTGAGCACTTCCACCGAGATGCCCGCCTGCGCTGGCGCTTTCGGGCCGGGCGAGATGCAGATGCGGTCCGGGTTCAGCGCCTCGATCTGTTCGATCGTGATTTCATCGTTGCGGTAGACCCGCACGTCTTCGCCCAGCTCGCCAAAATACTGCACGATGTTGTAGGTGAAGGAGTCGTAATTGTCGATCATGAGCAGCATCTTAAAACCCTCCATCCAGGCCATCTTGCACTTGTTCGGCGGCGCGCAGTACGGCGCGCGCCTTGTTTTCCGTTTCCTGCCATTCCATTTCGGGAATGGAGTCGGCGACGATGCCGGCCGCGGCCTGCACGTACAGCATGCCGTCCTTGACCACGCCCGTGCGGATCGCAATCGCCACGTCCATTTCGCCGCCAAACGACAGGTAGCCGCAGGCGCCGCCGTAGATGCCGCGCTTGGTGATTTCCAGTTCGTCGATCACTTCCATGGCGCGCACTTTCGGCGCGCCCGTCAGGGTGCCGGCGGGGAAGGTCGCGCGCAGCACGTCGAGGTTCGACAAGCCTTTCTTCAAGGTGCCTTCCACGTTCGAGACGATGTGCTGCACGTGCGAGTATTTTTCGATGACCATGCGGTCGGTGACGTGCACGCTGCCCGTCTCCGCAATGCGGCCGATGTCGTTGCGCGCCAGGTCGATCAGCATCACGTGCTCGGCGATCTCTTTCGGATCGGCCAGCAGCTCGGCCGACAGCTCGGCGTCGCGCTCCGGCGTGGCGCCGCGCGGACGCGTGCCGGCGATGGGGCGCAGGGTGACTTTCTTGCCGCCATCGGCCGTGCTTTCGTTGCGCACCAAAATCTCGGGCGAGGCGCCGATGATCTGCATGTCGCCGAAATTATAGAAGTACATATACGGCGACGGGTTCAGCGAACGCAGGGCGCGGTACAAAGTCAGCGGCGAATCGACATAGGGTTTACGGATGCGCTGGCCGATCTGCACCTGCATCAGGTCGCCCGCCATCACGTATTCATGCGCCTTGGCGACGGCCTTCAGGTAGTCTTCCTTGGAAAAGTCGCGGATGGTTTCCGTGCGCACGGAAGCGCTGGTGACGGGCGCATCGACACCGCGGCGCAGCATCATGCGCAAATCCTTCAGGCGCTGCTGCGCTTTCGAAAACGACTCGGCTTGCGCCGTGTCGGCGTAGACGATCAGGTAGAGCTTGCCGGACAGGTTGTCGATGACGGCCAGTTCTTCCGTCACCATCAGCTGGATGTCGGGCAGCTTCAAGTCATCTTTCGGCGCGCCGCCGGCCAGTTTTTTCTCGATGTGGCGCACGGTGTCGTAGCCGAAGTAGCCGGCCAGGCCGCCGCAGAAGCGCGGCATGCCGGGGCGCAGGGCGACCTTGAAGCGCGACTGGTACTGTTCGATGAAGTCGAGCGGATTGCCTTCGTGCTCTTCGATCACGACGCCGTTCTTGACGATTTCGGTGCGCTTGCCATGGCTGCGCAACACGGTCGTGGCGGGCAAGCCGATGAAGGAATAGCGGCCGAAGCGTTCGCCGCCGACGACGGATTCAAGCAAAAAGGTGTTCTTGCCGCCTTGTTGGGCCTGTGCCAGTTTCAGGTACAGGGTGAGCGGCGTTTCCAGGTCGGCGAACGCTTCCGCGATCAGGGGGATGCGGTTGTAGCCTTGCTGGGCCAGCGATTTGAATTCGAGTTCGGTCATGTTTCTCTCCATGCCGTCAGGGTATGAGTGTGCATAGTGCACAAACCCTGCGGTGGGTTATCAAAAAACTTGCCGGGGCACGCAACATGCGCAATATGCGCAAACTATACGGGTGCAGCCGGCAGCAATCGTAACGGCTCGGCCCTTAAGCCTGCCAGGATTGCCAGCGTCGCCAAAGCCAGGCCTCAATCGAGCCGGTTTGGGTGACATTGTGTTTTTTGATGAGAAACGTGTTCACGATATGGTGGTGGGTTTGGTCAGTATGCCGGTTAATTTTGCATGCTAATAAAACGGGCTGCTTCGAGCAGTGTCTTTACTATACCATCGGAATCGGTATCGTGTATAGAGTGTCCGTGATTGTAGCCATACGGTACGGTCAATACGGGGCAAGCCGCAGCCCTGGCCGCTTGCGCGTCATTCGAGGAGTCGCCGATGGCCACCACTTTGGCGGGCGTCAGGTCGAAGTCCGCACACACTTGCAGCAGCGGCATCGGGTCCGGCTTCTTCCTCGGCAGCGAATCGCCGCCGTAGACGATCTCGAAATACTGGTCGAGGTTTTTCAGTTTCAGCAGGGGCAGGGCGAAGGCGATCGGCTTGTTGGTGACGCACGCCAGGCGCAGGCCCGCCGCCTTCATCGCCGCCAGCCCCGCTTCCACATCCGGGTACAGGGTGCTGAACTGGCCGTTGATGGCCAGGTAGTGGCGCTGGTAGCCGTCCATCGCCTGCTCGAAACGCTGTTCCACGCCGGCCGCATCGAAGTCGAGCGCCAGCACGGTGCGGATCAGGTTTTCCGAGCCCTTGCCGACCATCAGCTGGATGGCATCGGCGCTGATGGGCGCCAGGTCCAGTTCGGCGCGCATGCCGTTGATGGCGACATGAAAATCGGGCACGGTGTCGAGCATCGTGCCATCGAGGTCGATGATGGCGGCGCGCACGCCGGCCAGTACGTGGTCTTTCACCGTGCCCGCTTGCATCAGGCGCCCTTGACGGCTGCCAGCTCGGCGCGCATGGCGTCGATGACGGCTTTGTAGTCTGGCTTGCCGAAGATGGCCGAGCCGGCGACGAAGGTGTCGGCGCCGGCAGCGGCGGCGGCGGCGATGTTGTCGATCTTGATGCCGCCATCGACTTCCAGCATGATGTCACGGCCCGATTCGTCGATCATGCGGCGCGCTTCGGCGATTTTCTTCAGCGCCTGCGGGATGAAGGACTGGCCGCCGAAGCCTGGATTGACGGACATGATCAGGATGATGTCGATCTTGTCCATCACGTGTTCCAGGTAGTGCAGCGGCGTGCCCGGGTTGAACACCAGGCCCGATTTGCAGCCATTGTCGCGGATCAGTTGCAAGGAGCGGTCGACGTGATCCGACGCTTCAGGGTGAAAGGTGATGATGTTCGCGCCAGCCTTGGCGAAATCCGGGATAATGCGATCGACAGGCTTGACCATCAGGTGCACGTCGATGGGCACTTGCACGTGCGGGCGGATCGCTTCGCACACCAGCGGGCCGATGGTCAGGTTCGGCACATAATGGTTATCCATCACGTCGAAGTGGATGATGTCGGCGCCGGCGGTAACGACGTTGCGCACTTCCTCGCCCAGGCGGGCAAAGTCGGCGGACAGGATGCTGGGAGCGATACGGAATGTAGTCATGGTGGAGTAGCTAAAGGATAGAAAATGCGAAGATGCGCTATTTTACGCTTGACGCCGCTGCCATGCCTCATTGAAGCACGATGAAACACAGAATACACGGCGCGCCGTGGCCTATGCGGCACACGCGCCGCCATAATGACTGCAATGTCTGAATAGGAATGACGATGGCGACTTATGAATTTACGGTAACGGTCAAGACGCAATACCTGCCCGAGCAATCGGCACCGGACCAGGGGCGGCACGTGTTCAGCTACACGATCCGCGTCGTCAACACGGGCACGGCTGGCGCGCAACTGATTTCGCGCCACTGGGTCATCACGGATGCGAACAATAAGGTGGAAGAGGTGCGCGGCCTGGGCGCCGTCGGCCACCAGCCGCTGCTGCAGCCGGGCGAACAGTTCGAATACACGAGCGGCACCATGCTGGGCACGCCGCAAGGCTCGATGCACGGCGAGTATTTCTGCGTGGCCGAAGATGGCCATCAGTTTGAAGCGCCGATTCCCGAGTTCGTGCTATCGGTGCCACGCACCCTGCATTGACGCAACGCCGGGGGCTTGCGCCCCTTACTTCAGTTTTTCGGCGCTGTCCTGTTCTTCGCCGAGCTGCTTGCGCGCCGGTGGGACGGGTTTTTTACCCGAATACATGGTCCACCAGACTATAAATGCCAGCAAGAAGAACGCCACCAGCGCCTCTATCATCAAGATCCACATACGCACCCCTATGTTATTTACCCGCAGCTTAGTATTTACCCGCCGTCTGTTGACACGCGGTAGTCTACCCGTTTCAATCGGCGCCGTCGCGCTCGCGCTGTCCGCCTGTACCACGCCGCCCACGCCACCGGCCGCCGCCGGCGGCAAGGCGCCGCCCATCGCGCCGACCGTCGTCAAGCCGGTTCCGGCCAAGCCGGCCGACGCCAAGGATGCCGCGGATGTCGCGACGCCCACCTTCGTGCCCGCCAAGTTTGCCGCCTTGCCTGGCTGGGCCCGCGACGACATGCGCGCCGCCTGGCCAGCGTTCATGGCGTCGTGCGGCGTGCTGGTCAAACGTCCGGACTGGAAGGAATCGTGCACGATCGCGCGCCAGGTGAATGCCGACAGCGACAAGGCCATCCGTCTGTTCTTCGAGACCTTCTTTGTGCCGAATCAAGTGATCACCGCCGATGGCGCCAGCACTGGCCTCGTCACCGGCTATTACGAGCCGCTGCTGCACGGCGCGCGCAAGCGGGGCGGCCCCTATCAGACACCGCTGTACAAGGTGCCCGACGACCTCGTCTCGGTGGATTTGTCCGGCGTGTATCCGGAACTGAAAAACATGCGCTTGCGGGGCAAGCTGGTCGGCAAGAAGGTGGTGCCGTACGCGACCCGCGCCGACATCGAGCGCGCCACGTCCGTCACGGGCAAGGAATTGCTGTGGGTGGATGATGAAGTCGAGGCCTTCTTCCTGCAGGTGCAGGGCTCAGGCCGCGTGCAGCTGACCGATACGCAGGAAACCGTGCGCGTGGCGTACGCGGACCAGAATGGTCATCCGTATAAATCGATCGGCCGCTACCTGGTCGACAAGGGCGAGCTGACCTTGAGCCAGGCCTCCGCGCAGGGCATCAAGGCGTGGATCGCCGGCCACCCGACGCGCAAGGATGAATTGTTCAACGCCAATCCCAGCTATGTCTTCTTCAAGGAAGAGCGTTTGCCCGATCCGAAAGTGGGGCCGAAGGGCGCGCTGGGCGTGCCGCTGACGCCGCAGCGCTCGGTGGCCATCGATTCGCGCTTCCTGCCGCTGGGGGCGCCCGTGTTCCTGTCTACCACGCAAGCCAATAGCGAGATTCCCATGCAGCGCCTGGTGATGGCGCAGGATACGGGCGGCGCCATTCGCGGGCCGATCCGTGTCGATTACTTCTTTGGTTTTGGCGCGGAAGCGGCCGAGAATGCGGGCCGCATGAAGCAGAGCGGCGCCGTGTGGGTGTTGTTGCCGAAGCAGGCGCCGGCGCGCTGAGTTTCTCGCGGCGCCGGGCGGTTCGTGGTGTGACTTAGCGCAAGACCATCACTGGCAAGTGAGTGTGCGCCAGCACTTTTTGCGTTTCGCTGCCCACGAACAGCTTGTTCAAACCCTTGCGGCCGTGCGAGGCCATCAGGATGATGTCGCAATGGTAGGTTTGCGCCGCATTGACGATTTCATCGTGCGGGCTCGGCGACACGGCGACCACGCCTTCGAAAGGCACGCCGGCGGCACGCGCCGCTGCGCCGATCTTGTCGATAGCGCGTTGCGACGCTTCCTGCATCTGCTGTTCATACAGGCTGGCGTCGAGCACGATGCCGCCGTCCGCCATCGGCGAGAACGGAAACGGCTGCACCACGCTGATGGCAACCAGCTTGGCCTTGTTCAATTGGGCGAAGGCGAGGGCGGTCTCGGCGGCTTTGTCGGACAGCGGCGAGCCGTCGGTGGGAAATAAGATGGTGTTAAACATAGCGTGCTCCTCAAATGATGTAAGACAGCTTATGGATTTACATCAATTAAAACCTTGATATAAATCAAACCTCACAAGCTTTGGCGTGAATAGTGTCGCCAAGGCAATCTTTTGCCAGTGTATTCCCGTTCACCGCTTCAGGTGCGCACGCTACGCAGCGGCGTGCCCCACACCATGGCCACCGTCAACACGATGCTGCCGGCCGCGATGCAGGCCAGGCTATTGCGCACGCCAAAATGTTCCGCTATCCAGCCGGCGGCCAGCGCACCCAGCGGCGCCGTGGCCACCGTCAGGAAGCGCATGGTCGACGTCATGCGGCCCAGCATGGGGTCGGGTGTGACTTTCTGGCGCAAGCCCAGGTAGGGAATAAAGAACAGCATCACGCCGCAATCGAAAAAGAACATCAAGATGGCATAGGCCACGGCGCTGGCGGCCGCGCTGCCGAACAGCGCGGCGGGTATCGTGGGTGTCAGGGCAAAACAGAGCGAAGTCGATGCCAGGCCGATCAGGATGGTGCGGCCGGCGCCGTGGCGCTTCGTCAAGGGTTTGACGATGAAGGCGCTGAGCAGGACGCCGGCGCCGCCGAGCATCTGCGTCATGCCCAGCACGCCCGGGCTCATGCCCAGGTCGCGTGTGGCGAACAGCACCGTCAAGGCTATGCTGGCGTAAAACAGGAAGTGCCAGATGCCGGCGCCCCAGGCCAGCGCGCGCAGCAGCGGTTCGCGCCAGACGAACAGCAAGCCGTCGGCGATGTCGCGCAAGGCGTGCTTGTCGGAGGGGGCTGGCCGAGGGTCGCGCACGCTCATGGCGCGCAAATTGCAAACCGAAATCAGATAGCCGCACGCCGTGCACAGGATGGCGACGGGCGCCGACAGTACTTGCACGAGTACGCCGGCCAGGCCGGGACCGATCAGGCGCGAAGCCGATTCGGTGGCGGCAAATTTCGACTGCGCATCGATCAAGCCATCGCGGCCCACGAGGAAAGTCAGAAACACCTGCTCTGCGCCGCCCCCGACGACGAAGCCCGTGCCGATGATGAAGCCCACTATATATAACCATGGCATCGACAGCACGCCGCACCAGTAAGCTACGGCGACGCTGGCCAGGGCCAGGCCCGACATGCTTTCGCTGAACAGCATGATCGGGTGCTTGCTGCGCCGGTCCAGCAGCACGCCGACGGGCAAGCCGAAGAGGGCGAACGGCAGCGCCTGCAGCGCAACCAGCACGCCCATCTGTTCCGGCGTCGCATGCAACAAGAGCACCGCGCACAGGGGCAGGGCCAGCGAGGTGATCTGGGCGCCGAAGCAATTGAGGCCATTGCTGAACCACAGGCGGCGGAAATTGACGCTGGCGGCGCTGCCGTCGCCGCGCAGGTAGTGGGCGCAATACTGGAAGAGGGAAGAGAAAATATGCTGCTCGATAAAAAAGATCGGGCTCACAATAATAGCAGCGCACCTGCCGCGCCGCTGCCGTTAGCCGCTACAATCGTTGCACCGTTCATCGAGAGGAGACACTATGCAATACGAAGACCTGATTATCGATATCCAGGACAAAGTGGCGGTCATCCGCCTGAACCGCCCCAAGGCGCTCAATGCCTTGAATGAGAACATGATGAATGAGCTGGGCGACGCCTTGCTGAAGTTCGACGCTGACGACAATATCGGCTGCATCGTCCTCACGGGCAGCGAAAAAGCATTTGCCGCCGGCGCCGATATCGCCGCCATGGCCGATTACACCTACCCGGATACCTATACCCAGGGCTACATCAGCCGCAACTGGGAGCATATCTTGCGCGTGCGCAAACCGGTGGTGGGTGCGGTGGCGGGCTATGCGCTCGGTGGAGGCTGCGAACTGGCCATGATGTGCGATTTCCTGATCGCCGCCGACAGCGCCAAATTCGGCCAGCCGGAAATCAAGGTCGGCGTCACGCCGGGCGCGGGCGGCACGCAGCGTTTGCCGCGCGCCATCGGCAAGGCCAAGGCCATGGATCTGTTGCTGACGGCGCGCACCATCGATGCCGCCGAGGCGGAACGCATCGGCCTCGTGTCGCGCGTGGTGCCGGCTGACAAATTGCTGGAAGAAACCCTGGCCGCCGCCAAGACCATCGCCGCCATGCCGACCTCGGTTGCAATGATGATCAAGGATTGCGTCAACCGCGCCTTTGAAACCACGTTGACCGATGGTGTCGCCTACGAGCGCCGCTTGTTCCAGGCCGCCTTCGGTACGCCTGCGCAAAAAGAAGGCATGCACGCTTTCCTTGAAAAGCGCTTGCCAAACTTCGACGGTCTTTGATATGATTCGCCTCCCCGATGAGACGCAGTGGTTTTAGCGAAACAGAGGGAGCCGGATGCAGTAGCAAACGGCAAAAAAAGAAGGTTGACGAATTAGCCGAAACGCTGCATACTCTTCCTTCTTCGCAGCTGACAAACACAACGCTTTGTCGATAGCGCGAGAGTGGCAAATAAGCAGTACCGAATACCGTTCTTTAACAATTAACAGTCGATAAGTGTGGGCATTTGATGTAAGTGCAGCAGTGATCTTCGGATCGCTGTAAAAC